>CANJPQ010000007.1 GCA_947476275.1 Fidelibacterota bacterium
CATCAGCACATCGACCTGCCGTAACTTCGAGACGATCTCTTCAGCTGTATGCCGCTTCCTGGCCATTGATCCTATCCTCCTGGTCAAAATCATACCTAACGGAGGACCACTTCAAAGGGGGCAGATCACCCATCGGCGTCGCCGCGCCCACCGTACTCGAACGCCTATGGCCGTTTTCGCAAGCGCCCCGCAAACCGGACCAGCAGTTGCCGGCCGGCGCCGTGGAACAGGCCAACGACCTCGGCGACAATCTCGTGCTCACGGCCGTGCGCGCCGACGGCGCCGGGACCGCCACCGTGGTCACCGCCGCCAACCGTGAACGCCTGATCGAAGGCATGCACCAACTCACGTCGCCTCAGTACTGGGGGCAGGCGCGAGGCGACTTCATGCTCTGGAAGCGGTCCTCGGACTCCGTCGTCACCTTGCGCCTGTCGCCCCGCTACCAGATCGGTGCGGACTCGCCGGGCATGACGGTGCGCTTCTACATTTCTCAGCATCCTTGGTATTGGCTGGGCGGCACGGTGTTGTTGCTGATGCTCCTGTCCGGCCTGACCGTGTGGGTGCTGGCCCGCCGTCGTCCACCGTCTGCGTAAGCCGGTTCGTTGATGCGCGTCATTGTTGCCATAGTTGTCGGCGTCGCGCTGGTCATCGGCGCGGTCGTCTTCTGGCGCAGTCCCGCGCCGGTGGACACCGCGTGGGGGTCCTATAAGCAGCGCTTTGTCGGCCCCGATGGGCGTGTGATGGACACCGGCAACGGCAACGTCTCGCATACGGAAGGGCAGGGCTATGCCATGCTGTTGGCCGTGGCCCACGACGATCGCGCCACCTTCGATCGCGTCTGGGGATGGACGCGGGACACCCTGCGCCGACCGGATGGCTTGTACTCCTGGCGCTACACGCCGGGCGCGGAGAAGCCGGTCGCCGATCTCAACAACGCCACGGACGGCGATCTCGTCATGTGCTGGGCGCTGCTGCGCGCGGCGGCGGCGTGGAACCGTCCTGCGGATCGCGATGCCGCGCTCACGCTGGCCGCAGCGATGAAGCCGCTCATCGTCCGCGACGGCACGGAGGCCTACCTCCTGCCGGGGATCGACGGCTTTGTCGGCGACGGCAAGCGCGTGGTGAATCTGTCCTACTGGGTCTATCCGGCACTGAAGGCCATCGCCGCGACGACCAACGACGCCGCGTGGAACGATGTTGCCGCCACCGGTGCGCGCTTGGTGGAGAAGGCCCGCTTCGGCGATCACAAGCTGCCGCCGGATTGGCTGGAGACGGCAGGCACGTTGCGTCCCGCCGATGGCTTCCCGCCGCGCTTCGGCTATGACGCCATCCGGATCCCGCTTTACTTGATCTGGGGCGGCTACGGTGATGCGGCCCATCTGGACGCGATCTCCGCGTTTTGGCGTGAGCGCGGCTCCGCCGGTGCGCCCGCGTGGATCGATCTCACGACAGGGGACGTCTCGCCGGAGAAGCAATCGCCGGGCATGGCGGCGGTGAAGCAGCTGACTCTCGGTGAGGCGAAGTCACCGTCCGTCACCACTGACGACTACTACAGCACCAGCCTACGTATGTTGACGGCTCTGGCGGAGAAAGAACGTGCCGCGCGCTAGCTCATTTTTCGCCACGCTTCTGCTCGCCACTGTCGCACTGCCTGCGTTGGCGCAGGTGGAATCGATTCAGCGCAGCGGCCAGAGCATCGGCACACCGCCGCCGGTGAAGCGCCAAGTCGAGCCGTCCGCCACTGTGGACGTCGATACCTCGGGCGTCTGGTACCACGTGCGCCGGCAGGACAAAGCCAGCGCGCAGACCGAGTTGAACCGCCTGCGCACGGAAAACCCGCGCTGGTCCGTCCCGCGCGACTTGGCGTCCGCCATCGAGAATATCGGCCGGCCCACAGCGGCTGCGCCGACGGATCGCTACGGCCTGCGAGTGAATGCCGCCGAAGCCGCCGTCCGCGCCGGCAAGAGTTCACCGCGCGAGTTGAGTTCACTCGCCGACGAAGCCCGGCGGCGCAAGGACACCAACGGCGCTGAACGCATCGGCCGCGCGCTGCTCGACACCGGGGCACCTCCACCGGCGCGCGAATGGCTGCAGCGGGCGTTCGAATGGGCCAAGGCCGGCTCCCCGCAACAGGCCGCGGCGGCGAGCAGCTTGGTGAAAGCAGAAGCCGCCTTCGGCCGATGGGACGATGCCGGCAAGCATGTGGCCGCACTCTCCGGCGACGCCCGCATGCAAGCTGCGCAATTCCTTGGCCACAGCGCCGGCGCTGCGGCGGAACAGGCGGCCAAGGCCAAAGACTGGACGGCGGCGGAGCGCCTGGCGCGCATCGCCGAAACGAATGGCGTTGCGCGCGTGCGCACCGATCTCGGTTGGGTGGCGCTCGATGCGGGCGAGGGGCCCCGCGCCGCGGCCGCGTTTGCCGCTGGGCCGCAGACTGAGGAAAGCCGCTACGGCCTCATCCTTGCGCTGGCACGGCCCGATGGCGAACGCGAGGCCCTCACCAAAGCCTGCGCGCCGCTTGACCGTTCGACCCGCGCGACGATTGCCTGCGGCGATGCCTTTGCCGCCCGCGCGCTCGCGGCCTACAACGCCAAAGCCTGGCAGGTCGTGATCGATCTCGACGCGCGCGCGGACAAGCTCGATTTGCGCCGCGGCGGCACGCGCTTGCTCACCGGGTGGAGCTATTTCCGCCAGCGCGATTACACCAATGCCCTGAAGGCCTTCGACGAAGCCTCGCTCACCGAGCCGGACGCGGCCGACGGCATCGCCCAGTCCCTGATCGCGTCTGGTCGCGTTGGCGAGTTGGAAGCGCGCGCGGGCGCGGGCGATGCGCGCCTCTTGGCTGCCTATCGCGCACAAATGGGCCCTCTGGCGCTCATCCGCCAACGCCCGTTGCTCGCACGCACACTCGAGGCCCCCGGTACGGCGGGGATCGATGCGCCGCAAGCCTTCGTTGGCGCCATTGTGCGCGACAAGACCGGCTCGTCCGGCGCCGACCGGATCGCGTGGCAGGGAATGAGCGTCGCCGCCAGCACGGTCTTGGGGACTCAACGCTTCAGTCTCGGCGTAGACTATGGCCGCCTGCGCATCGGCGCACCGGCACCCTTCACGCAGGTCGGCTCCGCACGTCCCTCCGCGGTCGCACCGGCACGTGCGGCCACGCTCGCCATGCCTTGGGCCCGGTGGGACAAGGAAGCCATCGATGCGGCCTATGCCGTGAACGTCGGCACCACGCCCATCGGCGGCGCTGTCGGCGCCGTGCCTGTCGCGGCGATCTCAGCGGAACGCAATTGGAGCAACCTCATCGGCTCGCTCTCCTTGCGCGCCGCGCCGCGCTACGACAGCCTGCTCGCCATGTCCGGCCAGCGCGACGGGGCCACCGGCACGACCTGGGGCCGCGTGGTTGAAATCGGTCCGCAAGCGGGCCTGATCTACCTCGTGAACGAGAAAGTCTCTATGTCCGTGTCGGCCGCCGGCAGCGTCTTGCGGGGCCGCGGTGTCGCCGACAACAGCCACATCGCCGCAACCGCGAGCCTCACCTACGAACTCGCCGTGCCCGGCTTCGACTATGTGCGCATCGGTCCGGCCTACGGCTTCGACCACTACCGCCGCAACCAGTTCTTCTTCACGCTCGGCAACGGCGGCTACTACAGCCCGGATCAGAGCCACAGCATCGGCGGCTTCATCGACTTCATGACGCAAGAGGGACGGGGCTGGCTGCTGGGCGGACGCCTCACGGCGGCCTTGCAGCACAGCCGCGAGAGCGCCGCGCCGCGCTTCCCGCTGGCTGACGACGGCACCCGTTTCAACGGCATCACGCAAAGCCAGTTCGGCACCGATTCCGTGGTGCGCGGCGCAGCTCTTGTTTCGCCCCATGTGATCCTCGGCGCCTACGGCCGCGTCACCTATGCGCCGAGCGGGCGCGATCTGGCTGGCGGTCTGAGTCTCTCGTTCCCCTTTGGCGGTCGCGTCGGATTATTCGCGAGCGACCTGCCGCGCTTTGCCGATCGTTCCTGGCCATGAGCAGCTGGCAGAACCCTTGGAAGTGGTCCGAGTTCCGCAGCATGCGCCGCAGCATGGCCATCGCCAGCGCCGCCATGATCACGGCAATCGTCCTGTTCGTGCCCTGCGCCTGGATCGTTCTCGTCCCTTCAGATCCGACCCTGCGCCCAGATTTGACGGAGTCCTGGGCCTGGGTCGGCCTCGGCGTGTGTTTTCTCCTCGGTACGGCCGGCCATAACGTGGCGGGGCGCACGAAAGCCCGTTTCGACCAGGCGATCTACGCCATCACCCAAGCCTTGCGGGAGAAGGGCGGGCTCCTCGGCTTCCCGCTGGAGACGGATCTAGGCGAAGTGTTCCCGCCTGTCCTGATATCGCGTCAGCATCGCATGATCGGATTCGCCGGCGTGTCGCCGATGATCGTGCGGATGGATCAGATATCGGTCGAAGTCAGCGCCGGCGACGATGGGTCCATCCACGGCACACCGCGCCAGCCGCATCTTCTGCTGCGCCTGAAGGACTGCGATCCCGACCGGGTGTTCATCATTTCCGGCCGCGGCCTGGGGCGCGCCAACCTGGAACAGACCGCCGTCCTGGGCGAGCGCTTGAAGGACTTCCTCACGCCGTCCATCGGCTGGGACGAAAAGACCGAAAAGCGTGTCGACGTCGAAGCCTTCGTCGACAGCATGCGCCCGCGGCGGGCCTAGATCTCCACCGCTGGAAGATCCGTCACGCTGCCGTCGGCGGACAGCCGTCGCCGCGATCCTTCCGCCGGCGCCGTGCACATCACGGACGAACCCATCGCATTCAAGACGTCCTTGGCATCCGCCAGCTTTGCATCGATGTCGTCATCGGTCTGTTCCGGGTCATGGTTCATCAGTTGGAGTTCTTTGACCTTTGCCGCATGGGCAATCGCCGCGACCTCGCGCACGGAGGAATGCCCCCAATTGACGCGCGCCCCGTACTCCATGTCCGTGTAAGCCGCATCCATGAACAACATGTCCGCGTCCTTCACGAAGTCGACCAGCTTATCGATGTAGCTGGCATCGAAACCGGGGGAATCCTTGCGGTGAAGTTCGTTGTCGGTGACGTAGCAGAACGACCGCCCGCTCATGGTGATGCGATAGCCCAGGCAATTGCCGGGATGGGACAGCAGCATGGTCCGCACCTCGATGTCGCCGAAAACGATCTTTTCCTCGGCGAGATTGCGGAAGAACACGCGCGCACCCAATTCGCGCAGGCTCATGGGCCCATAGGTGCCCTCCATCTGCGCCGCGACGATCTCGCGCATGGTCAGCGCGCCTTGCCCGGGCCCCATCACCTCGAATTCGTTGCCGGGGATGTAAAGCGGCACGAACAGCGGCAGGGCGTTGACGTGATCCCAGTGCGGGTTGGATATCAGGATCTTCGCGGTCAAGTTGCCGTTGCGGTTCGCCATGATGTCGCGCGACAGATTGCGGATACCCGACCCCGCATCGAGAATGAAGTATTGCCCACGCGGCATTTCAAGCGTGACGCACGCCGTATTGCCGCCATAGCGCAACGTCTTGCGCCCCGGGACCGGCATGGTGCCGCGCACGCCCCAGTAGGTGATGTCCATATTGTCGGCGGCGAGCGCCATGACATCGCTGACGAAGGTGGCCGGCGTCACCGGTTTCAGCAGCATCCCATTCGCACCCATGGCCTGGGCGCGCATCCGGTCCGCCGGATAATTCTTGCTGGAGACCACGATGATCTTGAGCTTGCGCAGTTCGGGCACCAGGCGCAGCCGGCGGCAGACTTCGAGCCCGTCCATCCCGGGCATGATGATGTCGATGATCAGGATGTCGGGCTTGTGCTTGATCACGAACTCGACGCTGCTCATGGCGTCGAGGTTGACGAAAACCGTATGCCCTTTCTGCTCGAGAATGCTCTTCTGGATTTCAGCTGTCGGTTGATCATCCTCGATAATGACGAAGGTGCTCATTACTCATCCTTATGACGCCGCACGGGCGAAGGTATCGTGCCGGCTAAGTGATCGCAATACGTGGAAAACGATGTCGCGCATCGCGCAAAACACGCACAGAATAAAGTAATACTTATTCAATATCCATCGGCATAAGGTGCATGAGTGATTTCGATGTGTCCGGGTGGCGTCCTGATGTTGAAATCCTCTCTGAAGATCGCAGTGGCTTTCGGGCTGCTTGCGATCACCTTCGCGGCGCGTCCTGCGGCTGCGGATGCGCTCACCTACCTCGAGGATGTGCTTTCGACCTGCGACGTGTTCGTGTTCGGAAACATGGCCGCCGCCGTCAGTCCCGATGCGTCTGACGCGCAAGGCCCGGTTGCCGTCGGCAGCAACGCGGATTTCCATGACGGCAGCCAAGGCGGCGTCACCGTGCAGGGCACGATCACCGTCAACGGCACGCTGGTGAATGCGCCGACGTAGTATGTCGGGCCGCGCCTCACGGGATCGAGCCTGCGCGACTTCCTGACCGCACAGACCCTGATCGGCGGCGTGTTGCTCGATTGCAGCGACGGCGGGGTTCGCTGCATATCAATGTGCCCACGGGCGCCACAGCGATCATAAATTTGTCCGGCCTCAGCGTGAACTTCGACCACCCGGGCAAGTTCGGCTTCTTCTGCGATGGCATCGCCTGCTCGGGTCAGGATGCGGGTACCGTGCGGTTCAGCTTCTTCGAGGCGCAGACGCTTTCGTTGCAGAGCGTTCTCGGCACGATCTGCGCGACGTTCTCCATGACGATGAACACCGCCCCGTAGGCGACCGAACTCAGGAACGCTGCGGCCGTCCAGACGGGGCCGCGCGCCGCCAGGATAGGCCCTACACCGCGTGCGGCAGTTCGGGATGGCTCATCGCGCGGCGCAGGGCGTCGCGGTCAAGTTCGTTTTCCCACCAGCTCACGAACACCGTCGCCACGCTGTTGCCGACGATGTTGGTCAGCGCGCGGCATTCGCTCATGAAGCGATCGACACCGAGGATCAACGCCATGCCGGCAAGCGGGATGTCCGGCACCACGGCGATGGTCGCGGCGAGCGTGACGAAGCCCGATCCCGTCACGCCGCTCGCACCCTTCGAGGTGATCATGGCCACCGCCAGCAGCGTGGCGATCTGCATGGGGGTGAGGTGCGTGTTGGTTGCCTGGGCGATGAACAGGGCCGCGAGTGTCATGTAGATATTCGTGCCGTCGAGATTGAACGAATATCCGGTCGGCACCACCAGGCCGACCACGGTGCGCGCGCAGCCGAGGCGTTCCAGCTTCTGCATCAGGGCCGGCAGCGCACTTTCGGAGGAACTTGTGCCGAGGACGAGCAGCAGTTCCTCCTTCAGGTATGCAAGGAACCGCAGAATCCGGAAGCCGAGGAACCGGCACACCGCGCCAAGCACCACCAGCACGAACAGCAAGGACGTCAGGTAGAAACAGGCGACCAGCTTGCCCAGCGGCAACAACGCCCCGAAGCCATACCGGCCGATGGTGAACGCCATCGCCCCGAACGCGCCGATGGGGGCAAGTTTCATGATGATATGGATGATCCGGAAAATCACCGCCCCGGCCTGATCGATGAAATCCCGCACGATCGGCGCCTTCGCGCCCAGGGCCGACAGCGCGAAGCCGAACAGCAGCGCAAACAGCAACACCTGCAGAACGTCGCCCTTGGCGAAGGCGTCCACCGGCGATGTGGGAATGATATTCAGCAGGAAGTCGATGGTGGTTTGTCCCTTCGCCTGCGCGGCGTAGGACGCGACGGCCTTTTCGTCGAGGGTCGCCGGATCGGCGTTGAAGCCGGCGCCGGGCTGGAAAATCTCCGCCACTGCGACGCCGATCAGAAGGGCGAGGGTGGAGACCACCTCGAAATACAGCAGCGCCTTGACGCCGACGCGGCCCACGCGCTTGGCGTCCTGCATCCCGGCGATACCGGCCACCACCGTGCAGAAGATCACCGGCGGGATCACCATCTTGATCAGCTTGATGAAGGCGTCGCCCAGCGGCTTCATCGCCACGCCCCACGCGGGGGCGGCCACACCCAGCGCGACGCCGATCAGGATCGCCGCGACCACCTGCACATAAAGAATCTTGTAGAACGGCGTTCGCACCGACGCGCCTCCCCTGGCCCTGTGTCCCCAGCGCATTATGCGTGAAATGCGCGCCCTGTCGCGCACCATCGCGGCGCGCGATCATCGGACCATGCGCTAATGTATTGAAATAAATAGATTAAGTTAAGTTTCGGTCGCGGCGTGTGCAATCGGAGCGGCATTCGTTTTGGAACGATCTGTGGTTCGCTGCGTTCATACCCTCGCGCACATCAGTGCAGGGCGCCGAGGGAATACCAAAGCGTGAAAATTGATCCGCCACCCGCCGAAGACGCCAAGGCGTCCGCAACGTCGCTCGGCAGCGGTGGCAAGGTGCAAGCCGAACTCGGCGTCGCAATCGCCCACACCGAGACACCGTCGCGGATTGAAGACTTCGACATCGCCGCCGATCTCGCGCTGCTTGGTCGCGCGTTGCGCTCCGCCCCGGGCTGGAAGCTGCTGATCGGTTTCTATGCCGCCGCCACGATCGCCACGGTCTGTATCAACGTCGGCCAGGTGCTGCTGAACAAATGGAACGGCGAGTTCTTCGACGCGATCAGCCGCAAAGATCTCCCCGATTTCCTCGCCCACATCGGCACGTTTCTGCCGATCGTGGCTGTGCTGCTGGCGCTGACGGTCAGCCAGACCTTCATGCAGGAACGCCTGAAGTTCCGGTTGCGCGAATGGATATCGCGCCATTTGCTGGACGAATGGCTGCGGCCGATGCGCATCTATCACTTGAGCTTTGTCGGCGACGACGGGCGAAATCCGGATCAGCGTATCCAGGAAGATACGAAATTGATCGGCGACGCCACGGTCGATCTTCTGTGCGGCGCGACCGGCTCGCTTCTGCAGATCATCGCCTTCGTCGGTGTCCTTTGGGTCCTATCGACCCAAGTCACGTTCGATCTCGGCGGGCACCTGATAGCCATTCCCGGCTACATGGTGTGGTGCGTGCTGGCCTACGCCTTGATCGGATCTGGACTGACCTACTGGGTAGGCCGTCCGCTGATTGCCCTCAACACCGAGCGCTACGCGCGCGAGGCGGAGTTCCGCTACTCCCTGGTGCGCGTCAACGATTTCGGCGAAAGCATCGCCCTGCATGCGGGGGAAAAAGACGAGCGGACGTTCCTCGAATCGTCGCTCGAGGCGGTTATCGATGTCATGCGGCGGACGTCGACGTCGCTCGCACAGCTCACCTGGATCACCTCCGGCACCGGATGGGTCTCGATCATCGTGCCGATGGTCGTGGCGTCGCCGGCATACTTCCACGGCGGCCTGACTCTCGGCGGGTTGATGATGGTGACTGGCGCGTTTACGCAGGTTCAAGGCGCCATGCGTTGGTTCGTGGACAACTTCTCACGCCTGGCGGATTGGCGTTCGGCGATCTACCGCATAGCGCGCTTTCGCTCCGCACTCGATGACCTGCCCGCCATCGAGGAGGGTGTGGAGACGATCACGCGGTCGGAGAATCCGGACGGACGTCTCTCGTTCGAGGGCATCCGCATTTTTCGCCCGGATGGACAGATCGTGATCGACGAAGCGAGTGTCAGCGTCCTGCCGGGCGACCGCGTGCTGATCGTCGGCGAGACCGGCGCCGGCAAGTCAACATTGTTCCGCGCCATTGCGGGCCTGTGGCCCTGGGGTGCGGGGACCATCCTGACGCCGCCGGTCGATTCCATGAGCTTCCTGCCGCAGCGCCCGTATTTGCCGCTGGGCACCTTGCGGTACGCGCTGACCTATCCGACGCCGACCGACGCCTATACCAATGAAGACCTGCACAAGGCGCTCAAGCGTGTCTCGCTCGATGACTTGATTCCGCGGCTCGACGAACGCGGACGGTGGGACAAGACGCTATCGCTCGGCGAACAGCAGCGCCTGGCCTTTGCCCGTCTGCTGCTTCACAAGCCGAGTTGGATCTTCCTCGACGAGGCAACGTCCGCGCTCGATGCGGAAAGTCAGCACCGCGTCATGACGCTGTTCGACGAGGAACTGAAGGACACCACGCTGCTCAGCATCGGCCACCGTCCGGATCTGGCGACGTATCACAAGCGTACGCTGCAGCTGATCCATGATGCCAATGGCGAGCGCCTGCGGATCAAGCCTCGAACCGCTGTGAAGCCGCCGCCGCCTTGGTTGAAGCGTGCGACCAAGTGGATTCCGCGGCCGAGTGCCTCGGATCGACGAGGGTAGGGCGTGCGCAACCTCATTCACCTGTATGGCCGTGTGCTCGGACTGCTGGGGGCTGAAAGGCGCCTGGCGTGGGTTCTGGCCATTGCCAACGTGACGCTCGCGGCCTCCCAGTTCGCCGATCCTGTGTTGCTGGGACGCATCATTGATACGCTGACCGGTGCGCAAACACAGAACCAGCCGCCGGCATGGTCGCACCTCGGCTGGCTCCTGGCCGCGTGGGCCGGGTTCGGCATCTTCTCGATCGTCGCGGGCACGCTCACGGGCCTGAATGCCGACCGGCTTTCGCACCGCAGCCGGCAGAGTGTGTTGACCGGCTATTTCGAGCACGTGCTGCAGTTGCCGCTGACCTATCACGGCAATACCCATTCGGGTCGCCTGATGAAAGTAATGCTGCAGGGCACGGATGGCCTGATGCAGTTGTGGCTGGGGTTTTTTCGCGATCATCTCACGTCGCTGATTTCGCTGATTGTCCTGTTGCCAATCTCGCTGTTCATCAACTGGCGGCTGGCGTCCCTGCTGATTGTGCTCAGCATTGTCTTCGTCTTGCTCACGACCCTGATCGTGCGCAAGACGCACGCCCTGCAAAGCTCGGTCGAGCGTCACTATTCGGACCTCGCGGAACGCGCCTCCGATACGCTGGGCAACATCGCCTTGGTACAAAGCTTCGCTCGGCTCGATCAGGAGGTATCCGAACTCCGCTCCGTGGTAGGACGCCTGCTTGCGGCCCAATTGCCGGTGCTGTCGTGGTGGGCCGTTGCCGCGGTGCTCACGCGTACCGCCACCACCTTGACCATCCTTGCGATCATCGTTGTCGGCACCCTCCTGCATGTGAACGGTAAGGCGAGCATTGGCGAGATGGTCACCTTTATGAACTTCGCGGGCCTCATCATTGCGCGCCTGGAAGCCACCGTGACGTTTGTGAACGGCATGGTGTCGCAGGCGCCGCGCCTGCGGGAGTTCTTCCAGGTCTGGGATACGATCCCGGACATCCGCGACCGGCCCAACGCAATCGATCCGGGCCGCCTGGAAGGTCGGGTGATCTTCAAGGATGTGGCGTTCTCCTACGATCACAAGCGGCCCGCGGTGGTCGATCTCAATTTCCAGGCCATGCCCGGTCAGACCATCGCCTTGGTCGGCGCGACCGGCGCCGGCAAGTCCACGGCGATCGCACTTCTGCATCGCGCGTTCGATCCGCAGTCCGGGTGCATCGAAATCGATGGGACGGACATCCGCAAGTTCCAGCTGGCGGCGTTGCGGCGGAACATCGGTGTCGTGTTCCAAGAAGCGCTTCTGTTCAACCGGTCGATTGCCGACAACCTGCGGGTCGGCAAATCCGATGCCACCGACGAAGAACTCCGCGACGCCGCGCGGCGCGCGCAGGCGCTGGAGTTCATCGACGGAAAGCTCGAAGGGTTCGACCAGGAAGTGGGGGAGCGGGGCCGCGCTTTGTCCGGCGGTGAGCGTCAGCGTTTGTCCATCGCCCGTGCGCTGCTGAAGGACCCGCCCATTCTGATTCTCGACGAAGCCACCAGCGCCCTCGACGCCTCGACCGAATTCAAAGTGATGAAGGCCTTGGACGAGGTCATGAAGAACCGGACTACCTTTGTCATTGCCCACCGGCTGTCCACCGTGCGGAAGGCATCACACATATTGGTGTTCCATTCCGGTCGGATCGTCGAATCCGGTACATTCGATGAGCTTGTCGCCCAAGGCGGCCGCTTTGCCGAACTGGCGCGGGCGCAATTCATGGTCGTTGAGCCGAGCCCGGCGTCGCCCGGTTAACGCCAAGCTGCCTCGCCTAGCGGGCTGACGGCCTTTTAAGGTGTGCGCGGCCTCGCTTCTAGTAAAGCATCACACTGATTGCAAAAGGGGTGTCGCGATGCGCGTTCTGCCGATCTGCCTCAAAGCCATCGTCCTGGCGGCCGCGCTCTCCGCGCCCGCATTCGCACAGTCCACATTGCGCATCGCGGTGCCGCTGCTCACGCGCCATGTCGGCAATCCCTATGCGGGTCTGACCCTGCCGTCGATCGTGGCGGCGGCCGGCGTGTTCGATTCCCTGGTGGTGATCGATTCCAAGGGCCATGTGCGGCCGTGGCTGGCGAAGGAATGGTCCTCCGCCGACGGGCGCGTGTGGCGCATCACCCTGCGCGACGACGTCATGTTCTCCAACGGCAAGCCGCTGACGGCGCGCGCGCTTGTGGTGGGTGCCGCCTATATGAAGACGCCTGCCGGAATGGCCGAAACCGTCGCCAGCAGCCTCGCAGGCATCGAAGCCGTTACGGCGGTCTCGGACCATGAGGTTGAAGTCCGCCTGAAACAGCCGGACGCCACGTTTGCCTATCGCCTCGCCATGTGGCGCGTGCCGGAACCCGATGCGTGGCAGGCCGCATCGGCGGGCTCGGCGCAGCCGGTCGGGATCGGCACGGGCCCATTTGCGTTCACGAGCATCACGCCTGCGATAACTTTGCTAAAGGCGAACCGGACCTCCTGGCAACCGCCGAAGGTGGATGCCCTTGAGGTGCGCGTACTGCCGGATGGTGTCGCACGGACCCAGGCGGTGCTGGCTGGCGGTGTCGATATCGCCATGGGCATCAGCAAGACGGATGTGGAGGAAATCCGCGCGGCCGGCGGCACGGGTCAGGTGCGGTTTACCGCCCGTATGCCGTACTTCGCCTTCGCCACGGGCCACGATGCGAAATCCCCCATCAAGGACGTGCGCGTGCGCCTCGCCATCAACTACGCAGTCGATCGCGAGAAGATCATCCGCGCTATGATGCCTCAGGGTGTGAAGCCGACATCGCAGCTTGGGATGATCGGCGCCGTCGGATACGTCGATGACCTCAAGCCGTTCCCTTACGACCCGGTGCGGGCGCGCGGCCTGCTCAAGGAAGCGGGCTATCCCAAGGGCATCGACCTCGCCATGCGGATGGGCTCCGTCGACGCCGGCGAAGATGCGGCCTACGAACAGGCCGCCGCCGATATGCGCGCCGCGGGCATTCGCTTGGAGATTCGCCGCACGCCGTCGGCGCAGATGACCCAGCTCATGTTCCAGGGCAACCTCGGTGTGCCGCTCTTCACCAATTTCGCGCGCGGCTATGACACGCTCGCCGACTACCGCTTCCGGTCCTGCTTCGGCGAGACCGGCAACAACAAGCCTTACTATTGCGACGCGAAGACGCTCGAACTGGTGAAGAAGGCGCAGGCGGCGACCGACATTGCCACCGCCAACAACCTGATGCAGCAAGTCACGCGCTGGGAGCGGGACAATCCGCCGGGCGTGATCCTGTGGCAGGGTTGGACGCTCGACGGCATCGGCGCCCGCGTCGGCAATGCAGACGGCTATGCCGCCTACAGCGACTACATGGAACTCGCCCGCCTGACCGTCAGATAGCTATTCCGCCGGGCTGGGATTTGCCGCAGTCATCAGCTTCTGCAATCGGCTCGGCTTGGCGGCGGTCGCGAAGCGGCTCAGCGCCAGGTACACCACCGGCGTTGTGAACAGCGTCAGCATCTGCGACAGGATCAACCCGCCGACGATGGCATAGCCGAGCGGCTGGCGCAGCTCCGCGCCCGCACCCTTCATCACCATCAGCGGAATGCCGCTGAACAAGGCGGCCATCGTGGTCATCATGATCGGCCGGAAGCGGGTCAGCGCCGCGTGGTAAATCGACTCCTCCGGCGCCATGCCGTGGAGGCGTTCGGCCTCAAGGGCAAAGTCGATCATCATGATGGCGTTCTTCTTCACGATGCCGATCAGCAGGATGATCCCGATCAGGCCGATCATGTCGAGCGGATATCCGAAGCCGCGCAGCATCAACAGCGCGCCGACGCCGGCGGAAGGGATGGTCGACAGGATCGTCAGCGGGTGGATGTAGCTCTCGTAGAGAATGCCCAGCACGATATACACGGCGACGATTGCCGCGGCGATCAGCCAGGGCATAGAGACCAGCGACGCCTGAAAGGCTTGCGCCGTGCCCTGGAACGTCGGGATCACCGACGGCGGCAGATGGGCTTCGCGTTCGGCTTCCTTCACCAGGTCGATGGCTTCGCTCAACGCCACGCCCGAGGCGAGATTGAAGGAAATCGTCAGCGCGGGGAACTGTCCCTGGTGGCTCACCACCAGCGGCGCTGTGGTGCGCTCGAATGAGGCGAAGGCGCTCAACGGCACTTGCGCGCCGCTAGCCGACTTCACGTAGATCTTGCTGAGCGCATCCGGGCTCTGCTGCACCCGCGGGTCGACCTCCAGGATTACGTGGTACTGATCGAGCTGCGTGAAGATCGTCGCCACCTGCCGCTGGCCGAACGCGTCATAGAGGGTATCGTCGATCTGCTGGGAGAGAATGCCCAGCCGAGAAGCGGTGTTGCGGTCGACCTTCACCATCAGACGCGACCCGGCGTCCTGCTGATCGGTCGACACATCGGTCAGCTTTTTTATGTCGCTGATCTTTTTGAACATGACCTTGCCCCAGGCGTTCAACTCCGTGATGTCCTGGCCCTGCAGCGTGTACTGGAACTGGGCTTTGGCGGCCCGCGCGCCCACGGTGATGTCCTGGGACGATACCAAGCGCACGCTCAAGCCCGGGATCGCCGCCAGTTTGGGTCGCAGCCGTGCGATCACCTCGTCGGCGCTTGAATCGCGCTGCGCGAAGGGCTTCAAGGCGAAGCCCAGGCGGGCGGTGTTGGACATGTTCCCACCGCGGGAGCCGGCGCCTGCCGAAACGTTCGAGGAGAACACCGCCGGATCGGCCAGGATGATCTCGTTGGCCTGCTCAACCTTCTTCATCATGTCGGCGTAGGAAATGTCCTGCGTCGCTTCCGCACTCGCGATGATCAGGCCGGTGTCCTGAATCGGGAAAAAGCCCTTGGGGCTGATGGTAAACAGCACGCCCGTCAGCACCAGCGTGCCGGCAAAGATCCACAGCGTGAGAGTCCGGTGCGACAGTGCAAGCTTCAGCCCGCGTTCGTAGCGCGCGGTCATGTCGGTGAAGAACCGGTCCGCCGCGTCGTAGAACCTGCCGTGATGCTCGGTTTCCCGCGCCAGCAGGCGGGCGCACATGGTCGGCGTGAGCGTGAGCGACACGAACGCCGAGATCAGCACCGCGACGCTCAAGGTCACGGCGAACTCGTGGAACAGCCGCCCGACCACGCCGCCCATTAGCAACAGCGGGATGAACACGGCAATCAACGAGACGGTGATGGAGATGATCGTGAACCCGATCTGGCGGGCGCCGTTCACGGCCGCCTCATAAGGCGTTTCGCCTTCCTCCATGCGGCGCACGATGTTCTCGATCATCACGATCGTATCGTCCACCACGAACCCCACGGCAATCGTCAGCGCCATCAGGGACAGGTTGTCGAGGCTGTAGCCGCACAGGTGCATCACGCCGAACGTGCCCACCAGCGACATCGGCACGGCCAGGCCGCAGATCAGCGTGGCGTAGAACTTCCGCAGGAACAGGAAGATCACCATGATCACCAGCACGATGCTCACGCTCAGCGTGAACTCGATGTCGGCAACCGACGCACGGATCATCTTGGTCTTGTCGTTGATGACCATCAGCGTGACCGCCGGCGGCAGCGAGGCCGCAAGGCGCTCAAGCCGCGCGTTAATCAGGTTCACCGTCTCGATGGCGTTGGCGCCCGGCTGGCGATTGATGGTGAGCATGATGCCGCGGCGGTGGGAGGTCCACCCCGCGACCTGGTTGTTTTCCACGCCATCGACCGCGGTGCCGATATCGGAGATGCGCAGCGGCGCGCCGTTGCGGTAGGCGACGATAACATTGCGGTAATCCTCCGCACGGGTCAGCTGGTCATTAGAGGCAAGGCTCGCCGCCTGATGCAGTCCGTTCAGCGTGCCTTTCGGGGAATTGATGCTGGTCTGGGCGAGCACCGTGCGCACGTCCTCCAGCGAGAGCCCCGTCGCGGCCAGCGCCTCCGGATCGATCTGCACGCGGATCGCCGCCTTCTGTTCGCCGGTGACGCCCACCAGCCCCACGCCCGAGATCTGCGACACCTGCTGCGCCATGGTGTCGGCGTACTGGTTCACCTGATCGAGCGGCAGCACCTCGGAATACAGGCCGAGGATGAAGATCGGCGGATCGGCCGGGTTGGTCTTGTTGTAGCGCGGCGGGTTGGGCAGGTTCTTCGGCAACTGCCCTCCGGCCGCATTGATCGCCGCCGACACGTCCTGCGCCGCCGCGTCGATCTCGCGGTCGAGTTCGAACTGCAGGGCGATGCTGGTGTCGTTCAGCGTGCTCACCGAGGTCATCTGCTGCAGGTGCGGGATCTGCGCGAACTGGCGCTCAAGCGGCGTGGCCACCGACGAGGCCATCGTCTCCGGATCGGCGCCGGGCAGGGAGGCGCTCACCTGGATCGTCGGGAACTCCACATTGGGCAGCACCGCTACCGGCAGCTGGAAGAACGCCACCACGCCGGCCAGGAATATCGCCGCCATCACCAGAGACGTTGCGATTGGGCGATCGATGAAGGGTTTGGAGAAATTCATCGCTTCGGCTCACCGTCCTTCGGCTCAGCGTGCGCGGCTTCGCCGTCCACCACTGGGGCGGTCTTGCCGCCGGCGACATCCAGCACCTCGACGATCTTCACCGCCGATCCGGGCGCCAGCCGCAACTGGCCGTCAGCGACCACCTTGTCGCCGGCTTTGAGCCCGGCTTTGACGATGAACGAGTCCTGGAATTCCGCGCCAAGTTCGAGCTGCCGCAGCTCAACCGTATTGTCGGCCTTCACGGCATAGGCAAAGGGACCATTCGCCCCGCGCACGACCGCACGCGACAGCACGGTCACCCCTTGCAGCTTGTCGCCGAGCTGCAGCCGCGCGGTAATGAATTCCCCCGGCCACAGCTTGTTATCCGTGTTCGGGAAATACGCCTTCAGCCTGATCGTGCCGGTGCTGGGGTCGATCTGGTTGTCGATCAGTTCCAGGGCGCCCTCGCTGAGTTCCTTGGCATCGTCACGGCTCAGGGCCGTCACCCGCAGCGGCTTGCCCTTGCCTTGCGCGTCCACCACGGAGCCCAGCGCGCGCTGGGGCAGGGTGAACACCGCCGCAATCGGCTGAGTCTGGGTGATCGTCACCAGGCCATTGGCGTCCGCCGCGCGCACCACATTGCCCTGGTCGATCTGCCGGATGCCGGCGCGCCCGTCCAACGGCGACACGATCGTGGTGTAGCCGAGCTGAATGCGCGCGGTTTCCGCCAACGCCTTGTCGGCCTGCACCGCGGCGGTCAGGGAGGCGACCTGCGAGGTCTGTGAATCGAGCTGCTGGCGCGAGGCGTATCCTTTCTGCGCCACCTCTTGGGTGCGGGCGAGATCGCGCTTGGCGTTCGCCAGCGTGGCCTCATCCTTCGCCAAGGCCGCAAGCGCTGTGTCGAGCGCCGCCCGGAACGGACGGCTGTCGATCTGTGCCAGCATTTCGCCTTTCTTGACCTGCTGGCCCTCGCGAAACGCGACGTTGGTGAGTTCGCCGTCCACGCGCGGCCGCACCAGCACCGTGCTGTAAGCCTGCACCGTGCCGATGCCGGTCACATACAGCGGCACGTCGCTGGATTTGATCTCCGCCACCACCACGGGGACGGCCGGTGCCGCGACTTTCTTGCTGTCCGTGTCGAAGACGCCCATGCGCCACACCGCAACGCCGACGACGACCACCGCGGCGGCGGCAAATAAATGCTTACGGTTCATCTCAAACACATCACCCCAGACTCGGTGCCGTCAGCATGGGGCCAACGGGTGGTTTTCGCAAGCGCAGCAGCGCCGCAAGACAGGCAAAAAAGACAATGATAATAATATGTTACGGAATACCTCCGGTGCGCGGTGTCTTGCCCGGGCGCCAGCCCGACCGCTGCGAACATGACAAACCGCGTCTCGCTGACTATCGTCCCGGCCCGCGCGGCGGCTGACCGCGCGGATGAATCGTCGACGTAAGGGAGAGCACGGAATGAAGACGCGGGCGGCAATCGCGGTGGCGCCGAACCAGCCTTTGGTGATCGAAGAGATCGACCTCGAGGGTCCGAGGGAAGGCGAAGTGCTGGTGGAGATCAAGGCCACCGGCGTCTGCCACACCGACGCCTACACCCTGTCCGGCAAAGATTCCGAAGGCATCTTCCCCTCCATCCTCGGCCACGAGGGGGCCGGCATCGTGCGTGAAGTCGGCAAGGGCGTCACCTCCGTCGTCCCCGGCGATCACGTCATCCCGCTCTACACGCCCGAATGCCGCGGCTGCAAATCCTGCCTGTCGCGCAAGACCAACCTCTGCACCGCCATCCGCGGCACCCAAGGCAAAGGCCTGATGCCGGACGGCACCAGCCGCTTCTCGTGGAAGGGCAAAGAGATCTTCCACTACATGGGCTGCTCCACCTTCTCCAACTTCACCGTCATGCCGGAGATCGCGGTGGCGAAGATCCGCAAGGACGCGCCGTTCGATAAGGCCTGCTACATCGGCTGCGGCGTCACCACCGGCATCGGCGCGGTACTATGGACGGCGAAAGTGGAAGCCGGCGCCAACGTGGTCGTGTTCGGCCTCGGCGGCATCGGGCTCAACGTGATCCAGGGCGCGCGCATGGTCGGCGCCAACAAGATCGTCGGCGTGGATATCAATCCCGGCAAGAAGGCCATGGCCGCGGCCTTCGGCATGACCGATTTCATCAATCCGTCCGAGATCGGCATCAACAACGTCGTCGCCAAGATCGTCGAGATCACCGACGGCGGCGCGGACTACAGCTTCGATTGTACCGGCAACACCGAGGTGATGCGCCAGGCGCTGGAATGCTGCCATCGCGGCTGGGGCCAATCGATCATCATCGGCGTGGCGGAATCGGGCAAGGAAATCTCCACCCGCCCGTTCCAACTCGTCACCGGCCGCGTCTGGAAAGGCACCGCCTTCGGTGGCGCCCGCGGCCGCACCGACACCCCGAAGATCGTCGACTGGTACATGGACAAGAAGATCAACATCGACGACCTGATCACCCACACCATGCCGCTCGAAAAGATCAACGACGCTTTCGACCTGATGCACGAGGGCAAGTCGATCCGCTCGGTGATCACCTTCTAGCGACGGCGCGCCAGGGGGGGCGGCTTCGTGTCCTTGAGCATTCGCCCATTCGCGGCGCCCGCGGGCGCTGAAGTCATCGGCTTGAACGTCGACCGCATCGACGCGACCGCGTTTGCTCAAGTTCACAAGGCCTTCCTCGACTTCGGCTTCCTGGTCTTCCGCGATCAGCATCTGACTCCGGAAAGTCATGCCGCCTTCAGCGCCAAGTTCGGGCCGCTCAAGACGCATATCCTGAAGCAATACCTTCTGCCGGGCAGCGACTTCATCTTGGTGCTCTCCAACAAGAGGGTGGATGGCAAGCCGGTGGGCCTCGAGGATGCGGGCCGCTATTGGCACACGGATGTGTCCTACGAAGATCTGCCGCCTCTGGGCTCCATGCTCTACGCGATGGAGATCCCGCCCGAAGGCGGGGACACGCTGTTTGCCAACCAATACGCCGCCTATGCCGCGCTTCCCGCCGACCTTAAGAATCGTATCGCGCCCCTGAAAGCGCGCCACGTTTTCAATTACAGCAAGCTCGCCGCCGCGCCCGGTTCGGTGCGGGAGAAACTGACGCCCGAGCAGGAAAAGCAACTCAACGGTGCCGTCCATCCGGTCGTTCGCACGCATCCTGAGACCGGCCGTAAAGCGCTCTACGTCAATCCGGGCTTCACGGTGGCGATTGAAGGCATGGCCGAGCAAGAAGGTCAGGCGCTCTTGCAGGAGCTGTGGAGCTACGCCACGGCGCCGGACGTCGTGGCGCGCCAGGTCTGGCAGCCGCACGATCTGGTGCTCTGGGATAACCGCTGCCTCATGCACCACGCGACGACCTATCCCACGCAGTACGTCCGGCACATGCATCGCACGACGATTGCGGGCACGCGCCCCGTCTGAATTTCGATCCAGTCGTGCTGCTATCCGAAACGCTTCTGTGCCTCGCGCGTGAGGCCGAGGGCGACCGACAGGAAATCGGAGCCTTCCGTTGCGCGGGCGTCAGGGGCGGCGCGCAGGATCGCTTTGCGCACCGCCGGCACGCGCCCCGATCCGCCGGTGAAGAACACCGTATCGATGTCCGACGGCGTCAGCCCGGCCTCCGCGATGCAGGCTGCGGCAACCTTGCGCAGCCGTTCGGTCTTTTCAGCAATGGCATGATCGAAGCCCGCACGGGTCCCTGTGGCCTCCAGCGCGGTCTCGATGAAGTCGAGCGGCAGGATGGTCTTCTCGGCCTCGCTGAGCGCGATCTTGGCGTCTTCGACGGTGATGGCGATCCGGTGGCCCAGGCGCTCGCGGATCACCTTCAGCAGGCGCGCGACCTTTTCCGGCTCCCGCGCCCCTTCGATCAATTCAAGCACCAGGCGCTCATTGCGGAACGTGTACGTGAAATTGATCGTCGGCCAGGCCGCCAGCTCGGAATACAGATTGCGCGGCATCGGCAGGTTCTTCTCGATCAACTGCGTGCCGAGGCCCAGGATCGGCATCACCGCATCCAGGTTGAACAGCGCGTCAAAGTCCGTGCCGCCGATGCGTGCGCCGCCGTTCGCCAGGATGTCCGCTGTCCGGTCGGCTTGCAGGCTCCGCTGCGGCCCGACGCGGATGACGGTGAAGTCCGACGTGCCGCCGCCGATGTCGGCGATCAGCACGGTTTCCTCCGCCCGGACGGTCCGTTCGTAGTGATAAGCCGCGGCAATCGGCTCATACACGAACACCAGGTCCCGGAAGCCGACCTTGTGCGCGATGCGTTCAAGGACCGCTTGCGCTTTGGCGTCGGCCGCCGCATCGCCGTCGACGAAGTGCACCGGACGACCGTGCACCACCGCCGTCAGCTCCGTCTCCGCGAAAGCCTCGGCCTTCTCCTTGAGATGGCGAACGAAAATCTCCACCACTTCCGTCAGCGGAACCTTGCGGTTGCCCAGCGCGGTCTTCTCGTCGATCAGCGAGGTCGAGAGGATAGACTTCAACGCCCGCATCAGGCGACCGTCGTGCTGGCCGATATAGGCGGCAATGGCCTCGCTGCCGAACATCACCCGGCCGTTGCTTCCGTGCTCGAAGAACACCGCGCTCGGAATCACCGTCGCAGAGCCTTCGACTGGCGCGAGCGTTGGCACATCCCCGCGCATGACCCCAATGGCGGAGTTGGACGTGCCGAAATCCAGGCCACAGGCAGTCATGGGAATTCCCCGGGGGGTGTTGCGCGGGGACGTCATCTATTACGCGCGGGCGCGGGTTACCAGTCTGTTCTTAAAGGCGAACATCGGCCAAGGGCCGTGCACATGAAAGACTGCTGCCCCCTATATGTCATCCTTGGCCCAAAGGGCCGAGGATCCAGAGTTTTGTGTTTTTATTTTCCAAACGACAAGCCAAAATCCTCTGGATGCGCGCGATCCTATGGATCGCAAGAATGACGGCGTTGCAGAAGAAAGTGCGCGCCTTATTCGTCACCCCTGATCGTACAGATAAGGGCTTGCCACCCAGCGTTCGAGCGAAGCTAGCACTTGGGCTGCGTCTGGACGCGCGACTACGCTGTAGTGGTCGCCATAGCTGGCAGGTACTTCCCAAAGTCCGTGCCGATGGATTTCCGCAGGGCCCCACTGCGACTCAACCGATCCATCCGCCAAAATCACTCCGGCGTGAGTAACCTGCCCTCGGCCCTTGCTGTAAAGGATTACTGCTCCTGGCTTCAGAGCCCTACCGCCTCGGTGTGCGAGTACGCCGATTGCCCGAAGATGTCTCATGAAGGGGCCGCTGATGACAGCGAGGCCCGGCACGCCCGTCTTTGCAATTCTCAAGTAGTCCGGGTGCTGGCTAAGACCAAGCGCATATGCATAGCAGGATGATCTGTGATGAGGCGGGGCGGCGACTGTGACGCTGTGCCGGTATATGCCGCGCAAGCGATCAATTTCATTGTTGTAGTCGTCCACTACCTGCAACTTGGTGGCGCGCTCGAGTTCTGCCCGCAAATCTCGGTCGCCGCCCTTCTTCTTGCTCAGGCCCTGCGGAACCCAGGAATAGTACGGAAAGCCATCAGCTGAAGTTTTGCCGGTTGCGAGGAAGCCACAGCTCTCCAGCATCAATCGCGACTTGTCGTTTCGAGGTTCTGCAACAAGGACACCTGACGCGATTGCCTGCGCATGCTCGATCAACCGAGGCCCAAGCCCAGTGCGTCGTGAAACGATGTAGGCAATGTTGGTTGGTCGTTGGGGCTCGATGACCATCATGCCGACGATCATTCCATCGTCCATGAAGATCCAGACGCGACCGGCCTTGCATTGCTTTGCCATCCACTCGATGTACGCCGGCCGCGCTTCCTTTCCACACACCCTCTCGGCCAGACCTATTGCCTTCGCGTTCGCGCAAAGTAATCCATGAAGCTCGGTGGCGCACTCTTGGGCAGCAAGGACTGGTGAATCATGATTCATCATCGGAGTATCAATCTTAGCGCGAGTGAAGAGTGCTTAGGTCCTACGACGGTGTGCCTGGATTTTTCCCCGACGATTCTCCCTGCTGTACTAAGGCTGCGCGTCCTGAGCTGTGTTCGTTAAGACGATCACCGTTCTAGCCAACCAATTCAAAAAGACTCGCGCGGCGGCCATCACTGCTCAAGCGAAAATGCTGCGGCCCCTGCGCTCCCAAAACTGCACACACCGTGTTCTTTGACGGCTCTCCGCCCCGGGAGTAAGTTCCTGATTTGTTCTTTTATCAGGAGCCCCCATGCCCAAAGCCACCACGCCCGAAAATTCACCGCGTATTCACCGCGATAAAACGCGGCGCGGGCAGTTCGGCCCCGGCAACCCCGGCAAGCCGTTTCAGCCGGGAAATCAAGGCCGTCCCCGCGGCGCGCGCGACAAGGCCGCGACTAAACTCGCGCGTATGTTCCAGGGCGAGGCGGAGCGAATCGGCCGCCGCGCGATTGAGCTGGCCGAGGAAGGCCGGGTGGGCTGCGTCAAGCTGGTGCTCGACCGTGCGTTCATAGAACCCCGCGCCGAACGCACGCTCGCGGCCCTCAAGCTGCCGGTCCTCAAAACCGGGGCCGATGCGCTCGCGGCGATGGGCCTTGTCACCGCCGCCCTCGCAGACGGCACCATCACCACCGACATGGCGCGCGACCTGTCCGTCACGGTCGACGCCTTCCGCAAGATGTACGAACTCGCGGACCTGGAAAGTCGCATAAAAGCGCTCGAAGCCACGGTCCACGTCCGCCGCGCGAGGGCCGCGCTCACCGCGTCAAATGATGCCTCCGATGCGGTTGGCAATTAGGCCGGTCCGTGCGAGGTTCGCGCTGTGGACGGGAATGTTTAGGTCTCGTCAGCCGCGTAGTCATTGGCTTATAAGGCGCCCCCATGGAACCTCGTATTCTCGACAAACTCAGCGACCGGCTGAGCCCGGCGCACAGCGCCCTCATCATCGTCGACATGCAGAAGGACTTCGTCCTTCCCAACTACGGCGCGCATAAAGCCGGCCGCGACATCACCGCGGCCGCGGGCATCGTGCCCAGCATCGCCAAACTGCTCGCCGCGGCGCGCGGCGCCAAGATTCCGGTGGCCCACATCGGCTTCCTGACGTTGAAGGATCACGCCAGCGATTCAGGCCCGTGGCTGTCCCAGCGCCGCCGCTCCACGGCCTCAGCCGACAACCTGTGCATGGAAGGCAGCGACGGCCAGAAATTCATTCCGGAACTCTCGCCGCAGGGCAGCGAATGGAATGTGCCGAAACACCGCTACAGCGCTTTCACGGGCACCAACCTCGATTTGCTGCTGCGCTCACGGCGTGTGCAAACGCTCGTCATCACGGGCGTGTCCACCAATGCCTGTATCGAGTCCACCGCGCGCGCGGCCTTCGAACTCGATTACTACATCTGCGTGCCGCCGGAAGGCGTGGCGTCCTGGAACAAGGAACTGCACGCGGCCACCCTCGCCAACGTCAATCACCGCCTCGGTCTCACGCCGTCCCTGGATGAGATCGTGCAAATCTGGTCCGGAAAATAGAGTCAGTCATGAACAGCGCCGTCAAAGAATCCTTCGCCCATCTGTCCGGCCTCTCCGCCGCGGCGGCCAAGTTCACCGCGAACTTCAAGTTCGAGGACATTTCGCCCGAGGCGCTGCGTCTCAGCCGCCGCTGCATCCTCGACGGCCTGTCGGTCTCGCTCGCCGGCTCCGAACAGCACGGCATGGCGCCGCTGCTCTCCTACATCGAGAAAGTCGGCGGCAACGCGCAGGTGCCGATCCTCGGCTACGGCAAGAAGCGCGTGCCCGCGCACTTCGCGGCGCTGTGGATGGGCACCGCCGGTCACGCCATGGACTGGGACGACACCCAGCTCGCGGAAGGGCCGGGGCGTCCCTACGGTCTGCTCATGCACCCCACCATGCCGCCGCTCGCGGGCGCTTTGGTGACGGCGACGTTCCTGCACAGCACGACCGGGCGCCACATCGACGGCAAAGCCTTCGTCACGGCGTTCTCCGCCGGGTTCGAGGTCGGCTGCAAGGTCGCCGAGGCGATCAATCCGGATCACTACATGAAGGGCTTCCACACCTCCGGCACCATCGGCACGTTTGCCGCGGCTGCGGCGGCTTCAAACATGCTCGGCCTGAATGAAGAACAATGCGCCCGCGCGATCGGTCTCGCGGCATCTATGGCCGCCGGCGTGCGCGCCAACTTCGGCACCATGACCAAGCCGTTCCATGTCGGCCGCGCCTCGGAAAACGGCGTCACCGCCGCGCTGCTCGCGCGCGAAGGCTTCTCTGCCAACACGGAAGCGCTCGACGGCCAGTGGGGCTATCTCGCGGTGGCCGGCCGTGGCGGTGAGTCCGCCCTGGTGCGCGACCGCTTCGGCAACCCGCTGACCATGGAAAGCCCGGGCATCAGCATCAAGCCGTATCCGTCGGGCGTGCTCACGCATCCGGCCATGGATGCGATGCGCGTGCTGATGCGCGAGAAGAACATCAAGGCCGACGACATCGAACATGTGTTGCTGTCCGCCGGCTGGAACGTCCTCGGCCCGATCCGCTTCCAGGTCGCGCGCACGGAACTCGAAGGCAAGTTCTCGTTCCAGTTCCTGCTGTCGGCGATCATCCTGGCCGGCAAGGCGGGCAAGGCGGAATTCACCGACGCGTTCGTGAGCTCCGACGCCTGCCAGGCGATGCAGCGCCGCATCGAGACCACGTTCGATCAGCAGATCGAAGACATGGGCTGGGACCGCATCCGCTCCAAGATCACGCTCAAGACCAAGGACGGGAAGGTCCACGAACAATGGGCCGATGAGCGCTATCGCGGTGGCCCGCACTTCCCGCTGACTGACAAGGAACTCGAAGGCAAGTTCGCCGACTGTGCGGAAGGGTTGCTCGACGCCGCCCATCAACAGACGCTGCTCGACCACGTCTGGGCGGTGGAGACCCTGCCGGATGTGAACGTCCTGTTCGACGACCTGGTCTGGAAGCGCTAGGCCGCAGGAGCCGTCATGAGCTCGAACCCGCGCATTCCCTTCCAGATGTCGTCCGAGCGGCCGCGCTATGCGCCGCCGCAGGGCAAGCCCCTGATCGTGCAGGTGGTGGTCAACATCGAGAATTGGGTGTTCGACGAGCCCATGCCGCGCAAGCTGCTCTCCGCGCCCCATGGCGTGGATGCCGTGCCGGACGTGCCCAACTTCTCCTGGGCGGAATACGGCATGCGCTGCGGCATGCCGCGGCTATTCGAGACTCTCGGGTCGCGCGGGCTGATCGCCGGCTGCACGATGAATGCCGGCGTGGTGCACAACTACCCCTCCATCGCCGACGCGGTGCTGAAGGCGGGCTGGGAGTTCATGGGCCATGGGCTGCACCAGCGTGCGGTCCCCGGTCAGGTCGCGCAGGAGCAGGAGCTCATCAATAAGGCGCTGGGCATCCTGCGGCAGTTCTCCGGCCAGAAGGTCGATGGCTGGCTCGGGCCGGGCCTGCGCGAGACGGTCAACACGCCGGACATCCTGAAGGAAGCCGGCGTGCGCTATTGCAGCGACTGGGTGCTGGACGATCTGCCCACCTGGATGACCACCAAGCATGGCCCGATGATCTCCATGCCGTACTCCATCGAGATCAACGATTCCGTGCTTCATGCCGCCGGCCAGTACCGCTCCGACGAGATGTACAACCGGCTGCTCTATGCGCTCGAAGCCTTCGCGCCCGAGCTGCCGAAAAACCCGCGCGTGCTGACCCTGGGCCTGCATCCGCACCTGATCGCGGTGCCCCATCGCATCGTGTTCCTCAACAAGATGCTCGACGTGCTCCAAGCGCGCAAAGACACGATCTTCCTGACCGGCACGCAGATCGCGGATTGGTTCGAGACAGTCGAACCCGCGCCGAAGTAGTTAGGGATCGAGGAACCCGCGCACCATCGCCGCCATCTCGGCGGTGTGGGAGTCCAGGTGCCCGTGGGTCCAGCCGGGGAGGTTCTTGAGCGTCGCGGTCTTGGCGGTCTTCATCGCCCGCGGCGTCATCTCCCACAGGTCGTCCTCGGGATTGAGCAGCAAGACGGGCTGCTTGATCTCGCCCATGGCGGCCTGAAGGTCGTAGTTGAACGCCGCCCGGAAGCCCCACGGCCCCGTGCGGAACCGGCGCATGCGCTCGATGGAGATGTCGACGTAACGATCGTCTGTCGGCACATCGCGGAACATGCCCCGCGGATTCTTGCGCCACGCCTCAAGCGCCCGGGCGAGGGTGGTTTCCCAATCCGGCGCCGGCCCGCCGTTGCTCGCGCGCAGTTTCGCCAGCTCGTCGGCGTCGAAGATCGGCGCGGAGATCATCACGACCTTGCGAATGCGCGCCGGATATTGCTTCGCCAGTTCCACCGCGGTCATGGAGCCAGTGTGATAACCCATCACGTCGACGGTCTTCAGGGAGAGCTCATCGAGTAGTCGGATAAAGCATTTCGCGAAGTCCCCGATCTCCACCTGCTGCGGCGGTCCATCGGAGCTGCCGTAGCCCGGCGTATCCGGCGCGAAGGCGAGGCGATCCTTGCCCATCTCCTCGATCCAATTCTCGTAGACCACGCTGGAGAGCGGGCTTGCGTGCAGGCACATCAGCGGCGGCTTTGTCGTCGCCGTCGACGGCTTCACATACCGCACATGCATCTGGCCGTAGATGTTGTCCGCATAGAAGCGCTTGAACTTCGACGTCGGGGCAAGCTCGCGGGCCGTGGGCGCGGCAAGGGCCGGGCGCACCAGGCTCGCGGCGATCATCGCGCCAAGGACATGACGGCGGTTCATGGGTTCACCCTATTGATGCGGCAGCACGACGTCCGGCGTTTCGGTGTTCTTCTGGGCCTCGCCGATGACGTATTGGCGGATGGCATCGGATTCAGCGGGGCTCAGTTGTTTGCCGAACGACGCCATGCCGTTGGCCTTCAAAGCGCCGTCCAGCAACACCGTATTCCAATCGCCGTTGTCGAGGAAGTCGGAGAAGCGCAAATCGGGGCGCGTCTTCGGGCCGATGGCATTGAAGCCGTGGCAGGCGGAGCAGTACAGCTCGTATTGGATGGCGCCGGTTTCCAGCACCGCCGCGTCGACCTTCACGGTCGGCGGTTTGCGCAGCGTCGGCACTTCGGCGTTCACCGGCGGCAAGTGCGCCTTGGCGCCCAGCTTGAACACCAGCACGCGATTGGTATTGGGCAGTTCCTTCGGGTGCGGGACGGGGCCCTTCACCAGCGTCGCGTAACCCCAGCCCACCGCGATCGCGATATATTGCTCGTCGCCGATCATGTAGCTGATCGCCGGCGCGGTGACCGCGTTCAGTGCATTGAAGGACCACAGCTCCTTGCCGTTGGTGGCATCATAGGCCTTGAGGTCCGTAGTGCCGCCGTAGAACACAAGCCCGCCGGCGGTGGAAAGCGCCCCCGACCCGCGAGAGAACGGCTGCTTGAGGCGCCAGGCTTCTTGCTGCTTCACGGGATCCCACGCGACCAGGCTTGAGCCGAAGTTCTTCCGGTCATCCGCATTCGGCGGCTTCTTGGGAATGCGCCGCTCATCGCCTTCGTTGAAGGCTTGCTCGTGCATCTGGAAGCCCGCTTCGTGCTCGTAAATCATGCCGGTGCCGCGCGACATCATGTACACGAGGCCGGTTTGCGGGCTGTACGATGGCGGCTGCCAGTTGCCCGCGCCCGCCGCGCCGGGCGCGACGAGGTAGGACTCCTCACCCGGATAACGCGCCGCCGCAATTTCGTTGGGACGCCCGGACGCGACATCAATATCGGTCGCCCAATTCTGAAACGCATGCGCCTTGGCGGAGATTAACTTTCCGTTGGTGCGGTCGATCACATAGAAGAATCCATTCTTCGGCGCCTGCATCAGCACCTTTCGATCCTTGCCGTCGATCTTCAGCGTCGCTTGGATGATCGGCATTGTGGCGGAGAAGTCCCAGGTTTCGCCCGGGTTCACCTGGTAGTGCCAGACGTATTCGCCGGTGTCGGGTTTCATCGCGACGATCGAGGCGAGGAACAGGTTGTCGCCGCCGTCCGGCGAACGGATGCGCCGGTTCCACGGCGAACCATTTCCGAAGCCGACGTACAGCAGATCGAGTTCCGGATCGTAGACGATGGAATCCCACGCCGTGCCGCCGCCGCCGTACTTCCACCATTCGCCGGTCCAGGTTTTTGCGGCCATCTCCTGGGTCTTGTCTTCGAACCCGTCGGCGGGATTGCCCGGCACCGCGTAGAAGCGCCAGACCTGCTTGCCGGTTTCCGCATCGAAGGCGGAGACATAGCCCCGCACGCCGTAGTCCGCGCCCGCGTTGCCGATGAAGATCTTGCCCTTGGCCGCGCGCGGCGCGCCGGTGATGGTGTAGGGCTTGCTCTGATCGACCGTGAGGACGTCCCACACGACCCTCCCGGTCTTCGCATCGAGTGCGATCAAGCGTCCATCGATCGTGCCGACGTAGATCTTGTCGTTCCACATCGCGACGCCGCGATTCACTGCCGAGCAGCACACCAGCGCCAGGCGCGCCTTGTCGACCTCCGGATCGAAGGCCCACAGCTGCTTGCCGGTCCTGGCGTCGAGCGCGAACACCTTGCTCCACGAGGAGGTGACATACATCACGCCGTCGGCGACGAGGGGCGTGCTTTCGATCGGTTCGATCTCGTCGAAGTCGAAGCTCCAGGCGAGGCCAAGATTCGCGACGTTTTTGGTGTCGATTTGCTTCAAGGGGCTGAAGCGCTGTTCCTTGTAGTCGCGCCCGTGCGCCAGCCAGTTGCCGGGCTCCTTGTCGCCGTTGGCGATGCGCTGCCCGGTCACCGGACCGGAGGGTGCGCTGTCGCACGCAACCGTCAGCAGCAAAGCCGCCACTCCCAGAACGCCGGCCATGAAACGCGTCGCACTCATTTAGCTTCTCCTCGCGGCCCGATCCGCGAAATTGTACCGCACTGCACCCTGGCGTATCGGCAGAATGTCTTAAATTCCCAGGCTACACGCCGCGTTTGCGTTTTCCGCACAGCGCGACGCCTAGTCGTCATTGGTAGCCGAACCACCGTAAGCCCCCCCACGACAACCGGGGCCGACCTCAATATCCGGGCATTTGAAGGGGCCTCTACGGTGCGGTTGTTACCGCGAGCCACTTTGCCCAGGCGGTGGTCTTGAGGTACACCTTTGTCCAGTCCGATAACGGAAGGAGCCTTCATGGCCAACGAGCCTGCCAACCATCGCACCATTGCGGCGGAAGCGATCAAGTCCGACGTCAAGAACGGCGTCTTCCTGGGCAATCCCGTCCTCGACAACGTTGTGTCCTGCGTGATCGCGCTGGGCACGGAGTTGTGGGCGACCAAACGCCGCATGAAAGTGATGGAAGCCGTGATGGCAAAGCACGGCGTCACGGAAGCGATGATCGAGCAGTATAAACCGACCGACAAGGAAGTGGCCGCGTGGGAAGCCGATCGCGATCGCTTTATCGATCTGACCATGGGCCCTCTCGGGAACGAGGGCTTCCGCAACGTTGCCGCCAATTTCCCGAAGCGCGACTAAAAGGAGAACGTCAATGATGAATCGCAGGAACTTCTTCGGCGCCAGCGCCAGCGCCGGCGCCGCCGCAGGTATCAACTCGTTTTTTAACGCCTCGGCAGAGGCCGCGGAAGTCAAGGCGCCCCAGGGTACGGTCGCTGTGCGCGGCGCCGATGGCCGGCTTAAGCGCCTCGGTACGCTCGATCTGGAGAGCCAGCAGGACTTCACGCTCGGCTTCCGCCTGATGCACAACAAGAAGCTGCGTGCCCAGAGCCAAAGCGCGTTCGAGCGTTTGCTCTACACCAAGAAGGTCGATCCGGCGACCCAGATGACGATGGAAGAGATGCTGGCTTTGGTTGCCGACGAGCCGGCCATTCACATCGCCTCCAAGACGTGGCTCGCCAACCAGCAGGTCACCTGGAAGACGCTGCAGGATTATTTCCACGCCAACGCCGATCTCTATCTCTCTGAGATGGATGCGGCGGACAAGGTCGGCCCGGGCAAGCTGGAGCTTTCCCCGACGATGGATATTCCGGCGGAATGCCGTCACGAGATTCACATCCAGCCGGGCGGCTACGTCGGCGATGAGTTCGCCGGCCACATCTACCACTACGGCACCAACAGCTTTTACATCGCCGTCCTGGGCCACAACGAGCAGGACCAGATCCACAAGGGCGTGGCCGCTCGCCTCCCGATTCCGGAAGACGGCAAGGTAAAGCGCATCCTCGATATGGGCTGCGGCGTCGGCCAGTACACGGTGGCGCTGAAGGAACGCTTTCCGGAGGCGGAAGTGTGGGGCATCGACATCGGCGGCCCGATGGTCCGCTACGCCCACACGCGCGCCAACTTCCTGAACAACGGCGCGAACTTCGCTCAGCGTCTCGCCTACGACACAAAGTTCCCGGATGGCTACTTCGACCTGGTGACGAGCTACATCATGCATCACGAAGTGCCGGCAGAAGGTACCAAGAAGATCATCGATGAAGCCCGCCGCGTCACCCGCACGGGCGGCGTGTACTACCCGCTCGACTTCATGTCGGGCGGCACCAAGGCGGTTGCCCCGGCCATGTATAATCGCTGGTGGGATCACCGCTGGAACAACGAAGTGTGGAGTCGCGAGTACCACTCCATCGACTTCAGCAAGGAAATCGCCGCGCGCGGCTTCACTATGCCGGCCAAGCCGGTCGCCGCGCTGCCCGGCTTCGGCGCGCGTCACGCGATCAAGGTCTAAGCAGCCTTAGCTGCTTAAATGAAAACGGCGCCTCTTCTTGAGGCGCCGTTTTTGTTTGTGCCGTGTCGAAGTTATTTCGCCGGCTGCGCTTCCGGTGTGTGCGAGCCAACGATCCGATAAGGCCCGAGGGCCAACAGCAGCGCCGAGCCTGCCACCAGCGCCACGGCCGCGACGTACAGGATGAAGTTGTAGTTGTGGTTGGCGTCGAAGGAGTAGCCGAACACCGGCGCACCGACGCCGGCGCTGAGTTTGAAGACCGCGTACAAGCAGGCATAAATGATGCCGTAACGGCGCTGTCCAAAGTACTTGCCGACGATAAACGACATGACGTCGAACTCCGCGCCCGCAGCGAGGCCGATGCTGGCGGCTGCGATCATCGCCCCCGGAATACCGCCGATGCCGCTGGCAAGGATGAAGCAGGCGACGGCCGGCACGCTCAGCAAGAGCAGCGCGACGCCCGGCGCCCAGAAGCGGTCCAGCAGGAAGCCGGTACCGATGCGGCTAAAGATCACCGTGACCCCGATAATGCTCGCGACGCCGGCGGCGGATGCGGGTGTAATGCCGCGGTCCGTGAGGATCGGCACCAGCGAAGAGATCAATCCCGCGACACACGCGCCGACCAGGAAGAACGCGAGATTCATCACCCAGAAGTGGTAGCTTTTGAGAACTTCGCTGAACTCGGCGTCGCTTTTCTGCTCGACCCGCGGTGCCTGTGTCGGCGCACTGCCCGTGCGGTCGTGCAGCAGAAAATACGACAGCGGCAGCGCCAGCAACGCGGGCAGGGCGGCGATGCCGACATAAGCCCCGCGCCAGGTATAATTGGTGACCAGCCAGGTGGTGTAGATCGGCAGTAGCACGGCTGCGATGCCCGTGCCCGCCAGCGCGAGTCCCAGGGCAAAGCCGCGCCCCTTATCGAACCAGTCGATGATGACCCGGGTCCACGTGATCGGCACGGTGCCGACCCCAAACACCGATAGCGCGAAACCGATCGCGTAGAGCTGCCACAGGGACTGCGCGAGCCCCATCATCGCCCAGCCGATGGACAGGCACGCCACGGAGATCAGGGTGATCTTGCGCACCCCGACCCGGTCGATCGCGATGCCCAGAAACGGCGCAGCGATCAGGTTGCCGATGGTCATCCAGGTGTAGACGCTCTGCACATCGCCGCGCGAGATGCCGAAGGCCAAGGTCAGGGGCTTGGTGAGCACGCCGGTGCTATAGATCGGCAAGGCGGAAAGCCCGCAGCCCAGGCCGACGGCCGCCACCAGGATGATCTTCCATCCGCGGCGGAACTCCTCACCGACGGTTGCCGCATGATCTGTAGAAGCCATAAAATCCCGCCCTCGCCCCAAGCCGTTGGGCCGGTAGACTAGTACAGCTATGCGGCCAGGGACGAGCACGAAGTCGCGCGCATCTGTCGGTTGTCCGCGGGCTGAATCCCGACATTTGGGGGATTCTGCCGGTCAAATCTTGGTAACAAGCAATTGCCGTGCCGCCTGGGCGACGAAACCGCGGCGGTGCAGTCTCACAGCACCTTGCCGGGATTGAGGATGCCGAGCGGGTCGAGCGTTTGCTTAAGCGTGCGCATCAGCACGATCTCCTCCGGCGAGCGGGACCAGGCAAGATAGTCCTTCTTCTCGGTACCGATGCCATGCTCAGCCGAGACGGATCCGTGCAGTTCGCGGATGGCGCCGTAGATGATCTCGTTGCACTTATGATGAGCCTCTTCGGCCGGCGTGCCGGGTGCGACCACGAGATGCATATTCCCATCGCCGACGTGGCCGAGGATGAGCACCTGGGCCGCGGGCAAGGCCGCGGTAATTTCCCGCTTTATCCGCGCCCCGAAGGCGGGCATGTCGGCCAGCGAGAGCGAGACGTCATAGCCGAAGAACGGGCCCATCTCGCTGAACTTTGCCCCCGCCTCCTCGCGCAAGGCCCAGAAGCTGCGGCGTTCCGCTTCATCCTTTGCGATGGCCGCATTCACGATCACGCCGCTTTTCTTGGCGCGGGCCAGCACCTTTTTCAGGCGCTCGCGCTCGAACTCGGCATCGTTCCCGACGGCGTCCGTCACCAGGTAATAGGTGTGGCCCGGGCCGAGGGGCGATTTCAGGTCCGGGCAATACTTGCGCACGAAGGCATCGTAATCCGCCCACATGATCTCGAACTTGGTGAGCGCGCCGCCGAGTTCTTCTTCAAGGTGGCGCAGGAGTTCCGGCACCCCGTCGGGCTTGTCGATGGCCACCAGCGCCGTGGCCGCGCCGTCTTGTCGCCGCCGCAGGCGCAGCACCGCGCGGGTGACAAGACCCAGGGTGCCCTCCGTGCCAATGAACAGATGCTTCAGATCGTAGCCGGCATTGTTCTTGATGAGCTGGTTGAGCGACGTGACGATGGTGCCATCCGCCAAGACCACTTCCAGCCCCAGCACCGACTCCCGCGTCATTCCGTACCGCACGACCTCTTCGCCGCCGGCGTTGGTGGAGACCATGCCGCCGATGGTGGCGATTTTACGAATGCCGAAGTCGAGCGGGACCATGAAGCCGAGCGTCGCCGCACGGTCTTGCGCGTCTTTCAATGTCACGCCGGCGCCCACGGTCATGGTGCGATCCGCCGTGTTCACGCCGTCGATCACATTCATGCGCTCGGACGAAATGACGAGTTCGTTGCGATGGGCGACGCCGCCGCCGACCAGCCCGGTCATGCCGCCTTGCGGCACCACCGGCTGCCGCGCGGTGGAGCACAGCTTCATGATCGCCGAAACTTCCGCGGCGTTGCGCGGACGCAGAACGGCAAGCGGCTTGTCGTCCTGCTTACGGGTGAGATAGCGTTTGCCGATCGCGTCGCCGGTGAGAATTCCATCCTGATCCAAGGTGGCCCGTAAGCCTGCGAGGAGAGCATCGCGCGTCATCACGAGAGGCGGGGCCGGTGTCGCCGCTTGCGCCCCAGCCGGAAGCAGGGGCGAAAGGATCGCCGCCCCAACGGCTTGCCGTCGTGACACCAATCCCTTTGTCGGCGTCGCCATCGCAGTCCCCCCTCGGCCCCGTTTCAGCGCGGTTCGCGACTCCAGGATATTACGCGGGTTGCGCTGGGGCCACGCCCGGGTGGAGGATGGCGCACCGCTTTGCGCATCTCGGGGAGAAAACGGCCATGGCCGCCAGACATACCTGTGCACTGCTGTTCGCCTTTGTCATGCCCGCGCTGGCCGCCGCACCGCAGGTAGGACCAAAGGAGATCGGCGGCACCGTGATGGGCGCCAAGGGTCCCGAAGCCGGCGTGTGGGTGATCGCGGAAACTTCCGATCTGCCGACTCGGTTCGCCCGCATCGTCGTCACCAACGACGCCGGCCAGTACCTGATCCCCGATCTACCGGCGGCCACATATAATGTGTGGGTGCGCGGCTATGGCTTGGTGGACTCGCCGAAGCAGAAGAGTGCCCCGGGTAAGCCCCTCGCTCTCAAGGCGGTGCCCGCGCCGAGCGCGGCTGCGGCCGCGGCGTATTATCCGGCGATCTACTGGTATTCGATGCTGAATATCCCGGCGAAGTCCGAGTTCCCGCTCGGGCCGGTGAAGGACCAGAACGTCTGGCTCGACCTTGTGAAGACCGACGGCTGCGTCACCTGCCACCAGCTCGGCGATCTCGCCACCCGCACGATCCCGAAAGAACTCGGCGCGTTCGAGAGTCACGCAGATGCTTGGTTGCGGCGTTTGCAGTCGGGACAAGCCGGCGGCAACATGGCCGATACTATCGGCCGTCTCGACAGCCAGAAGGCTCTCGATCTGTTCGGCGATTGGACGCAACGCGTGGCGAAGGGCGAGTTGCCCAAGACGCAGCCGGAGCGGCCGAAAGGCATCGAGCGCAATGTGGTCGTGACGTGGTGGGAGTGGGCGAGCCCCAAGTCTTACATGCACGATGAAAGCTCGACGGATCGCCGCAAGCCGACCGTGAACGCCTACGGCAAGATCTATGGCGCGACGGAACTGAGCACGGATGACTTGCCGGTGCTGGACCCGGTGACCAACACCGCGACCACCATCCGTGCGCCGGTACGCGATCCCAATACGCCCAAGGCCGATCCGCCGATTGCGGACTCCCCCTACTGGGGCGAGGAGACGATTTGGGACAGCCAGGCCAACATCCACAACCCGATGTTCGACGGCCAGGCGCGCGTGTGGTTCACGCATCGCATCCGCCCGCCGGCGACGCCGAAGTTCTGTCAGGCCGGGTCGGCGCATCCGTCGGCGAAGGCGTTCCCGGTCAACACGGCCGGGCGCCAGTTGTCGGTCTACGATCCGAAGACAGCCAAGTTCTCCCTGATCGACACTTGTTTCAGTACGCACCATCTCCAATTCGCGCCGGACGCCAACGACACGCTGTGGACCAGCGGCGGCGGGCAGGTGATCGGCTGGCTCGACAGCAAGAAGTATCTCGCCACCAACGATGAGCAGGCATCGCAGGGGTGGAGCCCCTTCATCGTCGATACCAACGGCAACGGCAAACGCGATGACTATGTAGAGCCCAATCAGCCGGTCGATCCGACGAAGGACAAGCGCGTGCTGTCGGGCTTCTACGGCGTGTCGCCCAATCCGGCCGATGGCACGATCTGGGGGTCGACCCTCGGCGTACCCGGCTTGCTGGTTCGGTTCGATCCCAAGACGCAGCTGACGGAGATCTACGCCATCCCCGCGCCGGGCTTTTCGCCGCGCGGCATGGACATCGACAAGAACGGCGTCGTGTGGGCGCCGCTCGCCAGCGGCCACTTCGCCAGCTTCGATCGGCGCAAATGCAAAGGCCCGCTCAACGGGCCGGAGGCGGCGACCGGCAAGCATTGTCCTGAAGGCTGGCAACTGCATCGCTTCCCCGGGCCGCAGTTCGCGGGCCTGGACGAAGGGGCCAGCGCCGAGGCGAGTTACTACTCCTGGGTCGATCAGCACAACACGCTGGGTCTCGGCGAGAACGTGCCTATCGCCACAGGCAATCAGAACGATTCGATGATCGTCTACCACGACGGCAAGATGATCCAGTTGCACGTGCCGTATCCGCTCGGCTTCTACGCCAAGGGGCTCGACGGCCGGATCGACGATGCGAACGCCGGATGGAAGGGCCGTGGCCTCTGGACCACCACCGGCGACCGCACGCCGTTCCACAACGAAGGCGGCAAGGGCAATCGTCCGCGCGTCGTGCACTTCCAGATCCGCCCCGATCCGCTGAGTCCCTAGAACGTGGTGGTTCGTCGGTCTTTCTGCCTGGCATTGGCGTTGTGTGTTGCGTCGACCGGTTTGCATGCGCAAAGCGGCGACCTGCAGGCGAGCTACGATTTCCTGGTGCGGGAGCGCTCCGCGGGTGGGGCGCTTCTTAACTTCCCTATCGCGAACGGCAACTACCTGCTGCCGAGCAGTTACTACGATACCGGCGCCTACTGGGGCACGCATGTGTGCGAACGTTCCAGCGCAAAATGCGCGGTCAAGGACACATACAACGTCCTGAACTACGAACTCTCGCCCGAGCCGGGAGCAGCGGGGACGCTGCAGGTGGAGCGCGTCAATGCGCACACTGGCGCCAATATCTACGACGCCGCGACATGGCAGATCGCGGTCATGGTGGGGTATGTGAAGAACAAGTTCCGCTTGTCGTCGCCCACCAGCGCCTATTCCCTGGCGAGCGGCCTCTCGCAGGTCTTGCCCCTTACCAAGCGCGCCATCACGGCGGACAAGACGTTCGTCTACAATGGCAGCGTGATTGCCGAGGGCCCGCGCGCGTATGCGTTCCGCGCGTTGGCGCCTGCGTGGCTCGCGCCCGATCCGTTGATGGATACGCCGCAAGCGTCGTTCATCACGGCGCGCAATCTGCCGCCGTTGAATGCGGCCTATGCGACAGGAAAGATCAGCTGGAGCGACTGGAAGCCGATCACCGGCGAGAATGCATGGGCTTTTCTCATCGGCCCATTGCAGGCAGCCCATCTTCACCATGTCGTCTTCGAGAAGAAGACATTCGTTCCATTCAGCGACCTGGCGGTGCAGAACGCGTTGGATCTCTTGCCGACCTTCGCGGCGATGCAGTCGGCGGTGGGCGGTGTTTACTACGCGCCGGCCGGCACCATCGGCAATGAGGGCGACGCGCCGGTCGATCCCCATGAGATTTCGGTGGAGAATAACTTCTCGCTCTATGCGGGGCTGCAAATCCTGCGGTCGACGTTGGGCGGAGAACTCGAAAGCGATGCCGCGTCAACCGGCGATGAGAAGACGAAGATCGCGGACGCCCTTCGGCTGATCGAGGCGATGATTTCCGGCGGCCGGATCGGCAACAATCGTGAAACCAAAGGGCTGCTGTCCTTCTTCCGCATGGCTGCCTGGCAGAACGGTGCGTTTGTGCAAGGCGGCTTGGCTGATGGTCGCGACTGGGTTCCGGCGAACGGCACCAAGGCGGTGGACGTGCAGACCTGGGGCATCGCGGCACTGGGCGCGAAGCGGATCGACCAGTGGTTCGGCGACGGCGCGTCGTATGCGCTGTGGCAGCAACTCAAGACGTGGGGCGGATACGGCGTGGGGCATACGCTCTGGGGCGTGGGCTATTCCGACAAGGATGGCAACGGCATCGATCCAAGCGGCGCGTATCGGCAAGGCGTGATGTCGGGGGAATGGACGGCGGGGGCGATCACCGCCGTCCGGAATATGATCGCCTATTATGGCGCAGAGGAGCGATCTTCACCCCACGCCGCTACTGCGAAAAAATACGTCGCAAGCTTAAAGCAGGATGAGGCCGCGATGCTGACCGCGCTCGCCACGTTGCGGATCGATCGGTATCCGTCGGCGGGCTTTCCGGGAACGCCACCCGACTACGCCGCCCTCGTCTCGGTGAAGACCAAGCCGTATCTCTACGCCAGCACGCGCTATCACATTCCGTTCGGGTGGTATGCAAATCCGCTTCCGAGCACGGCATCGACGGCGTGGATGATCATGGTGGCCGATCACTACGACCCGTTTGGATATGCCGGCGCGCCGAATTGACCCTTGGCCAGGACACTACGACCCGCGCCTTGTGGTTTCACTATACGGCCTCCTCAGTGTGGTCAGCGCATCGATGATGCGTCGCTTTCAGCGCCCTACGGCACTATCAATAGCGGCACGATAGGCGGAGGGGCCCATGCGCACGTTCAAACGGATCGTGATCGCCCTGGTGGTGATCGTGCTGGTCGCGGCTGGCGGCGCCTATGGCACCTTCAAGGTGAAGAACGCGACCCCGCCGCAGCTACGCGAACCGAACTACTTTACCTACTACCAGAAGCAAGACCTCGTCCCGACGGGCAAGGTTGCAATCTTCGTGTCCGGCCTGTTCATGCCGGAATCCTTGCGCATTCCCGACTTCCACAATCTCGCGCTCAAGCCGACGCAGTATATCCCGTGGCCGTTCCGCGCACGTTCCTTCGAGGATCGCGGCGTGCTGCTGCTGGACACGGAAAAGTTCTACGAGTTCACGCCGTTCACGCCGACGCATCTGGTCGACTGGATGGGCAGCGACACGGACGTCGACGGTGTTTCCTACACCGAGAAATTCCATCGCGGCGAGGTCCGCTGGGTGCCGCCGAACCCGACCCAGCACATGGATCATGGGTCCTTCAGCTACACCGGCCGCAAGGGCGGCATGCCGACCCAGGCGCAGAAGCTGATCACCAAGGCGCGGGTATACTACTACGGCAAGAACAAGGGTTTCGTGGACGGCCGCGTGCCCCACGAGGCCGGCGAATGGGCGATCGTCAAGGCGGCGATGGACATCCTCAAGGCCAAGTACGACGACGTACCGTTCGCCTTCGTCACGGCGGAAGACGAGGGTCGCGCCGAACACGAGATGGTCAAACTGCTCGACGGCGGGGCCGACACCATCGTCATCTCCATGCCGGCCGCGATCTATTCGCACCATGAGGAGTTCAACGGCTCGATCCGCCACGCAGCCGAATACATCGCGGACTGGCGCAAAGCGCACGACAACAAGCCGATCAAGATGATCATCCAGCCGCAACTGGCCGGATTTCCTGTCGTGCGACAGGCGCACCTGCAACTCCTCAAAGATCGTCTCGATACGCTGCCGGAGGGGGCGAAGGTCAAGGTGGTTGTCTCGGTCCACGGCATGGCGTGGGACAACGTGCCGGAAGAGGCGTGGATCAAGCTCGCCCCGGCCTACGTCAATCCGATGATGGACGACGTGAAGGCGATGTTGGCGACCTACAAGTTCGGCAAGACTGAAGCCGTGCAAGCGCAGGATCATTTCGCGGATCACATCAGCGACCCGAAGCAGAAGTATCTGTCCACTAACCGCGCTTATTGGGAAGGCATCAGGGCGGGCTACGACTATATCGTCAACATGCCCATCGAGTTCTTCGCCGAGAACACCGACACCATGTTTAGCCACGCGATGTTCAACTTCGAGGGGTTCCCGGGCTACGATATCTACGAACCGGTGGACTATCCGGACTGGAGCGTGCCCTACACCCGCACCTTCAAGGTCGAGAACACCACGGTGATCTACAACGGCCTGCCGGTGGGTAAGTACAATGCACCTCTGGTTCAGGCCTACGCTGAGGCGCTGGCGTCCGTTCTGGACAAGGCGCCGAGCAAGGTGGCGGTGAAGGAGCCCGCTCGGTGAACCGACCCGTTCGCACCCTTTCGGCGCCCTAGGGCTGTGCTAGCCTCCTGACCCTCAATGGGACAGGAGGCGATGCCATGACCTCACACTTTCAGCGCCGATCCGTGCTGGCTCTGCCGGGCGCGCTTGCCGTCGCCGCGGCGCTTCCGGCGCAGGCTGCCGCCACCGCGCCTTGGACCCAGGAAGGCATCATCCGCCGTCCCGGTCTGCAGATCCACTACGCCACGGCCGGGAGCGGCCCGACGCTGGTGCTGCTCCACAAGCTCGGTGGCTGGATTGCCGATTGGCGTCATATCGTCCCGGCGCTGGCGCAGAAATACAAAGTGATCGCCATCGATTGCCCCGGCCATGGGGACTCCACGGTCGAGGGCAAACCGCCCTATCTGCTCAGCCTGCATGAAACCGCGGCGACGATCCTCACGGCGCTCGATGAACTCGGCGTGAAGAAATTCGCGCTCGTCGGCAATTCCCTCGGCGGCTGTGTCGCCACCTGTCTCGCCGCGGTCTGGCCGGAGCGCGTGACCCACCTCGGCCTGCTCAGCGTCGCGCTGTTCCAGGTGACGCCGCGCGATCAACTCGACGCCCTGGAGCCCCCCGGCACCTGGGGCCCGAACGACGAGCCGCAGACCCGCCCCTGGGAGGACCAGAAGAAGCGCTTCGGCATCGCCGACAAGTCCACCTACGAGGAGCAGGTCGCCAGCCGCGCCAAGGCCGGACCCTGGGTGCGCCCTGCCCAACGTGGCGTGGCCAATGGTGGTGTGATCGACTATCTCGCCCGCATCACCGCGCCCACGCTGCTGATCTACGGCGAGGTGCCCAACCAGTACAGCGAGTACGAGAAGCCCGGCTTGGCGACAGCGAAGAGCGGGCGCGCCGTGCGTATCCCGAAAGCCGGCGCCTTCGCCCATCAGGACAATCCGCGCGCGACTGAAAAAGCGCTGCTGGAGTTCCTGGCGGAGAAGGGCGCGTAACGTTGCGCTAAGCCGAGGGCAGCGCGCGCGCCGACTACGGCGGTCGCCGCGTGAATCTTCTAGCGCCGCGTCGGCAATGTCGGGCGCGTGCGGTGAAACTCCGTGCGCGCCTGATAGGCCGCGCCGAGACGGAACAGCATCGCTTCGCCGAACCAGGGCGCGACCAGCTGCATGCCGATCGGCAATCCATCGTCGTCGAAGCCTACGGGCACCGAGAGGCCCGGCAGCGCGAGTGCGCTGACGCCATAGGTGAAACGCGCGATCTGCCGCGTACCCTCGATCATGTCTGCGGAGTTCGCCAGCCGTGGCGCTGTGATTGGCGTGGTTGGGGTGAGGATCGTGTCCACCTGACCGAAAAGGCGGCGCCATTCCACCTTCCAGGCGCCCATCCATCGCAAGGCGCCGGCGTAGTCTTGCGCCGTGGGCCCGATGCCGAGCTTCAGGCGCCGCAGGACTTCCTCGCCGAAGGTCTCGGGCTGATGTTCCATTGCCGCGCGATGCACATCCGCCGCATCGGCTGCCATCACCGTGCCCATGAGCCGCGCCTGGGCTTCTTCTGCACGGGGGATCGTAATGTCCACCAGCCTTGCGCCTGCCGCTTCCAGAGCCTTCACTGCATCGCGCACGCGGCGTTCGACCGCCGGCTGCAAGTTCTCGAAATAGAAGTTGCGTGGGAGGCCGATCCGCACGCCGCCCGCGCCGGCGGTTAAGGGGCCGAGCACGTCATCGACCGGTCGGTCTGCTGAGTTCGGATCCTCAGGGTCATACCCGGTCATGACGGCAAAGGCACGCGCGACATCCTCGACCGCGTACGCCATGGGACCGACGGTATCGAGGGCTACGGATAGGGCCTGCACACCGCGGTTGGAGATGCGCCCCACCGTCGGCCGCAAGCCGACCACGCCGCACAGGGCCGCCGGGATGCGCACGGAGCCGCCGGTGTCCGTGCCGATGCCGATGCGGCACATGCCCGCCGCGACCGCCGCCGCCGTGCCTGAACTCGATCCGCCCGTGATGCGTGACGGGTCCCAAGGATTCAGCGCCGCGCCGAAGTGCGCGTTCTCGCCGGTGCCGCCGTAACAGAATTCAGCGAGGTTGACTTTGCCGACGGAGATTGTCCCCGCGGCCTTCAGCCGCCGCACGACCTCGGCATCTGCTTCGGCAATATGCGTTTTGAAGCGCATGTTGCCGTAGGTGCTGCGCACGCCGGCCACGTCGATGCAGTCTTTGTAGGCCACAGGCACGCCCGCAAGCGGGCCGTCGGCCGTCTGCACCGTATCCGCGGTGACGGTCAGCATCGCGTTGACCAGCGGATTCCAGACCCGGATGTTCTCGAGCGCCTCGGCGACGGCATCGTGCGGGGAGGAGACGGTCATCTCGCGCCCTTAGCTGAAAGTATCTGCATAGGTGGTACGCAATACGTTCTTCTGCACCTTGCCCATGGCGTTGCGCGGCAGGTCCTGCACGATAAACACCCGCTTGGGCACCTTGAACGCGGCAAGCTGCTTGCGCGCCGCCGCAATCAGGTCGTCCTCGGCGCAGGCGCCGATCACCACAGCCGTCACCGCTTCGCCGAAATCCTTGTGCGGCAGACCGATCACCGCGCTTTCGATCACACCCGGCATCTCATCGAGCACGAGCTCGATTTCCTTCGGGTAGACGTTGTAGCCGCCGGAAATGATCAGGTCCTTCGCCCGGCCGCTGATCCACACGCGGCCGTCCGCGTCCTGCCGGCCCACATCACCGGTGATGAAGAAGCCGTCGGCGGTGAATTCCGCCGCGGTCTTCTCCGGCATGCGCCAATAGCCCTTGAACACGCTCGGGCCGCGGATCTCGATGCCGCCGGTTTCGCCGCCCGCAATGCGCAGTTCGACGCCGGGCAGGGGATAGCCAACGCTGCCGGCGACGCGGTCGCCGTTCAGCGGATTAGTGGTGATGATCACGGCTTCCGACATGCCGTAGCGTTCCAGGATGCGCTTGCCGGTGCGCGCCTCGAACTCCGCAAATGTGGACGGGAGCAGCGGCGCGGAGCCGCAGATGAACACCCGCATGTGGGCAGCGGTGTCGCGGGTAAAGGCGGCGTTCTCCAGCAGACGCGTGTAGAACGTCGGCACGCCCATCATGACGGTGGCGGACTTCAGGCCGGCCAGCACCTGCGCATCGTCGAACTTCGCCAGCCACACCATCGATGCGCCGGCCAGGAACACGCAGTGCATGGCGATGAACAGACCGTGCACATGGAAGATCGGCAGGGCGTGGAGTAGCACATCGTCGCCGGTGAAGGCCCAGGCCGTAGTGAGGGCGCGCGCATTGGCGGCGAGTGCGCCGTGGGTGAGCATCGCGCCCTTGGAGCGGCCGGTGGTCCCGGAGGTGTATATCAGCGAGGCGACGTCGCTCTCGCCGCGCGCGGTCGTTTCCCGCACCGGCGCCAGCGCCGCCGCCTCGCGCGCGAACGCCACGGCATCGGTGATGAACACGCGCGGTTCGGCGTCCTCGCGGAAGTAGGCGACTTCGCTTTCCGTGTAGGCGGTGTTCAACGGCGTGAACACCGCGCCGATTTTCAAGGTCGCCAGGTACAGCATCACCGCTTCCGGCGACTTGGCGGTCTGCACCAGCACGCGGTCGCCGATCGCCACGCCGCGGGCTTTCAGCAGCGCCGCGACGCGTCCGGTGCCGTCCTCCAACGCGCTGTAGCTGAGCGCGCTGCCGTCCGGAAGGCGGAAGCAGGCTTTCCCGCGGTCAGCCGGAAAGCCCGCCGCCAAAACCTCGTAGAGATTGGCCGACATCGAAGGAAGTTACTTTCCGTCGACTGCGAAGCAATAAAACAGGCCGCCGCTTCCGGTGGCGGCCAACTTCTCTTCGCTGCAACCCGTGCTGGGATGCGCCGAGTTCCACGACATGCTGGTGAAGCTCGACAAGCGATCGAAGTGGCCCAGCTGCGCGCTGCCTTTGTCGCCGCCGTTGGTCCAATTGCTGCAGGTATGATCGTACTTGTCTTTGTAGGCGCGACCGTCCTGTTGCGTGCCGGTCAGCACGTCGTGTTTGTTGGGTTTGTCGCCTTCGCCGGGAATAAGTTCGCCTCTTTCCGACAGGGCGGTCGCTTTGTTGAGGAGGTTTCCGTTGCGCCCTTGCGCGACGGTGTCGGCATGCAGATCGCCGACGCTCTTGGCGATGACGGCGCTCTTGGCATTCCGCCACGGCCCTTTGCCGATGCGGTCGCGGGCATTCACGATCGGTTTGCCGTCGCGGCCATCGGTCGACAGATAGGCGTGCCAGGTGAACTGGCCGGCGCCGGCGTCTGTCGCGAGCTTCTGGCAATGGGCATCGGCCCCGGCCAATCCGCCCAAGTCGGCGCCCTTGCCGGACCCTTGGCTGGTGAGGAAGAACGTCATCGGTCCCTTCGGCGGGCGCGGGAAGTCGGTCGATGGCACCGGCAGGTCGGCGGCGGATGCCATGCCGGTGAGCAGCAGCGTCACAGCCATCCCATTGAAAATGTTACGCATTGTTGACATCCTTGAGGTCGGGCCTTGAGGCCGGGGAGCGCGCGATTATATGCCAGGGGTACAAAGGTGGTAGACGCTACCGCGTCCCGCGCGTTGTTATGTCGATCTCCCTGAGATGAAGGAACTCTACATGCGCTTTCGCCTTATCGCCGCGCTCTTGATGGCCGTGTCCCTGAGCGGCTGCGGCGTGAACGACGTGCCGCGCCTCGATGAAGAGGTGAAGGCCGCCTGGAGCCAGGTGCAGAACCAATACCAGCGCCGCGCCGACTTGATCCCGAACCTGGTGGAGACCGTGAAGGGCTACGCCACCCAGGAGCAGGACACCCTGGTGAAGGTGACGGAGGCCCGCGCCAAGGCCACCTCCATGCAGATCCCGAAGGACATTCTGGAGAACCCGGAAGCGTTCAAGAAATTCGAGCAGAGCCAGGGTGCCCTTTCCAGCGCGCTCGGCCGTTTGATGGTGGTGTCCGAAAAGTATCCGGACCTGAAGTCGAACCAAAACTTCATGGCGCTGCAGTCGCAGCTCGAAGGCACGGAGAACCGTATCGCCGTCGCGCGCAAGGACTACGTGGAAACCGTACAGCGCTATAACGTCAACCTGCGGTCCATCCCCGGCCGCTGGATTGCGGCGATCATGTATCCGGACGCGAAGGTCAGGGAAACGTTCAGTGCTTCGGAAGCCGCGCAGGAAGCGCCGAAGGTGAAGTTCAATTGAAATCCCTCCGCGCGCTCGCCGCAGCGCTGGTTGTTGCAGGCATCGCGTTCGGCGTAGCGGCGGCGGAGATTGCGTTCCCGCCGCTGACCGGCCGCGTGGTCGATCAGGCCCATGTGCTGTCGGCCCAAGCGGCGGAAGGCCTGCGCGCGCGCCTTCAGGCCCATGAGGAGGCCACCAGCCAGCAGGTCGTGGTGGCGACGGTGTCCTCCCTGCAAGGGCAGGAGATCGAGGACTACGGATACCAGCTTGGCCGCGCCTGGGGCATCGGCCAGAAGGGCAAGAACACCGGCGCGATCCTGCTCGTGGCGCCGACCGAGCGCCGTCTGCGCATTGAAGTGGGCTACGGCCTCGAAGGCACCCTGACGGACGCGCTGAGCCGCGCGATCATCGAATCCAAGATCACGCCCGCCTTCCGCGCAGGCCAGATGGAACAAGGGATCGTGGCCGGCACGGAGGCCATGCTCGGCGTGCTGCGCGGCGATCCGGATGCGGTGAAGCTGCCCCCGCGCCGTTCCAACCAAGAAGACCCGGGCGCGATCCCATTCGTCGTCATCCTCGTCCTGTTCGCACTCTTTCGCTTTATGTCGCGCAACCGGCGCGGCGGCGGCGGCATCTGGCCGATCTTCCTGCCCGGGCCCACCTGGCGCGGTGGCGGCGGCGGACGCGGCGGCGGGTTCGACAACTTCGGCGGCGGTGGCGGCTCTTTTGGCGGCGGAGGGGCGTCGGGCCGATGGTAGCTTTCACCCCCCAGGAACAGTCACGCCTCGAACATGCGGTGGCCGAAGCTGAATCGCAGACGACGGCGGAAGTGGTGCTGTCCGTGGCGGAAGCGTCGGACACCTACGAAACGTTTGCGTTGCTCGGCGCCGGCCTCGCCGGTGTGCTGGCCCTCGCCGTGTCGGCGATCGTCTGGCCCGACAGCCACGTGCGTTTTGCGCTGATGGTGTCCCTTGGCGCCGCCGCGATCGCCGGTCTGCTCCTGCGATGGCAGCCGCTGCGCCTCGCCGTTGTGCCGCCGGCTGTCCGCGCCCGTGCGGCCGCGCGGCTCGCGCGCCTACAATTCGCCGATGCCGTCGTCGGCCGCACCAAAGCTGCCAACGGCGTGTTGATCTTCGTGTCCCTTGCCGAGCATCACGTCGAGATCCTCCCGGATCGCGGCCTCGCCGCCAAAATCCCTGAAAGTGTGTGGCAGGGGATCGTTTCCCATCTGCCGACCGAGGTGCAGCGCGACGGCTTGGCGGACAGCCTCGTCGGCGTCGTGAAAGCCTGCACACGCGAGCTGGCGAAGGCATATCCCTACGAAGCCGGCGACGTGAACGAAATCCCCAACGCCGTGAACATCCCCAAGAGGTGAGCAATGCTGAAGGTTCTGGCTCTGCTGTGGCTCGCCATGCCCGCCCACGCCGAGGAGGTCGGTTGCGTCTCCACCACCTTCCGCATGCTGGGCGCAGCCAACGATAAGATCTGCGTGGAGTCCTTCCGCGACGAAAAGGTGGACGGGGTGGTGTGCCACGTCAGCCGCGCGGTCACCGGCGGTCTTAAGGGGGTGGTGGGCCTTGCCGAGGATACCTCGGACGCCTCGATTGCTTGCCGCCAGGTCGGCCCGATCACCATCAACGGCAAGCTGAAGGACGAGGAAGAGGTGTTCGACGAACGCCGCTCGCTCTTGTTCAAGAAGCTCCGCGTCGTGCGCTTTTTCGACAAGCCCAATAACACACTCGTTTATCTGAGCTATTCCGATAGAATTATCGAGGGCTCGCCCAAGAATTCCGTGAGTTCCGTGCCGATCATGCCGTGGAAGAACTAGAGGTCCGATGAACGCGAATCGCACCCTGAAGCCGGTCGTTGCCACGCCCGAAAGCTTGAAGGGCTACGGCTGGCTGATTGGCGAGCCCGACGGCAAGGTGCGCGACAAGATCGACTTCTACGGCAAGGAAGTGCAGGTCCTGCAGCCGGCGGACTTTCACGGCAACGACGACCTCTGCCTGAACCTCGTGACCTTCACGCGGCGCGATTTCGGCGTGCGCTGGATGGAGGTCCACACCAAGCACACGCAAACCTTCATCCCGCTGAAGAGCCACCCGTTCATCATGGTGCTCGGCAAGCCGACGCGCCTGCGGCCCGATGGTACGCAAGACATGAGCAAGCCCGATCTGCCGAACCCGGACGACGTCACAGCTTTCCTGTTCGACGGCTCCGGCGGCATAGTGATGGATGTGGGCGTCTGGCATGAAGTGCCGTTCCCGTTCGAGGCCCGCACCAATTTCGTGTGCATCTGCACCAACGAGACCAACGTCAACCTGGAAGCGCAGGGGCCGGACGGCGAGTGCCTCGGCGGCGACCTGAACAAGAAGAACATCGCCAAGAATCTCGGCTACACTTTTGAAATCGACGTCACGGATATTCAGCATACATGATCGATCTCTACACCTGGTCCACGCCCAACGGCCGCAAGGTCTCCATCGCGCTTGAGGAATACAACATTCCCTACACGGTCAAACCGATCGTGATGAAGAAGCTCGAACAGAAGGAGCCATGGTTCCTCAAGATCAATCCCAACGGCCGCATCCCCGCGATCGTCGATCGCGCTAACGGCGATTTCGCCGTATTCGAATCCGGCGCGATCCTTTGGTATCTGGTGGAGATGATCGACGCGCCGTTCTTGAAGGATGTGAAGAAGCGTTCGACCGTGATGCAGTGGCTCATGTTCCAGATGGGCGGCGTCGGTCCCATGCAAGGGCAGGCGAACGTGTTTCACCGCTACTTTCCGGAAAAGATCCCGTCGGTGATCGCCCGCTATCAGAACGAAGCCACGCGCCTCTACGGCGTGATGGATGGGCGCCTCGCGGAAGTGGAGTTCCTAGCCGGCGACTACTCCATCGCCGACATGGCCACGTACCCGTGGGTCGCGCAACACGATTGGTCCGGCGTCGACCTCGCGCAGTTCAAGAACCTCAGCCGCTGGTTCGACACCCTGAGCGCGCGGCCTGCGGTGCAGGCCGGCATGAAGGTGCCGGATACCACCGTGCTTCCCGAAGCGCAGCGCATCGCCAACGCCCAGATTATCCTGCAAAAGTAACGCGCCGACTGGAGCCCGGCCGACTAGCCGTCGGCCTTGCGGCCAAAGCGGGACAGGACTGCCTCGTCCATGCCGAACTCTTCCGCGAGTTCCCTCATGTGCGTGGCGGTCACCCGCGTGGCACCCTGGCTGCGGGCGTGTTTTTCGGTCTGGGTCATCACCATGTTGCGCACCATCGCCGGCACCTTCATGAGCGCTACCATCGCCGGCTCATCCCATTCGAGCGCGGTCTTGAGCTTTGCGGCTTGATAACCCTCTGGCGCTTCTTTCAGCGTGTGATGCACCACATTGTCCATGATGCCGTAGAAATACTCGACGCGATCCTCGTCTCCGAGCCCGACCGGTAGGTTCATCGCTTGAATGCGTTGACCGCGGTCCATGTCCGCGATCTTCTCATCGACGACGATGGCGACGATGTTCGCGAACACGATCCCGCTGCTTTTCTCGAGATTGACGATCTCGTCCACGGTGCATTCCGCAATCTGCGGGCATTCCGCGAGGCTCGGCGGCTTCACCTTGCGTGAGGGAATGGTCGTGAACCGGGTATGTTCCAGTTCGTTGATTCCCTCGGGGTAGAATCGCGCCGTTTCCATGACGTCGGGCAGATAGTCGGCGGAGGGACAATTTATGACGAACTCGCCCGTGGCGCAGATGTTCTGAAACGTGTGCGAGTCCTGGCGAAACCCAACCATCATGCGCGGTTTCTTGTGCATGACGTCGTACTGCATGATGTGGGAGTAGGGCGCGGCGTTAAGGCGACCCTCGGCATCCATTGATGTGATCACGGTGATCAGCTTTGGGAACAGCCAGATATCCGAGTACCAGAAAGGCTTGATCTTGATCTCTTTCTTCATGAGTCCCCCCGGTTCGCAACTGAAGGCAAACTAGAGGGCTTGGATGCAGGGGGGATCAAGCGGGCGTGCCGAATGCATCCAGCACGCGGCTGATCTGAGTGCCAACCTGGGGTTCGGCCCTCTCCGGCGGCGTGTCTCTCAGCCCACTCCAACCGATCCGCCGCGTAAACCTGGCTTGAGCTAAGCCAAAGGGCTCTCTCGAAAGCGTGCAATCCGATCTCGCTCGAAGGCCTTCGGATCCTTCCGGATCGCATCCCGGATTTCTTCTGCATTGCTTCCGGAGAAGATATCCTCCTGGCACTGTTCGATAGCCGACAGCACTTGGTGGGCATGTTCCACCGGCGACATTTTCGGGATGCCGTTCTTCATCGACATGCGGGTTTCGACGCCGGCGGTAAATACCCCTGACACCAGCAGGGCAGGGGATAACTCGGCGCGCAGGGCGGTGGTCATCACGGCGGCGGCAGATTTGGCGGCGCAGTAGGTCGCATACTCCGGCAAGCAAAACAGCGCGCCGATGGAAAGAATGTTGGCGATCGCTGCCGCTCCCTCGATCCCGCCCCCATTCTTGAGCAAGACGGGAATGAACGCGCGGCACATTTCCGCCGTGGCCCAAAAGTCGGTTTCCATCACGTGGCGCGCGTCGTCCAACGTTGGTGCTGCCACAAAACGGCGTTGGGCTACCTCGTCATCGCCCGGGATGCCCGCGTTGTTGATCAGCAGCGTTACATCCGATGCCGCTGATGCGGCTGCGCGACGGTCGCTCTCTATGACAATATCGAGTTTGAGCGGAATCACGCGCGCCATATCGAGCGCGCAGATGGCGGCCAGCGTCTCGGGTCGGCGTGCCGTCGCGTAGACCTTCGCGGCACCCCTCTCCAGCAGAACCTCTACAAGTCCGCGCCCAATGCCCTGGTTCGACCCGGTCACCAGCGCGACTGCACCCTTCAATTTCATGCCGCTACCCTTCCCGAAACAACGTCGAAGGGTAGCGTTCTCGCACCACGGTGGGGAGCGATATCGTCGCGTCCAAGTCGGTGGCTGGAATCAAAACGGCGCGCCTCATGTGAGACGCGCCGTTTGCAATCGCGGTGAGACGGGTTTAGCCGGTCGCCTTCGCGGCCCAAGAGTCGCAATGGCCGGCGCTGTTCACCGGGCCCTGGAAAATCTCGCACTTTCCGCACGGCGGCTTGTCGCTCGCGGCGAAGAAGCCGCAGCCGGCGCAGTTCTTTGCCGGATCCGGCGCCTGCTCGACGTAGTGGCCGGCCTTGCGCAGGCTATTCTCGGAGACGCTCAGCTGGTTCGGGTCGGCGCAGGCTTGCACCTTTGGCTTGTCGTCGCCGCACGCACTCAGCGCGAAGAGGGCCACGCCGGCGGCGGTCAACTGGCTACCCTGGCGCAGGACGCTGCGGCGGGTGAAATTTGAATTGGTCATGGTCTTCTCCCCTAGGCCTGACTGAAGTAGCGGTATCCAACCGCAAGTGTTCGGATTGCGCAATAACATCCTTGTTCACAAACGGAAATTTGACAGCCCACGACGTGAACAGGCCGGGTGAATAGGCTGGCGCGGACTTGCGATCCGTTCTCAGCTAGTCGTGTTCGCGACCGGGGAGAGCCGGGGCAGGCGGTGCCGACGTCGCGCGGGGAAGAGGGGCAGGCATGAGCGGGGGAAACAGGTTCTCGGCTGCGACTGTGTTGCTGGCTGTCTGGTCCAGTCTGGCAGCTTCACAAGCTGCCGATGGGGACTGGTCCGGCTTCGGCAACGATCCCGGTGGCAGCCAGTATTCCGCACTCGACCAGATTAGCGCCGTCAATGTCGCCAAGTTGAAGCTCGCCTGGACCCATCGCTCCGGCGATCTCGCCAAGCCCGGCACGCCGACCGGCTCCACGGCGCTGGAAGCGGTGCCGATCCATGTGAACGACACGCTCTATTACTGCACGCCGTTCGAGCGCGTGTTCGCGCTCGATCCCGTGACGGGCAAGGAAAAGTGGGTGTTCGATCCGCGTAAGGACGGGATCGACGGCAAGCCCTTCGTCACCACGCCGCTGAAATCCGCGATCTGCCGCCACGTCGCCTACTGGCAAGCGGCGACGCCGGACGCCGGACAAACCTGCCAGAAGCGCATCTTCAAGGGCGACGCCGGCGGGTTCGTGTACGCGCTCGACGCCGATACCGGCAAGCCTTGCGCGGACTTCGGCGCAGAGAAGGGGCACCCCGGCTATGTCAGCCAGTGGGACTATCCCAACAACGGCGAGAACGACACCAACCGCGGCATGACGTCTGGGCCGGTGGTGATCGGCGATCTCGTCGTCGCGGCCGCCAATTCGCGCGACAGCACGTTTAACGCCAACGATGGCGTGGTGCGTGCGTTCGACGTGCGCACCGGTGTGCTGAAGTGGGAGTTCAATCCGATCCCGGCCGAGCACGTGAACGAGACCGGCGCGGTGAATGTGTGGTCCACCATCAGCACCGATCCTGCGAACGGCCTCGTCTTCCTGCCGACGACCAGTCCGTCCCCGGATTACTACGGCGCGCTGCGCACGTTCGATGTGCCGTTGTCTGACTCCACTGTCGCTCTTTCGGCCGAGACCGGCCAGCCGGTGTGGCACTACCAGACCATCCGCCACGACCTCGACGACCTCGATCTGCCGGGCCACCCGCTGCTGGTGAGCATTCGCAAGGACGGCCAGGATATCCCGGTTGCGATCCAGCAGAGCAAGCTCGGCGTGGTGTTCGTGTTCGACCGCCTGACCGGCAAGCCGATCTTCCCGATCGAGGAACGCCCCGCGCCGGCGTCTGACATCCCCGGTGAGAAAGCCGCGCCGACGCAGCCGTGGCCGGTGTTGCCGGAGCCGTTCGGCCGCCAACGCCTGACCGAAGACGACATGTGGGGCCTCACGCCCATCGACCGTGCCTGGTGCAAGGCACGTTTCCGCGAGATGCGCTACGAAGGCCCCTTCACGCCCGGGAGCTTAAAGGGCTCTCTCGGCTTTCCATTCGGCGCCGGCAATTGGGGCGGGGCTGCCTTCGACAAGAAGCACAATCAGCTGATCGTGAAAGGCCAGAACATGGCCTTCAAGCTTAAGCTGATCGACAAGAAAAGCGGCGGAGCGAACACACAGGCCGACGCCTTCCTCGGCGCAGATGTGGGCGGTACGGACTATCGCTCCGAAGTCGGGCTGTTCATGTCGCCGTTGGGGATTCCGTGCACACCGCCGCCGTTCGGCACCATCACCGCCATCGACATGGACACCGGCAAGATCAAATGGCAGGTGCCGCTCGGTCAGGCCAAGAAATGGGGCATCACGGCGCCGGAGTTCCTCAAGTGGGGCTCGCCCAATATCGGCGGTCCGATCGTCACCGGCGGCGGGCTCGTATTCGTCGCGGCGAGCGTGGATGCCAAGCTGCGCGCGCTCGACGTCACCTCCGGCCGGGAACTGTGGCAAGGACAATTGCCCGCGCCCGGGACAACAATTCCCATGACATACATGGCCGGCGGCAAGCAGTATGTTGCCATCGCTGCCGGCGGTAATGCACGTCTTGCCGAGGACCTTTCCGACGCGCTTGTCGTCTTCGCTCTTCCCGATGAGGCCAAATAAATGACCACGACGACCGTTCGCGACGAATTTGCCCGCGCCTGGAAAACACTGTTCGCCTCATCGGTGGGCGTCGGCTTCGGCCTGACCGGGATTACCTATTACTCGTTCGGCGTGTTCGTGGTTCCGCTGATGCAGTCCTTCGGCTGGACGCGCGGCGACGCCACTCTCGGCTCCAGTTTCCTGATCATCGGCACGGCGATCACCGCGCCCATCGTCGGCACCCTGATCGACAAGTTCGGCGCGCGCAAAGTCACGCTGGTCTCGATCTTCGGCGTGATTGCCGGATATCTGGCGCTCAGCCAGCAACCGGGCTCCGTGTTCGTGTTCTATGCGACCTGGCTGTGCATGTCCCTGTTGGGCGGCGGCACGACGCCGGTGGTTTATACGCGCGCCGTCAATATGTGGTTCGACAAGGGCCGCGGTCTCGCACTCGGCCTGGCGCTCGCCGGGTCAGGTATCTCCGGCATCTTCGGCCCGCCGTTCCTGACGGCATTGATCCGTGACTACGGCTGGCAGGGCGCATACCTGGCGCTCGCCGCGATCACGCTCGTCGTTGCATTCCCGATCCTGTTCCTGCTGTTCCGCGAGCGCAAACTGGACAGCGCATCGGCCCACAGCCAGAGCGCGCATCTTCCCGGCATGGACGTCCCGGAAGCCATCCGCACCGTCGATTTCTGGAAGATCGGCATCGGCTTTATCATGATTGCCAGCACGGTGGCGGCGCTGGGCATCAACCTCGTGCCGTTGATGCGCGACAAGGGCGTTTCGGCGGAAGCGGCGGCGGCTTATGCCAGCGCCATGGGTATCGCGGTGCTGTTTGGGCGCATCTTCGTGGGCTACATCCTCGACCGCTTTCCCGCGCCCGCGGTGGCCCGTGTGCTGATTTCCTTCACGGCGGTGGGCTGTCTGCTGTTGGCGTGGAAAGACGCCCCGTGGTGGACGGCCGTCGTGAGTGCGGCACTGTTCGGCTTCGCCGCCGCCACCGAGGTGGACCTGGTGGCGTTCCTCTCCAGCCGGTACTTCGGCATGAAGTCCTATGGGAAGATCTACGGCCTGCAGATCACCATCTTCTACATCGGCGCGGCCCTCGGCCCGCTTTTGGCGGGCAAGGCCTACGACGCCTTCCACGGCTACACCGAGGTCCTTTATGCCTGCGCGGTCCTGTTGGTGGTCGGCGCGTTGATCGTCGGCTCCCTCGGCAAGGCACCGAATTTCGGTGAAATCCCCGGGCATTAGCGCCTTCTTCCCGGCCCTGTCCAATTTGTGGGCCACCCCGCAGAAAGCATCCTGTCTTTCTGCGGGCGGGCTATAGTGCCGCCGGAACCGCGATCGCGGTCCGTTCCGGAATTTCAAATGGGAGGCACCATCATGAAACTCGCAAGCCTGAGCCTTGGCCTGATCATCGCCGCCACCAGCGCTGCCCTGGCGCAGCCGCCGGCCGCCGCTCCGGCAGCACCGCCGGCCCCGCCGGCGCTCACCGCCGACTCCAAGGCGCCGGTCGTGAAGGGCAAGGAACTCACCAAGAACCCGGTGGCCTTCATTACCGAGAACGGCGCGACCAAGGTCGTGCGCGGCCCTGACGCGCTGAAGGCGCCGAAGGACGCGACTGTGATCCAGACGGAATTGTTCCCGCTCGCCGGCGTGAACTACACCCGCATCACTATCCCGAAGGGCAAGTCCTTCAACGCGCCGAAGGGCGGCGATTCGATGGTCTACGTGCTTAAGGGCAAGGTGAAGGTGAAACTCGGCACGGTGACCGCCGACCTCGGGGAAGGCGACGCCTGGCGCAAGCTCGGGCCCCAGGACAACACCTACACCGCTGTCAGCGAAGTGGTGATCCTGGAAACCTCCGCGCCCGCCACCAAGTAGGCTGCGACGCCAGTCACGACCAGGGCGCCCGGCGTAAGCTGGGCGCCCTTCTTGTTTCCGACCAAACGGGAGCCGATCGATGAAGATGCTGAGCGTGATCCTCCTGACCACCGGTGTCGCACTCGCGCAACCGCCGCTCGCGGCGGAATCCCAGGCGCCGGTCGTTCGCGGCAAAGATGTGGCGAAGGGGCCGATCGCGTTCTACACGGAGAACGGCAAGAACATCGTCGCCCGCGGCGCCGATGCCGCCAAGGCACCGAAGGAAGCTGTCGTGCTTCAGTTGGAGATCATGCCGCTGGGCGGCAGCCAGAGCTATCGCCGGATCACCATCGCCAAGGGGCAGAGCTTCACGGCACCGACGAATTCGGACACGTTGGTCTACGTGCTCAAGGGCAAGATGAAGCTGAAACTCGGCGGCGTCGACGCCGAGGTCGGCGAAGGCGACGCCTGGCGCAAGATCGCTGTGCAGACCAACATCTATACCGCCCTTGAGGATACGCTGCTCCTCGAGACCGACGGGCCCAAGACCTAGTCCGGCTACTGCGCGCGGCTGACGTTGAACGAGATCTTTTCGCCGCCCGGCAGCGGCTTGCCGGTGATGTCGACGACTATGGCGTTGTACACCCCGGGTCCGCGCACGGTAATTTCGGAGAACACGCGTGTAGGTGCATCTCCGTCGGCGGCCCGGAACGGCGTCAGCACGACATGCCCGCCGCCTTTGTATTTATCGCCAAGGGCCGCGAGAGGCTTGCTCAGCTCGCCCAGCTTCACCCCATTTGCGGGGAGCACTGTCGTCTCGATCTTCGACTGAGCGTCCTCGGCTTCCAGCACGTGAACGAAGGCCGTATTCGGCGCGGCATTCTGGAACGAGAAGAACGCCACGATGCGCGTCCCGTCGGCGCGCTTCTGCAGACGCGCGATGTCCACGAAGGTGCCCGGCAAAGCCACTTCGCCGCAGCCGCCGGTTTCGGTGCGGTTGATGCAGAAGCCGGTCTGCGTGACGCGGGGCTCGTCGGCAGCCTGCGCGGGCGCGAGCGCTGCCAGGACGCAGAAAGCGAGGGCGATGCGCATGTTCATTATCCGGCCTTTTGTGCGATGAATTTGGCGTAGGTCGCGATCGTGCGTCGCACGCCCTCGGAGATGTGTTCCACGGACAACGTGGTCCCGGAAATATTCGCGATGTCGGTGAACGCAAAGGACTGCTTGCCGATGAATTGATCGCGCCAGCGCGGGCTGCGGATGCCGCTGTACTCCGGCAGGCAGACGAGGATTTCGATGCCCTTCACGATGCCGTTCTGGTCGATCCCGATGGCATAGGTGACGCGGTCGTCGCGGCCCATCACCTGATCGAGGATGAACCAGCCGCCGGTGGAAACCTTCCACGCCCGCACCTTGGTGCGGAACACCGGCGCGGCCACCGTCTTCAGCAATTCATCGACCTGCGTTTCGGTCAGCAGAAGATCCGCCGGCGTGAAGGTCGCTTCCGGGAACAGCGCGGCTTGCGCCTGTTCGATGGTGAGATAGTCCGCCGCCTGCAGCGGCGCCGCCGCAACCAGCGCCGCGGGGAACATCAACAACTGGAACCGCATCGCAATTCCTCGGGAGTAATTTCAGTCATTGTGCGGACCTGCCGTGCTTCGGTCCACCCAAAAAGGGAGCGGATTTGTCGGTCTAATCCGGCAGCTTCGTGCCGTCCCGCCAGTGCTGTTCGCCCTTGCGCTCGGCCCAGCCGATGCGTTGCAGGAAGTCCGCATCCGCCGCGGCAAGATAAGTTTGCTGCAAGCGCAAACCGAACGCCGACGGTGCCTCCACGTAGTGCACGATACGCCAGATATGGCCCCTGCGGCGGAAGATCGCGGTCGCGCGGCTGTCCACGCCCATAGGTCGCGGCACGCCGTGCAGCAGTCCGTTCCAGTGCATTTCGTAGAGCGCCACCGCAAGATCCGGCGCCAGCGCGCGCACGTTCACGTTCCAGGTGCGCATGGAGGCGGCCTGCAATCGCAGTTGCGCGCGTTCCAGGTACTCCAGCAAGGCCGCGTGCCCCACCAGCGGGACCTCGATCTCCTGCGGCAGGAAGAAAATTTCCGGTTCATCCGCATCCCACAGATCGGCGATGGCGCGGAGATCCAGGCGGGTCCAGCACGCGCACAACTGCGCCAGCACGTCGGCGATTTCTGTGGTCAGCGGCGATGACGTCACTACGGGTCGTTCGCCGGCCATAAGCGACGGTTACGGCGCGTCGTCGGTGCCGCGCGGCCGCACGATCACCGACCAGCCCGGCCCCTGGTTGCCAACGCCCGCGGCCCACTTGTCGCCGCCGACGTCGCCGGGTTTGGTGTCGCGGGAATGCACCCACACGACATTGCCGCGATAGCCCCACACCTTTGCGCCGCTCTCGTCGCTGATGACGGTCCAGTCGCCGGCGGACTTCGCATCCGCATCGGCTTTGACGGTCTTCCACACGCGGTCGAGACAGGCTTGATCGCACAGCAGTTCACGGATGTGCGTCAGGTCCGGCGGTCCGGTGTAGAGCGTGTGCCCGTCGCGGTCGGCGAAGATTTCGCCGAAGTCTGAGGACTGCACCGTCACCCACGCCGGCAACGGCGTCGCCGGCGCCAGAACCGCCACCGCCCAACCGTCGCCCTTGCCGCGTGTATCTCCGGCTTTGACGTCGCCGCTGAAGCTGTAGAGCGCGCGGCCCTTGTAGGCCCACTGGCGCGTACCGTCGTCGCGCGGTTGCGGCGTCCAATCGCCTTTCACCACGGCGGCCAGCGGGGCGGGCAGCGGCGTCCAGGTTTCGAGGCACGCAGCCGTGCAGCCGCCGCTGGTGCGCCAATACAGGGTCATGCCGCGTAGATCGGTAAGCACGCGGCCGGGTACCGCTTGCCGCACTGTCACGCCCGGCGGGCTGAAGATCGGCGCGAACGCGATGCGCCAGGCAAAGTTGGCCAAGCCGTCGCCGAACGTGCTGCCGACATCGTCGCGCGCGAAGGTATAGAGCGGCATGCCCTTCCACGCCCATTGGCGGGCCCCGCCCTCGCGGGCGATCACGCTCCAGTCGCCTTGTGCCGTGGCCTCTTGCGGTGCCGCCAGCGGCGGCCACGCCTTGGCGCAGGCGCCGACGCAAACCGACTTGCCTTCCTTGTCCTGGGCATAGGTATACAGCGTGCGGTCTTTTGCATCGGTGTAGATCGTGCCCGCACCGTCGATGCGGGTGCGGATGCCGTCGGGCACTTGGGCATGAGCAGCAGCGGCGGCGAGCAGCGCCGCTAGAACGACGTGCAGACGCATGATCTAGACCAGGACGTCGGTGACGGTCTTGCCGGTCTCGAGCGATCCGGTGCCCCACTTCGCCAGCGGCAAGCCCATCGCTTGCATTGCCGTGAGGCCGACGCGCGACACAGGATCGCCGTTGCCGACGATATGCTTGCCGGTCTTTAGGCGTCCGCCCGCGGTGCCGATGGTCATGATCGGGATGTTATCGACCTGATGGATCTTGGCGAAGCTGGTTTCCGCGTGCGCGAAAATCAGCGTGTTGTCGAGCAGCGACCGGTCGCCCTCGCGCACCTTCTCGAACGCGTCGATGAAAGACGCCAACTGCTCCTGCACACGACAATTGAACCAGAACGCCTCGCGCTGATAGCCGACCGAATCGTCGATCGGCTCCTCATGCGTGAGCGTGTGGTGGGTATTGGCCGTGCCGGGACGGCGCAGGAACGACAGCGCGTCGTTGAACGCCATGTTGAAGACGCGCGTCTGATTGCACGCGAGCGCCATGGTGAGGATCTTGGTCATGGCCGCGTGGTTGGCTTGTGCCACAGGCAGTTCGAGGCCCAGCGGCCCATCTGGCGGCGCCGTCGGCACGCGGCAGGCGTCCGCCGGTGCGGGCTTCTGGGATTGCAGGGCCAGCTGCTGTTCCAGTTCGCGGATCGAGGTGGCGTATTCATCGAAGCGCGCCTTGTCGGCGGCGCCGAGCTTGGACGCGAACCGCTTGCGCTGATCTTCCACCGCGGACAGCACGCTCTTCTGCAGCATCAGGTCCGGGTCCGGTTTGAACTCGGCCTTGTTGGGATCGGCGAACTCCGGCCCGAACACGCGGGCATACAACGCGACCGGCGAAACTTCAGATGCGTTTCGGGCGTGCGTGCTGCGGGCGGAGAAGGTGTCCTGCGCCTTGCCGGTGCAGCTCATCTCAAGCGAGCGGAACCGGCTGCCCTTGCCGATCTGGTCGGCTACCAGCACGTCCAGCGTCGGCGCCGGGATGTCGGAACTTTTTACCGGCGCGGTGCCGGTCCGGATCACGATCCAGCCGGTCTGGTGGACGTGATTGGGTCGTCCGTCGAGCGGCGAATTGAACTGGCCGAAATAGTTGATCCACTTCTTGTAGGGATTGAGCGACTTGCACTCCTCCAGGAAGGTCAGCTCCTTCGGGTCCGCCCCGATTGCCTGGTTGGGCGTGTGGCCCATGGACCAGAACCAGGTGCCGAAGCGCAGCGGCATCGGCGCGCCCGAGGCGAGCGCGGTGCCCGACTCATTCAGGAATATCTCGAGGTAGGGCAGGGCCATGCTGACGGCTGCACCGCCCAGCATGCCGCGCAAGATTTCGCGGCGTGGTACGTCGCGTTTGATCAGGATGCTCATAGCTTGGCCTCCCGGCCGGGGGTCGTAGGCGGAGCTGCGCTGACGCGCAGGAAAGCATCGCTTAGGGCGATGCGGCGAATCAAGGCCGGGAAGCGGTATTTGTCCGCCGCGAAGGCCTTTTCGAGGGCATCGATCAGGGCTTTTTCCCCTGAAACGATTGTGCGGCCGACAGCGTACGAATACGCGCGGTTCACCACGCAGGACGTGGCCGCCGGATCGTCGTGCAAAAGCCGTCCCAGGTCGGCGGCGTTGGCATAGGGCTTCCCGTTGAGTTCGCCGGTCGTATCGATCCGCTCGCCATTCTCGGTCTCGCGTAACTGCCCGGCGCCGTCGAACGTCTCCATCGCCAGCCCGATGGGATCTGTCAGCTTGTGGCACCCGGCGCAGGCCGAATCCGTGGCGTGCGCGGCGAGGCGTTGACGCGCCGTGCGATTGGGCGAATTCGGATCGTTGAACTGATCGAAGCTCACCGTACCCGGCGGATCTGGCACCTTCTGGCACATCAGCAGTTCGCGGATCGCCTTGCCGCGCAAGGTGGGCGAACTCTTGCCCGGGTGCGAATGCAGTCCGGCGAAGCTCAGTTGCGTCTGAATCCCGGCGCGCGGGTCGTCCGCGGCGAAGTCGATCTTCGACCATCCGCCCGGGTTCGTAACGGGCAGGCGATACACCAGGCCCAGCGCGGTCGAGATAAACGTGGAGCGCGTTGTGAAAATTTCACGATAGTCGCCGTTCTTGGTCACCAGCAGATCGGTCAGGGTGCGCAGGACCTGCTCGCGTGAGTCGGTCGCGGCGACCAGCGTGAACGCCGGATACAGCACGGTGTCCTTCTGCATGTTCGCCACGTCGTCCAGGCTCAGCATGTCGGAGAAGAACGCGCGCACGCCGTCCTTGAAGCGCGGCGAGGCGATCATGCGGTCGACCTGCTTGGTCAGCCCGCTCTTCTGGTCGAGATCGCCTTTCTCCGCGGCCGTCAGCAGTACGTCGTCCGGTGTGGCATTCCACAGCAGGAAGCTCAACCGCGTGGCGCGGGAGAAGGCATCGAGTGTGTCACCCTCGGGGTTCTCGACGATGAAAAGGAAGTCGGGGCTCTCCATCATGCTTTGCAGGGCGTAGGCGAGGCCGGCGTGGAAATCGCCGCGGGTGGCGGTCGCGTCTCGGGCAATCGCCGCACTGCCGTCAATCTCTTCCGACGACAGCGGTCTGCGATACAACAGTCGCCCGACGCGTTTCAGGATGGTCTTGGCGCAGGCATCGTCAGCGGTCGCCGCGTTCGCGGGCGCGCACTCCAGCAGCACCTCGCGGTTCTCAGGCGCCACCACCTGCGTCGCGATCGACCGCGCCAGGGCGTGATAGCGCTCGAAGCCGGACCCAGTAATGGCGGTGCGGCCCGCGCCCACGGCCAGCAGCCCGTCGGTGCGCAGGATCGGATCGAAGTGGCTCGCCACGACGATCTGGCTGCCGAAGATGTCCGCGATGGCGGTGCGGTATTGGGCTTCCGTCAGGCGGCGGATTACCGCCGGTCCGCCGGTGGTCGCCGGTTCACGTTCGCAACCGGCAAGGGTGAGGGCCGCGCACAGCCCCAGGATAAGTCCGCGCAGTTTCATCGCGCGTCCGCCGTCTGGTTCTGATGAATGATGTAGGCGGGGATAGCTTCCACCTTGAAGGCCGAGGAGATCGCCGTGCAGTTGCCGTCTTTGTCGGGATAGCCGTCCGCAAGGCGCTTCGACGCTTCATAAAGGGCGGGGCAGCTCCAGTCGCCGGTGGCGACCAGGAACTCTATCTTCATCATGTATTCCCACCACTTGTCGAAGTCGTAGTAGCCGCCGAGCAGGCCCTTGGCGTGGCCGTCCGCGAGCTTGAGATCGAGGTTGAACTTGGCGTCCCGCAAGCGCACCTCGGCGTAAGTGCTGTTGCCGTAGAACGGGACGCTGAAGTCGGTCGCCTCCGTCGTCAGCACACCGTTCTCGATCTTGCCTTTGATCGGCACCGCATAGCGCGGCTTGCCGCCGTTCATGTCGACGCGATAGCTGCCGTAAGGCAGGATCTTCCCGGCGGCATCGAGATTGAACGGATCGATCGCTTTGTAGAAGCGCACCTCGACTGCCGCACTATTCTGCGGATCGTCGACGCCCGTGACCTCGATCAGCACGACGCCACGTCCGCTGTTGCGGCGCTCCTCGTCGTCGAAGTTGTCGAGCACACCGTTGCGCCGCCAGCCGTAGTGGCAGCCGAGGATGCGGTACATCTGGTTGTCCACACCCTTCACGCCCTCGGGGCTGGTGAATTTCTCGTGCTTGCACGATTTGGCTGTGCCGTTGCCGTTGTCGTCGCCGTCGAGGTTGAAGCCATAGGCCGTCTTGCCCTTTACGATGCGCAGCGGCGGGTCCTTCACGATCTCTGGATTCCAGCACACGTCCTTGCCGCCGGGTCCGCGATACATCGCATAGTTCTTGCGGTCGACCGGCTGCGCCAATCCCTTGTTCGTGAACTTGTCCTTGTCGGCCCGCGACATGCCGCGCCACCACAGCTCGTCATTACCCGTGACCAGCCCTTCGGGGCATTCCTCAGCGAAGCGCGACTCGTAGATCGCAGTGTCCCACTTGGTCACCACGTAGCCCAGCGTTTGCTTCTTGCCCGAGGCTGCCATCGGTGCAGATGCCGATACCAAGGCCGCGAGTGCCAGGCCGAGTGCTGCGCTTTTGATCATGGCGGAATTTTACCTTAATTCGTCACGGCCGGGGCGATCTTATGGATCTGCCCGCGGAGCTCGCCGTCCGGATATTTGACGCTATGGATGTTCACGTACATCCGGTCCGACAGCAAGTATTGCAGCTGCGATTCCGTCAACACAACCGATCCGCTGATCGGCGACTTCGTGCCGGGCGGGGCGAGGTTGAATTGCGGGGGCGCATTCGTGCCTGGCCGCTGTGGCCCATGGACGGAGGAAATCGTCACGGGCGAGGTGAGGTTGGAAAATGTCACTTGCCACGAGAACTTCAAGGTCTCGCGCTCCAGGGTGAACTCGACCCGGCCTTTGCCGGGGCTTTCCACCGTGGCGGCTTGCTCTTCCGGCGACAGGTCGGCAAAGAACCGGATCGGCGGCCCGGCGGCGCCCGGGGCGGCACCCGGGGCGGCGCCCGGCGCGGCGCCGAAGGCGGCGGCGGATATGAACAGGGCAAAGGCGGTGACCGCCCGGATCGCAAATGTTTCCATGGGGGTAGTGTATAGCCAGGGCAGCCTCTGAGTCAGGGGGTGGGACCCCGCCGTTCACAGACTGAACGCTGGTTAACGGGTTTGTGAGCGACAGTTATTCCCCCGCGTCCATAGGTTGGACGTCCAAAGGTGGCCTTTCTACGTAGAGTGTGGAGAACTAAGGCCCATATGAACCAAGTCCTTGCCGTCCTTAAGAGTCCGAAAGCCCGTGTCCCGCTGGTGTGCGTGGTCGGCAGCGTCTTTTTGTTGCTTGGGCTGATCTGGGCGGGCGTGATGAACGTGGAGCAGACCGCCATCTTGGTGGTCGTGGTCTACGCGCTTTCCAAGGTCGGTATGGCTGCCGCGGCGATCTGGGTGGGCTGGCGCCACCGCCATATGATGAAGGACTGGTGGTCGCGCCGTCGCGCCCGCGACTAGCGCTTCAGGAACTTCAGTGCGCCTGCGCCGGCCGCCTTGCCGGTCGCGAAACAGGCGGTGAGAAGATAGCCCCCCGTGGGCGCTTCCCAATCCAGCATCTCGCCGGCGACAAACACGCCGGGTTTGTCTTTCAGCATCAGGTCCGACGTGAGGTTGTCGAAGCGGATTCCGCCGGCGGTCGAAATGGCTTCCGCGATTGGGCGCGGGCGCAACAGCTTCAGCGGCAACGCCTTCAGCTTCTCCGCCAGCTTCTTGTCGTCCGCGATCTCTTCCGCGGTGCAGAGTTCCCGCACCAACGCCGCCCGCACGCCATCGATCCCTGCGCGCTTTCGCAAGTGTGTCGACAGCGACGCCTTGCCGCGCGCGCGCGCCAGTTCGGCGACCGTCTTGTGCGGCGCCAGATCCAGCAGGAACGTGGCCTGGCCTTTGCGCGCGATCTCGTCGCGCAGGGCGGCGGAGAACGCGTAGATCAAACTGCCTTCGACGCCGTTTTCGCTGACGATGAACTCGCCGCGGCGATGATGCGCGCCGAACCGTCCCACCACCGGCTTCACCGGCGCACCGGCGAAGTGCTGCTTCATGTAGTCGCTCCAGGCGACATCGAAGCCGCAGTTGGCAGGCTTCAACGCTGCGACGTCAAATTGCTTCGTCCAGGCGCCGTCCGAGCCGAGCTGCGGCCAGCTTGCGCCGCCAAGGGCGAACACAATCACGTCGGCTTTCGCCGTCGCGCCGTTGGCGAACGTCAGGGCGTCGCCCTCCCAGCCGGTCCACTTATGGCGCATGTGAAACGTCACGCCCTGGCTGCGCAAGCGTCGCAGCCATGCGCGCAGCAACGGCGCTGCCTTCATTTCCTTCGGGAACACCCGCTGCGAGGTGCCGACAAAGGTTTCGATACCGAGTTCGCCGGCCCAGGCGCGCAGGGCATCGGCGCCGAAGGCGTCGAGATGCAGGTGCGGCGCGCGATCCTCATACCGCGTCACGAACTTCGCTGTGTCTTCCGCATGGGTCAGATTGAGCCCGCCCTTGCCGGCCATCAGGAACTTGCGGCCCACCGACGGCATGGAGTCATACAGGTCAACCGCGACCCCGCCTTTGGCGAGTTGCTCTGCCGCCATCAACCCGGCAGGTCCGCCGCCAATAACGATGGCTTTCACGAGGCAACACGCAGGTTGCCGGCACCGGTGATGCTCAAGGCTACGGCCTCCGCCACTTTGATTCCGTCGACACCGGCGGAGAGAATCCCGCCCGCGTAGCCCGCACCTTCGCCGGCGGGAAACAGCCCGCGCACGTTGAGGCTCTGGAACGTCTCGTTGCGCGTGATGCGGATCGGCGAGGACGTGCGGCTCTCCACCGCCGTCAGCACCGCGTCGTCCAGCGCATAGCCTTTGATCTGCCGCTCGAAGGCGGGCAAGGCCTCGCGGATGGCGTCGATCGCGTAGTCGGGCAGGCATGCGCTCAGGTCGGTCGGGGTCACGCCGGGCCGATAAGACGAGATCACGCTGCCGAATTCCGTGCTGGGCCGCGCCGCGACGAAGTCCGCCAACCGCTGCCCGGGTGCATTATATGTGCCGCCGCCGACGGCAAAGGCTTGCTCTTCCCACTTGCGTTGAAAGGCGATGCCGGCGAGGGGATGGCCCGGATAATCCTCCGGGGTGATGCCCACGACGATGCCGCTGTTGGCGTTGCGCTCGCTGCGGGAATACTGGCTCATGCCGTTGGTCACCACGCGGCCCGGCTCCGACGTTGCCGCAACCACTGTGCCGCCCGGGCACATACAGAAGCTGTAGACCGCACGCCCGTTGCTGGCGTGATGCACGAGCTTGTAGTCCGCTGCGCCCAGGATCGGATTCTTGGCGTGCCTGCCGAACCGGGCCGCGTCGATCAGCGACTGCGGATGCTCGATGCGGAAGCCGATGGAGAACGGCTTGGCCTCCACATAGACGCCGCGGTCGTAGAGCATTTGGAACGTGTCGCGCGCGCTATGGCCGACCGCCAGCACCACATGGTTGGTGGCGATTGTCTCGCCGCTCTCGAGCGTCACGCCGTGCATCTGACCGTCGCGGATATCGAGATCGGTCACCTTGCTCTGGAAGCGGATCTCGCCGCCCAACTCGATGATGCTCGCGCGCATGCTCTCGACCATGCTGACGAGCCGGAACGTGCCGATATGCGGCTTCGCGACGAACAGGATCTCTTCCGGCGCGCCGGCCTTGACGAACTCCGTCAGCACCTTGCGGCCGAGATGACGCGGGTCCTTGATCTGGCTGTAGAGCTTGCCGTCGGAGAACGTGCCCGCGCCGCCTTCGCCGAACTGCACATTCGATTCCGGATTGAGTTCGCGCTTGCGCCACAGCGCAAACGTGTCGACCGTGCGTTCCCGCACGATCTTGCCGCGCTCCAGGATGATCGGCTTGAAGCCCATCTGCGCCAGGATCAGGCCGGCGAAGAACCCGCACGGGCCCGTGCCGATCACCACCGGCCGCGTGTCCAGCTTAGCGGGCGCTTGCGCGACATACTTGTACGTCATATCGGGCGCGGCATTGATGTGCGTGTCGCGCTTGCCGCGCTTCAGAATCGACGCCTCGTCCTTCACCGTCACGTCGACCGTGTAGATGAGCGAGATTTCCGCCTTCCGCGCGTCGAAGGCGCGTCGGAAGACGGTGAAATCCACCAGCGCATCCGGCTTGATCGCCAGACGCTTCAGGATCGCGGCCTTGAGGGCCGGCTCCGGATGGTCGAGCGGGAGCTTGATTTCCGTGAGCCGAATCATGACGCCTTAAACAGGGACCTTTACGTCCTTCACGTCGAGCTGTGCCAGCTCGTAGACGGTGCCTTCCTTGTCGCCCTTCACCACGTCGAGACGGACGAACATGTGATGCGGCCCATGGCGCCACACTTCCAGGTCCTTGCCGAAGGTCGTGTGCCAATAGAACTTCTCGCATTCGAACGTCCCGGCCGGCACGGTCAGGGTTTCTTTCTTCACGAACTTGGCCTGGCCGCGAATCTTCTGGCCATGGCTCAGGGAGCTGCCGTTCCAGGAGTTGGAAACGGTGTGCGTGAATACTTCATGCAGCTCGGTGTCGCTGGCGTCGTTGAAGTTCATCTTCCAGGCATCGTGGAAGATCGGGTGATAGCCGATGGTCATGCGCGGCGGCGCGTCGAACTCGGCGTAGTCCGGCTTCTCCATGTCGCGGGTCCACACCCAGGACTGGAGGGTATCGCCGACGATGCGGCGCATCACGGTGCCGTGGGCCTCGCCTTTGAAGAACAGCCGGCCGATGGCCTCGATCGGGCGCCAGTCCTTGCGCACGAGCTGGTTCACGTCGCGCAGCAGGTCGCCCTTGGGGGACCGCGTCACGGTGCGCAGGGTGCGCGATTCATCCGGGTTGATCGTCAGGATGAAGCGCTCGTAGTCCGTGCGCTCCTTGCCCGGCTCCGTGATGTCGATGCGCCCGCTCAGTATCGAAAGGTCCATGGCCGTCCTCTTGGAACTCGAAGGAGGGGAGGTCTACACTGCCGCCCCCGAAAGTGCGAGGCACGGATGTACAATTTAGGCGGAAAAGTCGCGATAATCACGGGCTCCGGCCGGCGAAAAGGCCTCGGCGAGGCTATGGCTCGGCGTCTGGCGGCGGAAGGCTGTGCGGTGGTCATTCATGACATCGGCCGCACGAAGGGCGAGATCGCCCCGGAGCACGGCGTCGGCCAGGCCGCCGAGATGGAAGCCATCGCCAAGGAGTTGACCGACGGCGGCGCCAAGGCGGCCACCTTCCAGGGCGACATGCTGGTCGAAAAAGACGTGGAAAATATGGTCGCCTTCGCGGTCGAAAAGTTCGGCCGCCTCGACATCCTCGTGAACAATGCCGGCATCGGCTACCTGTTCGGCCCGCTGATTGAGATGACCCAGGACCATTGGGACGCGGTGCTGGGCGTGAACCTGCGCGGCTGCTTCTTCGGCATCAAGCACGCCGCCAAGCAGATGATTAAACAGGGCACCGGTGGCTCCATCGTCAACATCGCCAGCCAAGCCGCCAAGGGCGGCTCGGCGCGCACCGCCGCGTACACGTCCTCCAAGCACGGCCTCGTCGGCCTCACGCGCGTCGCCGCGACCGAGCTGGCGCCCCATCAAATCCGGGTGAATGCCCTGTGCCCGAACCACGTCACGACCGGGCTGGGCGCGTGGCAGAACGATTACATGTCCAAGTCGCGCGGCCTGACCATGGACCAATACCTCGACGACCGGCGTTCGAAGATTCCCTTGGGGCGCTTGGGTTACGTCGAGGATACCGCCAAGGCCTGCGCCTTCCTGTGCTCCGACGAGGCGTCCTACGTCACCGGCGAAGCCATGAATGTCTCAGGTGGTGAGCAGTACCACTAGACAAGGGCTTCGCGGTTCCCTCCGGCCTGATACTGTTTCCTCGGGGATCAGGGGATCGACATGGGACTGTGGCTCGCCGGCGGTTTGCGCACGCCGTTCGCCAAGATCGACGGGCAACTGTCGGGCCTGGACGCGATCCAATTGTCCGTGCCCATCGCGCAGGCCATGTGCGCGCAACTCCCCAATGACAAGCCCGACCTTGTCGTCTGGGGCACCGTTGCGCCGTCCCTGCGCTGGAGCAACATCGCCCGCGAGGTGATGCTCGACGCGCGCCTCGATCCCTACATTCCGGCCTACACCACCGTCATGGCCTGCGCGACCAGCATGGTGGCGGTGTTCTCCGCCGCGTCGCACCTCAACGGCGGCCGCGCGTCGCTGGCGATGGCCGGCGGCTGTGAAAGCATGAGCCGCGTACAACTCGGTCTCAGTCAAAAACTCTCCGACTGGCTGCGGCGCTTCTTTCAGGCGAAGTCGCTCAGCAACCGCGCCGAGATGATCTCCAGTCTCCCGTTGCACGACGTCCGCCTGCACATCCCCAGCATCACCAACCGCACCACCGGCAAGAGCATGGGCGAGGGCTGCGAGGACATGGCCAAGACCTGGGGCATCGAACGCAAGCCCCAGGACGAGCTCGCGCTGCAAGGCCACCAGCGCGCCGTGGCGGCGCAGAACAACGGCTTCTTCAACGATCTCATCGTTCCGGTCGCGGGCCTCACCAAGGATTCCATCCCGCGCGCAGATACCAGCCTGGAGAAACTCGCCAAGTTGAAGCCGTCGTTCGATACCACCAGCGGCAAGGGCACGCTCACCCCGGGCAATTCCTCGCCGCTCACCGACGGTGCTGCGGCCCTGTGGGTGGCGAACGACGACGGCCTCAAGCGCCTGCCGTCCAGCCTCCCGCGTGTGCGCCTGATCGATTGGGAGGTCACCGGCGTCGACATGGAGAAAGACGGCCTGCTCATGGCGCCCGCCTTCGCCGTGCCGCGCCTGCTCGCACGTCACAAGCTCCGCTACAACGCCATCGACCTGTGGGAGATCCACGAGGCCTTCACCGCGCAAGTGCTGTGCCATGTCGCGGCATTCGAGAACGAGAGCTTCCTGAAAACCCGCGTCGGGATCGACGCGACCCTGGGCAAGTTCCCGTGGGAGCGCTTGAACCCCAACGGTGGCAGCGTGGCGCTCGGCCATCCGTTCGGAGCGACCGGCGCGCGCATCCTTGCGCAAGCCACCAAGGAACTCGCCACCCTGAAACCCGGCGCCCGCGCCATCGTCAGCATTTGCACCGACGGCGGCCTTGGGGCCGTCGCGCTGCTGGAGGCCGCATGAGCACACCACAGATCACCAAAGGCCGGGGCTACATTCTGTTCCTGCTGTTCAGCCTCAATCTCATCAACTACGTCGACCGCTATCTGCCCGCCATCCTGCTGCCGTCGATCCGCAAGGATCTCAATCTCAACGACAGCCAGCTCGCCTTCATCACCGGCGCCGCCTTCGCGCTGTTCTATTCGCTCATGTGTCTGCCGCTCGGCCGCATGACCGACCACATGAACCGCCGCAAACTGCTCGCGATCTGTGTCGGTCTGTGGAGTGTTGCGACCACCGTCACCGGATTTGCGCGGAATTTCACCCACATGGCCATCGCGCGCTTCGGCGTCGGCGTGGGCGAGGCGGGCCTCAACCCTTGCGCCCAGTCGATGATCTCCGACCTCTATGCGCAGAAGGGCCGGCGCGCGACAGCGATCGCGGTGTTCTCCAGCGGCATCCCGGTCGGCACCGTGGTCGGCTTCCTGGCGGGCGGCAACCTCGACGCGATGATCGGCTGGCGCAATGCGTTTATCGCCGTGGGCGTGCCCGGAATCATTTTGGCCGTGATCACTTGGTACTTTCTGAAGGAACCCGTCCGCGGCGCCGCCGACGGCTTCGTCGATACCGGCAAGGCCCCCGGCCTGTTGGAGACCGTCAAGACGCTGTGGGGCATCCGCGTGTGGCGCTACATGATGTTCGGCACGGGCTTCAGCGGCACCTGCAACGTCTGCTGTACGGTGTGGGCGCCATCGTATCTCAACCGGTCCTTCGGCATGTCGGTCGCGGATATCGGCAACTTCACCGCCCCGGCGCTGGGCATCGGCGGGTTCATCGGCACGATGCTTGGCGGAATCCTGGTGGATAAGCTGCGCTCAAAGAACCAGCGCTGGGGGGCGTGGGTGCCCATGATCACCCTCGGACTCACTGTCATCCCCACGCTTATGGTTTTCAGCGCCGGCTCTGCCAAGACCGCAATCCTGTGGCTGACCCTGCCGCTCGTCCTGATCCCCACCCATCTCGCCTGTTTCACGGCAGCGTCTCAAAGTGTCGCGCCCTTGCGCATGCGCGGCACGGCGCCGGCCCTCTCGCTGCTCATTACGGCCGGGATCATGGGCCTGGGCATCGGCCCCCAAGTGATCGGCGGCCTGAGTGACCTGTTGCGCCCGTCTCAGGGCGAAGAGTCTCTGCGGTACGCCCTCCTGATTGTGGCCCCCACGGCGGCCGCCCTGGCCTCGTTCTTCTTCTACTTGGGCAGCCGTAGTATCACCCAGGACATTGCCGATGCCGCCGCCAAGCAGAGCGGTTTAACTGCCGCCGCGGCGGGCGTAAGATAGCGCCAGATTCACAAGGAGGCTGCCATGCCCGAAGCCCCTCTGACCCGCGATGAGGCCGTCGCCGACGTCGATGCGCTCTATCAGCCGAGCCATGACGAATTCGCCCGCCAACGCATGATCGGCGTGATGCGCAATCACGCCTTCCACAATCTGCGTTACGCCGTGGCCGACGAATACGAAAAGGTGGTCGCGCCGCGTCTGGCCAAAGAAGGCAAGCCGCTGCCCCAGGACGGGCACGCCATCGACAAGGTGATGCAGTCCGAGCACCTGTACCGGTTCTATTCCGCGATCCGCTACAATTCGCAGGAGATGATGTACCTCTCCGTGCAAGACCCGGTCCTGCGCGTGGCGGGCGACATGATCGAAATCGGCCGCGACGCCACGGCGCGCAATCCCGCTGGCGGCAGTTTGCGTCTCGCGGAAAATTTCGAGGTGCCGCGCTACGTCACGGCGCAGGATATCCATCTCGCGCCAGGCTGCTTCCACAGCGAATATACTGCGGACGATCTGACCCAAGGCGCGATTCTGCAGTTCGGCAGCATGGTCGGCGTCGGCGGCATGGCCCATCGCAAATCGGCCGGCGTGGTCGCGCAGTCGGTCAGCAACTGGCTCACGCTCAAGTACCCGGACTTCAAGCCGAAGCGCATCCTCGATATCGGCACGCAATCGGGCAAGAACCTGATCCCCTATCTCGACGAGTATCCGGACGCGGAGCTCTACGGCATCGATGTCGCCGCACCCTGCCTGCGCTACGGCCATGCCAAGGCCGAGCACGAGGGGGTTGCCATCCACTTCAGCCAGCAGAATGCCGAAGCCCTCGACTTCGCCGATGGCTACTTTGACCTCATCGTCTCCAGCTTCTTCTTCCATGAAGTGCCGGTGCCGGCGACCAAGCGCATCCTGAAGGAATGCTATCGCTTGCTCAGCCCCGGCGGCGTGATGGCGCATATGGAACTGCCGCCGTCGAAGCTCGCCGGTCCCGTGCTCGACTTCATGTGGGACTGGGACACCCAGAACAACAACGAACCGTCCTACCGCGCCTTCCGCGGCCAGGACCCCGCGCAGCTCGTGGCGGAAGCCGGGTTCGCCCCGGCGAACGCATTCGAGGTGCATGTGCCGAACCGCGATAGTTTCACTAAGGAGCAGCGGGTGGCGTTCTTCCGCGGCGAGGCGAAAGCACCGCTGCATGGCAAGGGCAGCTGGTTCGTCTTCGGTGGCCGGAAATAAAGCGCAAGTAGAAGCAGGCCTCGATGATCGTCCGACAAGACGGCGGCCATCTCATTCTGGTCGGCCAGACGGATCACTCGCGTCTTGTCGGCCAGTTCGCGTCGCATTGGGGCAACAAGACCTTCGCGCGGCCCAAGCCGTTCGACACGGTCGCGCGGGCCGCCACGTTCCACGATTACGGCTGGTTGCGCTACGAGACCGAGCCGAAGCTCGGCGACGCCGGCGAAACTCCTGGCTTCCGCCAGATCCCGGCGGACGCATCGCAGCTTGAGTCGTTTCAGTGGTGCATCGATTGGCTGGGAAATATCGATCCCTACGCCGGCACCATCGTCAGCATGCATCGCACGGGTTTGTGGCGGCAACGCTATGGCGTGATCGCCAACCCGCCGCCGACGCCGCCGCGCCCACTGCCGCCGCCGATCGAGGATTTCATCGCCCGCAACGAAAAGCGGCAGGAAGCGGGGCGGAGCACGCGCGATGCGGACGAGGTGTGGACCAACTATCACCTCATGCAGGTGTGGGACCTGCTCGGCTTGTATTTCTGCTGTCAGGACCCTTACGACGATCACATCGATCCGGTGCCGACGGTTTACAGCGGCGATCGCACAGCCGGTGTGAAGATGACGCTCACACCGAAAGACAAAACCTCGGTCGTGTTCGATCCGTTCCCGTTCGGGGAGGGGCCCTGCCAAGTGCAACTGTCCTGGAAGCGCCTGCCGCAGATCAAATGGCCCGACCTTGAGTCCTTCCGCGCCGCTTACTTCAGCGCGAAGAACGAGTTGGTGACGTTCAATTTGCTGCCGGCGTAGGGCGACGACGCCCACGCAGCCGCACTCATTGTCACCCCGGCCAAGCGGCGCAGCCGCGCGAGCCGGGGCCCAGGGTAGTCAAACGGCAGCTTAAAGGAGTGCGAGCGGCTGCCATTGCCCCGTCGTGCCTCACCCCTTTTCGCGTGGGTAATTTGCCCACACTTTTCCGTTGACCCCCGCCCGCGTCTGAGCCACCCTCTGGCTGTGTGGGGAAAATACCCACGATCTGAAGAGAAGGGCAGAGACTCATGATCAGAACGATGCGTTTGGGCGTAACGCTGGCTGCCGCTGGGGCGCTGGCGTCGATTGCGGCATTCGCCGGTACGGCAATGGCGGGCGGTGGCGGTGGCGAACGCGGCGCGCTTGTCGGCGGCCCGTTCGGCGGTGACGGCGGCTTCGGCGCGGCGACATTCCTGCCGGCCCTGGGCGGCGCTAACGCGTCGAGCACCCTGCTGCGCTTCGTCAACGCCGGCTCCGCCGCGGGTACCGTGACGCTGACCCTGTACGACGCCGGCACCGGTGCGCAGGTCGCGACATACACGTCCGCGTCCATCGCCAGCGCCGCCGGCCTCCAGGTCACGTTATCGCAGGTGATCTCCGGCGCAACGCCGACCTTGGGATCCGCTGATCAAACGCGCGTCTACAACGTCGCGGCCACCGCCACGTTCCGCGGCACCGTCCAGGCGCTGTTGAACACCGGCAGCGCGATCGTCAACCAAGTCGCCTGCGGCGTCGGCGGCCGCTTCCTCGGCTACGTGGAAGGCCCCGGCTTCACCAACGTGACCGGTGCGATCCGCCTGTCGAACCCGTCCACCACCGCCGGCACCGCGACCTTCAGCATCCGCGATGCGGCGACCGGCACTGTGCTTGGCACCTACACGTCGGCCTCCGTGCCGGCCCATGGCAACGTGACGGTCACCACCGCGGCACTCGCGGCGGCGTCCAGCCCCGTGATCCCGGCCACCACTGCGGCGCTGAATATCGTCCAGACCGCCGAGACGGCGCGGCTCAATGTCGCCCATCTCGCCACCGTTACCGGCCAAACCGTCGCCAGCAATCTCACCCCGGCTTGCGGATTGCACGACTAGTCAGCAGATCTTCGACGAACGTTCGGCCAGTAGGGCGATGGGCGGTTTCTCCAGAACCGCCCATCGCTTTTTTTACCCTTTGCCTAAAGGGGGAGGGATCTCGCGCTCAACTGCACACACCGAGATTTGACGGAGTCCGAAAGCCGTACCATCCTCACCGCGGGGGCCGTGCTGATGGAGCCCTACTGCGCGCATGCCGCCCCGTTTCCCGCAAATTCCCCCGCGTATCTGGCGCGTAAAAACGCCCAACGTCCTGGTGTATTGGCAGAAAATTCCAGATTCGGAATTTTTACCGCGTATTCACCGCGTAAAAACGCGGTGGGCGGCTCGGAATCTAGTAGTCCTTCCGCCAACTCACGCCGATGTCCGATCCGGTCTCGTCGCTGGTGGCGGAGCGCAGGGAGAAGCCCTTCTTGAAGCGCCATTCCAGCACGATCTGCCGACCGGTGCCCTTCAGGTTCTGCTCCACGCCGACATACAGGTTGCGCCCGACCTGCTGGCCGACCACGACCGCAGATCCCGAGCTGCCGCCGAAGCCGATCTGATCGACGCCGAAGGTGCGCTGCAACGCGCCGCCCAGGCCGCCGCGCGCGAGGCCGGCAAGTTCCGCCGCCGCGCTGGCAAGCTGCACGGACTCGATCGGTCCCAACTGTGTCGAGCTTTTCTGGAACAGCAGCCGCGCCAGCACTTCGTCTTGTGGCAGGGCGGGGCGCGAACTCAGTTGCACTTTCGGCGCCGTGGTGCGCCCGGTGATGGTTGCCGTGGCGACGATGTTGGTGGTCTCGCGGGTGCCGACGATGTTCATCTCCGGATCGATCCGCCCGCCGCCGGTGAAGGTGAGCTTGCCGCTCTCCAGCGTGAACGTCTGGCCGACGAAGCTGAACGTGCCGCGATCCACGTCCATTTGGCCGACGATATCCGGTGCGTCCACTGTCCCGCCCACGACGAAGCTGCCGCGCCACCAGGAATTCAACCCGCGCCCGTCCACCCGCATCGGCTCTTCTATGGCCACCCGCAGGTCCAGATTGATCGCCAGCGGGGCTACCTTCGCCTTGCCGGTGCGGCGATTGAGCGCTTCTTCTTCCGTCGCCTGCGACGAACGCAGCAGGGGCACCGGTGGCGGGCCGGTCTGGTCGATGCGGAATTCCGAACGGCGTGCCTCGATTTTGCCGCTGATCGTTCCACCGCCGAGCGGTCCCTTGTAGGTCGCCTCACCGGAAACAGCCGCGGAAATGTCGTCGCGATTGAGCGCCGTCAGGTTGCTCAGGGTGGTGGAGATATCCGCGATCCACGCTTGCGCGGCGTCATCGCGCTCAACGCGTCCCTGGCCCTTCAACGTGCCCCCGCGCCGGTCGGCCGCCGTCACTGTGAACGCGAAGGAGCTTGCGCTATCGGCCGTCAGCGATGCGTTCACATGCTGCAGCACCATGCTCTGCGGCACGTTCTCGTAAGTGCCGTCGGTCATCTTGATGTCGCCGCGCACGCGCGGGTTCGCCAGGGTACCATCGGCCTTGAGATCGATGGACACCGGTCCGCCCAGCGCATGATCGTCCACCGGCAACAGGCGCCAGATCGACTTGATATCCCCTTGCCATGTCAGCGCGCCCGTCATGGGTGCATCCATGTCGCTGACGATCCGCAAGCCGGCGAGGTCGACCCGCACCGGCACGTCGGCGCTCGCCTGTGCCGGCGCGCCGGCCATGCCGCTGGTCGTGCCGGTGATCCGGGCGCGGCCGTTCTGTGCCAGCGCTTTCACGTCCAGGCGCCCGCGCTTGCCGTCGCCGGTGTCGAAGCCCACGTCGAAGGCAGCGTTCACAGTGGCCGCCGTGGCGGGGCCGGAGAACGTGACCTTGCCGTCAAGGATCGAATTGGTGGGCGCCGCGATGGTCGGCGCCTGTGCGGCAAACGCGCTCAAGGAGATCTTGTCGAATGCCAGCATGCCCGCCGCGGCATCGGTGGCGCGCTCGATTTTGACGTCGGCGGACACCGTCCCGCCGGCAATGGCGATGCGCGTCGGCGCAAGGCTGATCTCCTGCGGCGACACGATGACCTGCGTCGGTGCCTGCAACTCCGCCACAAGATCGCCGTCCGCGATGCGCGCCCGGGCCAGCGAGACGGCCACCGCCTGGTTCAAAGCGACCCGCCCAGCGATGGTAGCGTTGAACGGCGCTTTAGCCGCGCCGGCGATGGTGATGGCAACGGTGAGATTGTCGCGCGGTCCGCTCGCCGTCGCGGTGGCGGTTTTCAACGGGCGTTCCAACAGCGCGCCGCCGGTGCTGTCGATGCGCGCACGCACCTGTGCTGCGCCGAAGGCATCTTCCACCAGCGCCGACGCTGTCAGCGTCTCCGCGGTGAACGTCGTCTTCTGCTTGAAGTCTTTCACCCGCGCGGAGAGCTCAATGCGCTGCTTGTCGCCCGGATGCGCGAGCGTCACGGTCAGGTTTCCAGAGCCGGCCAGCGGCATGCCGATCAGCGGCGACAGGATGCTCAGGTCCGCAAAGCGTCCGTCGGCTTTGCCGGTGACGAGGTCCTTCGCCGTATCGAATTGCATCGCGCCGTCCACGGTCGCCGCAGCGCTGGCGAAGTGCAGCTTCGGAATGGCGATGACGGGGGTGTCCGCCTTGCTCACCTGCATCTGCAGATCGAGCGATTGATCGCGCCACTTGCCGCTGCCCGTGACTGTGGCGGTGAAGCCTTTGCCGTCGCGTCGTCCGTCCGCCGAAAGTGTCAGGCCCTGCGCGGCGACGCCGGCCAACGGCACGTCGGCGAGGCTTGCCTGCAATTTCCCGGTCACGGTTTCGATCGGGCCACTCAGGACCAGCGCGGCCTGCGCCGGCGTCTCGCTGTCGATCCGCAACGCCACGTTGCTGGTCTGGTGGACCAGCCGCGCCGGCGGGCCGGTCCACGTGCTGTCGCCGCGCAGGGTGAGGGCGCCGGACTTCACAATCGCATCTTTTATGCGCAGTCCCTTGGGATCTGCGGCGAGTGTCCCGTCAATCGTCGCCTCCGTGGCAAGGAACGTCGCCATCGCGCCCTGGGGCGCGAGGCCCTTCATCTCCACATGCAGCGTGCCGTCGGCGGTGCCGTCGCGCAGCGCGCGGGTGAACTTGAGCTCCGCGTGCGTAACCGACTTTGCCGCCGCGGGGCTGCCGAGCTTTCCGCCGCCGCGGAAGTTCATCACGACCTCCGCCGGGGCAATGCCCTCCGGCGTGAAGGTGGCGCTTGCGTTCAAATCGTTGCCGTTGCTGCGGAACGTAAGCGCCTCGATCACCGTGGTGCGATTGGCACGATGTCCCTTCAGCGTCCAATCGGCACTCTCGGTCAAGAACCCTTCACCTTCCGGAAACACAGTGCGCGCATCCTGCAGCGTGCCGGTCACATCGACATGCAGCGTGCGGTCGCGGTCGTCGTCGATGGTCACCGGGCCACTCGCCCGGACGGTACGTGCGATCCGGCCGGCGGCTTTCACGTTCTCCGCGCTGGCGTTGACTGTGAATTCCGGGCGGCGCGTCGTGCCGGCGAGCACGATCTCGGCGCTGCCGGCCCCGATCCTGACATCTGCCAAATCCAAGCACGGATCTGTGCAGGTGAAATGCACGACGCCGCCGATGTCGCCGGCATACGCGGCGCGCACATTGGCGTCGGCGGAATAGCCATCCAAGGCGCCATCCATTTTTCCGCTAATCGCTGTACGGCCGGCGCGGGCGTCGAGGGTGATGCGGCCTTGTCCGGAGCGTTCCCGCGCTTCGGATTTCAGGCGCGGGGTGCCGCCTTCGGGCATCAGGTTCGCAGTGAGGCTCATGTCCAGCGCACGTCCGATCACAGGCGGATCGATTTGCAGCACGGCCACCTCGGCGCGGCGCACGCGGACGTTCTCCATGGTGCGCAAAGTGCCGGTGGGATCGAATGGCTTCGCGGGACCTGTTGCCGGCGCACTGACTGGCAGGCGCAGGACGTGCAGCGTGTTCACCGCAAGCGAGTCCACATCGGCGCGGCCCCGCAGCAGGGCCGCCGGATGCAGTCGCATCTCGAGATGATCAATCGTCGCCCACACGCCTTGGGCATCGCGCAGGGCAATGTCGTGGAGCAGGATATGGTGCGGCCATGTACCGGCCGTGCTGCCGACACTGACTTTCACGTCGCCGCCGTTGATCGCCTCCAGCAGCTTCGCCGCGATGAAGCCTTGGCCCGCAGGCCGCATGAGCAGGAACGTGACGGTCGCGCCGGCGACGATGGCCAATGTCGCGAAGCCGATCAGGATCCAGCGAAGGGCGCGCATGCGGTCCATTCAGAACGCCTGCCCGAAGCTGAGATAGAACTGGAAGCCCTTGTCGACGCCCGGGCGCTTGTTCAGGGGAAGGGCGAAATCCACGCGCAGCGGGCCGACGCTGGTGTAGTAACGCAAGCCAAGACCGGCCGCGACGCGCATGGAGATACCCTGTCCTGGCAGGCTGGAGCTCGACACCGAGCCTGCGTCGACGAACGGCACCACGCCGATGGTCCGCGTCACCTTCACGCGGGCTTCGAGGCTGCTCTCGATGAGGGAGCGGCCGCCGGTCGGATCGCCATTGACGTCGAGTGGGCTCACAAGCTGATAGCCGAAGCCGCGGATCGACCCGCCGCCGCCGGCATAAAAGCGCCGGTCCGCCGGGATGCGTTCGGTCGTGGAGCCGATGATGCTGCCGATCTTCAGGCGCCCCGCCAGCACAAACGTCTGCAACGCGTTCATCGGCACATAGACGTCGCCTTCCACTTCGCTGCGCACGAACCGTGCCGGTCCGACGTAGGAACCGACGTAGGGCGTCACCACGGCGGCGAAGCGCCAGCCCTTGGTGGCGTCGATGAACGCGGTCTCATAAATGTCGTCCGTCACATAGCGCGTGGCGGTGAGAGGGAGGCCAAACAGCAGTGAGCGCCGCCTTAAGCCGTGCTCGAACAGCCGTGCGATCACCGCGCTGTTCGCCACGCCCACGGTCCAATGCAGCGCGGTGCGCCGTTCGACGCCGGCCAGCAGCTGCGCGCTCTTGCCGTCGAAGGCGTCCGTGGTGGAGCGTTGCAGCACGGCGCTGAACTTCAGTGTCTGGTCCATCCGCCGCCAGTTTGGGCGCGTCAGCGCGGCGTTGGCGGTTTGTGTGAGCTGGTTGGCGTCCAAGGACAGATCGAGTTTCTCGGCGTTGCCGAACATATTGCGATGCTGCCATCCCACCGATCCGCCGAAGCCCGTGTCGCGCGCGTACTTCGCGCCCGCGCTGATGGTGCGGGTGGGGCCTTCCGTCAGGTCGACCTGGGTCTCGAGTGGTGCGCCATCGGCTGCCTCCTCATCGAGCGCCGGCAGAACGCGCACGGAGCTGAACAGGCTCGACCGCACCAGCGCACGGCGGAACAGTTCGAGCTCGTGGGTGTCGTAGATGCGCGCAGGTTTCCACGGCACGATGCGCTGAAGGTAGCTCTCGTTGGTGCGCTGCTGCCCCTTGAACGCGGTCGTGCCGAACACGGCCCTGCGTCCCGCCGCGATCGGCAACAGGATCGAAACCGTATGCGCCGTATTGTCGATGGTGAGCTGCCGGTCTCCGCGTCGCGCGAACGGAAAGCCGTTGCGGCGCAACAACTCGACGGCCGCATCCTCGACGGCGATCACATCCCGCGCGCGTGCCGGTTTGCCGGTCATCTCTTGCAGCGTCAGGTCAGGCCGGTCCTGCGCAGCGGCACGCACCGCCTCGGCCCGGTCACCGAAGTCCGCCGTCAACTTGGCGACGGTATAGATCGGGCCCGCATCGATCACGATGCGCACATCCGTCGACTCGCCGTGCGGCTCGGTCGTGCTGCTCACCTTGGCGGCGTAGAAGCCCTCGGACTCCAACACGGCTTGGAAGCGGCTCTGGTCGGCGCGGATGCGGCGGGCCAGTGCCGCGGCGGTCGCCGGCGGGCGCTTCTTCAATTCCTCCAACTGGGACGTCTGTTTCAACAGCGCCCGCACCACCGACGTGGGGGCGCCGTCGATCTCGACCGTGTAGGGGATACCCGGCTCCCGAACGGCCGCCGAGTCCCCCTTCTTATTCGGCTTGTCCGCCGCGGCGACCGGGAACGCCCCCATCAGGAGGCAGGTCATAAGGACCACAAGCCGGGCAGGGGGAAGGACGGGCAACGTCATCAGGCGGAATCGATTGCTTTCAGGAGCGACAGGCAGGACGTGAGCCCCAGGCGGCGGGCCTCAGTATGGCGAAACGGCATCTCCCGCCACTCTTTTTGGCCGCTCGCCCCTGGCGGTCTTGGACCCAACGCCCGGAACCGCAATGGGTTCAGTTCTCGTGCCAAATGGCCGTCCCGGCTCATTTTTTCTTACCGTTGGTTACAATTTTCGCCCTTAGAGGACATGCGCAGGTTACACGTTCACCTTCTACTGATGAGGTTGGCCGGACCGAGGCATGCCTTTGCAGCGTTTCTCTCCGGATGAGACCTTCACGGGAGCGTTCGTGTTGGGGCGATCCGCCGCCATGCTAGGTTGTGGCGTTCACTCCACTTTAAAGCGTCTGAACTTCGATCCATGAATCACGAGATGTATTCTCCGCCGCAACGAGCGACCGTGCCATCGGCTCCGCCGACAGGCCAGACCACGTGGCAGCGTGCCCGCGCGTGGACCCAGCGCCGTCGCCGGCTGCTCATCATGCTCGTCGTCGGCCTGCTGGTGATTGTCGGCATCTATTTCCTGCTGCGCCCGGCACCGGAGGCGGGTTTCCAGGGCGGTCGCTTCGGCGGCAACGGGCCGATGCCCGTGAATGTTGGCAAAGCGGAGAAGGGTGAGATTCCCATCACCGTGAACGCGCTTGGCACAGTGACCCCGATTTCGACCGTCACCGTGCGCCCACAGGTGACCGGCTACATCACCAAAATCTCCTTCACCGAAGGTCAGCTGGTGAAAGAGGGCGACGTGCTCGCCATCATCGACCCGCGCCCTTATGAGCTCGCTTTGCAACAGGCTGAAGGCCAGCTCGGTCGCGACCAGGCGCAACTGCACAATGCCGAGATCGACGCCGAGCGCTATCGCACCCTGTTCACCCAAGACTCTATCTCCAAGCAGCAGGTCGATACACAGGATGCACTGGTGCGCCAGTACCGCGGCACCGTGCAGGCCGACCAGGCGGCCGTCGGCACCGCGCGGTTGAACGTCGATCGCTGCTACATCAAGGCCCCGCTCACGGGCCGCGTCGGTCTCCGCCAGATCGACCAGGGCAACTACATTTCCTCCGGCGACGCCACCGGTATCGCCGTGATCACGCAGGTGCGGCCGATCTCGGTGCTGTTCACCGTGCCGGAGGATCAATTGCAACAGATCCTGCAGCGCGTGCGCAGCGGGGCCACCCTCGACGTGACCGCGCTCGATCGCAGCCAGAAGGTCAAGCTCGCGGTCGGCAAGCTCTCCAACGTCGACAATAAGATCGACACCACGACCGGCACCGTCAAATTGCGCGCCGAGTTTGCCAACGCCGACGAGTCCCTGTTCCCCAACCAGTTCGTGAATGTCGAGCTTCTCGTCGACACCCTGAAGGACGTGACCATCGTCCCGGTGGCTGCAATCCAACGCGGCGCGCCGGGCACGTTCGTCTACGTCGTGGACCAGGAGAGCAAGGTCGCCATCCGGCCGGTAAAGATCGGCGCCCAGACGCCGGACAAGGTTTCCGTAACCGAAGGCGTGCAGCCCGGCGAGATCGTTGTGGTCGACGGTGCCGATCGCATCCGCGACGGCGTACCGGTGTTGCTGCCGGGTCAGGAGCCGCCGGCAGCGCGTGCTCCGGGCCAGCGTCGTCCCGGCGCCGGTGATCAGCGGCGTCCGCGCGGCGAAAGCGGCCAAGGTGGCCAGCAGCAAGGCCAAGGCGACCGTCCGCGCGGTCCGCCGCCCGGTGTCGGCCGCGGCATGGGCATGGGCGGCGGCGGTCCGCCATAACGGACGCACCCTGTGAACCCCTCACGTATATTTATTGAGCGGCCGGTCGCGACATCTCTGCTGATGATCGCGATCATGCTGGTCGGCCTCGTGGCCTTCCGCTTCTTGCCACTGTCGGCCCTGCCTGAGGTCGACTACCCGACCATCCAGGTCCAGACCTTCTTGCCCGGCGCGAGCCCGGAGGTGATGACCTCGTCGGTGACCGCGCCGCTCGAGCGCCAATTCGGGCAGATGCCCAGCTTGACGCAGATGTCCTCCGCCAGCTCGGCGGGCGCTTCGGTCATCACACTGCAGTTCGGGCTTGATCTGAGCCTCGACGCCGCCGAGCAGGAAGTGCAGGCCGCAATCAACGCAGCCAGTAACCTCTTGCCGGGTGACCTGCCGGCGCCGCCGACCTACAACAAGGTCAACCCCGCGGACGCGCCGATCCTGACGCTCGCGGTGACGTCCAAGACCCTGCCGCTGACGCAGGTGCAGAATCTGGTCGATACCCGGCTGGCGTCCAAGCTCTCCCAGCTTCCCGGCGTCGGCGTAGTCTCGCTGACCGGCGGGCAGCGCCCGGCCGTCCGAGTGCGCGCAAATCCGCGCGCGCTCGCGGCCTATGGTCTCAACATCGACGATCTGCGCTCCACCGTCAGCAACGCCAACGTCAACACGCCGAAGGGCAACTTCGACGGCCCGACCCGCGCCTATACCATCAACTCGAACGACCAGCTCAAGACCGCCGACGAATACCGCGATCTGGTGGTTGCTTATAAGAACGGCGCGCCGGTGCGTCTCGACGATGTGGCGGACATTGTCGACGGGGCCGAGAACACCAAGCTCGGCGCTTGGGTAGGCACAGAGCCTGCCATCATCGTCAACATTCGCCGCCAGCCCAGCGCCAACGTGATCGCCGTGGCAGATGGCATCAAGAATGTGCTGCCGCGCCTGCGCGATTCTCTGCCGGCCGGTATCGAGGTGCAGCTGCTCACCGACCGCACCGTCACCATTCGCGCCAGCGTGCGTGACGTGCAGATCGAACTCCTGCTGGCCGTGGCGCTGGTGGTGCTGGTGATCTTCCTGTTCCTGCGCAATCTGCCCGCCACCATTATCCCGAGCCTTTCCGTGCCGCTCTCGATCGTCGGCACCTTCGGCGTGATGTATCTGATCAATTTCAGCCTTAACAATCTCACGTTGATGGCGCTCACCATCGCGACCGGTTTCGTGGTCGACGACGCGATTGTGATGATCGAGAATATCGCCCGCCATATCGAAAACGGACAAAAGCCTCGTGAGGCGACGCTGCGGGGCTCAGAAGAGATTGGCTTCACGATCATCTCGCTCACCGTGTCGCTGATCGCCGTGCTAATACCGCTTTTGTTCATGGCGGACGTGGTCGGCCGCTTGTTCCGCGAGTTTGCGATCACGCTGGCAGTAACGATCGTCATTTCAATGATCGTCTCGCTCACCCTCGTGCCGATGATGTGCGCGCGCCTGCTGAAGGCGCACTCGGAGCAGCACGAGCCGGACTGGAGCCGCAAGATCGGCGAATGGTTCGACCGCGTCATCGCCCGCTATGGCGTGGCGCTGGAGTGGGTGCTGGATCATGAGCGCCTGACGTTGTTCGTGGCGGTCGGCACACTGGTGATGACGGTGCTGCTCTACCTCGTGATCCCGAAGGGCTTCTTCCCGCAGCAGGACACCGGCCTTATTCAGGGCATTTCCCGGGCATCCCAAAGCGTGTCTTACGACGCCATGTCTGAGCGCCAGCAGGCTTTGGCTGCGGCGATCCTAAAGGCCCCTGACGTGCAGAGCCTGTCGTCCTTCATCGGCGTGGACGGCACCAACATCACGCTCAACGGCGGCAATTTCCTGATCGCCCTCAAGCCCCACGAAGATCGCGACCGTACGGCCGAACAGATCATGCGGCGGATTCAGCGCAATGTATCGACGGTGGCGGGTATCACTTTGCTGATGCGGCCCGTGCAGGATCTGACGATCGATTCGAATATCAGCAGCACGCAGTATCAATTCCTACTCCAGACGCCCAACCCGGCGGAGCTGAACGAATGGGTGCCGAAGTTGGTCGAACGCTTGCAGCGCGAGAAGTCGCTCGCGGACGTCGCCAGCAACATGCAGAACGACGGCCTCTCGGCTTACGTCGAAGTGGACCGAGACACGGCCGCGCGATTCGGCATCACGCTCGCGACCATCGACAACGCGCTCTATAGCGCCTTCGGCCAGCGCATGATCTCGACGATTTACACCCAGTCCACGCAGACCCGTGTGATCCTGGAAGCGGACCCGGCCATGCAGACCACGCTGGCCTCCCTCGGCCAGATCTATCTACCGTCGTCCGGCGGCAGTCAGGTGCCCTTGTCGGCCATCGCCACAATCACCGAGCGCAAGTCACCGCTGGAGATCGATCACGTCGCGCAATTTCCGGCATCCATGGTGTCCTTCAACGTCGCGGAAGGCTACTCGCTGGGCGAGGCGGTGCAGGCGATCAGCAATGCGGAACGCGAGCTCGGCATGCCGCGCTCCGTTATCACCAGTTTCCAGGGTGCGGCACTCGCCTTCCAGAAGGCGCTCAGCAATGAAGTGCTTCTGATCCTGGCGGCAATTGTCACGATGTATATCGTTCTGGGTGTGCTCTATGAGAGCTTCGTCCATCCGATCACCATTCTCTCCACGCTGCCGTCCGCGGGTGTCGGCGCACTTTTGGCGCTGTGGATCTCGGGTCACGACCTGGACATCATCGGCATCATCGGCATCGTTCTGCTGATCGGCATCGTGAAGAAGAATGCGATCATGATGATCGACTTCGCGCTGGACGCGGAGCGCAACGAGGGCAAGCTGCCCCGGGAAGCTATCACCCAAGCTTGCCTACTGCGCTTCCGGCCGATTCTGATGACGACCATGGCCGCCATGCTCGGCGCCCTGCCGCTGATGGTCGGGACCGGTGTCGGCTCCGAACTGCGCCATCCGCTGGGCATTAGCATTGTCGGCGGTTTGATTGTCAGCCAGCTGCTGACCTTGTTCACCACGCCGGTGATCTATCTCGCCTTCGACCGTCTCGGCCGCAAGATGCGCGGCGAAGACGTGAAGGTCATGCCCCCGAAGGACGCGTCCGAGGGTGCATCCGACCCCGGGCCCGCGCCCCTGCGCACATGAATTTCTCCGCGCCCTTCATCGCCCGGCCGGTCGCGACCACGCTGCTGACAATCGGTCTGTCGCTAGCGGGCGCGGTGGCGTTCTTCCTGCTGCCGGTGTCGCCCCTGCCGCAGGTGGACTATCCGACCATTGCGGTCACCGCCTCCCTGCCGGGCGCGAGCCCGGAAACGGTAGCCTCGAGCGTTACCATGCCCTTGGAGCGGCACCTCGGGGCCATCGCCGATGTCACCGAAATGACGTCCAACAGCTCGGTCGGCAGCACGCGCATCATCCTGCAGTTCGGCCTGAACCGGGACATCGAGGGGGCCGCGCGCGACGTGCAAGCGGCGATCAATGCGGCGCGCATCGATCTGCCGTCCGGCCTGCGCAGCAATCCGCAGTACCGCAAAGTGAACCCGTCCGAGCAGCCGCTATTGGTGATCGCCCTAACGTCGGACACGCTCGACCGTGGCCAACTCTACGATTCTGCCGCCACCGTCATGCAGCAACGCCTAGCCCAGGTGAAGGGCGTTGGCGATGTAACGATCAACGGCAGTTCACTGCCGGCGGTACGTGTGGAACTCAATCCGCGCGCCCTGTTCAAATACGGCATCGGGCTCGAGGATGTGCGCGCGGCGCTGTCCGCTGCCAATGCAAATGCACCCAAAGGCGCGCTCGAGCAGGGCGACCGGCGCTTCCAAATCTATACCAACGACTCTGCCCGCGTTGCCTCCGCTTACACGAAGCTTGTTGTCGCGTTCCGCAACGGCGCACCGGTACGCCTGCAGGATGTGGGTGAGGTAATCGATTCGGTCGAAAACATCCGCAACCTCGGGCTGACAAACGGCAAGCCCTCCGTGCTGATTCAGGTGCAGCGTCAGCCGTCGGCCAACATCATCGAGACTGCGGATCGCGTGCTGGCCGTGCTGCCGTCCCTACAAGATGCGCTGCCGCCCGATTTGCGCGTCGCCGTGGTTGTCGACCGCACGACGACCATCCGCGCCTCCTTGCGTGAGGTGGAGCGCACCCTGGTCATTTCCACCGCGCTGGTGGTCCTGGTGGTGTTCCTGTTCCTGCGCAACGTCCGCGCGGCGGTGATCCCCAGCGTGGCGGTGCCGGTGTCGCTGCTCGGTACCTTCGGCGTGATGTATCTGTTGGGCTTCAGCCTGAACAACCTTTCTTTGATGGCCATGACCATCGCGACCGGCTTCGTGGTCGACGATGCGATCGTGCTGCTTGAGAATATCTCGCGGCATGTCGAGCGCGGCATGCCGCGCATGCAAGCTGCCCTGCTCGGCGCACAGGAAGTCGGCTTCACAGTGATGGCGATGAGTCTGTCCCTGATCGCGGTGTTTATCCCGATCCTGCTGATGGGCGGTGTCGTCGGCCGTTTGTTCCGCGAATTCGCCGTCTCGCTGTCGGTGGCGATCCTGGTGTCCCTTGTGGTGTCGCTGACCACGACGCCGATGATGTGCGCGCGCCTGTTGCGGCCGACCGAAGCGCACAAGCCGGGCAAAGTCGCCGCCACGGCCGAGCGGTGGTTCAACGACTTCAAGACCGCCTACGAACGCTCTCTGGCCTGGGTGTTGGGCCATGGCCTGCTGACCATGGCCGTTCTGTTCGGCACGGTCTGCTTGAACGTGTACCTCTACACCGTCATCCCCAAGGGATTCTTCCCGGACGAGGACACTGGTCGCATCCAGGGCGGCATTTTCGGCGACCAGAGCATCTCGTTCCAGTCCATGAAGGACAAACTCGCCAAATACATTGACATTATCAAGGCCGACCCCGCGGTGGCTGACGTGGCCGGATTCACCGGCGGCGGCCAGACCAACGGCGGCATGGTGTTCGTCTCGCTCAAGCCCAAGCGCGAACGCGGCGGGCTTACGTCGGACCAAGTGGTGAACCGCCTGCGGCCCAAGCTTCTGATCCCCGGGGCGATCATGTTCCTGACCGTGCCGCGCGAACTGCGCATCGGCGGGCGCTTCGGCAACGGCGGCTACCAGTACACGCTCCAGGGCGACGACGTGAATGAGATCCGCGAGTGGACGCTCAAACTCACCCAGGCGCTGGAGAAGGTGCCGGAACTCGCCGACGTCAATTCGGACCAGAACGTGAAGGGGCTGGAGACTCGGCTGGTGATTGATCGTGCCGCGGCGGCGCGCCTCGGGCTGTCGATGAGCCAGATCTCCAGCACGCTGTACGACGCCTTCGGGCAGCGCCAAGTCTCCACCATCTACAATCCCATGAACCAGTACAAAGTGGTCATGGAGGTATCGCCGGAGTTCTGGCAAACCCCGGAAACCCTGAAGGACATCTACGTCAGCACCTCCGGCGGCAACGTCAGCAGCACGACGGCCACGAATGCTATTTCAGGCACGGTGAATACGCCGGGCGCGACGACGGCCCAGGGTGCGGATTCCGCTGCGGCGGACGCGGCGGCGATTGCCGCGAACGCGGCCCGCAATCTGCAGCAGAACCGTCTCGTGACACAGGGCAAGGCAGTCTCCTCCGGGTCCGCCGTCTCGACCAGTGTTTCGAAGATGATACCGCTGGCGGAAGTCGCCCATTACGAAACCGGAGAGACGCCGCTCGGTGTCAATCACCAGGGCGTATTCGTAGCGGCGACGGTCTCGTTCAACCTGGCGGAAGATGTGTCATTGAGCGACGCGGTCGCGGCGATCAATCGTACCGTCAATCAGATCGGCATCCCGTCGAGCATTCAGGGCAGCTTCCAGGGCACCGCCCGCACGTTCCAGCAATCGTTGAGCAGCCAACCGGTGCTGATTCTGAGCGCCATGATCGCGGTCTATATCGTGTTGGGGATTCTCTACGAGAGCTACATCCACCCGATCACCATCCTCTCGACCCTGCCGTCGGCGGGCGTGGGAGCTGTGGCGGCGCTGATGATCGCGCGACTGGATTTCAGCATTATCGCGATGATCGGCGTGATCCTGCTGATCGGTATCGTCAAGAAGAACGCCATCATGATGATCGACTTCGCCCTCGACGCGGAGCGCACTCAAGGCATGTCGCCGCGCGATGCGATCTACCACGCCGCGTGCCTGCGCTTCAGGCCGATCATGATGACGACTATGGCGGCGATGTTGGGCGCCTTGCCGCTTGCCGTGGGCGGCGGCGAGGGGACCGAGCTACGCAAGCCGCTGGGCATCGCAGTGGTCGGCGGCTTGCTGGTGAGCCAGATGCTCACGCTCTACACCACACCGGTTGTCTATCTTTACATGGAGCAATTCCGCCAATGGCTGCGGAAAATGTGGTCGAAAGAGTCCGATATTCGCGTTGCGGAGGCCTCGACATGAAACGCATCGGTGTCACGCTCGCGGCGCTGCTACTGGCGTCTTGCGCCGTCGGACCGAACTACAAGCGGCCCGGCGCGTCAATGCCCGCGGAATTCAAAGAAGCCGCCGGCTGGAAGATCAGCGAGCCGCGCGACGATGCGCCCCGCGGGCCCTGGTGGACCATCTTCGGCGATCCCCTGTTGAACGACCTCGCCGCACAGGTCCAGGCGTCCAACCAGAACATCCGCGCCTTCGAGGCGGCCTACCGCCAGGCCACGGCGGCGGTCCAGCAGTCGCGTTCCGCGCTGTTCCCGACGTTGAATGCCAGCGGCTCGGTCACGCGTTCCGAGCGAGGCACGGGCGCGGCGTCCACCGTGGCGTCCAAGGGAACCGTGGTAACAAATACGGCGCGGCCGGTGACCAGCTACAGTGTCTCCGGCGGCGCCAGCTGGGATATCGACTTGTGGGGCCGCATCCGCCGTCAACTCGAGGGCAGCAACGCCAGCGCGCAAGCCAGCGCGGCCGATCTCGCCAACGCAACGCTATCCGCGCAAGCGCAGCTGGTGACTGCGTATTTCGAGATACGCGTGCAGGATGAGCTGCGGCGTCTGTTGGATCAGACAGCCGAGGGGTTCGCGGAATCTTACAAGATCGCCCAGAACAAATATAACCAGGGTGTGGTGTCGAAGGCGGACTTGGCGCAGGCGGAGACGCAACTGCGCAACACCCAGGCCCAGGCGGTGAGCGCGCGCTCCCAGCGGGATCAGCTGGAACACGCGATCGCGGTACTGATCGGCAAGGCGCCGGCGGACTTCTCTCTTGAGACCGTGGATTTCAACGTGTTGGCGCCGGATATTCCGGTAGGCGTGCCGTCCACGCTGCTCGAACGCCGGCCCGACGTGGCTGCGGCGGAGCGGCGCGTGAAGTCTGCGAACGCCCAGATCGGCGTGGCGATCGCGGCGTACTTTCCCGACCTCACTTTGACGGGGAACTTCGGCTATTCGAGTTCATCGCTCGATGGTCTCTTTAACGCCTCGAACAGGTTTTGGTCATTCGGTCCGCAGGCAGCGATGAACCTGCTCGACTTCGGCGCGAAGGGGGCCCAAGTGACGCGCGCGCGCGCGGCCTACGATCAGGAGGTGGCGTCGTATCGCCAGACCGTACTGATCGCGTTGCAGCAAGTGGAAGATCAGCTCACCGCGGTTTCGGCCTTGGCTGAGCAGGCGGCGATCCAATCCCAGGCGGTGGACGCCGCCCGTGACGCCCAGCGCATTGCTCGCAATCAGTATCGCGCCGGGACGACCGATTTTACGGCTGTGGCGACGACCCAGGCATCTGCGCTGTCCAGTGAACAGTCCGCGCTGACGATCCGGCGCAATCAGCTGACGGCGGCGGTGTCCTTAATCCAAGCACTTGGCGGCGGATGGACCGGTCAGATGACCGACATCAAGACCGAACGGCCGCCGGCATAACTACACGGTGCGATAGGCGAACGAACTCCGCACGCGGTCGAGGATGTAGTCGCCGGCCTGCACCGGCGCATGCGCGCCCCGCGCCCCAAAGCTCGCCGGATCGACAACGGCGCGATAGTTCGGGTCGAAGAAGGTGGCGATGGAATACCGGTCGCGGCCGGAGCGATTGGTCACCCGGTGCAGGTTCGACACATAGCGTCCACCACTCCAGCGCTCCAACAGATCGCCTACATTGATGATCAACGTGCCGGGCACTGGCGTCGCACTGATCCATGCGCCATCGCGGGTCTGGATCTCCAGGCCGCCGCTGTCGTCCTGCCAGAGCAGCGTCACGCAGCCATAGTCCGTATGGGCGGCACCGCCGAACTGATCGGCTGGCGCGTCGCCCGGATGCTGCGGATAGTGGATCACATTCATGCGCTGCAGGGGTTTGGTATACTTGTCGATGAAGAAGTCGGGCTGCTGACCGAGACTGATCGCAAACGCGCTGAGTAGGTCCGCACCGCACCTGGCCATGGCGGCGAAATAGGCGGAAAAGGCGTCGTGGAATTCCGGCAAATCCTGAGGCCAGACATTGGGCCCGCGCAAGGCTTCGCCGGCAACGACGTCGGGATCGTCCGCGGCAAGTTCGAGCCCGACGACGTAGGATTCTTTCCAGTCTGACCGCGTCGCGTTCTTCATGAACGCATCGCCGATGCCGATATAGCCGCGGTGATCTACCGCGTCCGCCTTGTGTTTCACCGCGTCGGGCAGGGCAAAGAAAGTCTTGGCGGCGACGACGGCGCGCTGAATGACGGGCTCCAGCATGCCGTGGTTGGCGATGTAGAAGAAGCCGGTCGTGGTACAGGCGCCGGCGATTTCAGCGGCGACGCGCTGCATGGCAGCGTCGTCCCGCGCGGCGACGCCGGCCATATCGATCACCGGCAAGGCGCGCGCAGTCGCCATCGGCTATACAGCGGCGGTGAAGGTCTCGGCGCGCGCCATGGCCCAGGCCTGCTTAAAGCGCGGATCTTCCGTGCCGTTGATCAGTTCGCCGGGCTGCAGGAAGCGAGCGACTTCTGCGTAGGTCATGACTTGGTTTGCCGACACGCGTTTGGAGAAGTGGTGCGGCCGCAATTGGCCGGGGTGATCGAGCCCGGCTGAGGCTACGACTTCGCTCAGGGCCTTCACGGTCGACTTGTGGAACAGATACACGCGTTCGGCTTTGTCCGGCACGAAGATCGCACGCTGGCGCAAGGCGTCTTGCGTGGCGACGCCGGTCGGGCAGCGATCGGTGTGGCAGCTTTGCGACTGGATGCAGCCCAACGCGAACATGAATCCGCGCGCGGCATTGCACCAATCCGCGCCCAGCGCCATGGCGCGGGCCATGTCGAAGGCGGACGTGATCTTACCGCTCGCGCCGATGCGGATCTGGCCACGCTTGCCGATGCCCACGAGAGCGTTGTGGACGTACATCAGGCCGTCCCGCAGGGGCGTGCCGATATGATCAGTGAACTCCAGGGGCGCCGCACCGGTGCCGCCTTCCGAGCCGTCGACAACAATGAAATCCGGAAGGATGTCGGTTGCCAGCATGGCCTTGCAGATCGCCAAGAACTCCCACGGATGACCGATGCACAGCTTGAATCCGACCGGCTTGCCGCCACTGTAGCGGCGCAAGAGCGAGATGAAGTGCATCATCTCGATCGGGGTCGAGAAGGCGGAATGGCTGGCGGGAGAGATGCAGTCCTGCCCCTCCGGCACGCCGCGTGCGGCGGAGATCTCTGCCGAGACTTTCGCCGCCGGCAACACGCCGCCGTGTCCTGGTTTCGCGCCCTGCGACAGTTTGATCTCGATCATCTTGACGGCCGGCTCGGTCGCGTTGGCGGCGAAGCGCTCTGCATCGAACTCGCCGGCCTCGTTGCGGCAGCCAAAATAGCCGCTGCCTATTTCCCAGATGATATCGCCGCCGCCTTCGCGGTGATACTTGCTGATGCCGCCTTCACCGGTGTCGTGGGCGAAGTTGCCCTTCTTCGCGCCGCCGTTCAGGGCGCGGATGGCGTTGGCGCTGAGCGAGCCGAAGCTCATCGCCGAAATGTTGAGCACCGAGGCCGAGTAGGGCTTGGTGCATTGCGGTCCGCCGATGGGGATACGGAAAGGTTCTTTCGCCGGTTCCTTCGGCACCATCGAATGGTGCAACCACTCGTACGAGGGGTTGTAAACGTCAAGCTGCGTACCGAACGGGCGTTTGTCGAGTTGGCCCTTGGCGCGCTGGTAGACGATTGAGCGCTTGTTGCGGCTGAAGGGCGTGCCGTCGGTCTCGCTTTCGAGGAAATATTGGCGAATCTCCGGCCGAACGCTCTCGAGGAGGAACCGCACGTGGGCTGAGATCGGGTAGTTCCGCAAAATCGAGTGACGTCGCTGGGTGACGTCGTAGAACCCGACAATTGTCAGGGCGACCGCGATCGGCAACGGGATCAGAAACAGGGGGCTCCAGAACGCAAGCGCGATACACGCCACTGAAGCGGCGACCGCGACCGTGAAAATGATGAATCGGGCCGAAAAAAACAAACGCACCAAGCTCATGCGTAACCCCCCGGTTCCTCTGAGCATTTTATGCCGGCAGCATAGCCGGTCCTACGAAGAACCGGTTAAAGTATAAGGATAATGCTTAATATTCTTCGTCTCTTCATAGGCTTCGCAGCGATCCTGGCGGTTGGGCCACTCGCCGCGGCGGACACCGTGGGCGGGATCGCGGCGGCTTGGGCTGCCGTCAAGTTTGGGCCTGCGGATGCGCCCAATCGGCGCCAAGCGGCCGAGGCCATCGAACGCGACGCTGCGGCCTCGCTCGCCCAACAAGACACGCCGGCCGCGCGGGTATGGCTGGCCAATGCGCTGTGCCTGACGGCCGAGATACTCCACTCTACAAAGTCCCTGGCGAAGGTGCGTGAAGCGCGCGAAGTTCTGCTGGCGGCGGAGCAGGTTAGCCCTGAAAATCCGGCGGTTCTTGTGCTGCTCGGCTCGCTCTACTACGAGGTGCCCGGGTGGCCCATCGGATTCGGGGATCGCAAGAAGGCACGAGCCTATCTGTCCCGGGCGCTCGCCGCGGACCCGGCGGGGCGCGACACGAACTACTTCATGGGCGATTTCATGATCGCGACTGGACATCCCCTGGAGGCAATAGCGTACCTTGAGAAGGCTCTTGCTGCGCCGCAGCAGGACGACCCGATCGACCGGGGGCGGCGGGCGGAGATAACAGCTGACCTAGCGAAAGCGAAGACCAAGACGCGCTAAGCTGGGTTGAGGGGGTCCCATGGACGAGACGCATGAGTTACGCCGCGGGTGGGGGCTCATTCTCGCGTCCCTGGTGGGGGTGGCGTTCGGCATCGCTGCGTATCCGCTTTATTCTCTGGGCCCGTTCTTCGCGCCGCTACAGGCGGAATTCGGATGGTCGCGGCAGGATATCTCGACCGTCCTGCTTATTCTCATGGTGCCCGTGGTCGCGATGAGCCCCGTGGTCGGATGGGGTTCGGACCGCTTCGGCCCGGTGCGGCTTATCATCATTTCCCAAGTCGCCTTCGGCGGCGGTCTCATCGCGCTCGGCGCACTGACGCAAGGTCTGACGAGTTTTTATGTGATTTGGTTTCTCACCGGTTTCGGCGCGGTGGGCACACTGGCGATCACGTTCAACAAGATCCTGAGCGCAAACTTCACGCGCCATCGCGGCTTTGCGCTTGGCCTCGCCCTGGCCGGAAGCGGGCTGGGGGGTGCGGTCGCATCCAACTACGCGAGTCTGCTGGTGGACCTCTACGGTTGGCGTGTGGCCTACGCGGGGCTTGGCTTGGGGCCTCTGTTACTCGGCCTGCCGGCAACCCTGATTTTTCTGCGCCGCGCGGGCAGCGCCGCTGCAATTGAGGCGCAGCGTCGCGACGAGATCGGCGCGACCGTGCGTGAGGCATTATCGTCCTATCGGTTCTGGTTCATGGCGATGACCCTGGTCCTTGGGTCCGGGGCCTCGACAGGCTTCCTTGCCAATTTGGTGCCGCTGCTGCTGGACAAGGGCTACGACGCAGCCGCAGCGGCCGGTGTCGCGGGAACATTCGGGATTGCGGTCGTGTTGGGGCGGGTCGGATCCGGCTGGTGCCTGGATCGCTTTTGGGGGCCGGGCGTCGGCTTTGTATTCCTGCTCACATCCGCGTGCGGCGCGTTGCTGTTAGCCTTCGGCAGCTATCCGCCGGTGCTCACAATTCTGTTCGCCGGCATGATCGGACTGTCGTCCGGCGCCGAGTTCGATCTGTGCGCCTACTTTGTCTCGCGGTACTTCGGCTTGAAGCATTTCGGCAAGATCTATGGGCTACAGTACATCGCGTTTGCGGCAGGGGGCGGGTTGGCAGCTCCGCTGTTCAGTCGTGTGCGCGATCTCAGCGGTTCATACGTTGCGGCGCTTGTCGCCAGCGGGATCGCCTTTGGCGTCGGCGCGGTGCTGCTGCTGAGCCTCGGGCGTTATCCGACCGCGGCGAAGCCCGCGACCTAACGCGGCAGCGGATCGAGGCCGACGGTGCGCCCCGGGAAGCCGCCGGCTTCCAGATACCGCACGCCTTGGGCCTCCTGCACGATCATGGTGGTGGCGAGCCCGCCGGCTGGCGGGCCCGTGATGACCTTGCGCGTGAAGGCGACATCAACGCCGCCGACCATGGCTTCCGTCAATACGCGGCCGGTAAGCTTGCCAGAGCGCTTCATGTCGAGCCCGAGGATCTTCGCGATGGTCATGCTCACGTCGGCATTGCTGGACGGCGCTTTGTTGACGTGACCAGCTTTGAAACTCGGCCCGATCGCCGCCATGAAATTGTGGGTGTCGGCGCGGCTGAAGCTGCCGTGCATGCCTTGCCCCTGGGTGCTGCTGGAATCGGCAACCTCTGCCGCACAGTGCACGGGGTTGGCGCAGCCGGTCCCGAAGCTCTTGAAGTTGATCAACATCGCGGGGCGGGTCGTGTGGGAATCCCCCACCAGATTGATGGCGCTCAAGGGTAGCGTGCCGGGGATCTTGCCCAACTCATCGGCCACAAAGAGGCCGCTGACGTAGTCCTGAGTCAGCAGGAACTTCACCAGGCGCGGCGCAAGCTTCTTGCGATTGGCTGTGGGCAGATAAAGCAGATCTGAGCCGCCATTGGCGACGACGACGATCTCAGGCTTGTCAGCATTCTCACCAATGAGGGCATGACCGCGCTTGGAGAAGCTGCCGGCCACCGGGCGGATCGGCGAATTCCCTGCATCCGGATCGACCGCCGGGAGGTCGAATTCACGCGCAATGTCCATCGCGACGAAACCCTGCGGCAGCGAACGATCGACTTCGCCGCAGCGCACGATTGCCGATGCGCTGGTTTCGCTCTCTTTGGAGATGGTGGAGAACCCGTGATCCGCCGAGACGATAATGTCGGTCGTGCTCTCCAGACCGAGCGCGCGCACTTTCGCGCGAATCAAACGCAAGGCCTCGTCGGCATTGCGCACGCCGGCGCGGGGCGTGGGACCGTTGATGCCGGGAACGAGGCGGCCCGGGCTGTCGCCGTGATTGTGCTGGGTGCCGTCCGGATCGCGCGACCAGAAAACGAGGAAGAACGGCTTGTTCGCGGCCTTGAAGCGCGGCAGGACCACGTCTGTGGTCACTTTGGCGAACCACTCCTGCTGCAGCAGGTTTGCCGCCATCGTGCCCGGTGCGTCGCAGTTCCCGCCGCCTTGACGACGGATCGGCGCGCGGGCCGGCAGGCCTGTGACCTTTTCGATCGCTGCTTCGATATCCGGTTGCAGCACGACGCCCGGCGCTCGGCCGTCCTCCAAGGGTTCGCCCTGGCCGGTGAAATCGTCGATGATGATGGTCTTGCCGCTGTCGAAATCTTCGATCGACTGCAAGGCGGCGGGACCATGCTTACCGATGGCTGCGGTCTGCAGCCCGGCACGGCGCGCTGCGGCGATCACGGTTTCCTCTGAAATCAAACCGCCATGGCTATGGTAGAGTTCGTTGATCTCACGCAGCGCGGGGTCGAACTCGAGGAACGGCGTCACGCTCCTCTGGTGGGATTCGAGCAACAACGGCTCGGGCGTGAGCAGCGTGTTGCCGAAGATGCCGGTATCGCCGACATGATGGCCGGTCGCGAAGGCGGACGCGTTTACCATCGTGAACGTGGGAAAGATCGAGAACGAATTGGCGAAGTTCACGCCCTTGGCGCGGATATCGTTCATCGTCGGTGCGTCGATCTCGTCGACGACGCTCGGGCGCAATCCATCCGCCACAAACAGGATCACATTCCGGTCGGCCGCCTCGGCCGCACCGCTCAGCAGCACCATCACCAAAGCCAGGACGCGCACGGCAGTCTCCCTCATCGTTCGACCCTGACCACACCCGTCCGACGGCCCGGCGTCAATGGGTCGCACGCCACTGCAACAAAACTGTCAGCCCTTCTTGCTCTCACTATATCGGCTGAGAAGGGCCTCGAAACTTCGGTGGAGCGCATCGGCGATCTCCGGGCGACCTTCGAGGCGGCTCAGCAACAGGGCCGCAGCTTCCAAGGTTGAGATGGCATCGGTGCGCGCTTCGCGGCGCAGCTTGCCGTAGCGCGAGGGCCTGGTCGGCCCCAGGATAATCCGCTGGGTTTTCAGGAGCCACGCATTGCGCCACCACAGCGCCTTGGCTTGAGCCCAACTTCCGTCGAGCAGGATAATGCCTTCCAAGTCCTTCAGGCGGGCATCGCTGTCGGGCAGCGCGTTGCCCTTCCGGCTCAAGGCCACGATATCCTTGCCCGGGGCAACTTCGGCAGCTTTGGCGGATCCCAGATAGAGCGTGGCCCATTTTTTCGGATCGGCCGGGCGACCCAGCGCCTTGGCGAGGCTGGGCCAGGACAGGCCCACACGCACCGCCGCATTTCTCAAATGTGTCACGGTAAGGCGGGCGGTACCCAGCTCGACGTCCTGTTCCTGGGGGTGCTGCAGGATGAGCAGGCCGATCCGGTTATCGATCGGTGATATTTCCGCGCACTGGCACAGCGGCGGCGGCTTTTGGCAGGTCGGACACGGGGATAGCTGATTCATGGCCTGGGCATAGGTCAACCGGAGCGGAAGCGCAATTGCGGTGGTTCCTGCGTGGCTAAACCGGTGCTTTTCCAGGGTGAACTCGAGGCCCATCCCGCTAGACTGGCGGCCGTATTGCGTCGAAGGCGCTTTTCATGGCCCTTGAGCCGATTGCGACGGCGGGACTTTTCGCGGCGTGTCTTGGGCTGGCGGCGGTATTCCTCTGGATCCGCGAACGGCGCAAGCTTGAGCGCGCCTATGCGCGTCTTGCTGCTGACTTTGCCGAAACCGAAGAGGTCGCGCTGACCGGCCACTGGGCTGACGACCCGCGCCGCCGCATGACGCACTGGTCGCCGGGCGTGTATCGCATCTTCGGTCTGGATGCGAAGAAGTACCGACCCAACTGGACTGACACCCTTGCTCTCGTCGTCGCCGAGCATCGCGACATCCTTTCGCAGGAGATACGTGCTCTACAGCAGTCTGGCGGCCACGGCTATATCGAGGCGCGCATTCATCGCAGCGATGGCGATCTGCGCGATGTCGTGATCACGGCGCGCTGCAAGACAGACTCCCGCGGCAACTACACCGGCATGGCGGGCGTCATCAGCGATGTGACCGAACTCAAGGCAGCTGAGCGGGCGATCGCAGATCGGGAAGAGCAATTGCAGCGCGCGGTTTCCGCGGCGCGCGCCGCCATGTGGGATTGGGATCTGGACACCAACGCGGTCTCCATCTCCTCGCGCTTCGGCGAGATGGTGGGCCTGCCGACCGATCCCTGGACGCACAGCGGCGACCTTGTCGAGCGCCTGCTGAATCCCCTCGACCGTCCGCGGCTGCAGAACGCCTTGCGGGATCATATCAACGGTGGGGTTCCGTTCGAGATCGAGTTCCGCTTGCGCCACACCGAAGGGCACGACATCTGGGTGCAGAGCCGTGGCCGGGCGGTCGCATTCCGCAATGGCACGCCGAAGCGCATGGTCGGCTCGATGGTGGACGTCACCCAGCGCCGCGAGATGGATGCCGCTTTGGCGCAAAAGCAGCAGACCCTGGAGCTGGCTGTCGCGGCTTCGCAAGCCGGCTATCTCGAATATCGCTACGACACCGGCATCTGCACATGGTCGAATCGCTTGCGCGACATTTTGGGCGTGCCTGCCGACTTTCCGGCGAACAACGACTATCTCGCGCAGCAGGTCTACAGCGACGACCTGCCGGACTACCTCCTCGCCCTTGAGCAATTCGGCCGCACGGGCGAACCGCTCGACATCGAGGCGCGCGTGCGTCACGCCGATGGTCACTATGTGTGGCTACACATGCGTGCGGTGTTTCAGGTGGATTCCACAGGCCGGAGGGTCAGCAGCATAGGTTTCGTGCTCGACGTCTCCAGCCGCCGCGAAGCCCAGCGCGCGCTGGCCGACAGCGAGCGAAAGTTCCGCAATCTGGTGGAAGGCTCGATCCAGGGTGTCGTGATCCACCACCGCTATCGACCGCTATTCTGCAACGCGGCTTATGCGCGCATGCTCGGGTACGAAACCCCAACCGAGGTGTTGGCTCTCGGTTCGCTCAAGCGTCACTTCTCCCCTGAATATCTGGAGGTCGCGGACGACGTCTGGGACCGCGCCATAACCGGGGAGCTCGATGGGCGGTTCTTCCGGCGCAGGATCATCAACCGCGCCGGCAAGGAGATGTGGTGGGACCACGTCGGCCGCATGATCCACTGGGAAGGCGAGCCGGCGTGGCAGACGGCGGTGGTCGACGTGACCGAACAGAAGCGCATCGAAGACGAGTTGCGCGCCAGCGAGGAACGCTTCCGCCTGCTCGCGGACAATGCGACCGATGTCATCACGTTCTACGATGAACTTGGAAATGTGCAGTATATGTCGCCCTCCGTCTGGCGCCTGACCGGCTACACGGTGGAAGAGAGCATAGGGCGTTCGCCGTTCGAGATCGTACATCCGGCGGATCTCGCGCAGCTCAAAGCCCAGCGGCAACTCAACGGCCCGGGCGGCCCGCAAGGCGGTACCGCGGTTTGGCGTCTGCGTCACAAAGAAGGCCATTGGGTCTGGATGGAATCGCGCGCCTCCGTGATCCCGCGCGAAGACGGGCACTTCGGCATCGTTGCCGCCGCGCGCGACGTCACCGAACGCGTTCTGCGCGAGAAAGAGCTGCAAGCAACCCGTGACCGGCTTCAGGAACAAGCGGACCAACTCGCAGCCCTTGCGCAGACTTTAGAGGACGAGCGGGAGAGGGCCGAGCGCGCGAACACCGCTAAGTCTCAATTCCTCGCAATGATGAGCCATGAATTGCGTACGCCGATGACCGGGGTTATCGGCATGGCGGACTTGTTGATGATCAGCGGCCTGTCCGGCGAACAGGAAGGGCTTACCAAGCTGCTGTTAAGGTCGGCGCGGGGACTCCTCGATTTACTCAATGATTTGCTCGATTTTTCCAAGATCGAGACGGACCAGCTTGAGATCGACTCAATTCCGTTCTCGGTCAGCGAGGTCGTGCGGGAAGTCGGGGAGCTTTATGCCACCACGCTGGCCGACAAGGGGCTCACGTTCACCACCGAGATCGCGCCGGATGTGCAGGATGCGGTGCGCGGTGATCCCAAGCGCCTGCGTCAGGTTCTCGGCAACCTCGTGAACAATGCCGCGAAGTTTACGTCGTCTGGCGGGATCGCCGTTTCGGTCGGGCTCAAGGCGGCCGCCGCCGACGAGATGGAGTTGCGCTTTGCGGTCGAGGATACCGGCATCGGTATCGCGGCGTCCGACGCGAGCCGCCTGTTCCGCCCTTTTGTTCAGGCGGACCTTTCAACTTCGCGCCAATACGGCGGCAGCGGCCTCGGCCTTGCGATTTGCAAGCGCCTCGTGGTCGCGATGGGCGGCGACATCACGCTGGAGAGCGAGCCGGGGCAGGGATCTATATTCCGGTTTACGGTAAAGGTATCGGCTGCCGAGGGCGCGGCTGTCCCCACGGAGTCCACCGTGCCGCCGACGCTTGCCACGGGCCGTATTCTCGACATTCTGATCGCCGACGACAATGAAACCACGCGCTATCTGCTCAGCGCGATGCTGGGTCGCCTTGGGCATCGCACGAGCACGGTAGACGATGGACAGCAGGCGTTCGACGCGGCCGCGGCGCGACACTTCGACATTGTCCTCATGGATATGCAGATGCCGGTGATGGACGGCGCGACCGCGACCCGCGGCATCCGCAGCTTGCCGGGGCCTGCGGGACAGGTGCCGGTGATCGCGCTGACGGCCGACGCGATCCCCGAGCATCATCCCGGGTTCCTGGCCGCCGGCGCGAACGACGTTGTGGTGAAGCCGGTGGTGTGGCGCGAGCTTGGCGCCGCCATTGACCGCTTGGTGCCCGGCGCAGGCGTCACGGTCGGCATGGCCAAGGGCATCTCCCGTTCCGACGCCAGCGATCTCTCCGCGCGCACACACAAAGCCGACGTGAGCCCGCCCGCGCTGGACGAGACCGCCCTCAACGATCTGATCGGCACGCTTGGCGTCGATGCGGTCGCCAATATGCTCCCGACGTTCGTCGGGAACATGATCGACTACCGGGATCGCATGGCGGTGGCAGTGGCCGCCGGCGACTTGAGCGAGATCAAGCGTGTCGCGCATGCCATGAAAGGATTGGCAGCGCAGTTCGGCGCGCCCCAAGTGAGTGCGATCGCGAAATCGATCGAGCACGAAGCGGTGACGCTCGCCGACGTTGCGTCACAGATGCCGTCTCTGGTGGGGGCGGTGGCGGCCGCGGCGCAGGCGATCCGTCTGCGCCCGGTCACGGGCAGCACCGCCGACCAGCCGAATTCGGCGCTCACCAACACCTAGGAGAGAGCGGGCGGGCTATTCGCCCAGGCCCATGATGGCGCGATTACGGCCGGCCGCCTTGGCGGCGTAGAGGGCCTTGTCGGCCGCTTCGACCAGCGCAGACGGCGACCGCTCGACGTTGGGGACGGCGGTGACGTATCCCAAGCTCACGGTGACAAACTTCGCCGTCGGCGAGCGTTCGTGGTCCAGGCCCTGCGCGGCCACGTTCTCGCGAATCGCTTCAGCGACCGCCGCAGCGCCGACCGAGACCGTATCTGGCAGGATGGCTACGAATTCCTCGCCGCCGTAGCGCGCGACCATATCGGCAGGGCGCTGCAAGGAGCCCACTGCCGACTCTGCGATCTTCTTGAGACACACATCGCCGCCGCCGTGGCCGTATGTGTCGTTGAACAGCTTGAAGTGGTCGACGTCGAACATGATCACCGACAGCGGCTGGCCGACGCGGGCAAGACGCCGCCACTCACGGTCAAGCACGTCGTCGAATGTCCGGCGGTTCGGGAGCCCGGTAAGGCCATCGAGCCGCGCCATCTGGGTGAGTGCATCGCGGCTGTGTTTCAATTCGATGTGATTGTTCACGCGCGCGCGCAGGATCGCGGGATTGATCGGCTTGGCGATGTAGTCGATGCCGCCTGCCTCCAGACCGGAAACTTCGTCCTGGGCCGAATTGCGCGAGGTCAGGAAGATGATCGGCACTTCCTTGCAGCGGGTATCGGCTTTGAGTTGCTTGCACACGCTGAAGCCGTCGATATCCGGCAGGCCCACATCGAGCAGGATCAGATCGAACGCGCCGTTCGGGGCCTGGTCGAGCGCTTCCTTGCCGGTGGATACGGCAACCACGTCGTAGCTGAGGGCGAGGACGGCCGTCAGCAGCGCCTGGATCGCGCTGTCATCCTAGACGATCAGGATGGACGTCCGGCCACGAAAGCGCGGAATGGTATTGGTCACGCGGTCTCGATCTCCCCGGGGAAGGTAGTTTCGACCCTCAAATTATGGGGCCGGGCTGCCCCTGGCAAGTCCGACAAGGTCGTAGAACCGCGCCGCTTGTCAGCCACGGCCCATTAAGGTCATGAAGAGACGATGACTGCGCCCCTTCCCATCGATGCGATTGCCGTGCCTCTGGTGGACGCCCTAGGCGTGCATGGGAACGCCGTCGTTCTGGCCGCACCCGGCGCGGGCAAGAGTACACGTATCCCGCTCCTGCTGAAGGACGCGCCGTGGCTGCAGGGCACGATCATCATGCTCGAACCGCGTCGTTTGGCGGCGCGTGCGGTGGCGGCACGTATGGCCGCGACATTGGGCGAACAGGTCGGCGCTACGGTCGGTTACCGCATCCGGCTCGATACCAAGGTCTCTGCCGCCACGCAGATCGAGGTTGTCACGGAGGGTATTTTCACCCGTCGCCTTCAGGGCGATAGCGACCTCGCCGGCGTCGGACTTGTGATCTTCGACGAATTCCATGAACGCAGCCTCGATGCGGACCTGGGGCTCGCGCTGGTGCTCGACGTGCAGCGCGCCCTGCGACCCGATCTCAAGATCTTGGTGATGTCGGCCACCTTGGATGACCAAGCGGTTGCCCTTCTGCTCGGTCGCGCGGAGAAGCCGGCGCCGGTGCTGACGGCACCGCATCGGCCGTTCCCGGTCGAGACGCGCTATGCAGCGAAAGCCGTCGGCGACCGCATCGATCAGGAGATGGCGAGCGTCATTCGCCGCGCCGTCGCCGAGGAGGAGGGCAGCGTGCTCGCCTTCCTGCCCGGCGAAGCCGAAATCCGCCGTACGCAGACAGCACTCGAAGGGACTTTGCCCGCCGATGTGGACATCGCACCCCTGTTCGGTGCGCTCGGCCTCGAAGACCAGACCCGCGCCATCGCTGTCGCGCCGGTGGGCCGCCGCAAGGTGGTTCTCGCGACCACCATCGCCGAAACCAGTCTCACGATCGAGGGCGTTCGCATTGTCGTCGACTGCGGTCTGAAGCGCGTGCCGCGGTTCGATCCGCAACGCGGCATGACGCAGCTGGCGACAGTGAAGGTCTCGCGCGCCGCCGCCGAGCAGCGCCGGGGCCGTGCCGGACGCCTTGAACCCGGCGTGTGTTATCGCCTCTGGACGGAGCCGGAGGATCGCGGTTTGGCGGCCTTCGATACGCCCGAGATTCTGCAAGCCGATCTTGCCGGCCTTGCGCTCGACCTCGCGGCCTGGGGCGTGCGCGACCCCCTTGACCTTGCCTGGCCCACACCGCCGCCCGCTGGGGCCTTCGCGCAAGCCGTCGATCTTCTCAAGCGCCTTGGCGCGCTCGATGCCGCTGGCGCTTTGACAACGGAGGGCAAGGCGATGGCGGCCCTGCCGCTGCATCCGCGGCTGGCGCATATGGTCCACCGCGGTATCGCGCGCGGTGAGGGCGGCACGGCATGCGATATCGCCGCCTTGCTGTCGGAACGCGATGTCCTTAGCCGCACGCGCGATGCCGATGTGCGCACGCGGCTTTCCGTGATCGCCGGTGCGCGCGACGAAGTCGGGCAGGGCCAGGTGCATCGTCCGGGCCTTGCGCGGGTGCGCGCTTCGGCGCGGCAGATCCGCGATCTTGCAAGGGGCGGACGCGAGCCCTCGCGATCGGAAGCCGCCGGTCGCCTGCTGGCGCTGGCCTATCCCGACCGCGTTGCCCAGCGCCGCGGCGGCGGTGGACGCTATCGTTTCTCCGGCGGCGGCGGCGGCGTGCTCGATCCAGCGGAACCTCTGGCGGCGCAGGAATATCTCGCGGTCGCGGACGTGGACGGCCAGTCGCGCGAGGCGCGCATTTTCTTGGCAGCGCCGCTTACCCGCGCCGAGATCGAGGATGTGTTCGCCGACCAGATCGCGGAGGTCGACGAGATCGCCTGGGATGCGCGCGACGAAGCCGTTGCCGTGCGGCGGCAGAAGCGCTTCGGCGCGCTGGTGCTGGAGGAGCGCCCGCTGAAAGACGCAGACGCGGGCAAAGTCGCCGCCGCGATGCTCGACGGCGTGCGCGCCCTGGGGCTGGCGGCGTTGCCGTGGACGCGCGGCACCGCGTCCCTGCGGCATCGCGTCGCCGTGCTGCGCAGCGCATTCCCGGAACAGGACTGGCCGGATTTGAGCGACGAGGCTCTGTTGGCCGATCTTGAAGACTGGCTTGCGCCAATGCTGGACGGCGTGCGTCGCCGCGACCATCTCGCACGCGTCGATCTGGATACAGGCTTGCGCACGCTCCTGCCGTGGCCGTTGCCGCAGAAGCTCGATGAACTCGCGCCGACCCATCTCACGGTTCCCTCGGGCTCGAGCATCGCCGTCGACTATGAAAGCGACGGCGGACCGTCGCTGCAGGTGAAGATGCAGGAACTGTTCGGCCAGGCGGAAGCGGTCACAATTGCGGGCGGGCGCGTGCCCGTGACGTTGCATCTCCTGTCACCGGCGCAACGGCCGCTGGCGGTGACGCGCGATCTCAAGAGCTTCTGGGCGAATGTCTACCCGCAAGTGCGTGGTGAAATGCGCAGCCGCTACCCGCGCCATAACTGGCCCGAAAATCCGCTGGAGGCCCAGGCGACGCGTCGCACGCTGCAGCAGAAGAAGCGCTAACGCTCTGGCCGCAGCCAGGTCAGCGTGTGCTTGGCGCGCGGACCTTCGCCGAGCTGCCGCGCAAGCTCCTTGCCGAGCAGGTCCGCCTCTTCCGCGAATTGCCAAGGCGGATTGATCACGATCACGCCGCTGCCGCGCAGTCCCTTGTCAGGGGCATCGGCAAGGCCGCCGCTGTCGAGATCGAGATCGCTCATCACCATCGGTGCATCGATTGTCTTCAAGCCGTCCACGAGCGGCACATGACGCCGGTCGGCGAGATGGGGGAACCACACCACGAAGATGCCCTCGGGCCACTTGGCAACGGAGTCCGCGACGGCGGCGGCCGTCGCCTCGTAGGACCCGCGCATTTCGTAGCTCGGATCGATCAGCACCACGCCGCGGCGGATCTCGGGCGGCAACAGTGCGCGGATAGCTTCGTCGGCATCGCGCTTGTGCACGGCGATCCGCGGATCGCTACCCGCCCATCGCCGCAGCACCGCAACGGCCGCGGGATGAAGCTCGTTCAGGATCAGCCGGTCGTGGTCGCGCAGTCCCGCGCGCATGAACGCCGGCGAACCGGGATAGACCGACAGTGCGCCGTGTGGATTGGCCGCGCGCACGACATCGAGATAGGGCGCAAGCGCCTCGGCCTTCGCAGGCGCCGCCCACAGCCGCGCGATACCGCGGCGAAATTCCGCGGTTTTCTCCGCTTCCGGCCGCGCCAGTGCATAGGCGCCTTCGCCTGCGTGGACGTCGATCGCCACGAACGGTTTCGACTTTCGGGCTAGGTAAGCCAGCACGCGCAGCAAAAGCACGTGCTTATGGACGTCCGCAGGGCCGCCGGCGTGGTAGGCGTGCTGATAGCTCAGCATTGTGCGAGTCGGGCACGCACGACAGCGCAGAGGGATACGGAAAAGCACCTATGCCGATTATTGGTTTTCAAAGTGCAATTTAAGGTAGTTATTTTACTGTCCTCGCAAAATACGACTAAAACAGTGTGGATAAAATGGCGCGGTCGGGAGTTTTTTCCCTTTATTACAAATTGGTCAGCGAATCCTGCCATTTAGTAACCTAATTGAACCTAGGTGTCGTATTTTTATTACGCCCAGGCCTCGGGTCACGGTCGCCGACAAGCGCCGGAGTGTACTGAATTATAGACATTCCGGCGCGATTTCGAGGCATTTGCTGCGCTGCAAATGTTGAGTTTTGCGTCCGCTTTGCTATAACCGCCGCCGAAAGCTGAAGGGCTGGCGCTCAGAGGCTTTCCTCGCATCGTTCTGAGTTCGTCGCCTACAGGCCGCCGTTGCTGCACGGGGAGCAGTCGCGCGCGCGCCGATCCCTCCCGATTTCTTGCTGCCGCCCCGACCGAAAACGTCGCCTGCCACAGTTAAGGCTCAATGCCGCCCTGTTGCAGACGGAGTTGCTCGGTAAATGAACTGCCGGGCCCACGGTACAACAGCAGTGAAATCTGCGGGATGAAAATGCGAATTCTGATTGCGCTCCTGGTTATCTGCGTCGGATCTGCGGCCTTCTGGGCCAACATGGACCGTCCGCTGGACGCACCGGATTGGAACGGCCAGATCAAGGGCGTTTCCTACAGTCCGTCACACCTGAAAGAGCACCCGAAGGATATTCCCGGCGGGATCTCCGAAGACATCATTCGCCGCGACATGGAGCAGCTCTCCCATGTCACGAAGCGCGTCCGTACCTACTCGGTGGACTACGGCCAAGACCGCATTCCTTACATCGCGAAGGACTACGGCCTGAAGGTCACCCTTGGCATCTACATGGACGAGAACCGCCAGAAGAACCAGGCGGACTTCGACAAGGCCGTACAGTCCATCAAGGACAACCCGGGCGTTGTCGATCGTGTCATCATCGCCAACGAAGCGATCGGCGTGAAGCAGTCGCTGACGCCCGATGACGTCATCGCCTACATCCGCGACTTCAAGAAGGCCATCAACAACCGCAAGATCGAAGTCGGTACCACCGATGTGTGGCCGACCTGGCTCAATATCGCGGGCATGGACAAGGTCGCGAAGGAAGCCGACTTCGTCGGTATCCACATCCTGCCTTACTGGGATGGCGTGAAGATCGAGAAGACCCCGGACTTCGTCACTGACGTCTACAAGAAGGTCCAGGCCAAGTACCCGAGCAAGAAGATCGTGATCGGTGAAGTCGGCTGGCCGTCGGAAGGCCGCACCAAGCAGGGCGCGACCCCGTCATCGGCCAACCAGGCGTTCTTGCTGCGCACGTTCGCGAACATCGCCGACCAGCAGAACTACGATTACTACATGATCGAAGCCTTCGACGGCCCCTGGAAGGGTTCAGCCGATGAAGAAGGCGCCGTTGGCGCGTTCTGGGGCATCTTCGACGCCGATGGTCATGTGAAATTCAACTGGAGCGGCCCGCTGTCCACGTTCGCTCAGTGGAAGACGTTCGCGACCGTCGCCGCGGCCGCGACCTTCGTGATTGGCGCAGTCGTCCTTGCCTTGATGCCGGCCGTCGCCTTGCAGGGCTACTTCCTCGTCGCCTCTGTGGTTGGCTTGGTCGTGACCGGCGCGCTGTTCATCGCCGATGCCTCGTCGCTGAAGTATGTGGATTGGCATGCCCTGGGCGGCTTCATGTTCATCGTGCCCACCGGCCTGTTCACGGCGATCCTGCTGCTGACGGAAAGCTCGGAGTGGGCGCTCAGCCTGTGGCGCAAGCGTCGCATTGCGCTGCCGACGGCCGCGCTTGGCTATGAGCCGAAGGTCTCGATCCATCTGCCGACGCACAACGAGCCGCCGCAGATGGTGATGCAGACCCTCAACGCGCTCGCGAAACTGACCTACAATAACTTCGAAGTCATCGTCCTGGACAACAACACCAAGGACGAGGGTGACTGGCGCCCGGTTGAAGCGCATTGCCGTACTCTTGGCGAACGCTTCCGCTTCTATCATTTCGACAACATGAAGGGTTTCAAAGCCGGCGCCCTCAACAAGGCGCTCGAGCTGACGGACCCGGCGGTCGAATACGTCGCCGTGATCGACAGCGATTATCAGGTCGCGCCGCACTGGCTCGATACCGCGATGCCTGGTTTCGCCGATCCGCAGGTCGCTATTGTTCAGGGCCCGCAGGACTACCGCGACGCGCACGAGAGCATGTTCAAGAAGTTCTGCTACGAGGAATACACCGGCTTCTTCCGGATCGGCATGGTGGAGCGTAACGAGCACAACGCAATCATCCAGCACGGCACCATGTGCGTCGTGCGCAAGTCGGCGATGATCGAAGTCGGCGGCTGGGCGGAATGGTGCATCACCGAAGATACGGAACTGGGTCTGCGTCTTTTCGAGGCCGGCTATACCGCGCACTATACGCAGGAAAGCCTCGGTCGCGGTCTGATGCCCGACACGTATGCCGCCTTCAAGGGGCAGCGCTATCGCTGGGTCTATGGCGCCATGCAGATCATGAAGCGCCATGCCAAGGAGATTTTCCTCGGCAAGTCCAAGCTGACGCTCGCACAGCGTTACCACTTCGTCGCCGGCTGGCTGCCGTGGTTCGCCGACGGTTTCGCGCTTGTGTTCGGCGTGTTGGCGCTGGTCTGGACCGCCCTGATGGCGATCGCGCCGCGCTACTTCGACGTGCCGCTTACCGCACTGTCGGGCGTCGCCCTGACCCTGTTCACGGTCAAGACGATCAAGACCATCTGGTTGCATCGGTCCAAGGTGGGCACCGGCTACGGCGGCTCCCTGGCCTCCGCAGTCACTGGCCTGGCCCTGGCCTACACGGTCGGCAAGGGCGTGCTGTTGGGTCTGTTCACGTCCTCCAGCCCGTTCCTGCGCACGCCGAAGTGCGAAGACAGCGCGCCGTGGCATCATGCTCTGCGCATCGCCAAGATGGAGACGGCCCTGCTGATTGCCACCGTGGTTGCAATCTTCACGACCATCGGCGTGACCCATGTCGACGATCCGGCGGAAGTGGTGTGGGCCATCGCACTCGGCGTGATGGCGATCCCGAACGCCTCGGCGGTTTTGGTGGCGCTGGGTTCGACCGTCAAGATCGGCCGCCGCCCGCTGCCGGTGCTCGAAGGCGAACTCACCCCGGCGACTGTCCCGGTGTTCTCCACGGCCAAAAGCGACATCGCCACCTGAACGCGGCGAGCGCTTAACGATCAATGGGCCCTCGGCATTCCGGGGGCCCTTTTTCGTTCAGGCAAGACGATCTGCCGCCCAACGCAAACGCGTAGCGGCACACGGTCTTGCACTTGTAACCAGTTTCCCCGCCAGCGCCGTCGCGATGGCGCTGGTCGCCGTATCAGTGGTTCTCGCGCTGACCCTGACCATCCTCTCCGGTGCGGTGCTAGGTTTGGCTCACGCGCCTTCTGACCGCGATTGAATATTTGCGGTACGTGAGGTGGCTGCGGGTCTCCGTAGCGCGAACCGGCCCTCGCGGTGGGTGCTCCTCTGCGGGGCCTCCTTCTCAGGAAGCGGAGCTAACGAGCAATGCTAGCCTCGAACGTGAGCGGGAGGATTCCCAACTGCAGCCTGGCCATCGTGATGGCCGTTTGGATCCACATGCGGAGGCCGTCGTTCCACGCCATCAGCACCAGCTCCTGGAAGTAGGCGGCGCCTATAATTCAGAATTGCAATGCCCCAAAAGCCAACACCGCCCGGCTGATCCAGGGCGCGACTTGGCGGAAGGTGCGGTCCATCGGGAGGAACTTCGCGTTGGGTTCAAAAACCCAACGCCGCAAGCCCGGCGTTGTTGTTCCCCCGTCAAATCCATCTACCGCGGCGCTGCCACACTTGCGCAGCGGTTGAAAAGAGATTGCAAACCTCAGACCAAGTTATTGAAAGTATGGTGTTTATGGTGCGTATCCGGTAGGGTTCGCTAGGTTCCGACCACCCAAACCACGCGCGCCTCGGCGCGATCAAACCGCTTGTCCAGTGACGTCACCCCCGGAAGACAAATACAGGATTTGGGACACCTATTGGCGGGATAGCCGGTTGCGTACCGCCGGCGCCGACAATGCGGAGGTCAAGGCTGCGCTCGATTTGCATTGGGGGCAGGTCGCTTCCCTGTTGCCGGCCGGGGCAACGATCCTCGACATCGCCTGCGGCAACGGCGCCGCCGCCCTGGCGGTCGCGCGGGCCGGCCAACAGAGTGCCAAGGGATTCCGCATCGCGGCAGTCGATGCAGCCGCCATCGAGCCGGCGACCTATGTCAAACGTCATGCCCAGTTGCTTCGGACGATCGAATTCCATGGCAATACGCGTATGGAAGAGCTGCCGTTTGCGGACGGCGCGTTTGATGCCGTGATCAGTCAGTTCGGGTTCGAGTATGGCGAAATGAGCAAGGTCGCGCAGGAAGTTGCTCGCGTCCTCAAGCCGAACGGCGTGATCTCCATGCTGGCGATGCCGGCCTCCGCGGGCGTCGTCGAGTCCGCCGGCAAGAAGGTCAAGCAGAGCAAATATCTGCTCACCGAAAGCAAGATTTTCGATGTTGCTTTGGTGGTGGCCCAGGCGCTGCACAACGTCGAGAGCAGCGGCAGTGGGCGCGATACGCGGCAATACCTCGACCGCTTCAACGGCGAGGTGGAGCGTGTCATGTCACGCTTTGCGAACACCGACAGCGATATGATCATCGCGGTGGTCGTGGGGCTGCAGAAGGTTTTCACGGACCGCAAGTCGATGGACATCGCCCAGCAGATCGGCATCATCAACTTGCTCAAAAAGCGGGTGAGCGATCACATCTCGCGCACCGAAGCGATGGTGCATGCGGCGTTGGGCGATGCCGCCCTTGTCGGCATGAAACGCAAGCTTACCGAAGTCGGAATCACGATCGCAGAGGCCAAGCCGATCTCCGTTGGCACTCACGGTACGGTGGCCTGGCGCGTCAGCGGCCGGAAATAGCCGCGTTTCGCTCTAAAGCCACTCGGGCACCGGCAGGCCCTTGGTCCTCAGGAAAGCCGGATCGAACAGCTTGCTCTGATAGCGCGTCCCGGAATCCGCCAGGAAGGTCACGATCGTGTGGCCGGGCCCGAGTTTTTTCGCCAATCGGATTGCGCCGGCGATGTTGACGCCGGTGGACCCGCCCACGCATAGGCCTTCGTCCTTGATCAGGTCGAAGATGATCGGCAGGGCTTCTTCGTCCGCGATCTGGAACTGATCATCCACGTAGGCGCCTTCCAGGTTCTTCGTGATGCGCCCCTGGCCGATGCCTTCGGTGATGGAACTGCCCTCAGCCTTCAGAGTGCCGTGGGCATAGTAGTGGTACAGCGCGGCGCCCATCGGGTCGGCCAGCGCTACCTGGATGTCCTTGTTGCGCTGCTTTAGCCCAATCCCGACGCCGGCAAAGGTGCCGCCAGTGCCGACCGCGGACACGAAGCCATCGATCTTGCCGCAGGTTTGGTCCCAGATCTCCGCAGCGGTCTCGCGGATGTGGCCATCCCGGTTCGCCACGTTGTCGAACTGGTTTGCCCAGATCGCTCCATGGGGCTCGGTGCGGGCAAGCTCCTCGGCGATGCGCTGGGAGACTTTGACATAGTGGTTCGGGTCGGCCGCAGGTACCGGCTTCACTTCGCGCAAATCTGCGCCCATGAGTTTCAGCAGGTCTTTCTTCTCGCGGCTCTGGCTGTCGGGAATGACGATGACGGTGCGATACCCCTTGGCGTTGCCCACCACCGTGAGCCCGATCCCGGTATTTCCGGCCGTACCTTCCACCACGACGCCGCCCGGCTTCAGCAGCCCCTTAGCTTCCGCGTCTTCAATGATGAACTTCGCTGTGCGGTCCTTAATGGATCCGCCCGGATTGGCGTATTCAGCCTTGCCCAGGATCGTGCAGCCGGTTTCCTCGGACGCGCGGCGCAGCTTGATGAGCGGCGTATTGCCGATCGAGCCGATGGTCTCCGGGTATGCACCGCCGCGGGCGCCTTCGGGGGCGCGGAAGAGGGGGCGAAGAGTGGTCAAAAGCGGCATCGGTTTTCCCGGAACGGAACCATGGCGGCGGGGATATAGCGTGCGGCGCGGCACCCTGCGGTGACAACAGGTGCCGGCCGCAAGGCGCTGGAAGGCCGGAGGATATATTTCTCCGGGTCCCCTGGCGACAGAGGATAGAATTCCGTTCCCGGCCACCGGGAGCGGCTACCCTGGATTTACGGCTCCGCCCCTGGGAAAGCAAAGAGTATGCCGAGGAGCGCCGCTGTGCGCTTGGCTCTCCATGCTTGGTTGGTCCCTCATGAAGGCCGCCGGGAGCAGTAGCGGCGCACTTATCTCAAAAATCCCTCGCTTGCGGTCGCAGGGCCTGTCACCGACACTTCGCCGGTACGGGGAGTTATAATGTCCGCATCTTCCGCTGCGCCGTTCGTGTCGCGCTTCTATCGCAGCGCCGACGGTCTCGACCTTCATTATCGCGACTATGCTGGGCCGCCCGACGCACCGTTTACTGTGCTGTGCATTCCCGGCCTGACCCGCAACGCCCGCGATTTCGAGGTGCTGGCCCCCCATCTGGCGCAGCGCTATCGGGTGCTGTGCGTCGATCTCCGCGGTCGAGGCTTGAGCGCTTACGCCAAGGACCCCATGACCTACGTCCCGCCGACCTACGTGCGCGACGTCATGGCCTTGTTAAAGGCCGAGCGCCTACGGCGCGTGGCATTCATCGGCACCTCCCTCGGCGGACTGGTCTCTACCGTGCTGACGTCGATCATGCCGCAGCGGGTGTTGGGCATAATCGTCAATGACATCGGTCCCGAGATCGATGCCGCAGGTCTGAAGCGGATCGGCAGCTACCTCGGCAAAGCCAAGCCGATCCTATCCTGGGACGACGCAGCGGAGGCGATCAAGGCGATCGACGGGGTCATCTATCCCGACTACACGTCCGCCGATTGGCAGCGCATGGGGCGACGGCGTTTCCGCCAGGAGCCGGACGGCAGCTTTCGGGCCGACTACGACCTCGACATCTCCAAGCCCTTCGCCGGCACCAATGCGAACCCGGACCTATGGCCATACTTCCAGCGCCTGCGCGGCATCCCCGCGATGGTTCTGCGCGGCGCAAATTCCGATCTGTTGGCCGCAGCGACGGTCGACCGGATGCGGCACGAGATCCCGGGACTGCAGGCCGTTGAGGTGCCGAACCGGGGCCACACCCCCAATTTGGATGAGCCGGTCGCACTTTCGGCCATCGACCGGTTCCTGGCCAATTTGCCGCACCGGAACGGGCCGTTCACCTCAATCGCCCGGACCCTGTCGGGGGTGGCGTTCATGACCAAACTCGCACTGAAGGGCGCCGGCGGGTCGGCCTGAGCGCACTCTTATATATAAGTCCGTGCCGCGGATTTAACGTCTTGATATTACGTACTATTCAACCGCTACGGGCATGCCATGCGCAATGAAGCTCGGTTCGACCTCCCCCGCCGCATGCTGCTCGGGCCGGGGCCATCGGACGTGCACCCGCGTGTTTTGGGCGCAATGTCCCAGCCAACGATCGGCCACCTCGATCCGGCGTTCGTGTCCTTGATGGAGGAAATCAAAGACCTCCTGCGCTACGCGTTTCGTACCACGAATGCGTTCACGATCCCCATTTCCGGCCCCGGGTCGGCGGGGATGGAGGCGTGCTTCGTCAATCTCCTGGAACACGGCGATACCGCGATCGTGTGCGTCAACGGCGTCTTCGGAACGCGCATGCGGGAAAACGTGGAGCGTTGCGGTGCGTGCGCCGTCGTGGTCGAGGACGCCTGGGGTTCGCCGATCGATCCTGACAAGGTGGCGGCGGCGCTGAAAGCCAATCCCGGCACAAAAGTGCTGGCCTTCGTCCATGCGGAAACATCCACGGGCGTGCGGTCCGACGCTGCCGCGCTGTGCGCGCTTGCCAAGCAGCACGGCGCTTTGACGATTGTGGATACGGTCACCGGGCTTGGCGGCATTTCGGTGGACGTGGACGCCTGGGGTGCCGACGCCGTTTATTCCGGATCGCAGAAGTGCCTCTCGGTACCGCCCGGCCTCTCACCGCTAACCTTCGGCCCGCGCGCTGTCGCCGCGGTGAAAGCGCGCAAGACGAAGGTGCAAAGCTGGTTCCTCGATCTTTCCTTGCTCATGGGGTACTGGGCCGGGGAGGGCGGACGCAGCTATCACCACACGGCCCCGATCAACGCCCTCTACGGTCTCCACGAGGGTCTGCTCATGCTGCGCGAAGAGGGGCTCGAACACGCATGGGCGCGTCACGCGCGCATGTCGGCCGCCTTCGTCGCCGGGGTCGAGGCCATGGGTCTGGCTATGCAGGTCGACGCCGACGTGCGGCTTCCCCAGCTCAACGTGGTGAAGGCCCCTTCGGGTGTGGACGAGGCTGCGATCCGGCGGGACATGCTCGGTCTGGCCGATGTCGAGATCGGCGGCGCCTTGGGCGCATGGGCGGGGAAAGCGTGGCGGATCGGGCTGATGGGGCAGAGTGCGACGCCCCGGCATGTGCTCGGATGTCTCGGCGCCCTCGAAGGCGCGCTCGCCGCTGCGGGGGTCAAGATTCCGGCCGGGGCCGGCGTCGTCGCCGCCCGGCGGGTTCTCGACGGCGCGTAGCAAACCCGCATAGACAAAGAAAAACCCGCCGAGCATGACACTCGGCGGGCTTTCCATCTCTTCCGGACAAGCGCCGCACAAACTTTGCTGGGTGTTAACCCCGGGAAGGTCGATCAACCCTCCGTTTGCGCTGACAGCTAAACCGAATCTCTTGTGCGATCCCTGAGGATCGAAATTCGTCTGAGTCTAAAGACTACTTCTTCTTCGACTTCTTCTTGGCCTTCTTTTTGGCGGTCTTTTTAGCAGCTTTCTTCTTGGCAGCCATGGTTGGTATCCCCTGTTTTTGATTTAAGTCTGTAGTCCGCCGCTCGAAACCCACACACGTGAACAACAAAGTTTCGCTCGACGAGAAAAAGAAAAACGCACTTGACGAAAATTCACAAGAGTTTTTTACCGAGCCGCGAATTTTTTTCTTGATTTCTTTTCAGACGTCACTTCGGCCGTGCGCATTTAGATTCAATCATCGCATCGCGCACGGCGAATTCCGCGTACGGACTCACGCGCGCGGCGTGATTGATTCCTTCGTCACGCCGACGCCTGCACATAACTCCGTCACGCGACATTTGAGCGGCGCGCCGTGCGCGCGGCGGCGTGTGCGGAAACAAAAAAGCTGCGCAAGAAATCTCGTCGCGCGTATCGGCGTCGATGCGCAACAAAGCCGCATCATGCTTGGTCTTCCACGATTTTTTCACGGTGCGCAGCGGCATGTGATCGCATTGCGCCTTGCGGGGGCCGTCGCTGTGCGTCGACAGGCGTCCTTCGCGTCGTCGCGGCGCTTACTTTAGAAGAGATGAAACCGATTTTTATGGTGAGGAAGGGGCGCGCATGCGCGTGATTCTTCCTTGAAAACGATCGCGACAAGGAGTCGGACGGGGGGTGCGGTGCGGCGTCCATGACATGCCATGCGGCGACGGTCACGGACGATCATTGGATAAAAATTCGGCGGTGGGGGGTGTGCGTGGCGCCTTCGGTGCAAAAAACGCGACTCGCGATTCGCGGGTCGCCCATGCAGATCGTCTCCTTCACGCGCGTCCGATGCATCGTCTATGGTGCATCGATCCCATGAGTGAGGACGCGATGCGCACTGACGCAGATCAACCGGCTTCCTCCGCGCAACAGGGCGCGTCGCGGCTCCCGACGTGGCTGTGCACTGGGTATGGGGCCGGCATGATCGGCGGCCAGATCTTTCGCGACACGCCGGCGTTCCTGTTGTTGCCGTTCCTCACCAATACGCTTGAGGTTCCCGCCGCCATGGCGGGCCTTGCGATATTCATCCCCAAGTTCTGGGTCGTCTTCGCCGATCCGCTGGCCGGTATCGCCTCCGATCGCGTGCGTTCGCCCTGGGGACGCCGGCGGCCCTTCATGCTGGTCGGCGGCCTTCTCACCGTCGCGGCCTTCATCCTTCTGTTTCATGTGCCGACATTCGCCTCCGCCGTTGCGCGGGCGGGTTATGTTTGCGTGATCTATACCCTCGCGTTGACCGCTTTCTCCGCTTACTCGGTGCCTTATCTGACCATGGGCGCGGAGATGACGTCGGATTCCCACGACCGCACGCGGCTCATGTCGTTCCGTGTCGCCTTCATGTGCTGGGGGGTCGTCACCTCCGGTTATGCGGCGGCAATTCGCGAATACGGCGGCGAGGGGATGGCGGGATATGCCTTCATGGCCTGGGCCATGGGGGCGATTTGCCTCGTGACCATGATGGTCCCGGTCTTCGCCACCGCTAAAGCGCCGTACTTCGACCGTCACGAGACGAGCTTGGCCATCGGCGCCCAGTTTCGCCTCGCGCTCGAGAACAAGCCGTTCCTGACCCTGTTGGCGGCAACCTTTCTGCAGCGGCTGGCGGAAGGAACCGGCTACGCAGCCTTGGTGTTCTTCCTGGTCTATGTGCTGAAGCAGCCCATGCTGATGATTGGCAACATCGTCCTGTTCGTCGCCGCGGGCGGCTTTGTCTCACAGCCCGCCTGGGTGTGGCTCATCCGCCGGTTCGGCAAGCGCGAGGTCTACGCGGGAAGCCTGGTCGCGTATTGCATCTTCTACGTCCTGTGGGCCGTGGTGCGCCCGGAGCAATCGGCGTTCATCCTGTTCATCGGCTTCATGTCGGGGCTGTTGAATGCCGGCTACATCCTGACCGCGCTGTCCCTGCTGACCGATGCGATCGGCTATGACCGCGCGCGCACGGGTCTCAACCGAGAGGGTGCGTACTCCGGCGTGTGGCTCGCCAACGAGAAGGTCGCGTTTGCAGTGGGGACTCTGATCGTAGGGTCTGTCCTGTCCTGGTTCGGTTTTGCCGAGACCGCCGCGGGCTTTGTCCCGCAGTCGGACGGGGCGGTGACCGGGATCACGCTGGCTTACGTGGCCATCCCGATCGCCATCCACCTGATCAGCCTGGTCTTCGTGCTGCGGGCGCGGGTGCCGTCCGCCGGCTAGGCGAGTATCCTGTCCGACGAGGACCTCTGGGGAACGGGGCAATCGCCATGAAACTCGAAGTGAACCGCCGTACTTTGATCGGCGGGGCGGTTGCTGCAGGTATTGGCCGCGTTCATGCGGCGCAGGCGGAACGGTCGCCGCTGCTGCTCGTCGGCGCATCCGCGCGCAGCGCGCCGGCGATTCTGCAGCTTGCACTCGATCAGGGGCGCAGGGTTACCGCCTTGGCGCGGCGTCCCGAGGCGGTCGTGGAACGCCTCCCGGTGCAGTTTCGCGAACATGCCGGTCTGAAGATGGCGAAAGGCGACGTCTACGACGTCCAGTCTCTTGCGGACGCGATGACGGGGGCGGAAACCGTTATTTCGCTCATCGCGCCGGCCGTCGATCCTAACGGGCCGGATATCACCGCCGTCGATATCTTTTCGGTCGGCACCGCCAACCTGATTTTTGCCATGCAGCGCAAGGGCAATCGGCGGATCGTTCCGCTGAGCTCCGGCGGCACGGAGATGATCCCTGCCGCTCAGCCGCGAGCGGATGCCTGGGCCACGTTGCGGTTCGTTTGGCACATTCGCGGCGTATATCAGGATATGCTCCGCATGGAGAAGATCGTGCGGGCGAGCGGCCTCGAATACGTCATTTCGCGACCGCGCCGGTTCGTCAACGAGCCCGCCCGCAACGACCTCAAGTTCGCGGTGGAACGGCCACAGCCGCCGGTGATCAGTTCGTTGACCTACGCCGATTTCGCGGTCTGGGTGCTGGCGGCTGCTGACGGCAGGGAATACCTGGGCAAAACCGTCGGCATCTATACCGACAAGGTCGTCTCCGCACCGGGCTAGCGGATCTCCCCGTTCTCCGACATCAGCACGGCGACCGGGCGGGTGCGGGGGAACTGGGACAGGATGATCATGACGATCACCATGATCGGCACGCTCAGGACCATGCCGATGATCCCCCACATGGTGCCCCAGACGGATAGACCGAGCACGATGATGATCGGGCTCAAGTTCAGCGTCTTCCCGGCCAGCTTGGGCTCGAGCATGTTATCCACAACCACTTGGTTGATGCACAGCACCGCCGCCACCGCGACCACTTTGCCGATGGTGCCGAACTGGAGCAGGGCGAGCAGGGTCGGCAGGGTGATGCCGACCACCGCGCCGACATAGGGCACGAAGTTCAGCACAAAGTGGAGCAGGCCGAAAAAGGGCGCGAAGTCGACATGCAGCATCGACAGGGTGGCGAACGTCAGCAGCCCGATCAGCATGCTCACCCCGGTCTTGATAAGGACGTAGCGTTCGATCTTATGTCCGATCTGCCGCAGGGTGCCGCGCAGCACGACCTGGCGCGCTTCTCCGGGGAACATGGCGGTCAGTTTGCTGTCGAAGGTCCCCACTTCGAGCAGAAGGAAGGCCACGTAGATCAGGATCTGGAAGGTATTGCTGGCGACCTCCTGAAACACCCCCGCGAGCCGCGCCAGGATCGCGCGCAGGTCGATCTGGTCCAACACCGACGTCACCGTCAGCGGCTTGCCGCGGTTGAAGGTGGTGGCGATGTAGGTGTTCACATCGCTCAGCAGGCTTTCAAGACGGGTCTGGTAGGCCGGTGCGGCCTCGACGACGGCGCGCACATTGCCGGCGATCAGCTGCACCAACACGGCGATGGCGAGCAAGAACAGGAGCGCCGCCGCACTGAGCGCCAGGCCCTCCGGCAGCCCGCGGCCGCCAATCTTGATCCGCTGCAGCCCGTGGGCCACCGCAACCAGCAGGTAGGTGATGAAGATCGCCAGCACCAGCGGGATCAGGATCGCCTCGCCGACCACCAGCAGATAGAGCGACAGCGCGACGATAATCACCGCGGCAGCCGCCGCGATCAGGCTATGGGCAGGCTGGCTATCGGACATGATGACCCGGGATCAGAGGAAAAATCGGTAGCTGATCTGGAACTGACTTTCCTTCGCACGGGTAGACAGGCCAAAGAATTGCCGTTCGCTCCGGGTACTGTCGATAAACAGCACCTCCAAGGTCAAGCGCTGCTTGAGAGTCGGCCGGAATATGTAGCTCGCGGTGAGCCCGTAGCCGTGCTCGTTGTTGTTGTCCGGCAGGGTGAGGGTGTCCACGTCCTTGGTCTTGAACCAGTCGGCGCGCAGGCTCAGCCGATGGCGGCCCCAAGCCTTGCTGACCAGCCCGTAAGCCGATTGGAAATCCGCTGCAACCAAAGGACCCCGCGGCGTGGTGATGACCGTGGTCTTGCCCGTCATCGCCTGGCCGACGATATCGACGTCGCCGGGAAGCGGGACCTTCAGGCCGAGGCTCCAGAAGTCTGTGCGCCATGGCCACTGTCCATTGGCGAACATCAGATCGTCGGCGCGGTTGTCGTAGCGCAAAAGGGTGACCGTCCCGACATCGCGCAGATCGACGCGGAAGCCTGCGTAGTAGCCCACACGCTTGTCGATCTCCACATAGGGCCGCTCATCGGGGCTTTGCTTGGCCAAGCCGCCTGCAGGCCGGATGACGCGCACCTGCGGGAGCGGAACGCGGTCGAACGGGCCGGTTTCGCGGTCGTGGATCGCCCAGCCGCGCCACGCCAGCAACGTGCCGGCGGGATCGTTGAGCTTGTGCAAGGCGCCGACCACGGAGACCTCGGCCAGGTCCGTGCGATAGATCAGCGTTGCCTCGCCGCCGAAGGTGCGGAGTTCCTCGCCGACCCAGCTGTTGATGGCCGAGGAACTGATCGTATAGGGGCTGGTCCAGGCGAGGCCGGTGTTCTCCAGTGAGATCGGCGGGAAAAACATGCCCGCCTTCAGTTTCACGCCCCACGACCCGGTCGGCACCGGCTTGTACTGGAGGTAGGCCTCAATGACGTCCGGCGATCGGTGCTGCTCCGGCGCCACGTTCAGCTGCACCAGGCCCGTGATGTCCCAATTGATGCGCGGCTCGATCACCAGGGCGGCTTCGGCCCGCGCCAGCACGCGCCGTCCGCCCGCATCGCCGCCGTAGCGGGTTTTGCCGAGGCCGCCGTCCTCCCAGCTTCTCACCGGCGAAGACACGATGCCGCGCAGGTCGACGAGGCCTTTGACGTCGATGCCCATCGGCGAGGAATCGGCAGCATGCGCCGCGGATGCGAGCCCGAGGCCGGTTGCCGCCATGCCGATCCGAAGGATACGTGCGGCGGGCCGGGAGACCATGATCAGCCTCGGGCCGGGGCTTCGTCGGTCTGCTCGGCGTCGGCGCGGATATTGCGCACCGGTGACCAGCGCGACGTTGTGTAGAAGGTCTCGAACTCCGCCGCCGGAAGCGGCTTGGAGATGAAATAGCCTTGGCCGGTTTCGCAGCCATAGGCGTCCAGGATCGCCATGGCCGCCGCATCTTCGATGCCTTCCGCGGTGACCTTGAGGCCGAGGTTGTGCCCCAGTTCGATGGTCGAGCGCACCAGGATCTCGTCGCCTGGGCTCGAGGCAAGCTTGAGCACGAACGACTTGTCGATCTTGATCTCCTGGACCGGCAGGCTTTTGAGGTAGGCCAGCGAGGAATATCCGGTGCCGTAGTCGTCGATCGACAGCGTCATGCCCATATCGCTGAGCGCCTTGAGAACGCCCAACGCGTGGACCGGGTCTTCCATGATCGCGCTCTCGGTAATCTCCAGGATGAGGCGATCGTGGCCCACGCGATGCTTGGTGAGCAGGTTTGCGATGGTTTCGGGCAGGTGGCGGTTCATGAGGTCGCGGGCGGACAGGTTCACCGCGATCCTCACGTCGATGCCCTTTTCCGTCCACGCGCGGGACTGCGCGATGGCCGTCTCCAGCGCCCAGGCCGTAAGGCGGCCGATATTGCCGGTCTGCTCCGCCAGCGGAATGAACAGATCGGGCGGCATGAACCCACGTTCGGGGTGCATCCATCGGATGAGCGCCTCGACGGCGGTGATCTTGCCGCGCGCGATGTCGACCTTCGGCTGGTAGTAGAACTTGAACTGCCCCTTCTCCAGACCCTGCCGGAGTTCGCCCATCATCGACAGCCGCTCGGGCTTGTGCTGGTCCGCGGTCGCCTCATAAACGGCGATAGCGAGGCCTTTCTGTTTCGCTGCGAAGATTGCGCTGTCGGCGTGCTGCAGCAGCGTGCGCGCAACCGTGCCGTGGCTCGGATAGCGCGCGATGCCTGCCACCAGCGACACGTCGATATTGGACCCGGCGATGTCGACCGGGTCGGAGAAGGCCGCCACGATCCGCTCCAACGCAGCGTGTTCCTGTTCGTCGTCGGCCACGACGAGGCTGAGGGCGAACATGTTATTTGCGTGGCGCGCGATGAAGGTGCCGGGCGGTACGGCCTGCTTGAGCCCGTAGCTGATCTTGCGCATCAGCTGGTCGCCGGTATCGTGCCCCAGGGTGTTGTTGATCTCGGCAAATCGCGACACCTGCAACAGCGCCACACTCACGAGTCCGGCGCTGCTCTCGGGCGGGTTGACGATCAATCCCGCGACATGCGCTTCGAGGGCCACACGGTTCGGCAGGCCCGTCACCATGTCGTGGCGCGCCTGATAGGCGATCTTCTCCTCACGCTCGGCGATGCCTTCCATCATCTGGTTGAAGGTCAGCGACAGGCGGCCGATTTCGTCGTCATGGGTGACCGGCACCTTCTCGGTGTACCGGCCGATCTGGATGCGCTGCGCGGCGAAATCCAGGCGGCGGATCGGTTTGGCGATACTGCGTGCGACCAGGGCCGCGCCGATGAAACTCATCAGGATCGCGGTTCCCGCCAGGATCAGCAGTTGGACGAAGAGCGAGCGATAGGGTTTCAACGCGACGTCGAGTGAGTACTGCAAGATGGCGTAGACGGTTTCGGACTGCTGCGGCCCCGGCACCGGCGCCACCACGGTCACGTAGTCCGCGCCTCCGAGGTCCAGGGTGATCGGCGTCGTCAGCGGGCGGTTCCTCAAGGCCGCGGCCAGAGCGCTGCGCAACGGCGTCGCGATGGTCGAGGACTCGATCATCCAGTCGCCTTTTTCATCCGCGAAGCCGAAGCTCACATCGACCGGAACGGTCGATTGCCGCCGCATCTCCCCCGCGAACACATCGCCGATCTCCAGACCGATGGTGATCCACGCGATCGGCACCGGCGCCAGGATCGGCACCACTACGAGCTGATATATCCGTCCATCCAACACTGCGATGGACACCGCGCGGCCATTGGCCTCGGCTTCCTCGGTCATGTCGACGAACGGGAAGGGGGCGTTGGCCTGGCCGATGGTGACAATGTCTCCGCGCGCCGCCGCATCGATCGCCGAGCCGGTGTCCGCCACCACCACGCCTTCCAGGGATAGCAGCATGATCCGGTCGGCCTTGATGCGCGTCGCCAGGTTGTCCAGCGCCGACATGATGGTGCTGTGGTCCGCGGTGGCCACGGCCTGGCGGAACCCGAAGTCGGACGCGAGGATCGAAGTGCCCTGGGCGAGGTCTTCGGTTGTTGCGAGAATGCCGCGCTCGAGGATGCCGCCGGCGGCCATCAATTGATCGCGCGCCTGGTCGAAGATGTTGTTGACGATGCCGGCCCGCACCGCGGTGAAGGTCAATGCCTGCACCAGCGCGAACAACGCCACGATGAACAGCACCAGCCGTGTTTGGAAACTCTTGAACACGTGTGTCGCGCCCCCAGCGCGCCGTTCAGCCGCGTTTTCAGTACGCGTTCTCGTCCGCAGCGCCTGGCGTACGTCGCCGGGCTTGCTTCAGCGTAAGTGTCAGATCAACGTTCACGGTCCCATCTGCGGTCACCGTCACCTCTTGCGACGTCTGCGTGCCCACGCGTTGATCCGGGTGCCATGCCTTCACCGTGTAGGTGCCCGCCGGCAGATTGGCGAGCACTTGCGCGCCGCCCTTCGTTGTCGCGAAGTAAGGCGTGCCGACCACATAGATGTAGGCGAGCATCGTGTCGTGTATGTTGCAGCCGAGCGCGATCACACCTTCCTTGTCGAAGGTCACGGCCTGACTTTCGCCGCCGCCATAAAGTTTGAGCTCGAATGTTTTGGCCGGGGAGAATGAGTAGACGTGATGGCGGAAAAGGTCGTGGTTCGGAAATTCGACGATTGTGCCAAGTTGAACCGGCAGCACGAAGGGCACGAATTGCTTCTGCTCTTGAACCATGACGGCCTTGGTTCCCGGATTCACGGTGGCGGGCGCCGCGTCTTTTGCCATCGCAACCACCACGGCCGCGTCGTCTGCAGGTTTGTTGCCGGCACTGACATGAACGCTGATCGACCCGGCGTGGGCACCGGTGCTCGCACCAAGGGTGCCGACATCGACAGCCAATGCCATGGCAATACCCGCCAAGCGCCGACCCAAGGCGTTGTTTTGGAAAGCCTTCAAGCGTTCTGCTCCGATCCCATGGCTATTATTGCCGCCGTGGCCTATGAAAACCAGCATTCAGCAGGGGCTAAGCCCCCGGGGCCATGGAAAAGGTCCAAAAGCCTCTTTACGGGACAAGGACTTAAGGGGACGTGGACGTGAAGGGATTGCGCCGCATTCTCCCCTTTGGGGTGCTGTTGTTGCCCGTTCCGGGCTTCGCGGATGACTCCGGCGACGTTGGCGAGGTGGTGGTCACGGGACGACGCCTGCCGCCCGCCGCCAGCGAACTGGTTTTGGCGACATCCGTTATCGACCGCGAGACGTTGGCGCAGTCCGGAAATCAACGCCTCGATGACGCCCTGCGGGACGTGCCTGGTTTCAGCCTCTTCCGCCGCCAATCCAGCCGCGCCTCCCATCCGACCACCCAAGGCGTGACGCTGCGGGGCCTGGGTCCCAGCGGGGCCGGCCGGACGTTGGTCCTTCTCGATGGCGTGCCACAGAACGATCCCTTCGGCGGCTGGATCGATTGGAGCCGTCTGCCCACGACTACTTTGGAGAGCGTGTCCCTCACACGGGGCGGCGGTGCGGGACCCTGGGGCAATGCCGCCCTTGCCGGAACCTTGCGTCTGCGGAGCCACGCGCCGGCCGGCAACGGTGTCGAGGGTAAAGCCAGCGTCGATAGCTTCGGCGCGGTTGACGGCACGATCAGCGGCTTCGGCGCTCTCGGCAAAGCCAATCTGATGGCGACAGTTGCCGGCCATTCGGGCAAGGGACCGTACCTCATCCGCGAGGGCCAGCGCGGTCCGGCGGACGTGCGGACCCGCGACAAGGGCGGCCTTATCCAGGGCGGCGTGGGCGTGCCGTTCGACGATGCGACCCAAGTAAGCCTGACCGGGGCCTACTCCAGCGACGTGTTCATCAACGGTATCGAGATCGCCAAGTCCCGCTCGCGCATCGCCGACGGCACCGCGAACATCGTCCACGACAATGGGCGCGATGCGGTCGGCTGGGAGGCGCACGTCTATGTGCGTGATGAAAACCTTCCCGCGGTGTTCAGCAGCGTGAACGCCACACGCACCACCGTCACGCCGTCGCTCAATCAGTTTCGTGTGCCGGCCACGGCTGTTGGCGGCAACGCGATCGTGCGCGTGCCGGTCAGCGATGCGCTTGCCTTCGACATCGGCGCGGACGGTCGCCGGACCACGGGCGAGACCAACGAACTGTTCCAGTACGTCGCGCCGGCCTTTACCCGTGTGCGCGCTGCCGGCGGCGCTCAATTCATCGGCGGCGGCTATCTCGAAGCCAACTGGACGCCGACAGCGGCAATCACGGTGACGGCGGCCGGCCGGGTCGATACCTGGGAGCAGACCGACGGCCATCGCCGCGAGACTGCAATCACCGGCGGCGCGCTCTTGCGCGACGACCGCTACGCCAAGCGCTCCGGCACCGTCGGCAACTATCGTCTTGGCGGACGGGTCGCGGCAACCGAGACGGTCGAGCTGCGCGCCACCGTCTACAGCGGCTTCCGCGTGCCGACGTTGAACGAGCTTTACCGTCCGTTCCGCGTCGGCAACGACATCACCGAGGCTAATCCGCTCCTGCGCCCCGAGCGCATGCGGGGCATCGAAGCCGGCATCGACTGGAAGCCGACCGAACGCGTCGCCGCGTCGCTGACGCTCTTCACCGCCCGCCTCACCGATGCCGTCGGGAACATCACCGTGCGCACGACGCCGGGGCTCGATCCGGTCCTGAATGTCGTGGTGCCGGCCGGCGGCACATTGCGCCAGCGCCAGAACATCGACCGCATCCATTCCGAAGGCGTGGAGGCGGATGTGACCGTCGCCGCCACGTCGGCGCTCGATCTCACAGTGCGCTACCTCTACACGGCGCCGCGCATCACCAAGGCCAGCAACCAGCCGTCGCTGGTTGGCCTCGACCTCGCACAGGTCGCAAAGCATCAGGGCTTTGTCTCGGCGTCATGGCGGCCGTGGAGCGGAGGCGTGCTGCGGGCCGAAGGGCATTTCGCGGGCAGCCAGTTCGAGGACGACATCAACAGCCGCCGTTTGGCCGGGACTGCGACCCTGGATCTGTATGCCGAGCAAGCGCTGAGCCCCAGCGCCACCCTTTTTCTGAGCGCGGACAACCTGTTCGACCGCACCGTTGAGGCGGGGCGATCGGCCGATGGGCTGGTGACTGTGGGCACGCCCCGCGTCGTCGCCGCCGGGGTGAAATTCCGCCTCTAAAGGAGGCCGATCAAAGGCTTGCACCGCCTCTTTCGGCGGCGGCACGGCGTGCTATGGTGTGGATAACTCCAAAAAATGGCCGTTTCAGCAAACGGCTTCACCCTTACCACCTCACGTAGACGTGCCATGGACAGCATGGACCGGGACCAAGCCTTCGCCTTCCTCGGGCTATCCGAGGACGCGACCCATGAAGACATCCAGTCGCGCGTCGATGCCCGCCGACGGCAGCTCGAACTTCGCCTGCACGCCGCCACCACGCCCGAACAACGCCGCCTGCTCGAACGCTCGCTGAACGAGCTTGAGGAAGTGCGCGCGCTTGCCCTGCTCGACCCGCGCGATCCGGCGGCGGGTCTTCCGGGCGGAGCCGGGATCTCGCTGAAGCCGGGCACCCTGCTCGGCGACCGCTACGTCGTGAAACAGCGTATCGGGTCCGGCGAACGCGGTGCGGTGTTCCGCGCCCTCGATCTCACATGGGGCAAGGACGTCGCCTTGAAGGCGCTGTTGCCCACCGCGCTTCTCGTGCCGGGTACCATGGAGCGCTTGGCGGGCATCCTCCGCCGCCATCTCGGTTACACCCACGGCTCCATCGCTGCGATCTATTCGCTTGGCCGCGCGGATCACATCACTTTCATCGCGTCTGAACTTGTCGAGGGCGAAACCCTGCGCCAGCACATGCTGCGGCAGCGGGGCGGGGCCGGATTGACGGCTGCCGGCATCGAGCGGCTGATTGCGCCGATCTGCGCCGCGTTGACCTACGCGGCAGATCGTGCGCCCCACCTGAATCTCAAGCCCGAGAACATCATCGTGACCGCCGAAGGCGCGGTGAAACTCACCGACTTCGGCCTCGACGAAGTGGTGACGGTCATCCCGCGCGGCCGCAGCCGGGCGATGACAGATCAACGCCGCTTCCGGGCGCCGGAACAGATCCGCCGGGGGCGCAATCTCACCGCGTCGCCCGAGGCCGTGGACAGCCGCGCCGATCAATACGCCGTCGGTGCCTTGGTTTATTTCCTGGCGACGGGCGATGCCCCCCTGGCGGATACGGCCGATCTCGGCACGCGCCGTCCCGACCTGCCGGGCGCGATGGTTGCAGCGGTCCGCCGCGCGCTCTCGGCCGAGGCGGACGCCCGTTTCGACAGCATCGTCGCCCTGCGGTCGGCATTGTTCGCGGAAGAAGTCCCGCGGGTACATAAATTCGCACGCGCCGCCACGATCGCGGTGGCCATCCTGGGGATTGGCGCCGCCGTGGTCTGGGAACTCAAACCCAGCCTGCTCGACAGGGTGCGCCAAGGCGTGTCCTGGATGACGGATGGCCGCGCGGAACAACAGCAAGCCTTTGCCCTGCGCAAGCGCGCCGACGAGTTGAAAGGCCGCCTGCAGGGCGCGGAGCGCGCGCTTCGCAGCCAGCTGCGCGAGGCGCGCCGCGCGGTCCAAGTGCGCGACACCGTAGCGGGTGCGGCGGACATGACCGAGCTGCGTCGCAACCTCGACATGCTGGAAAGCCTGTCCGAGTTGACGGTACCGCAGGTGTTTAACAGCCCCGATCTGCTCAACGCCTATAACTTGCTGGCGCTCGCCGCCGATCACCTGAACGGCTTACGGTATCGCGATGCCGTCGCTGCGCTTTCAGGGGCGGAGGCGGTGATGACCGCACGCCTTGCCGATTTGCGCGAAGCCGAACGCCTGACCCGGGCGCGCTACGGGATGGAAGGACCCGGCGATATTTCCGCCGCCGATCTCGATTCACCAGAGAAGTTGCGCGCCCAGTGGGATGTCGCAGTCGCCGAGCGCCGGCGCTTTGCACTCGCACTTGACCAGGGCATGGCGCTGATTCCCGGCGGCGCTTTCATCATGGGCGATCAGAGTGGCGGCGGCAGCCGTGCCGAACTTCCCGCCCATCGCGTCGAGGTGGGCGCCTTCAAGATCGGCCGGACGCCCGTAACCCGCGGTGAGTTCATGGCCTGCGTCGAGGTCGGTGTTTGCCGTGCGGAAGCGATTGGAGCGACGGGCCACGCCGAGCCAACACTGCCCATGACCGGTGTCAGCTGGATCGACGCCCAAGACTATGTCGGCTGGCTGCGCACCCGCACCGGCGAGCAATATCGCCTACCGAGCGAGGCGGAATGGGAATACGCCGCCCGCGCTGGCGTCATGACGGCTTATCCCTGGGGTGACGCCGTCGATCGCAACCGCGCCAATTGTGGCGGCTGCGGCAGCGCGTGGGATCGTTCAGGTCCTGCGCCGGTCGCATCTTTTGCCGCGAACGCATTCGGGCTGTACGACGTCATCGGCAATGTCTGGCAGTGGACCGCCGACTGCTGGTATCGGGATTATTCTTCGGCGCCGGCCACGGGCGTCCCCCGCGAAGAAGCGCTGTGCCAACAGCGCGTGCTGCGTGGCGGCTCCTGGGACAACGATGCCTGGATGGCGCGCTTGAGTTATCGCGCCAACGCCGCGGCGACCCTCCGCCAAGACCTCAACGGCTTTCGCGTTGCGAAGTCGGTGGAGTAGGGCGTGATCCCGAGAGATCACGCCCCGGAATTCTAGTCGAACCGTCGCGGTGCCGGAGCGTCCGGCTTCACCTTCTTCTTGAAGTAGGTCCAGCTGGTCTCGTTCGGACGCGTGTCGGTAGACGGCGGCGGTTCCTTGTATTCCGGATAGTTCGCCGCGATCTCTTTCTTGACCTGCTCCGGCAGGTCGTCCCACTTCTCGAGCGCGCGACCGGATGTGTTGAAATAGATCAAGCCTTCGCGGCCGGCCATACGCATCCACGGCAGCCAGTCCGACAGGCGCTGCCAGGCGACCCGGATCGCGGCGGTATCCTTCTTGCCGTCGAGAAGGTCTTTCTCGTCGGCGAAGAAGTTGAACATCTCGGTCGCGTGGTAGAAGCCGCCGATCTGCGGCTGATATTCACCGGCCAGCGGGTTTTGGTAGAACAGCGGAATGGTGGAGTTCAGCCACACTTGGCCGTTGTTCACCGTGCCGGGGAACTTGAGCGGCTTGCCCTCGCGGTCTGTGCCGAAGAAGCCGGGCTGGTTCACCGGATCGTTGGCGACATGCAACACCTCGACCTTCTCGCCCGTGTAAGGGTTCTGCCAGGTGCGCAGAATCTCGCCGGTCTTAGCGTCTTTGTAGATCAGCAGTTCGCGCGAGACGAGTTTGAAGCCGACCCCGCGCTTGTCGTCTTTCACCGTGACGCAGCGGCGCGTGTTCATGCCGTCCACGGCGAACAGGTTCTTATCCGCCATGCCGGCAACGCGCCCGAAGGCTTGGCCGTGCCACCAGAAGGTGACGGGCTTGTCGTCCTTCAGCGAGCACTGCACTTTGCGCATCGCCTTGATGTAGCCCTCTGCGGTGTCGAGGTTGATTTTTTCCGCGCGCGCAGGCGCGGTTACGGTCAGCGCGATCGCTGCCGCCATGAGCATGGATTTGAACATAGGTGGTCCCCCGTTGGTTGATCCCGTGGTGGCGCAGTCTACGGGCCATCGCCCGCCCGGATCATTGATAGAACTCAAACCGCCGGGCCGGGATCGTCCGCCAGTTTGACGATGACTTTCCCGAGGTTCTTGCCGGCAAGAAGATACTCCACCGCATCAACCACCGCTTCAAGGCCGACAAACGGCGTCGGATCGGCCCACACCTGCAAGCGCTTGCGGGCGTAGAGATCGAGCAAGCGCGCAATCGCCCGGGGTTCGACCTGTTTGAAATGGGGGTTTATGAAGCCGCGAATAGAGGCGGATTTGAAATACAGTTGTGTCCATGGCCGCGGGCGCGGCGACACATCGGTCGGCTTGCCGACCTCGGCGGTATACCCACTGATGATCAGCCGTCCGTGAACCGCGAGATGGTCTAGAAAGATATCGAACACCTCGCCGCCGACCGAATCGTAGGCGATATCGATCCCTTTGGGATATTCGCGCGTGAGGACCGCGGCCAGGTCCTCTTTGCGGTAGTCGATCACCCGGTCGAGGCCGAGCGCGCGCAGGCGGTCGCATTTCTCTGCCGAACCGGCGAGGGCGATCACATGATTGCCTGCAAGTTTCGCCGTCTGCGCGACGATATGTCCCAAGGCGCCGGCAGCCGCGGACACCGCGACCACCTCACCGGTGGTCATCTCGCCGACTTGTTCCAGCCCGACAAGGCCGGAGGCTCCGGTGGGAATCAGGGCAAGGATTTCCGCTGTGGGGGCGGGAACCTTGTACAACCGGCTCACGGGCGCGACCTGGTAGTCGCGGTAGCCCGTGCCGACCTTCCAGGTGGCGACCGCATCGCCCGGGACGAGCCCATTGACCTCTGTACCCACCTTCACGATCCGTCCGACCACCTCGATACCCATGTCGGTCGGCGGGCTGATGGTGATGTAGTCGACCGCATTGCGCGCCATGTTGAGGTCGTAAATGCCGTTCACGCCTGCAAGCACGTTACGGATCACGACCTCTTGCGGGCCCGGATCCTGCCAGGGGGTGTCCTCGATGGCCGTATGACCGCGCAGGGTGTCGCCGAAACCCGTCAGGACAACTTTGCGGTAGGTCTTTGGAAACGACGGCATGGGCTCTTCACAAATACGTGTGCGCGACCTTAGCATGGCCGGGCGCGTTCGGTGGGGTGCCGCGCCATGATACGCGACGTGGTATCCCGGCGCCCCGATTCATCTTTGCCCGCTTCATCATCCACGGTTTACACACGACATGTCGAAAGCTCCGTCCGATCGCGCCTTGCGGCTCTTGCCGGGCATTATTTTCGCCTCACGCTGGCTCCAAGTTCCCCTGTACCTGGGCCTGATCGTTGCGCAGGGCGTCTATGTCGTCCTGTTCCTGAAGGAATTGTGGCATCTGGTGACCAATACCACCACCTTCGGCGAGCAGCAGATCATGCTGGTGGTGCTCGGATTGATCGACGTGGTGATGATCTCAAACCTGCTGATCATGGTCATCATCGGCGGCTATGAGACGTTTGTGTCGCGCCTGCAACTCCAAGGTCATCCCGATCAGCCGGAGTGGCTGGACCAGGTGAACGCCAGCGTCCTGAAGATCAAACTCGCCATGGCGATTATCGGGATCTCTTCCATCCACCTGCTCCGCACGTTCATCGAGGCGGGGAATCTGGGCTCCGCCAACAGCGGCTCCACCGAAACCGGCGTGATGTGGCAGACCATCATCCACGTCGTATTCATCGTGTCCGCCATCGGTATCGCCGCGGTGGAGCGCTTGGGGCACGCCTCGGAAAATTCAGCGCACTAGACTTCTTCCGGCTCATTGCCGCCTATCTTGAAGCGATAGGTGGCAAGCGCCGTGATCAGTAATCCTACGCCCGCTGCGGTTAGTGTCGTGCGCAGATCGAAATGCTCGGCGGTGAAGCCCCAGGTGATATTGCCGGAGGACATGCCGCCGGAGAATGCCGCCATCGACAGGGACAGGCCGCGCCCGCGCACCCACGCCGGCAACACCATCTGCGCGCTGATCTGATACGAGATCATCGAGGTCATCCACGCGCCGCCGAACACCACCAGCACCCCGCAGAACACGGGGTAGGAGCGGACCCATCCCAAAGCGATCAGACACACCGCGACAATCAGGCCGGCGGTGAGGGCGATGTTGTCGCGCGAGAATCGTGCGTTGATCCGCCCGACCAAGCCGAAGCCGGTGATCACCGCGCCCGCGCCGATAAACGCCAGCAAACTGCCGAAGCCTTCGGGACCGACTTTCAGTTCCTCGCGCGCCATGATCGGCATCAGCGTCATGGCGCTGCCGGCGAACAGGAAATAGCTGAAGCCGCGGATCATCACCGCTTTGAAGCGCTTGGCCCGCCGCGCATAGCGGAATCCGCCGGCCATGCTATCCCACAGGCCTTGCGCGGGCTTGGACCGATCCTTTGTCGTCCTGATTTTCTTGGCGACGGTTCCGAAATAGACGCCATAGCACCCGGCATTTACGAGGAACGCCGCCGCTTCTCCCGTGATGCTCACCAGCACACCGGCGATGGCCGGGCCGACGGCGCGGGAGATGTTGAGCGCCATCGAGTTCAATGTCACCGCGCTGACCACATCTTCCCGCGGCACGATGTCCTGCAGGTTGGCCGACATGGCGGGAACCTGACAGGCATTGCCGGCGCCGGCGGCAAATATGCAGGCGATCAGAAGCCAGGGCGTGATCAAGCCGCTAAAGGTGAGGATGGCCAGGAGCAAAGTGAAAGCGCCCTGCCAGGCCATGACACCCATCAGGAAGCGACGGCGGTCGAACATGTCCGCCAGCGCCCCGGCGACCGGGGCGAGGCAGATGGCGGGGATCATCTGTGCAGCCTGCACCAGTCCCACCATGATCGGCGACCGGTCGAGTTCGGTCATAAGCCAGGACGCGCCAAGGCCTTGCATCCAGGCGCCGATCATCGAGATCAGTGCCGCGGTCCATAGCGCGCGGAACGTGTCGTGGCGCAGCGCGTGCCAAACGTGCGTGGGTGCGGCCGCGTTCAACGCCGTGTGCTGCCTGCAGCGACTGGCGAGGGGGGCACGCCAGGGTTCGCGCCAATTTGGCGATACTCCAGCACCGGCGCCTTGCCGACCGCCCGTTTAGGATCCCACAACAGCCTGAAGAGTTGGATCGGCGTGGCGCTGCCTTTCACCGCCCGCGTGTCGATTTCTTCGGCTTTGAGCAAAGTCGGCAGCTTCTGCCGTGCGACGGCGCTGATGCAGATCTCGCCATTGCCTGCGGCCGCTGCAACGCCATTGACCGTTGCGACCGCCGGCCCGAAATACTCGCCGTCCTCGAACACCGCTTCGCCGGTATGCACACCGACCCGCATGACCAGGGGCGCGGCCGGGTTATCGAGCGCAAAGGTATTGCCTTCCTGCTGGATGTCGATCGCCGCACGGGCGCCGGAGGTGGAATCAGGAAAGATCATCAACATGCCGTCGCCGGTGTGCTTCACCTCGCGTCCGCGGAACGCCTTGGTGGCGGCGCGGCAGATGGCATTGTGCGCGCGCACCACGCGTTGTGCGCCGGCGTTGCCGATCTCGCTGGTCATCGCGGTTGATCCGACGATGTCCGTCAATACGAACGTCACCTGCTGCGGTTCGCCGGTCTGGTTCAGCGGATCGTTCCATTTGGTCAGGATCTCGGGAAGGAGCGGCTTCGACCCGGAGACCTCGCCCAACATGAATCCGATGCCTGTCCGGCCATGGTCGATCATCGACCTGTAGCGCGGGCGTTCCCCGTTCACCTCGAAATCGGCGAAGAAAGCGGCGATCTCCTCTGGCGAGAGCCGGCTGCGGCTCAGCGCCGAGTCCGCCAGCAGCCGCGTCGTCGGTTCATCGAGCGCGTTGCGCTCCGCGACGGCGCGCGTGGCGCCGAGCAGGTAGACGCTGAAGCCCAGGCGGTCGGCGGGGGTGAGAATGGGCCGCGTCGGGCGCAGGCTCGCAAGCCCATCGTCGGCAAGCATGTTGAGCATGCCTTTTGTGCGCTCGACCAAGGCAAGAAGCACCTCGTCGGAGATCGAGCCGGTCGGCGCGGGCAGGGGGGCATCGGGTGCCGGCTGGGACGGATCGGCCGCGGCGGTCTCAGGCGGCGTCACATCTGGCGCGGGCGTTTCGCCTTCCACTGATGGGGGCGGCGGCACATCTGCTGGGTCCGGTGGCGGGGTTGCGTCCGCACTCAGTTCGGGTGGCGACTGCGCCTGCTCCGCCTCCAGTGCCGCGCGGACCGGCGCTGGAAATTCGCGCATCGCCGGCGGCGCCATCGGTACTGCGACCGTCTCATCATCCGACGCGACGCTTCCCTGTCCCAGGGCCATGATTGTGCGTTTGCGCGATTCCGGATCTTTCGAGCGCCACAGGATGACACCGACCGGAATGTACAGGCGGAACAGCATCAAGCCGCCGAGCAGGCTGCCGCCCAGAAATGCGCCGAGCACTGCAAGATTGTGGACACTGCTGGAAAGGTTGGCGCGCCCCAAGGCAACCATCGCCAGCACCAGCGCGATGGCTCCGATCGCGAGGCCGTTGAGCGCGATCATGAAGAACCGGCTGCCGAGATCGCTCGCGTTAGGCGGCACGCGGATGTCGGCGCCGGTGGTTAGCGAGCGGTGGATCAGGCGCGCATCGAAGGTCCCGGCGCTGAGGTCTTCGATGTCCTCAATGACGGCGGCGGGAACACGCCGCTCCTCCTCGATCGACCTGGCATGGGAGATGGCAAGATCGCGCTCGCCCGCGGTAAAGCGGGCGACCATCGTCCACTGGCCCAGGCTTGCCTGATAGACCTCGTAGTGGGTGATGGTCTGCATGGGCCCCTGTTCAGCGGCGCCAGGTTACGTGCTTCAACAATTCTAGAGAATTTTTGCCGCGAAATCCCAGACCCGCTGCGCGCCGGCCGTTGCTAGCCGAGGTTTGCCGCCGCCGCCATCCGGGAGGAGGCCCGCGCCAGCAGGAATTCCCAATTGTTCAGGGATTGCAGGTGGAAATACACCGCATGGAGCCAGCCTTTCTCGCGCCATTGCAGGAAGGTCTTGTCCGGCAATTCCTTGAACTTGTCTTCGTTGATGGCGACAAAGCTGCCGATGTTCAGGTTCTCCGTGTCCGAGACCTTCACGTCCAGGGACCGGGATTCGGTGATCTTCGCGTCCGCCAGGGCCTTGGAGAAATCGGCGGTGAACAGATAGGCGCCGTGGAACTGCTCGCACAGCTGGATTGCGTTGCGGACCACCTCGGTCTCTTTTTCGCCCTCGAACAGCGGGCGGGCATCTGGCTTCGATGATGACGCGGTCTCGTCGATGCCAAGTTGCAGGCGCTCGTCGGCCGGGCCGCCGAGCAAGATGAACGGATACCGCCGCGCATAGGCGGGGATGTACTGGCCGGCCTCCCATTCGCCCTTCACGTTGACGAACAGGTTGTCGTCGGCGCGCAGGCCCAACGCCACGGTCGGCACCAGTTCGTCGCCGATGAAGATGATCGGGTAATGGCGGGCGGCGACCACGAATTCCGGCAGCGTTACCGGCACGGCGTTACTCTTCTGGGCGAAGGTGTAATCCACCTCGCTGCGGATCTTGAGGTTCTGGTGAGGGCCGCTCGCGACCGGCGCCGGGCGGTTATAGAACAGGGGTGGCAGTTGCGGCTCTTCGTCTGCCGGGGCTGCGGTTCCGTTCTTCTTGGCGTCGGTGCTCACAGGCGAGATTCCTCAACGGTTTGGGCCGGTCCGAGGCCCCAGGCGGGCGGGCGCCGGGACAGGCGTAAGTCGCGGGAGAATAGGCTCGGAACCGGGAAAGGCAACTGCCCATTTCCGCCCTGCTAAGCCCTGAGCCATCATGATAATTTCATTCCCGAGGCGTGCGGCGCCCCTACCATGGGGCGTTGATCCCTGCATGAGGTCGCCATGGCGTTCCCTCCGTTTTCCCGCCGTACCTTCGCGGCCCAGGCCGCGATCTGGGCCGGGACGGCCCTGGCGACCGGAGCAGGGGCCCGCCGTGCCTTCGCCGCCCCCACCTTCCTTAATGATCCGTTCCAGCTTGGCGTTGCCGCCGGCGACCCGGTTCCGGACGGCTTCATGATCTGGACCCGGCTTGCACCCGATCCCTATGACGCCAAGGCGCTACCGCCGGAAGCCATCCCCGTCGGCTGGGAGGTGGCGGCCGATCCGAAATTCCAGAAACGGGTGGCGAGCGGCACTGCCTACGCCCAACCGCACCTTGCCCACAGCGTCCACGTGGATGTGAAGGGGCTCGAGCACGGGCGGCCCTATTACTACCGCTTCCACTGCGGCGCTGCGGTGAGCCGGACCGGGCGCGCCATGACGCTGTCCACCCCGCGCATGCCGCTCCAGAAGCTGAAGTTCGCCTTCGCGTCCTGCCAGCACTACGAGCAAGGATACTTTACCGCCTTTCGGGACATGATCGCCCAGGACCCCGATTTCATTCTCCATCTCGGCGATTACATCTACGAGAGTTCCTGGGGCACCACGGTGCGCCAGATGCCCGGTGCGGAAGCGCGCACGCTCGACCAGTACCGGCTGTTGCACGCGGTCTATAAGGCCGACCCTGACCTCCAGAACGCGCACGCCCATTGCGCCCATTTCTTCATGTGGGACGATCACGAGGCGGCCAACGATTATTCGCGTCTCGAGTCCGACCGCGACCGCGATCCCGCCGCGTTCCTGGCGCGCCGCGCGGCGGCCTACCAGGCCTACTACGAACACATGCCGCTGCGGCCATCGGCCATGCCTCAGGCCGATGGTATGACGCTCTACAAGCGCGTCGATTTCGGCGATCTGATGGATATGGCGATCTGCGATCTGCGCCAATACCGAGATCCGATCCCCTGTCAGACGGCGGATAAGCATATGGGGCAAGTCGTCGATGTCGCCAAGTGCCCCGAGATCTTCGATGCCAACCGCACCATGCTGGGCAAGGAGCAGGAGCGCTCACTCACTGGCGGCTGGGCCAGAACGAACGCGAAGTGGAACGTGCTCGCCCAAACGCTGATGTTCGCGGGCTTCGATCAGATGGAAGGCCCGGGGCGCGGCATCTTCACCGACAATTGGGGTGGATATCCCGCGGCCAAGCGCAAGATTCTCGATCTCGTGAAGAAGCGGAACAAGGATTACGGTCAGCAGAATTTCATCTGCCTGGGTGGCGACATCCACAGCTTTTTCGTCTCGGATGTGAAGGACGACGATCTCAACCCCAACTCCGAAACGCTCATGACCGAATTCGTGTGCACCTCGGTGACGTCGGAAAGCTACAATACTGCGGTCTTCGCGGCGCTGCTGAAAGAAAATCCGCAGATGAAATTCATCGACGATACCGTCCGCGGTTACGTGCTGTGCGAAGTCACCCCGCAGACCTGGACGTCCACGCTGCGCATGGTGGAGAACGTGCGGGTGCGCGAGCCGAAGTTCCGCACCCGTGCCAAGTTCGTGGTGGAGAGCGGCCGGGCCGGCGCGCAGAGCGCCTAGCAGCCGCTATACGCGGACAAAAAAAGGGCGGACCTTCTGGTCCGCCCTTCGCTTTTTTAGTTTGTGCGTCCCGTGTTGGCTTAGAGCTCCGCGTGCAGCGTCGCGAGGAACGTGCGGCGATAGCCCGGCTGAATGAGCGCGGTGCCCACCAGGTTCGTCGTGATGTCGCCGAGGAAGCGCTTGTCGAAGAGGTTCTTCATATTGAGCTGGACGTAAGTGCCGTTCATGCCGACGCGGTCAAGCTTGAACCGCACATCCATATCCCAGAGGGCATAGGAGGGCGTCTTTTCGGTGTTGACCAGGTTCGTCCAGCGTTCGCCGATGTATTTGCCCTGCACGCCCAAGGACAGGAACTCAACTGGATCCCACTGAACGCGGGCGCCGCTCTGGAACGTCGGCGTTTCGTAGAGAGACTTTCCCTTGGTCGGCAGCAGCGCGCCGGCGGTCGTGTTTTTGATGTCGCGCTGGATCTCAGACTTGATGTAGGAGGCGGACACGTAGAACGAGAGCGTCTCGATCGGCTTGTAGCTGAGTTGGCCGTCGATGCCCCACAACTTCACGTCGCCGACGTTGGCGGAGAACGCAATGCCGGCGGCCTCGTCCAGCACGCGCTCGATGCGGTTGCTGAACTTGTTGTACCACACGGCGCCGGCGGCCATGAACTGTCCGCTCGAATAGCGCAAGCCCGCGTCGTAGGCATGGGCGACTTCGGGACCCGGATCGATCAAGACCTGGTCGTAAAGATCGTCCGTTCGCGGCGCCGACAGCGTCTCGGAATAGCTGGCGTAGACTTGCAACTCCGGTGTGAAGTCATAGCTGACGGCCGCGCTCGGCAGCACCTTGTCATATTTGCGGTCGAACGAACGCGGACGACCGTATTGGAAGGCCGCGCTGGTGTTCAACGTGGACACCGGGAACGTGACCAACGTCCTGCCGGTGCCGTCGTTCGTGCCGGGGACCGGCGTTCCGGTCTGTGTGGTGCAGTACGCGTTGAAGGTGTCGCGCTGGTAGCAGAAGTTATTTAGGTGACGCGTGAAGTACGGTACGCGCACACCGGCGTTCACCAGCAACTTGTCGTCCACGAACTTGCCGCGATACTCGCCCGCGATCTGATTGAGCAGGGCGATCGAAGCGCGATCACGCCGGCGCAACACTGTGCCATCCGGAAGGTTGACCGGGCGGCCGCCGTAGCCGGCGCCTTTGCCGCCGAACACGTCTTCCGGATAGAAGCTGCCGTCGGTCTTGATGAAGCCAACCTCGCCGGTCTGGCGGTGCCGGGCGCGGTCCCAGGTGTAGGCGACGCGGACGCTCTGTGTGTCGGCGAACTTATAGATCAGCGACGACGTCACGCCGAGGCGGTGGGTTTGCGTGGTGTTGGGGCGATAGAGCCGTACGGTGTCGAGCAAGTCACCGTCGCCGTTGAGGTCCACGCCCGCCGAGGCGGTGCCGCCGCGCAGCTGCGGATCGGTTTCAGCCCAGTTCGCGGCGCCGCCGCCGTTCGCGAGCACATATTGGAACGAAGGGTCCACGGTAAGCTTGAAGTTGTCGCTGATATCCCAACTCGACAGGATGCGGACGTTGCCCGTGTTGGACGGATTGATGTTCTCAGCCGCCGCCTGCGCGTTGTTCACTGGCGCGATATTGGCGTTGAAGTTGGCGATGCTGATGCGGTTGATGAAGCTATTACGGTTTTGGTTGTAGTTGCCGAGGATGCTGAACCTGCCGATCGAGCCGACGTCCTGGTCGATGCGAAAGTTAAACTGGGTCTTTTGGATCTTGCCAGCCGGGGTGGCCACTGCGAAATGCGGCGTGAAGATGTCGTTGCGGGTGAAGAGACCCGAAAACCACGCCTTGGGACCCGTTGTCCCAATCTGACCTGTCTCGATCGTGCCGTAGTAGCGTGTGAAGTTGTCGCTGCCGAAGCCGACTTCGGCGCGGGCGCCGAGCTTGTCCGCGGCGCGACGCGTGATGTAGTTGATCGTGCCGCCGGCGGCCGCGGCGGTGGGGCTGTCAACGTCGGTGGTGCCCAGGTTCACCGTGACCTTCTCGATCAGGTCCGGCTCAAGCTGCTGGTTCGGGAAGATGGCATAGTTACCGCTATCGTTCAGCGGCACGCCGTCTTGGATCAGGGCGACGCGTTGGCTGTCGAACCCGCGCACCGTGATGTCGCCGCCTGCGGAGCCAAAAGCGTCATTGTTATTGAAGTTGACGGCGGGCAGCAGGTTGATGGTGTCGAGGACAGTTTGTCCGGGCGACTGATGCGAGATCATCTCCGCCGTAATCGAGGCCCGCGACTTCGGGTCGACTTCAGCGACCATCACGCCGACCATGTTTACTTTTTTGGCGGTGACGACGATCTCTTCGATCGCCAGTGTGCCGGAGGATTGGGCGTAAGCGCCCGATGCACCGAAGACAAGCGCCAGCGCGCTCGCGCTCGTTGCGAGAATGTTGCGGAATAGCATGGTGGCCCCTCTGAAATTTGCCCCGTTAACGGCCGCATCCTAGGTGCGCGCCGCGACGCCAACGTTACTGCAATGTGAAAGAAAAATGACGGCGTTTTTTGCGCTGCAGCAACCGTCGGAAGGCCATTGTTTTATTTAGGAGATTTACCCACGCGAGTCTTGAGGGTATTCCCGTAATAGCGCCAGAGCAGGATTGCGGCGCCCGAACGATAGGGCCGCCAAGACTCGGCGGCCTTTTCCATCGCCTCCAGGGAGGGCCGTGCGCGCTTCCCGAGCAAGAGCCTCACGCCGTGCTGGAGGGCGAGGTCGGCCACGGGCCAAATGTCCGGCCGACCCATGGCGAACATCAGGTAGATATCGGCGCTCCAATTGCCGATGCCCTTCAGCGCCGTGAGCATGGCGCGGGCACCGTCATCGTCGGCTGCGTGCAGGGCGTCGAAATCGAGCGTCCCGGCCATCACGGCCTCCGCCGCGCCGAGCGCGTAACGCGCTTTCGGGCCGCTGAAACCGCAGGCGCGCAAACCCGGCTCTTGCAGGCCCAGGATCGCTTTCGGGGTGATCTTGCCGCGGCAGGCCTGCACGACGCGCTGGAAGATGGTTTCCCCGGCGGCGGTCGAGACCTGCTGGGTGCAGATGATGTTGATGATCGTCGGGAATCCGGGGTCGAGACTGCGCGGCTCCGGCAGCCCGACCTCTTTGATGGCGCTGCGGATATGCGCGCAGCGGCGGCGCAAGATGCCGAGGTGCCGATGGAGTGTCATGGGGGGATTGTGGTGTTGGCCGAAGCCTGATGCAATGCGGCCCATGACAGTATTGCGCATCGCATTATTCTTGGTGCTGTGGGTCGCGTCCGCCCAGGCTGCGACCATCTTTCACCGCGGCGGGATCGGCGAACCGGATTCTCTCGATCCGCATCTGACGACCACGGGCTATGCCGGCAATATCATTACCGACATGTTCATCGGTCTAACGACGATCGACGCCAAAGCCAAGCTCATGCCAGGCGCGGCGGAAAGCTGGACGGTCTCCGCCGACGGCAAGGTCTATACCTTCAAGATGCGCGCCGGCGCTCAGTGGTCCGACGGCCACCCGGTCACCGCCGGCGACTTCGAATACAGCTTCCGGCGCATGCTCGATCCCAAGACCGCCGCCCGCGGCGCACCCATGTTCTACATGATCGAGAACGCCCGTGACGTGCAGGAAGGCAAAAAGCCGGTCGCGGCCCTGGGCGTGAAGGCGCTCAATGACACCACCTTCGAGGTCCGGCTCACCAATCCGACGCCCTATTTCCTCGAACTCATCGTGCACCGCTGCCATCCGGTGCCGAAGTGGGCGATCGAGAAATTCGGCACCGCCTGGACCAGGCCGGAAAACATCGTCGTCAACGGGCCGTTCATCCTGAAGGAATGGGTCCCGCAGACCCGGGTGACGCTGATGCGCAATCCGAAGTTCTACGATGCCAAGAACATCGCCCTCGATTTTGTCGAGCACGCCAATGTCGAGGACATCGCGTCGTCGTATGCGCGCTATCGGGCCGGGGACCTGGACGTCGCCACGAATTTCCCGCCATCGCAGATCGACAGCATTCGCGCGACCACGCCGCAGGAGTTGCGGTCCGTCGAGATGCTTGGGCTTGAATACTTCGTGTTCAATACGCGCAAGGCGCCTTTCAACGATAAGCGCGTGCGTCTGGCGTTGGCGCTGGCGCTCGACCGTCAGACCATCGCGGAGAAGGTCATGCGCGGTGGCGAGCAGGGGGCGGATAGCCTCATCCCGCCCGGCGGCCGCGATGGCTACACGCCGCCGAAAGCACCTTGGGTCGGTCTGCCGATGCCGGAGCGGATCGCCAAGGCCAAGGCGCTGCTGGCGGAGGCCGGGTATGGCCCCGCCAAGCCGCTGAAATTCTCCTTCCGCTACAACACCAGCGATATCCAGAAGCGCGTCGCGGTCGCCGCGGCCGGCATGTGGAAAGCGGTCGGTGCGGAGGTGGAACTGCTCAACAGCGATCTCAACACCATCAACGCGTCTTTGCGCAACGGCGACTACGAGGCGGCCCGCTACCAGTGGCTCGCCGAATACAACGACCCGTCGACCTTCCTTTACCTGCTCGAGACCGACGATGTGGGCGACAACCACGCCAAGTACAGCAATCCGGCGTTCGATGATCTCATGCACCGCGCCTATGCGACCGTGGACATGGCCGCACGCGCGAAACTGATGGAGCAAGCGGAAGCCATCGCCCTTCAGGATGCCCCGCTCACGCCGGTGACTTATTACGTCAACCGCCAGCTTGTGAAGCCTTACGTGAAGGGCTGGGACGACAATATCCGCGGCCTGCACTTCGACCGCTGGATCAGAATCGAGCGGTAACCCCGACCTTGGGCGCAGTGCGGCTGAACACCATCATCGTCTCGGTCGAGCGCTTTTCGTCGTAGGCATAGCCGGCAGTATCGAACCCCTTCATCTGCTCCGGCGTCTGCCAGCGGTTCTCGACGATCGCGCGCGCCATCATGCCGCGCGCCTTCTTCAGGAAGAACGTCGGCGCGCTCACCTTGCCGTTCTTGACCTCGACGAAGTTCGCTGCGATCACCGGCGCCTTCAACCTGCTCGCATCGACCGCGCCGAAATATTCCGCCGAGGCGAGATTGACGATGGTCGGGTTCTTCAGCTTCCCGACGATTGTGTTCACATGATCGGTGAGATGTTCGCGCCAGAACGCGTGCAGGTCTTTGCCGCGCTCGTTCTTGAGCGCGCTGCCCATCTCCAGGCGATAGGCCTGGATCGCATCCAGAGGTCGCAGCAGACCGTACAAACCCGACAGGATGCCGACGTGATCCTGCGCGTAGGCCACGTCCTCCTTGCTCATGGTCTTCGCGACGAAGCCCATGTAGACGTCGCCGGCGAACGTGTAGATCGCCGCCTTTGTCTCGCCGCGGTTGGCCGGATCGAATGACTGATAGCGGTCGTAGTTGAGCTGCGCGAGCGCCGGGCTGATGTCCATCAGCTTCTGGATCTGCGTTTTCGACAGCGTCTTCGCGCGCGCCGCCAGGATCGCGGTGTCTTTCAACAGCGCCGGTTGAGTGGTCTTGATTCCCGGCTGCGGCTTGAAATCGAGCCGTTTGGCGGGAGAAATCAAAGCATAAAGCATGGTCGAAATGGGCCTCGCGTTGACAACGCCGGGCTATTGGACCACATCTGTCCCGCTTCGTCATGACCCGGAGGTCCAATGATCCAGCCCGGTTATCTCCTGGTGGTGGGACAGGTCATCGACCTGAGCAAGATGGCGGACTACAGCGCCACCTTGCCACCGATCTACAAGGCGCACGGCGGCAGCTATCTCGGTATGGGCGGCCCTAGCCGCGGGGTGGAATGCCTCGGCGGCGATTGGACCGGCCGTTCGCTTGTGCTCGCGAAATTCCCTGATCTTGCAGCCGTGTCGGCCTTCTGGCATTCGCCCGAATACACCAAGGCGAAAGCGCTGCGCATTGGCGCCGGAAACTTCGAGGTGTTCGCGGTCCCCGGACGTGGGACGCCGCCTGCCGGCACGGCAGCATACCTTGCAAGCGTCGTGCGCGTCGCCGACCGCGAGGCGTTTGAACGTTCCCTCGACGCGAAAGAAACCATGGCGCAGGCGGCCGGGCTGACAACGCTCGCGCGCGCACACAGCATCGAAATTCCCCGCCTGGAAGGCGATGGCAGCTTCGACGTCATTGTCCGCGCCGCGCCCAGCGCGGACGCGGCAAAGAAGTTCTATGCCGATACGCGCGGTTTGCCGACCGCGCCCGGAAGCACGTTCCTTGTGACCGCCAGAACGTGATCGCGCTCGATAACGTCAAGGTGCGCTACGGCGTGCGCGTCGCTCTGACCGGCGTGAGCACAACGCTGTCTGAGCGCCGCATTGCCATCATCGGCGACAACGGCTCCGGCAAAAGCACGTTCGCGCGTCTTCTCAACGGGCTCATCATTCCGACGGTGGGCCGCGTGAGTGTGCTCGGCCTCGACACCGCCCGTGATGGCGCGCAGGTCCGTCGCCGCGTCGGCTTCGTGTTCCAGAACCCGGAGAGCCAACTGGTCATGCCGACCGTGGCAGAAGACCTTGCCTTTGGATTGAAAGCGCATGGCGTGCCGGCAGGCGAGCGCGCCGCACGCGTGGAGGCAACGCTGCAGCAGCTCGGCGCGTCGGCGCTGAGGGATCGGGCCTGTGCGGAACTGTCCGGCGGTGAAAAGCAATTGGTCGCCTTGGCGGGGGCCTTGGTGCTGGCGCCGGACATTTTGATTTGCGACGAGCCGACCGCCATGCTCGATCTGCGCCGCGCGCGGACTTTCATGAAAGTGCTGGCTGGCCTGCCGCAGCAAGTGATTGTCGTCACCCATCACGTCGATCTGCTCGCGGGGTTCGAGCGTGCCATCTTGTTGGCCGAAGGTCGCGTGGTGGAAGATGGCGGTGCCGCGGACGTGATCGCACGCTATGTCGCGGCCTCCGCATGATGCGCGCGGTCTACACACCGGGCGACAGTTCGGTCCATCGCGTGTCGGCGGCGGCGAAACTTGCGTTTCTCGCCGCGACAGCGGTGGCCGTCGCGGCAGGTGGGCCAAACGCGCTGGTAGTTGTTGCCGTCATCGTTGCCGCGGCGTGGGTTCGCGCTGGGATCGGCGCACGGCCGTTGTTCCAATCCCTCAGGCCCATGGCAGCGATCTTGATCGCGATCTTCCTTGCGCAAGTCTGGCTGCGGGACGTGCCGGGGGCCGCGCTGTTGGTTGCCAAACTCGCGGTGCTTGTCGCCGTGGCGGCCCTGGTTTCCGCAACCACCAAAGTCAGCGACATGCTCGAAACGCTTGAGCGCGTACTAGCCCCATTGCGGCGCGTCGGCGTGAACGCCGAGCACGTTGCATTCCTCACCGTGCTCGCGATCCGCTTCGTGCCCGCTCTATTTCGTATCGGTGCCGAGGTGCGCGAGGCCCAGCGCGCCCGTGGGCTGGAGCGCTCGCCCGTTGCCGCCATCGTGCCCATGCTGATCCGCGCCCTGCGCGAGGGCGACGACGTTGCCGAGGCGCTCGCCGCGCGCGGATGGGCACCACGATGAGGGCGGCATCTGATACATTTCGTGGGCCCGTGCGCGTTGCTGTGTTCGCCGCGATGGTTGCGGCCCTCGGCGTGTTGCCGCCGATCCCGCTTCCGGTGATCCCGGTGCCGATCACCGCCCAGACCCTCGGCGTAATGCTCGCCGGCTTGCTGCTCGGTCCCAGGCGCGGCGCAGAAGCCCTGGCGCTGTTTCTGCTGCTGGTGGCACTCGGGTTTCCGCTCCTGGCCGGTGGGCGCGGCGGGTTGAGCGTGTTCGCCGGGCCAAGCGCCGGATTCCTGATCGCCTATCCTTTCGCCGCCGCCGCGACCGGCTGGGCGTCGCGGCGCGTCTGGACCACTTACGCTTTTTGGCGTGGGTTCGCCTGTGCCCTGCTGGGCGGCGTCGTGGTCGTCTACGCCTTCGGGATTCCGTGGCTGGCGACAGTGGGCGGCCTTACGCTCGCGCAGGCCGCCATCGGCTCCGCGGTCTTCTTGCCGGGCGATCTTGTAAAGGCGATCCTCGCCGCGGTGATCGCCGGCATCGTGCGGCGCGGCTATCCGGCGCTGCAGCCGTGATCGTTTCCGACGGGATCATGGCGACGGCCGCGCACGCGCCGGACAGGCCCGCGATCCGGCGGGGCGATGAAACGCTCACTTACGCGCAACTCGCCGCGGAAATCACGCGGTGGCAAGCGGCCGTCGGTGCCGCGCGCCGTGTCGCGATTACGATGCACAATGCGCCGGGTACGGTGGCGACCTTTCTCGGCGTGGTGCGCGCCGGTGCCGTGGCGATGGCGCTCGACCCCGGCTGGCCTGCGGACATGCGGAAAAGAGTGCTCGACCGGCACACGCCCAACCTGGTGATCGACGGCGACAGGCCGTCCGCACCCGGCGCGAACACGCCGCCCACACCGGATAGTCCGTTCTTCATCGGCTTCACCTCGGGAACGACCGGCGTTCCCAACGGCTTCATCCGCACGCACGCCTCGTGGCGCGCGACCTTTGACGCTGCGCGCGCGGAATTTGGACCCACAGCGTCCGGCCGTGTCCTTGCGCCGGGACCGGTCAGCCACAGCCTCACGCTTTACACCGCAATCGAGACGCTCGAAGCCGGCGGCACGGCGATTCTGCAAGCTCATTTCGATGCCGCGATCTGCGCGGCCTTGATCGCCGACGGCGAAGTCGATTGCATCGTCGGCGTGCCGTCCATGTTCGATCTGCTGGTGAGCGCCACGCCGGCGCCGGTGTCGCGGCCCATCGCCATCATCAGTGCCGGCGCGAAGCTGACGCCGGGTCTGCGCGGCCGTTTGCCCACGCGCTATCCCGCCGCGCGGCTGTTCGAGTACTACGGGGCCTCGGAGCTCAGCTTTGTCTCCGTCGCGACACCGTCCGACGGCGCGCCGCCGGAGTCCGTCGGCCGCGCCTTCCACGGCGTCGACCTGATCGTGCGCCGCGACGACGGCTCGGTGGCTGCGGCGGGCGAGATCGGCACTGTCTGGGTCAGAAGCGCGATGCTCAGTAACGGCTATATCGATACCGACGCAGTGGGCGGTTTCCGGACCGATCCTTCTGACCCGGCCTGGGCGACCGTGGGTGATCGCGGGCATCTCGACGCCCGCGGCTTCCTGTTCCTCGCCGGTCGCGAGGGCGACATGCTGATCAGCGGTGGCCACAACATCTATCCGGCAGAGATTGAGCACGTGCTCGCTTCGGTGCCGGGCGTCACCGGCGCGGCGGTGCTGGGCATCGCCGATCCGCGCTGGGGCCATCGCCTCTGCGCCGTCGTCGAAGGCGACGTCGGCCGCGCAGTCCTTGAAGCGGGTTGCCTCGCGGCCTTGCCCCGGACCAAGCTGCCGCGGGAGTGGCGGCGCATTGCGTCGCTTCCCCGCACCGCCAGCGGCAAAGTCGCGCGCGCGCAGGTGATGGACATGCTGCCGACCTTGGAGACATTGACGTGACCGGCCCCCACGCCCGCAGCGCCATCGTCATCGCCGCCCGCCGCACGCCTGTCGGCCGGGTGCGGGGCGCCTTGGGCCGGCTGCAGGTCGATGCGCTCGCTGCACCTGTCCTGAAAGCCGTGTTGTCGGATGCCGGTCTCGCCGCCGACGCCATCGACGACGTGATCCTCGGCAATGCGGCAGGACCAGGCGGCAACCCAGCGCGCCTTTCCGCGCTGGCTGCCGGCTTTCCGGTCAGTGTGCCCGGGATGACCGTCGATCGGCAGTGCGGCTCAGGCCTCGAAGCCATCGCGACGGCGGCACGCTTGATCGAAGCCGGGGCAGGGGAGGTCTATCTCGCCGGCGGCGTCGAGAGTTGCTCGACCGCTCCCCTGCGGTATGCGGTACCGGACCAGGACGGCGTGCCGCCCAAGCCCTACACCCGCGCACGCTTCGCGCCTGATTTCGTCGGCGATCCGGACATGGGCGAAGCAGCGGAGAACGTGGCGCGAAAATATGGCATCACGCGCGCCCGCCAGGATGCCTTCGCCCTGCGTAGCCACCGCAAGGCGACCGCCGCGCAAGGCAATGGACGGTTCGCCGCGGAGATCGTGCCGCTGGCGGGCGCGGATGGCGAACTTCGCACCGACGAATGCCCTCGTGCCGATACCTCGCTCGAAAAGCTCGCAGCCTTGCAGCCGGTGTTCGCGGCGGAAGGCACCGTGACGGCCGGCAACGCCTGTCCGATGAACGATGGTGCGGCCGCGGTCGCCCTCGTGTCTTACGCGAGATTCCAGAAAATGGGATTGCGGGACGGGCTGTGGATCGTCGACTCCGCCGTCGCTGGCGTGGATCCCAACTATCTCGGCATCGGCCCTGTGCCCGCGGTGCAGAAGCTGCTTGCGCGCACGAAGTGCTCCATCGCCGACATCGACATGGTCGAATTCAACGAGGCTTTTGCAGCGCAGGTGCTGGCCTGTCTCGATCAGCTGGATGTGATGGAGGACCAGGTCAACCGCGGCGGCGGCGCCATTGCGCTCGGTCATCCTTACGGCGCTTCAGGCGCGATCCTGATGACGCGCTTATTTACGGATATGGTGCGCCGGGATGAAGGCAGCCACGGCCTTGCAACGCTCGGCATCGGCGGCGGCATGGGTCTCGCGGTTTCCGCGCGCAGACTGGGCTAGAAGGCTTTTTGCCACTTCCCATTATTGGCGTCGAGGCAGGCGTCGGCGTGGGCGTCATAGTCCGTGCCCTCGAGCGTGACGGTGTGTTCGAACGTGCGGCATAAGGTTTGGCCGTACTTGTGCTCGTCCTTCGCCACGACGCTGCCTTTTCCGCCTTCGAAGTCCCAAAAGATGGTTTCGCCCACCGGTGCGGTTAGGGCTGCTTTCTGCGCGGCGCTCTGCAAACCGCGCTGGTCATCCGACAACTTGGCGATCGTCTCGTCCGGCAAGACCTGGATGTCGGGTTGCGGCGCCTTCTTGTCCTTCTCGATGGCATCCTTTGCCTTCTTCGAAAGCGGTTTGATCTTCGGCGTCACGTATCTGGGCTGGGCGGCGGTGGCCTGCACGTTGCGCACCGTCCGCGCGGATTGGGCGATGCTCGTGGATGTCGCCTTGCTGGTTGTCGCGATGGTGGTCGCGGTGTGATCGATGGTCTGCAAGCCGAAATTGGCGCCCGCCACGACGTTCGCCACCGGCGCCAGGACGGCCGACGAGGCTGCCCCGACCGTCTGCGTCGCGATGCCGCATCCCGACAACGCCGCCGCGGTCAGCCCAACTAGGACGATGCGAAAGAAGTCCCCCATGCTCCCAGTATACCGCGCCGTTCAGGCGCGGCCACTGGGAGGGGCCAAGGGAAGAAAAGAACTAGGGGTTGTTCGGGACGATATGCCAACTGCCGTTCGGTTCGCGGCAAGCCGCGCCGTAGGCGTTTTCGACGCGGCCGCCGATGTTCACTTCCTGGCGGAATTCACGGCAGTACTTCTCACCGGAATGGCCATCGCGCACGGCCGTCACGGCGCCATTGTCGTAGCCGTCGTCCCAGCCGTAGGTCTCGCCGATGGGGCCTGCAAGCGCTGCGCTGAACGCGTCGCGGTGATAGGTGCGCACGCGCTCCGGCCACGACTCATACAATGGGAAGGCCGCGTAGAAATTGAAGCCTGGACCCCAATAGCTATAGGGGCGGTACCAGCGGGCGCCGTACCAGTCCGGACGCGGGCCCCAGTAGGGTCGGTTCCAGTAAGGGCGATGGCGGTAATAGTAGGGTGCTGGCCCCACGCCGACACCGACCCCGATGGAGATATCGGTGCGTGCTTCGGCCTTCGGCGCGCTCGCAACGCTGATGCCGACGACGGTCAGCAGTCCGAACAGGGCGGGCACAAGCCCGCGCAGGGTCAAAATGTTTGCCGTCCGCATGACGGGTCCTCCTTCAGACGAATCGTAACATCTTGAATTGATAGCCTGATTTGGAGGCCAAATTATGGCGGGACCCTTGCCGCTCCGAAACCTCCCCATGCTCGCACTGCGCGCGGTCGGGCGCCATAAACGTGCCCAATCCAACGTAAAACCCCGCTTTACCGCCTGCAAAGGGGCCGTCTGACAGGAAATTAAGCCGGCTGTTAATGGCGCGTAATCCGGACTGATTAGAATGTTATCGGGGGCACGCGCTGCCCCATATGCAGCAGAGGAAACGCCCCTTATGACTATACTCTCCGCGCCGCCGGCCGCCTCGGCAGTGCCCAAGTCTGTGCCAACTCCGCAGCACGAAGAAGCCGCTCACCTCATGCGCATTCTAGTTATCGAGGACGACCGCGACGCCGCGGAATATCTCATCAAAGGTCTGCGCGAGCACGGCTATAGCGTCGATCACGCCGCCGACGGCCGCGAAGGTCTGTCGCTCGCACTCGGCGAGACCTACGACGCGATGGTCGTCGACCGGATGCTGCCCGGACCCGACGGCCTTTCGATCGTCGAAATGGTCCGCAAGAACCACATTGCGACGCCTGTTCTGTTTCTCAGCGCGCTTGGCGACGTGGAGGACCGCGTCTCCGGCCTGAAGGCGGGCGGTGACGACTACCTCGTGAAGCCTTTCGCGTTCTCCGAGCTTCTCGCCCGGCTCGAGGCGCTGCTGCGCCGCGTCGGTCCTGGACAGGAGAACACCAATCTCAAGGTCGGCGATCTCGAGATGGATCTGCTGGCCCGGAAAGTCACACGCCAGGGCAAGCGGGTCTATTTGCATCCGCGCGAGTTCCGGCTTCTCGAGTACTTGATGCGCCACGCCGGCCAGGTGGTGACGCGCACCATGCTGCTCGAGAACGTGTGGGAATATCATTTCGATCCCCAAACCAACGTGATCGACGTTCATATCAGTCGTCTGCGCCAGAAGATCGACAAGCCGTTCGACACGGCAATCCTTCAGACGGTCCGCGGTGCGGGATACAAGCTCGATCCCGCCGCCTAAACGGACGACGGCACGATGGCTCGGTCATCATCCTCGAAGCTGATGCGTGTGTTCAGCTCCATCACCTTCCGGATGGTGATGATCTACACCTTCGTGTTCATGCTGTCGGTCGGCGGCCTGTTCTATTTCATCTTCTGGACGACGGCGCGCTACGCCGATCAGCAGATCGAGGCCGCGATCCAGGCAGACGTAACGGGCTTCCAGGAGGCTTATCAGCGGTCCGGACTCCCGGGGCTGATCATGTCGGTCAACCGACGCGTCGCCGCGGGGACCCGAACGGACGGCATCTATGTGCTCATTGACCAGTTCGGCAACACGCTTGCCGGCAATCTGCAGAATTGGCCGAACGTCGTGCAGCAGCCGCAAGATGTGTGGGTGAAGTTCACCATCCGCGACCCGAGCAATAACGATGAACAATTCGGTGAGGCGCGCGGGATGCAATTCCTCATCGCCGGCATTGACGCAAAGCTGTTGGTGGGCCGCGATGTGCGCAGTTCGCAGCACTTTCGCGAGCAGCTGCTTAAATCACTCAATGCCGGCCTCGCGTTCACCGCTGCTATCGGTCTGATTGGCGGGTTCATCTTCAGTCGCACCATCATGCGGCGCGTGGAATCCATCAGCCGCACATGTCGGCGCATCATGTCGGGCGAATTGTCGCAACGCGTGCCGGTGACGAACCGCAACGACGAGATCAGCCAATTGAGCGACAGTATCAACGCCATGCTCGATCAGATCGAGCGGCTGATGCGCGGGATGCAGCAGGTGTCGGACAATGTGGCCCACGACCTGCGTACGCCGCTGACACGACTTCGCAGCCGGCTCGAGAGTGCTGCGCGTAAGGCCACGGATGCGGAAAGCCGCGATGCGATCGAAGGCGCCATTTCCGACGCTGATAGCCTGCTCGGCACGTTCAGCGCGCTATTGCGGATTGCGCGCGCCGAGGCCGGGTCGCAAAAATCTTTCGTCGAACTCGACCTCGCCAGTATTGCCGAGGATGTCGCCGATCTCTACGCGCCGCTGGCCGAGGAAAAGAGCGTCGGTTTCGTCACCGATATCCGGCCGGGATTGGTCGCCCGTGGCGATCGCAACCTCGTTGCGCAGGCGGTTGCGAACCTGGTCGACAACGCGATCAAGTACACCGCCGCCGGCAGCGTGACCCTCTGCGTCACCGAGCGCGATGGCCGCCCGATGTTCGTGATCTCCGACACCGGCTCGGGCATCCCGGACGAGTTCAAGGGAAAGGTGTTGGAACGTCTCTTCCGCCTCGAGCAAAGCCGGACCTCGCCGGGCAGCGGCTTGGGATTGAGTTTGGTCTCCGCCGTCGCGAAGTCCCACGGCCTCGATTTGACATTGCTCGACAATCATCCGGGCCTGCGGGTCGAGCTAAAGTTCCCGAAACGCGACGCCGCGACGTTGCCGCCGCAGGTCAAGG
>CANJPQ010000008.1 GCA_947476275.1 Fidelibacterota bacterium
AAGCGGCACCGCATCGAGAATGCTTTTTGCAGGCTCAAAGACTTCCGGCGCATTGCCACCCGCTACGATAAGCTGGCGCGAAACTTCCTTGCATCCATCCACCTCGTCGCAGCAATCGTTTGGTGGATTTTATGAGTCTGGACCCTAGATCCGGAGACCTTCGCCCCGCGTCAGCGTCTTGCCCTGGGCAAGATGGAAGGCGGCCTCGTCTGGACCCAGGAAGGCATGAAGCTACAGGGCAATACCCTGTATCTGATGCCGATGGATGGCGGGGATGAGGGTGTCGATATTTTTGTCTTCGACCTTGCCAAGATGACGGCGGCACAAAGCTGCATGACCGCGGGCGCCAATCGCTGCCTGTTCGACAAGCGCCGCCTCGCGGCGCGATAGCGGAGCTGCGCGAGATCATGATTGTTGCCGCGCATCAGCCGGCCTATCTGCCCTCGCTCGGCTACTTCGACCGTATCAAGCAGTGCGACACGTTCGTGTTTCTCGACAGCGTGCAGTTCGAGAACAACAGCTTCATCAACCGCAATCGCATCAAGACCGCCATTGGGCCTCAGTGGCTGACGATACCGGTGCGTCACAAGGACCATCTCGAGGGAACGATGCTCACCACGCGGATCGATAACACTTGGGATTGGCGCAAGAAGCACCTGCGCGCCATTGAGCAGAACTACCGCAAGGCGCCGTATTTCGAGCCGAACTTCACGAAAATCGAGCAGCTTTATCGCGACCCCCACGATCTACTCGCGGACCTCTGCTGGGATCACCTTATGTTTTGGCTGGCGGAGCTGCGCATCACAACGCGCATCGTCAAGCTGAGCGCGCTTCCCGTGGTCGCCCGCAGGTCCGACCTGGCACTGGATCTATGTCGACACTTCGGGGCGAAGCGCTATGTGTCCGGCGCTGGCGGGCAGGGATACTTGGAAGGCGACGCTTTCGCCACGGCTGGAATCGACGTGTCGTTCCAGGACGACAAGCAACCGGCGTACGCGCAGTTGTACGGCGCTTTCGCGCCGTACATGGGCATCGTGGATGCGTGGATGAATCTCGGCCACGACGCCGGGCTGCTTTAGCCGCCCGGCGGGAAAGTGGCGTGGATCGTGTCCTCGCGATTCGGCAGCTGACAACGGCCTTCGCCGCCACCGGACATGCCCGATGGCGGGCGTATCAGCTGGAAGCGGCAGCGCATGAAGCGTCCATTCGGACCCTGCAGGTTGGCGAGCACGCGACCGCTGTATTCGGTGATGAACTGAGGACCCCAATCCTCCCGGCCCCAGGGACCCGGACCCCAATAGCGCCAGCCGCGGCCACGGCCATGCCAGCCCATCCATAGCGGACCGAGATCGTTCACCACCGTCTCGCGGGTGATCTGGAAATAGTGACCCGTGTAGCTTTCGCCGGTGCTGAGTTGCGCGGTCATCGTCCCGGTGCGGGAATCGCCCGACTGCCATGTGAAGGTGGCGTTTGTTCCACCGCGCCCGCTCCCGAAGCCGGTGCCTCCTGTGCTACAGCCGGCTAAAGCCAACAGCCCGAGCAACAAGGTCGCTGAGAGCGTGCGTGTCATGACGAAGTCTCCGATGGTGTTTCCCGCAAGGGTCAAAACTCCGCAGCGCCCGGTCCGTTGCGACGGGACTTGCCTGGCAATGATGGAAAATTCGTGATCCCTTAGGGCGGGGCAGCAGGGGCAGTGGCATGGTGGCGCGCGACGCGCTCGACGTTTCCGATCTTCTCGATCGCGCGCCGGTCAGTTCATTCCACGGCCGGGTGTTGGCGCTGTGCGCCTTTAGCCTCGTCGTCGACGGCTTCGATCTGCTGGCGATGTCCGCCGCCGCACCGTCGGTGGCAGCTGATTTCCAGGTGCCGTCAGCCGCATTCGGCCCTGTGCTGTCCGCATCCCTATTCGGTGCCGCTATCGGCGGTGTCCTCGCCGGTCCGGTCGGCGACCGCATCGGCCGCCGCCCGCTGCTGATCGGGATGTTCCTCCTCGCGGCCATCGTCACCGCGGCGACCGCGTTCTGCACCACGCTGGATGCGTTGATCGCCTTGCGGCTGCTGACGGGGTTATTCGTCGGCGGCGCGGTTCCGCCCGCCCTTGCGCTCGCGGCCGAATACTACCCGGCGTCGCGACGGCAGTTGTTGCTGATCATCATGGTGGGCGGCGCCCCGCTCGGGTCGGCGCTGGCAAGCTTGAGCGCACCGTCGCTGATCGCGCGGTTCGGCTGGGAAGGCATCTTCGTGGTCGGCGGCGGGCTCGCGCTGGCGTGCGGACTGATGCTCGCGGCCGCCCTGCCTGAATCCTTGCGCTTTCTGGTCTTGAAGGGCCGCGGCCCTGAAAGTGTTGCCGCACTCATCGCGAAGATCGCGCCGCAATGCTCGATTGCTGCCGATCAGCCGATTACGGTGCGAGACGAGAGCACGGGTGCGTCCGCGAAGCTGCTGTTCGCCGACGGGCGCGCGGGAGCCACCTTACTGCTGTGGGTGGTCTACATCGGCAGTCAGGCGCAGCTGTATTTTCTCGGCAGCTGGCTGCCGATCCTGTTCCGCGAAAGCGGCTTGCCGCTCGCGACCGCGCTGTACGGCACCATGGCCCACCAGGCCGGCGGCGTCTTCGGCAGCATCGCGTTCGGGTTCTGGAGCGATCGGGTGGCGCCGGAGCGGGTGATGGCCTGGATGTATGCCCTTGCCATCGTCAGCATCCCGTTGCTCGGTCTGGCGACCGGCGCTCTGCCGTTGCTGTTCATCCTCGCCATCGTCTCGGGCATCGGTGCGGTGGGCGTGCAGTCCTGCGTCCACGCCTTCGCCGCGACGTTCTATCCCACCCTGATCCGGACGACCGGCGTCGGCTGGGGGGTGAGCGTCGGGCGCCTGGGCGCCATCGTCAGCCCTCTGATCGGCGGCATGATGCTCGGCGCCGGTTGGCCCGTTCCCAGGATCCTTTTGGCGGTCAGCGTCGCGCCGCTGATGTGCCTCGCGGCCGTCGAGATGCTGCGACGCCTACCCAGCCGCGCGTGACGCCGACGCGCGGTTCGGCGGGCTTGCCGTTTCGGCATAGCACCGAACCGGCTGATGCCCTTGCCAGCAGGGGGTCGAAATGCGACACAGCCGCCGTGTCGGGACGCGCCTACCGCGCTTTGCAATGCCCGCATTCTGAGATGATCCCAGGGGGAAAAACGTGACCGATTCACTAGGCAAGACGCTCAAGAAGAAAATCAATGAACGCCGCGGCCTGCTGGTCCCGGGTGCGGCCAACGCACTGTCCGCGCGCATCATCCAGGACATGGGCTTCGAGGCGGTCTACCTCTCGGGCGCCGGCCTCACCAACATGTTCTACGGCATCCCGGATATGGGGTTCATCTCGCTGCAGGATCTGGCCAGCCACACATCTGCGATCCGCGATGCAATCGAGCTGCCGCTGATCGTCGACGTCGACACCGGCTTCGGTAACGCGCTGAACATGCGCCACACGGTGAAGGTGATGGAGCGCGCGGGCGCGAATTGCATTCAGATCGAAGATCAGGTGATGCCGAAGAAGTGCGGTCACTTCGCCGGCAAGGATGTCATCGGTGCTGAAGAAGCCGCGAGCAAGATCAAGGCTGCGGTCGATGCGCGCCAGAGCGAGGACTTCCTGATCCTCGCCCGCACGGACGCCCGTGCCATCCACGGCTTCGACGCCGCGATCGAACGTGCGCACAAGTTCGCAGAAGCGGGCGCGGACATTACCTTCGTCGAGGCGCCGGAGAATCTGGACGAAATCCGCAAAATCCCGCAGTCGGTCTCCCAGGTGCCACAGCTGGTGAACATCGTGATCGGCGGCAAGACGCCGGTGGTTGACCTGAAGGACCTCGCCGAGATGAAGTTCGGCATTGTGCTCTATGCGAACGCGGCCCTGCAGGGTGCGATCGTCGGCATGCAGAACGCGCTCAAGCAACTCAAGGCCACGGGCCGCATGGATGAAGACACCGGTCTGGTCGCGACGTTCAAGGAACGTCAGCGTCTGGTGCAGAAGCCGGAGTTCGACGCCCTCGACAAGAAATACGCGGTGAAGTGATGGCAAAGCGTCCCTGGTCCGACCTGATCCCCGAAGACGAACAGCGCGCCTATCGCGCCGCCGGCTTCGGCCGGCCGTCTTCCTGGGGCAAGCGCCCGGGCCTTCTCATCATCGATGTGCAGTACCGGACCATCGGCACGGAGCGGAAACCGTTCTGGGAGTCGATCAAGGAATTTCCGACCAGCACCGGCGAAGTCGGCTGGAAGGCGATGGACAATATTGTGCCGCTATTGGCGTTGTTCCGCGAGAAGGGCTGGCCGGTTCTCTATCCGCATGTCGCGCCGAAGGTTGCCCATGAAGGCGGCCGTCTGGCGGAGAAGGTGCCGGAGATCATGAACATCCCCATGAAGGGCTACGAATTCCCGAAAGAGATCGCGCCGCATCCCAAGGATGTACTGGTGCCGAAGAAGCACCCGAGCGCCTTCTTTGGTACGGCCCTGTGCAGCAACCTTATCGATCTCGGGGTCGATACGGTGGTCGTGACGGGCTGCACCACGTCAGGCTGCGTGCGCGGCAGCGTGGTCGATGCTTTTTCTTACAATTTCCGGACAGTCGTGCCGGAGGAATGCGTCTATGACCGCAGCCAAGTGTCCCACGCCGTGAACTTGTTCGATATCGGCGAGAAGTACGCCGATGTCCTGCCGGTTGCAGAGGTCATGGACCGGTTACGCAAGATTTAGGCCAGATTTCCGCCTTCATTCCCGCCTAAATAGCGGTATGCTCGGTTTCCATTTCTGGAGGAGGACCCACCGTGAAACACCTTTTTGCCGGCGCCGCTCTCGCCGCAATCATCGCACTGCCGGCCGCCGCTGCCCTCAAGCAGGGCGAGAAGGCGCCTGACTTCAAGGCCAAGGCCTCGCTGGCCGGCAAGGAATTCAATTTCGATCTGGCCGCCGCGCTGAAGAAGGGCCCCGTGGTCGTGTACTTCTACCCGGCTGCCTACACGCAAGGCTGCAACGTCGAAGCGCACACCTTCGCTGAGAACGCGGACAAGTTCGCCTCCGCGAAGACCACCATCATCGGCGTGTCGCACGACACGATCGATCGTCTGAACGACTTTTCCGCCGATCCGGAATATTGCGCCGGCAAGTTCCCGGTCGCGTCGGATCCGGATGGCGCCATCGCCAAGTCGTACAATCTCAACATCCGCGAAGGCCGCGCCGGCGCGAAAGACAGCCGCGGCAAGGACCTGATCACGGCCGGCTTCACCGAGCGCACCACGTTTGTGATCACGCCGGACTCCAAGATCATCGCGACCTTGTCGTCGGCGGACGATAAGGTTACGCCGAACGAGCACGCCGAGAAGTCGCTCGCGCTCGTCGAAGGCTTGAAGAAGAAGTAATCGGCGCTTCCGCCGATCGAGACAGAACCCGCGGGGATGAGCCCCGCGGGTTCAATTTTTCTCCCCTGAAACCGTAAGAGGCGGTCATGAAGGTTTCGCTCATTGTCGGCGCGATCGCGGTGGTCGTCCTTGTCGTATTGGTATTTGTGATGAACAAGAAAGAAGCCCCGTCGCCCGCACAGGTGGCTGTGCCCACCGCGTCCGATCCGCGCGCGGCGCAAAAGCAGTTCCTGGTGGATAACCTGAAGAACGAAGGCTGGAAGGCGACGCCCAGCGGCCTGCAGTACAAGGTCCTGAAGGGTGTGGAGTCCGGTCCGAAGCCGGCGCCGGGCAGCCAGGTGACCGTGAACTATGAGGGCAAGTTCATCGACGGCCGCGTGTTCGACAGTTCCTATGCGCGCGGCGAGCCGATCTCGTTCGGCCTTAACCAGGTGATTCAGGGCTGGGGCGAAGGCGTTGTCCTGATGAAGGAAGGGGAGACCTTCGAGTTCGTCATTCCCTCCGAACTCGGCTACGGCGAGCGCGGCGCGCCGGGCGCGATCCCCGGCGGCTCAACCCTGATCTTCAAGGTCGAACTGCTCAAAGCGCATACGCCGGCGCCGTAGGCGGCACCGGCGCTTCGCTCACTTCCCCAAATGGCGGTCGAAGAACCGCCAGATGACGTCGTGGGCGATGTCGTTCTCCGGCGTTCCCGGCAGCATGTAGAATTGCCCGTGACCGAGCCCTTCGGTGACGTATAGCTGCGCGTCCACGCCGGCCTCGAGCAGCTTTCGGTGGGTGATGAACACGTTGCTGGCGGCGACGTCGCGCGTCCCCGTGATCATCAGGATCGGCGGGAACTTTGCCAGCACCTCGGGATAATTGCCCGGCACGATCAGCGGGTCCTTCTCGGTTCCGCGTACGTAGAGGCGCATGGCATCGGGCGCTGACTCCGACGGTGGCCGTGCGGTCACGGTGGCGTTGAGCAATCCGCTGACCTCGCCCTCGTCGCCGCCGTACCAGAATGTGTCGACCAGGCCCGAGCAGAAGATGCCTGCGGCTCCGGGCCGCGGCAGCTTCTTGTCCTGGAACCAGGCGAGCGACTGGCCGACCAGGGTTCCCCCGGCGGAGCAGCCATACAGGCCGATGTTGCCGGGCTTATAAGTTTTCAGGAGGAAGCGGTAGACCTTCTCCACGTCCTCGCTGGCGGCCGGGAACACATTCTCTGGCGCCATGCGGTAATCGACCGCCACGACCTTGACGCCGGCGCGCGCCGCCAGCGGCACCGCTTCGATCTGGCCGCCGTAGGCGCCGCCGAAAAGGAAGCCGCCGCTGTGCATGTTGATCAGCACGCGGTTTTTGTTCTCGGGCTTGATGCCGCCTTCGGGCGTAACGATATTGACCCGCACGCCGTCGATCTTGGTGTCCTCGATCTTGCTGTGGGTGATCGCCTGCCACCGGTCGAGCACTTTCTTCGCGCGCTCGTCGGTATTCTTGCGCATGCCCTCTATGCCGGCAGTCATCGCCGACGGATTCGGCGCCGCCGTCAGCAGGTCCTTCAGTTGCGCCTTGGCCTGCGCACTCAGGAAATTGGAAAGCGGTACGGTAACCGTGGCGCTGACCGTGCCGTCCGCGGCCACCGTCGGCCGCGCCGGCGCCGGCGCCTGCGCCTGGACGGCAGCGGCACATACGGCCACCAGCGCTGACACGGCGATCCCAATCCGTTTCATACCGTTCGTTCCCCCAGATATGGCAGTTGAGTGCAGCTTACACCGTGGTCCGTGCCCTCTCAAACAATGGACTGGGCAATGGAGGGCGATGGACGGCACGGGGGTGGCGACGCTATGTTTCGCCGCATCACGTCTCAACTTGGGGGAATTCCTATGGCTATGGGTCTATACAACGCGTTCGTGCCGCCGTGCACGAAGGGTCTGGCGGCGCTCGGCAAGATCATGGAAAAGGCCGCGGCTTATTGCGAAACCAAGAAGATTCCGGAAGGGGTGCTTCTCAACACACGCCTGACCCCGGACATGTTCTCGCTGGCGCAGCAGATCGGTGTTGCGACCCAGCAAGTCCATTGGGGTTGCGCCCTCCTGGCGGGTCTTGAGCGCCCGACGCTGCCGGCCGTCGAGCCGACGTTCGCCGACGTGAAGAAGCGCATCGACGATGCCATCGCCTACGCCAAGACGTTCAAGCCGGAACAGATCGACGGGCAGGAAGAGCGCGACGTGAAGCTCGTGTTCCCGGGTCGGACGCTCGAGTTCAAGGGCGAGGGGTTCCTGCTGAACTTCACGCTGCCGAACTTCTATTTTCACTACACGACGGCCTACGCGATCCTGCGCCAAGCCGGCGTGCCGGTCGGCAAGATGGATTTTCTGGCTTAGGGAATATTGGCGCGGCCGGGATTATCCCCGCCGCGCCACCAACGTGAGTTGCTGAAAGGCCGCTCAGCCCTAGAACGGCTTCCACAGTCCGAGGGCCGCTGCGACCACGAGCAGCGCGTAGATGCCGAGCACCCAGCGCTTTGCATTGCCCATCATCTGCTGCGCGGTGCGCGTCTCTTCCGGTGTTGCGGTGCCCTTCATCATCGGCATGAAGTACTTGCCGAAGTTGCGCGTCGCCAGACGCATCATCACGCCGCAGGTCATGATGCCGGTGATGACGAGCAGTTTCGCCGCCAGCCATTTGTCGTCGGTGACGCCGTGGCCGGCGAGGGAAGTCAGCGACAGAGTCGCCAGCACGATGATCAACACGACGCGCGCGCGGAAGTCCCACTTCTTCACCGGGGCGATCTTCGCCGGATGATGTTCCTGGACGTAGAGATAGAGCACCACGCCGATCCACGCGAAGCAGATCAGCCAGACAATCAAGATCCAGATCGGGGCGACATTGAAGTAGCCGCGCAGGATGCCGATGGTCGTGCCGGTGCCAATGATGCCGAAACTCGACACCCGCGGCAGTTGGTCGAGGAAGCTCATGATCTTCAGGCAGTAGGTGCGCGCTTCCTGACCCAGGTCTGCCTGGAGCACATATTTCGACGAGTAGAACACGCCGATATCCGTGCCGAGCCAGAAGCAGAAGAACACGACGTGCAGCAGCAGGACGACGCTATCGATACCGACGGGCATGGCTTGGTCCCCTTAAGCGGATCAGAATGGTTTGACGGTGCCGAGGAATGCAATCACGGCGATCAGGATGTAGAGACACATCACGCCCTTGAGCGCGCGGTTGATCGCAGCCGTCACGGCCGCCTCGCGCTCGGGCGTGGAGCCGTGCTCGCCGATCGCCATGAACGGCTGCTCGAACGGCTTGAACAAGATGTGCAGAGCGATCGCCGCCCAGAACACGAAGCCGAACAGGAGTATCTTGCCGGCATACCAATTCGCCGCAAGCGGTGCCCCGGTGGCAAGGGAGACGCCGCCGACGGCGACGAAGAACAGGCCCAGCACCCCCTCGAACCACACTTGCAGCTTGGCGAGTAGCTTGCCGATCGGTTTGCTTTCGTTGCGCATCATGACGAAAATCGCCACGCACCAGGAGACGCCGACGATCCAGGCGGTCGCCAGGAACGCATCGGAGATTTGATAGATCTCCAGCGCGCGGGTGAGATGCAGGCCGACGGGGAAGATCAGCGCGAAGCATAGGCGCGGGAAGATGTCCACAATGGACAGAAGCTTGATAAGTACCAGCCGCGTCTCGAAGCTGTAGGTCGGGTTTTTCAGGAAGATCGCGGCGGTGAATACGCCCACGTCCGTTCCCAGCCAGAACACGAACAGCAGGATGTGCAGATAGGACCAGAGGGCTACGGGATCCATGATGTCGCTCCGTCAGGCTTGGCGCGCGGCTTCTTCTACTTCCAGGCCAGACGGGATCGGCTTGAGAAATAGATAGAACAGTCCGGCGACCATCAGCGGGATTGCGCCGACCAGCGAGAGCGCCATGTTCCAGCCGAGGTGCTTCACGCCCTCCGCCATGAGGATCGGCCCAAGCGATTGGCCCAGGCTCACGGCCAGCACGCCGCACACGGTAAGGCCGGTGGCGCGCAGGTGGGTCGGGAACACTTCCGCGATATAGGCGAATTTCACCGCCGCCGTGCCGGTGAAGAACATGCTCATGACGGCGAACGCGACGATCGTTTCGGTATACGTCGTGGTGCCCCAGATCAGCACCATCAGCATAGCCGAGCCGAGCAGCGTCCAGATCACGACCGTGGTGCGGCGCGTCAGGAACGCTTCGCCGGTGACGGCGGCGAGGATGTAGCCGAGGACCGCCACGGCGTTGCCGATGCCCACGAGATAGGCCGACGAGGAAATCTGTAGATGGCGTTCCTCCACGAAGTACGTCGGGAAGAACACCTGTGTGCCGCCATAGGCGACGACGAACATGAACTGGGCCAGGAACAGGATCGCCAGCCGGCGGCGATTGCCCGGCGCCAGAAGCTCGCGCAGCGCTTGCCCGAACGTGACGCCCGTCGCGCCCGACTTTTGAGCGGCTTCAAAACGCGCGGGTTCCTTCAGGAAGCGCACGATGACCCACGTGTACGGCACCCACAGCAGTGTGATCAGGAACAGGAAGCGCCAATTGAAATGCGTGAGCAGGGGCGCGGCCAGCATGGCCGCGGCGAACCAGCCGATGGGATAGCCGGTCTGCAGCAGGCCGGCGAAAATCCCGCGCACTCGGGCCGGCGCCGTCTCAGTTACAAGCGCACCGGTTGCAGGATACGAGATGCCGGTCGCGGCAAATCCCAGGCCGCGCATGATGCCAAGCGACCACGCGCTCCAGCACAAGGCGGTGAGTGAAATGACGATCGGAGCCGCGGCGGTGCCGATCGCGAGCATCCGCTTGCGGCCAAACCGGTCGGTCAGGCGGGCAAAACCAATCAGGATCGCGGCGGCAAGTATGTGGGACAGGCCGGTGACGAGGCCCATCACGGACAGCGAGATGTCCAGTTCCTTCCGGATGGACGGAATGGCGTATGCGAACAGGGCCACGTCCAGTTGGCTCAGGATATAGGCCCCGAGGCAGATGAAGAACGTCTGCTTCGGTGCGCTTTGCAGCACGCGCGCAATCTCGCCGAGTGTGGCTCGGCCGCCCGTTTTCGTGTCATGGCCGGTTGTCATGGACTGTATCCCCTTGCGCCGCAGTCTGTCGGGCCGTGCGCGCGCTGGCTAGTCCCGAATGGGTGAAGGCTCAGCCCCTCAAAGAGAAAAATCATTCGCGCCGTGCGCGTTTTCCGAATTGATCTGCCAGCGCGCTTGGAATTCCATGAGCCTTTGCATACCTTAAGGGCTTGGTTATTCGACTAAATTAGTAGTCATTTCCATGATGTGATTCATCAAGGCTTGTCCGGGTGACCGGACAAGCATAACGATGCCGCTTTCACGGCGAGATAAGGAAACCCTATGCGCTATTCATCACAGAAATACGCCATCCGCACGGCCACGGCCGCGATCGCGCTGCTCGCCGGTGCCGCGACTGCGTCCGCGCAACAGTCCGCCCAGAACGTCGGCCTGGAAGAGATCACCGTCACCGCGCAGCGCTACACCGAAAACCTGCAGCGTACGCCGTTGTCGGTCACGGCGCTGACGGCAGACGCGCTCGCCGAGCGCCAAGTGTTCAACATACGCGATCTTCAGGCGCAGATTCCCGGCGCGATTGTCGCCAACGTCGTCGGCCTTCAGACCGCGCCCCGCATCTTCCTGCGCGGCGTCGGTCAGGACAGCGCGACGTTCAACAGCGACAGCGCGGTCGGCACCTATGTCGACGGCATATACATCCCGCGCCTCTATGCCGGCATGTTCGATTTCGTCGATGTCGATCGCATCGAAGTCTTGCGCGGTCCGCAGGGCACGCTGTACGGCCGCAACACCTCCGGCGGCGCAATCAAGCTCATCACCAAGCGCCCGTCCCTCGACAGCGTGGCCGGCAGCGTGGAGGCGGGTTTCGGCACCTTCAACCAGTTCGACGCCAAGGCCTACCTCACCGCGCCGATTGTCGAGGACAAGCTGGGCGCATCCGTCAGCGGCCTCGTGCGTCGCCGCGATGGCTTCGTCTCGCAGCCGGCGCTGGGCAAGAAGGTCAACAACCGCGACGTGACCTCGGTGCGCGGCAAGTTCTTGTTCGCGCCGTCCGATGCGCTGGAAGCTGAACTGATCGTCGATCACACCACCGACGATTCCGGCGCGTTCTTCCCGGTCGCGATCCAGAGCACGTCGCCGACGCTGCCGCTGGCCAACCGCTTCCGCTGGCCAACCGCTTCCGCGATATCTTGGTGACGGATTCGAACTACCCGAACAACGGGCACGCTGAAGTTAACGGCGTCACCCTGAACGGCAAATACACCATCGGCGACTTCACGCTGTCGTCTCTCTCCGGTCTCCGCAATGTGAAGCAGGACGTCGTCATCCCGCTCGACGGCGCCCCCAACAGCACCCTGCTAAGCCAACTGGCCCTGAACGACACGAGTTTCAGCCAGGAATTCAACGGCACCTACCAGACCGACAAGTTCTCCTTGGTCGGCGGTGTGTACTACTTCTTCGAACGCGTCCGCGCGCAGTCGCCCCTCGGCGCGAACGCGGAACTGTCGAAGCAGCGCACCAACAGCTACGCTGGCTATGCGCAGGGCACGTTCCACGTCACCGAACAGCTCTCCGTCACGGGCGGCATCCGCTACACGAACGACAAGAAGAACTTCTATAACTACTATTATGTTCCGTCCGTGGCCGTGCCGGTGTGCGTGCCGAAGCTGGGCGAGACGAGCTGGTCGAGCTGGACGCCCAAGGCCAGCGTCGACTTCCAGGTCACGCCGGACGTGCTGCTCTACGCGAGCTATTCGCGCGGCTTCAAAGGCGGCGGCTGGAACCGTATTCCGCCGTCCGTCCAGGCCGGCGGCGTGCTGGTCTACAATGTGTTCCCGTACGGGCCTGAGAACGTGAATGCCTTCGAGGTCGGCGCGAAGTTCCAGAGCGCGGACAACCGCATCCGCTTGAACGTCGCGGCGTTCTACAACAAATACTCCGGCTTGCAGATCTCGCAGCAGATCCCCGGCACCACCATTGCCCGTACCACCAATGCGTCGGGCGCGCGCGTGCAGGGCATCGAGTTCGAGCCGAGTTGGCAGGTGACGGATACGTTCCGTCTCTACGGCAACGGTGCGTTCACGGGCGCGAAGTACACCGAGTCCTACATCTGCCAGCTCAGCGGCGTCTTCCAGGAATGCCGCACGAAGAAGCTGAAGGATGTCATCCCGTTCAAGGGCACGCTCGGCTTCAGCTTCACGCCTGACCTCGGCACGCCCGGCAAGTTCCGCCTCGGCGCGAGCGTCGACTACAGCGACAAGTACTACAACGACGCGGTCAACACCGAGATCCTGGCCGCCCGCGGTCGCATCCTGCTCGATGCCGTGATCGGCTACGATTACGAAAATTGGACCGTGTCGATCGAGGGCAAGAATCTCACCGACAAGCGCTACTGGTCGTCGGCTCTGCCGGTCGGCGCCACGTCCGTGATCTACCCGAACGATCCGCGCACTGTGTTCGGCCGGATCAAGTACAACTTCTAAAACGGCGAACCTGATACGACAAAGGCGCGGCAGTCACCTGCCGCGCCTTTTCTTTCGCGCCGACGTGCGGGCTAGGCTGCCACGTTCATGATGATTTTGCCGAAGTGCTTACGGTCGTCGATCATCTGATGGGCCTTGGCGAGTTCGGAAATGGGCAGCACCGTATCGATCACCGGCTTGAAGACGCCGTTGGCGAACAGCGGGATTGCGACCCGGTTGAAGCTCGGCACCGTCTCGGAGAAGTAGCGCACGCTGGTCGCGACGCTCATGCCGAGCAGTTGCAAGTTGCGTTCGCCGATGGCGAGATCGAAGGACACCTTGCGTCCACCGGTGGAGCCGAACATGAGGATTTTGCCCTCGGCGGCCATGGATTCGATGGTTTGCTCGGCGGTCGACTCACCGATCGCCATCAAGGCGATATCGATGCCGTGGCCTTTGGTGTCCTTGATGGCCTGCTGCCCGTAGGGCGCCTTGACGTAGTTGTAGGCGGCATCCAGGCCCCACTTCTTTGCGACTTCGAGCTTGTCGTCGCGGCTGGCGGTGCCCGCCACCCAGCAGCCGCGCTGCTTGGCGATCTGCAGGGCCGCCACGCCGACCGATGACGCAATGCTCTCCACCAGCACAGTCTGGCCGGGTTGCGCGTCGGCGATTGTGGCAAGGGCATGCCAGGACGTCAGCCAGCCCACCGGCACGGCGGCGCCCTCGATAAAGTTCATCCGGTCGGGCAGGGGCATGACATGGCGCATATCCACGGCCACCTTTTCCGCATGAGCCCCTGGCGCGCGGCCGAAAACACGGTCGCCGGGCTTGACATGGGTGACGAGCTTGCCGACGGCTTCGACGATGCCGGCGCATTCCATGCCCATGACGAAGGGCGCTTTGAAGCCGCGGTAGGTGCCGGCGCGCATGCGCGTCTCTGCGAAGTTGATCCCGCTGGCCTTCACCTGGATCAAAACCTCATCCGCTTCCGGAATAGGGTCGGGCCGTTCGACCCATTTCATCACTTCCGGTCCACCGAAGTTTTCGACGTAATATGCTTTCATAACTCATCCCCAAGGCTTGCGTCGGGCCGCACACTGGCGCAGTGAAGTGGGACGGTCAACGCCTGCAAAAGGCAGCAAAGGACTCAACTGTGGCGCCGCAGGACACAATTCTTCCGACCGCCTGGCACTGGGGAACTTATGTCGCGCGCATCCGCGACGGCGCCGTTGAAATCGAGGCGCATCCGTCCGACCCAGATCCGTGCCCCATCGGATATTCCATGGCAGACACGGCGCGCTCCGCCGCGCGTGTGTCGCAGCCGATGGTGCGCAAAGGATTCCTCGAACGTGGTCCGCGGCATGACGACAATCGCCGCGGCGCGGAACCGTTTGTGCCGGTGTCCTGGGACGAAGCCACAAAGCTGGTCGCCGACACGCTGCAGTCGGTGAAGGCGCGCTTCGGCAATGAAGCGATCTACGGCGGTGCCTATGGCTGGTCGAGCGCCGGGCGCTTCCATCACAGCCAGGGCCAGTTACACCGCTTTCTCAATCTGTTCGGCGGTTACGTCGATCATTCTGATTCCTACAGCTGGGCCGCGCTCGGCGTCATCATGCCGCACATTTTGGGAGACACCTTGCGCGTGCGCGCCGACCTGCCGACGTGGCAAGCAATCGCCAAGGACACGCAGCTGTTCGTGGCGTTCGGCGGCGTGCCCTTGCGCAACACGCAGGTGAACCCCGGCGGGCTGCTACGTCATAGTGTGCGCGACGATATGAAAGCGGCGCGGGATGCGGGCGTTGATTTCGTGGTGATCTCGCCGTCGCGGGACGACATGGCGGCGGAGTTGGGCGCGCAGTGGATCAACATCCGCCCCCATACGGATGTCGCCTTCATGCTGGCGCTCGCGCACGTCATGATCGCCGAGAATCGGTACGATCAAGATTTTGTGAACCGCTGCTGCGTCGGCTTCGAGACCTTGCGCGACTACGTCATGGGCGTGACGGACGGTGTGCCGAAAACGCCGGCCTGGGCGGCGGCGATTTGCGATTGCGCGGCGGATGAGATCGCAAGCCTCGCGCGGCGCATGACGGAGAAGCGCACGCTCGTCTCATTGCTCTGGGCGATTCAGCGCGCCGATCATGGCGAGCAACCTTGTTGGATGGCGGCGGCGCTTGCGTCCTTGGCGGGCTCCATGGGCAAGCCCGGCGGCGGCGTGGGCTTCGGCTATGGCTCCGTGCACGGCTACGGCACGGCTGCCTCGCGCTTCAAGGCGGCGGCATTCCCGCAAGGGGAGAACGCGGTGAAAGCGTTCTTCCCGGTGGCACGCCTCGCCGATGTGCTCCTGAACCCCGGCGCGCCGATGCCCTACAACGGCCGCACGCTAACCAACCCGGATATCCGCTTGGTCTACTGGGTCGGGGGCAACACGTTCCACCACCACCAGGACATCAACAAACTCCTGCGCGCCTGGCAGCGGCCCGAAGCGATCATCGTGCACGAGCCGTTCTGGACCGCGACCGCGCGTCACGCGGATATCGTGTTGCCGGCGACCACACCGCTGGAGCGCGACGACATCGCCTTCGGCGACGGCAGCTTCATCGCCACCCACAAGATCCTCGATCCGGTGGGAGAGGCGCGATCCGACTACACGATCTTTGCCGATATCGCCGCGCGGCTGGGCTTCCGCGATGCCTTCACCGAAGGCCGCTCGGAGGAGGACTGGCTGTCCCACCTCTATGAGACCACCCGCGCGCGGGCGAAAGACGGGGGCATCGATCTGCCGGACTACGCAGGCTTCCGCCGCGCAGGCGTGATCGAGTTGCCGACCGCGCCGCCGCCGCCCGCAATGTTCGGCGCATTTCGCGACGATCCGGCCGGTCATCCGCTGCGCACGGCGAGCGGGAAGGTGCACTTGGCGTCCGAAGAGATCGCGCGTTTCGGTTATGACGACTGCCCCGGCCACCCGACCTGGATGGAGCCGACCGAATGGCTCGGCAGTCCGCGCACGGCGGTGTATCCCATCCATATGCTGTCGAGCCAGCCGGCGACGCGCCTTCATAGCCAGTACGACAACGGCGCGTTCAGTCTGGCCAGCAAGATCCAGGGCTGGGAACCGCTGGCGATGAATCCGCACGATGCAGCGGCGCGTGGGATTGCCGAGGGCGACGTGATTCGCGTGTTCAACGATCGCGGCGCGTTTCTCGCCGGCGCGCGCCTCAACGACGGACTGCGGCGCGGCGTGGCGCAAATCGCGACCGGCGCCTGGTACGACCCCGTGGAACCAGGCACGCCCGGCACCCTCGATGTTCACGGTAATCCCAATATGGTGACGCCGGATCGGCCCACGTCGCAGATGGCGCAAGGCCCGAGCGCGCAGAGTGCGCTGGTGCAGATCGAGAAGTTCACCGGGACGCTGCCGCCGATCCGGTGCTTCACACCGCCGGCGACGGTCGGGCGCGGGTAACGCTCCCAGTTGTCATCCCGGCCTTCGCCGGGGTGACGAATCTTGATGGGGCGTTCGACTGTGCGTACTACAGCCGATACACCCGCTTCGCCGTGCCGCTGAACAGTGCGGTGCGTTCTGACTCCGACGCTTTCGCCGCCACGCGCTTGAATGCATTCCACATCGTGCCGTAGGGCGCGGTGGCGGCATCCGGCGGAAAGTTGGATTCGAACATGCAGCGGTTCGCGCCGAAGGCCGCGATGCAGACCTCAAAGTACGGCCTCCAGGCCTTCGCCAGGTCTTCCGATGTCGGTGCCGGCGTGCGCTTGAAGAGTTGCGGCGAGATGAACTGCATCCCCAGGCCGCCGAGTTTCACCACCAGATTGGGCACCTTCGCCGCGGCACGAATGACGGCCTCCCAATCCTTGAAGACGTCCTTTTCCTTGCCTGCGTATGGCCCCACACCACCGATGGGTGAGCCGACGTGATCGAGGATCACCGTGAGGTTCGGCACGCGCTGCGCCGCGGCGGCGACATTTTGGATTTGGTGATGGAATGCCCAGGTGTCGAGCGTAAGCCCCATCTTTGCGAGCATGCGCATGGCGGCGGTCGAATTCGCGTCATCCAGCAGAACCCCACGCACCGGGTCGAGCGGAATGCCCATCACAGGAAATGCATCCCACGCAATGTTGACGCGCACGCCGCGCAGGCGACCTTTCGCGGCATTCATGTGGGCGGCTGTACTTTGTCGCCCAGCCGCAAGTCGACGGCGGCGACAATGCCGGCCGCGATCTTCACCGGACCGCCGGCGGCTGCGTCGGCCATGCGGCTGAAAAATTCCGTCTCGCCCACGGCGCGCAGCTCGGCGGGCCCGTCCGCGCGATACTGCGTCATGGTCTCAACGACCACGGTCGCGGTCACCCGCTGTCCGCTGTCCTCGATGTCCTTGCGCAGGTCGGCGGCGCCATAACGGCTGGCCGGGCGGTTCTCGCGGGCGGGGTTATCGACCAGATGATGGTGCGCGTCGACGATCTCGAGGTCAGGCATCAACGGCGGCTCATCGGCCGCGAATGCGGGCGCGGCGACAGCCGCCCCGGCGGTGCTGGCGATGAACGTGCGACGTTTCATGGATCTGCTCCCGCGTGACGCGGGAGAGCTTAGACCATTCCGAGTGCCGTGAGAGCGGCCCAGATGCCGAAGCCGATGAACACCATGGCTGCGATATAGCGCACCCAGGGCGCCTGCGCGGCCTTGGCGGCGAAATTGCCGAACAGCACCGCAGGCACGTCGGCAAGAAGCATGCCCACGGTCGTGCCCATCACCACCAGCACCACGCTGTCGAAGCGGGCGGCGAGGGCGGCGGTCGCGAATTGGGTCTTGTCGCCGATCTCGGCCAGGAAGAAGGCCACGCTCGTCGCGCTGAACACGGCCCAGGCCGTCGCGGCATCGACGGTCTTATCGTCCTCGTCCAGGGTGTCCGGCTTCAGGGTCCACAGGCCCATACCAATGAATAGGGCGGCAAGAACCCATTGCAGCACAGCCGGGGGAATCGCCGACGCGATCCAGCCGCCCAGCGCCCCGGCGATGGCATGATTGAATAGCGTTGCCACAAAAATGCCGAGAATGATGGGTATGGGTTTCTTGAACCGGGCGGCGAGCATGAGCGCAAGGAGTTGCGTTTTGTCGCCGATCTCGGAGATGGCGACGACGCCGATAGAAGCGAGGAAAGTTTCCATGGGAGGGCGTGTAGTGATGTTTGGTTCCGCACGCAACCTTGCGCATCTTACGCGTGCGAAAGGTGGGCCATGCCGCAGACTTGGGTCGCTGGATTTCGGCGCGGCAAATCGCTACCACTACTGCGCTCAGACAGGAGTTCGGCGATGAGAACTGCACTGCATGCCTGACTTGCTGCCGCCGGTCTCGCGCTGGTCGCGACCGCGGCCCAAGCGCAAACCAAGGAAGACATCATCTGGAACGATCCGCCGATGCCCGCTAGCGGCACATCTTCCAGCGCGTCGGCTGGCGCCAAGAGCACCGCGCCGAGTCCCGCACAATTGGTGCCACCGCCATCTTCCTCGTCCATAGCGCCGGCGCCGATCCGCGACGACTACGCGGCGAAGCCCAAAGCCAGCGAATCCACGAAGAGCGCCTCCACCGGCTCCACCGGGACGTGGTCTGACCCATCGATGCCGCCGAAGGGTGCTGTCGGGAAATCCAATACTTCGCTGGCAGCCAGGGACCTTGCGACGGGTGTGGCGGGCCCCTGCCGCGAGTTCGAGCAGGACGTGATCATTGATGGGCATAGAGAAAAAGCCCATGGGCGCGCCTGCCGTCAGCCCGACGGCAGCTGGAAACTCCAGAACTAGCCGCGACTCTTCCGTACGCCTCATCCACCGGTTGATCACCGCGGCAAGACCGCTGGCGGATCAAGCACTTGACCTGACGGAACGCATCCGTTTTATTGCGCCTCGCGCGGCTTAGGGGGAGCTGACGCTCTTCCGCGCACTAATCAATGTCATCGACACGATTTCGGCAGCAATATGGCCGGGGTTTCTAGTATATGGCCCCGCTCTAACGCCGCCGTCTGCCGTCTCGGTGGCCGTAAGGTTTGAGAAAGTACGTTGATGCGACCGCCGGCAAAGCAGGGCCTATACGATCCGAAAAACGAGCACGACGCGTGCGGCGTTGGCTTTGTCGCACACGCGAAAGGCAAGAAGTCGCATGAGATCCTGCAGCAAGGTCTGCAGATTCTCGTCAATCTCGAGCATCGCGGCGCTGTGGGTGCCGATCCGCTTGCCGGCGACGGCGCGGGCGTGCTCATCCAGATTCCCGACGCCTTTTTTCGCGCCGACTGCAAGACGCGCGGGCTGATTCTGCCAGAAGCCGGGGACTACGGCGTCGGCATGATCTTCCTGCCGACGGACGCGGCGGAGCAGGCGGCCCATATCGCCATTGTCGATTGGGTGATCCGCGAGGAAGGCCAAACCGTGCTGGGGTGGCGCGATGTGCCGACCGACAACAGCATGCTCGGCCATTCGGTGATCGCGTGCGAGCCGGTCATCAAGCAGGTGTTCATCGGCCGCGGCGCCAAGACCACCAAGGGCGACGCGTTCGAGCGCAAGCTGTTTGTCATCCGCAAAATGATCGAGAGCCGCGCCCGGTCGGAACAGCCCGGCGGCGCTGCGGAGTTCTACGTCGTCAGCATGTCGTCGCGGACGCTCGTCTATAAGGGCATGTTCCTGGCCGCGCATGTGGGCCTGTACTACCTCGACCTGAAGGACGCGCGCGTGGTCACCGCGCTGGCCCTGGTGCACCAGCGGTTCTCCACCAATACGTTCCCGTCGTGGCGTCTCGCGCACCCCTATCGCATGGTGTGCCACAATGGCGAGATCAACACGCTGCGCGGCAACCTCAATTGGATGGCGGCCCGGCGCCACGCGATGAAGTCTGCTGCTTTTGGCGATGACCTCGCCAAGCTGTGGCCGCTGATCACCTCGGGCCAGTCCGACACCGCGAGCTTTGACAACGCACTCGAGTTGCTGGTGCAGGGCGGCTATTCGCTCGCCCATGCCGTGACGATGATGATTCCGGAAGCCTGGGCGGGTAATCCGCTCATGAGCGACCAGCGCAAGGCCTACTACGAATATCACGCGGCGCTGATGGAGCCGTGGGACGGCCCGGCGGCGATCGCGTTCACAGACGGCCGCCAGATCGGCGCGACGCTCGACCGCAACGGCCTGCGCCCGGCTCGCTATCTGATCACCAAGGACGACTTGGTGGTGATGGCCTCCGAAGCCGGCGTGCTCGACATCCCGGAAGAGACCATCGTCAAGAAGTGGCGCCTGCAGCCGGGCAAGATGTTCCTGATCGACTTCGAGCAGGGCCGCATCATCGACGACGAAGAGCTCAAGGCCACGCTCGCGGCCGAGAAGCCCTATGCGACGTGGCTCGCCAACACGCAGTTCGTGCTGGAAGACCTTCCCGAAGGCGCGCCGTTCAAGCAGCCGCCAACCAGCGACACGTTGCTCGATCGTCAGCAGGCCTTCGGCTACACCCAGGAAGACATCAATTCCTTCCTGGAGCCGATCGTGCGCCTCGGCGACGATCCGGTAGGCTCCATGGGCAGCGATAGCGCGCTGTCGGTGCTTTCGCGCCGTTCGAAGCTGCTCTACACCTATTTCAAGCAGTGCTTTGCCCAGGTCACCAATCCGCCGATCGATCCGATCCGCGAAGAGCTGGTCATGTCGCTGGTGTCCCTGCTCGGGCCGAAGCCGAACCTCCTCGGCCTCGATGAGCAAAACAAGCACCTGCGTCTGGAAGTGCGTCAGCCCATCCTGACGGACAGCGAACTCAACAAGATCCGCCACATCACCGATCTCGTCGGCGCTGCGTTCCGTACCTGCACGTTGGATATGACCTATCCGGAAAGCGAAGGGGCCGCCGGTATGGCCGTCGCGGTGGAACGTCTGTGCGCCGAGGCGCTCAAGTCCGTTCGCGACGGCTACAACATCCTGATCCTGTCGGATCGCCAGGTGGGCCGCAGCCGGATTCCGATCCCGGCGCTGCTCGCGACTTCGGCGGTGCATCATCATCTGATCCGCGAAGGTCTGCGCACCGAGACCGGTCTCGTGCTCGAAACCGGCGAAGCGCGCGAGGTGCATCACTTCTGTGCGCTCGGAGGCTACGGCGCGGAAGCAATCAACCCGTATCTCGCCTTCGAGACTCTGCGCGCCATGCGCGGCGCCGAGATCGCCGCCGACATCTCCGACGAAAAGCTGGAGAAGCAGTACATCAAGGCGATGAACAAGGGCATGCTGAAGGTGATGTCCAAGATGGGCATCTCCACCTTTCAGTCCTATTGCGGCGCGCAGATCTTCGACGCGGTCGGCCTGTCGACTGCTTTCGTCGACCAGTATTTCACCGGCACAAATTCGGCGATCGAAGGCGTCGGCCTGGCGGAAGTCGCCGCGGAATCCGTCGAGCGCCACAAGCTCGCGTTCGGCGACCTGCAGTACCTGAAGAACGCGCTCGATCCGGGCGGCGAGTATGCGCTGCGTCTGCGCGGCGAAAGCCACATGTGGACCGCGGACGCGATCGCGAAGCTGCAGCACGCGGCACGCGGCAACAGTCGCGAGGCCTACAAAGAATTCGCGGCCCTTATGAACGATCAGTCCGAGCGGCTGATGACCCTGCGCGGCCTGTTCGAGTTCAAGAACGCCGGCGATGGCGTGCCGCTGGATGAAGTCGAACCGGCGAAGGAGATCGTCAAGCGCTTCGCCACCGGTGCGATGTCCTACGGCTCCATCAGCCGTGAGGCGCATACAACATTGGCGATTGCGATGAACCGCATCGGCGGCAAGTCGAACACGGGCGAGGGCGGCGAGGAGCCGGATCGCTTCCAGCTGATGGCGAACGGCGATTCCATGCGCTCGGCCATCAAGCAGGTCGCGTCGGGCCGCTTCGGCGTCACGACCGAGTATCTGGTCAATGCCGACGACATCCAGATCAAAATGGCGCAGGGCGCGAAGCCGGGCGAGGGCGGACAGCTGCCGGGCGATAAGGTCAACGGCCCGATCGCCAAGGTGCGTCACTCGACGCCGGGCGTGGGCCTGATCTCGCCGCCGCCGCACCACGACATCTATTCGATCGAAGATCTGGCGCAGCTCATTCACGATCTGAAGAACGTCAACCCGCACGCGCGCATCTCCGTGAAGCTCGTGTCCGAAGTCGGCGTCGGCACCGTGGCGGCCGGCGTCGCGAAGGCGCGCGCGGACCATGTGACGATCTCCGGCTTCGAAGGCGGTACGGGTGCGTCACCGCTCACCTCGTTGACTCATGCGGGTTCGCCGTGGGAAATCGGCCTAGCCGAGACCCAGCAGACCCTCGTGCTCAACCAGCTTCGCGGCCGCATCGCCGTGCAGGTGGACGGCGGCTTGCGCACCGGACGTGACGTTATTGTCGGCGCGCTGCTCGGCGCCGACGAGTTCGGGTTCGCCACCGCGCCGTTGATTGCGATCGGCTGCATCATGATGCGCAAGTGCCATCTGAACACCTGCCCGGTCGGTGTCGCGACGCAAGACCCGGTGTTGCGCCACCGCTTCACCGGCCAGCCCGAGCATGTCATCAACTATCTGTTCATGATCGCCGAGGAAGCCCGCGAGATCATGGCCAAGATGGGTGTGCGCCGGTTCGAGGACCTGATCGGTCGCATGGACCTTTTGGATTCGCGCCGCGTGCTCGATCACTACAAGGCGCAAGGGTTGGATTTCTCGCGGCTGCTGTATCGTCCGCCGGTCGCCGACAGCGTCAACATCTTCAATTGCGAGATCCAAGATCACGGCCTGGAGCACGCGCTGGATCACGACCTCATCGGTGAGGCGGAAGGCGCTCTCGACGGCGGCCGCGCGGTGGTGATCGAAAGCACTATCCGCAACGTCAACCGCACGGTCGGTGCGATGCTGTCCGGCGAAGTGGCCCGGCGCTACGGCCAGTCGGGCCTGCCGGAAGACCGCATCTCCGTGAAGTTCAAGGGCATCGCCGGCCAGAGCTTCGGCGCGTTCCTGGCGCGCGGTGTTTCCTTCGAGCTGACCGGCGCCGCCAACGACTATGTCGGCAAGGGTCTCTCCGGCGGTCGCATCGCCGTGTTCCCGCCGAAGGAATGCCCGGCCGATCCGGCCAAGAACATCGTCGTCGGCAACACCGTCATGTACGGCGCGATCGAAGGCGAGTGCTACTTCTCCGGCGTCGCCGGCGAGCGCTTCGCCGTGCGTAATTCCGGCGCCATCGGTGTCGTCGAAGGCATCGGCGACCACGGCTGCGAATACATGACCGGCGGCGTGATCGTCGTCATCGGCGAGACCGGCCGCAACTTCGCCGCCGGCATGTCGGGCGGAATCGCTTACGTGCTCGACGAGGACGGCAGCTTCAAGAAGCGCTGCAACATGGCCATGGTCGAGATCGAGAAAGTTGTCGCCGGACCGATCGGCAAGGGCGAGAACGGCAACCTGCGCGCGCTCCTGGCTGATCCGCTGAACTACGATGCGGCGCGCCTGCATGGCCTGATCGCGCGTCATCGTCATTACACCGGCAGCGCCCGGGCGAAGCACATCCTGGACAACTGGGACAAGATGCTGCCGAAATTCGTCAAGATCGTTCCCGGCGACTACCGCAAGGCGCTGCTGACCTTGTCAGCCTCGCGCGCCCAGGAAGTCGAAGAACTTATGAGACGCGAACTCCATGGGTAAGCCGACCGGTTTTCTGGAAGTCAGCCGCCACGACCGCCCCTACGCCAAGGTGGCGGAGCGCGTCGGCACGTGGAAGGAATTCGTCCGTCCGCTGCCGGACAACGAACTGCGCGAGCAGGGCGCGCGCTGCATGGATTGCGGCGTGCCGTTCTGCCACAGCGGCTGTCCCGTCAATAACCTGATCCCAGACTGGAACAATCTGGTCTATCGCGGCCGTTGGCGCGAAGCGCTCGACACGCTGCACTCCACCAACAACTTCCCGGAATTCACCGGCCGCATCTGCCCGGCGCCGTGCGAGGCGGCCTGCACGCTCAACATCAACGACGAGTCCGTCACGATCAAAACGATCGAATGCCAGATCGTCGACCGCGGCTTCGCCGAGGGCTGGGTGAAGCCGATGATGCCCACCCGCAAGACCGGTAAGACGGTTGCCGTTATCGGCTCCGGCCCGGCCGGGATGGCGGCGGCGCAGCAGCTGGCGCGCGCGGGTCATACCGTGGGGCTGTTCGAGAAGGCCGACCGGATCGGCGGCCTGCTCCGTTACGGCATCCCCGACTTCAAGATGGAAAAGCAGATCATCGACCGCCGCATGGAGCAGATGCTGGCGGAAGGGGTGACGTTCCACACCGGCGTGCATGTCGGCAGCAAGGACGTTCCGGCCGCGGACTTCATCAAGAAATTCGACGCGGTGATCCTCGCCGGCGGCGCGGAAGCGCCGCGCGATCTACCGGTCCCGGGCCGCGACCTCCAGGGCATCCATTTCGCGATGGATTTCCTGACCCAGAACAACAAGCGCGTCGCGGGCGATGCTATCGCCGCCGATGTGGTCATTTCCGCGAAAGATAAACACGTCGTCGTCATTGGCGGCGGCGATACCGGTTCCGACTGTATCGGCACCTCGATCCGCCAAGGGGCGGCGTCCATCACTCAGCTCGAGATTCTGGCGCGTCCGCCCGATCAGGAAGACAAGCCGCTGGTGTGGCCGTATTGGCCGTTGAAGTTCCGCACGTCGTCATCCCAGGAAGAAGGCTGCGAGCGCGAGTTCGCCGTCGGCACATCCGCGTTCCTCGGCAACGATCGCGGCCAGGTGGTCGGCCAGAAGGTCGTGCGTCTGGAGAACGGCAAGGAAGTCCCCGGCAGTGCGTTCGATATCAAGGCCGATCTCGTGCTGCTGGCCATGGGGTTCGTGCATCCGATTGTTTCCGGGATGCTCGAGCAGCTCGACGTGAAGCGCGACGGCCGCGATAACGTTGCCGCGGACACGCTTACTTATCGCACTTCGATCCCGCACGTGTTCACCGCCGGTGACATGCGCCGCGGACAGAGTTTGGTGGTGTGGGCAATCCGTGAGGGCCGCCAAGCCGCGCGCGCCGTCGATGAATTCCTGATGGGCGCGAGCGATCTACCGCGATGACGACGGCATAGGACGCAGCGCATGGCCCCGACAGACGGTAGCTCCACGTCCGTCGGTCCGGGGGTTGAGCGTGCGTTCTTGGCTCATTGGCGATCCCTGCCGCGTGACGGGCTGATCCCCAGCCTCCCAGCTTTTCTCGACCGGCCCCATCCGGGCTTTGCGCCCTGGCTGAACATCGTCGATTTCATCAGCGAGACTGAAATGCCCGTGCGCTACTTCGGGACGCGCCTGGTGGAGTCCTTCGGCGAGATCACGCGGCTCAATTTTCCCGATTTCCTGAAGAAGGACGTCCGGCCCCTTGTGGCCCGCGGGCATCGGATGGTGTGCGAAACCCCCTGCGGCTGGACGACGCTTTCGCGCGCCATCACTACCAGCGGGCGCGAGATCGTCGCCGAGACCATCACGCTTCCCCTTATGCGCGGCGGCCGGCCGTCAAGCCTGGTGAAGCTGACCAACGTGATCGAGCATCTGAATTTCAAGGAAAGTTTGGTCACGGTCGACCAGGTCACAAGCCAGCACTGGATCGACCTAGGGGCCGGTGTGCCGAATGAGTCGGACCTGCCGTCCTAGCGCTCGCGCGGGCAAGAAAATGCCCGCTGCGGTGGGGGGAAACCGCAGCGGGCGATGGAGGGGCTTTGTGGGGGGACAAAGCCAAGGCTCACACGGAAATAACGGCGTGTCCGCGAAAAGGTTCCAGGACTGATTGTGTGGGTTGGTAAAAAAACCCCGGCACGTCGTACCGGGGTGGGGATCGGGGTTTGAAATTCGAGCCTCTGTCGTGCTCACTCGAATTTGCATTCCATCTGCAGCGTGTGGGTGTTGATCGGCTTGCAATTCAGGGCCTGTGAATCGAGCGCGCGGTCGAGCTGCGCAAGCCGGGTTACAAGCACGCCGAACACCGCCAACACGCAAACCATGCACGTCAGGCCGCCCATGCCGTCGTCGATGTCGAAGACCCACCGTACCGCCGCCGCCATCTTGGCCAGAACCGTCGGTGCCCACGGTTCCGCGACCGGCGCAGGCATAACAAAGCTCTGCAGGTCTGGGGCAATGATCGGGCGGGTGATCTGCATGAGCGCTGAAATCCGAGGCGGGTGACGTCAAGCAAACTCTGTGGGGTGTCATTTGTTCCCGTCGGCGGGTTGGCGCCCGCCCGCGAATCGCCAACCCATTGAACTAATGCTCTTTCCCGGCTTGGTTGAGCGCGCGGCCCCGCGATCTGGGCCAGGCGCGCGGGCGTGACTTGTGGCGCACCGGCCGGTGTGAAAGGTTACGCCCGCAACGGGTGGGGCGGATTTTCGCCCCGGAACAGCAGGAGGACTCACCATGATTCGAGTGCTCAGCGCCGCAGTGGCGCTTGTGTTTGCGATGGGGATGGCCATGACCGCCGAAGCCAAGACCGCCTACGATTTCACCTTCGAGACCATCGACGGCAAGCCGCTGCCGATGAGCCAGTTCAAGGGCAAGACGGTGCTGGTGGTGAACACCGCCTCGTTCTGCGGCTTCACGCCGCAGTACGAACAGCTCGAAGCCGTGTGGAAGGCCAAGCAGAGCAAAGGCCTGGTCGTCCTCGGCGTGCCGTCCAACGACTTCGGCGCCCAGGAGCCGGGCTCGGCCGCGGAGATCAAGGACTTCTGCACCAGCAAGTACGATGTCGACTTTCCGCTCGCCGCCAAGGTGGTGGTGAAGGGCGCGGACGCGCACCCGTTCTACAAGTGGGTGAGCGAAGCCAAGGGCGAGCCCAAGTGGAACTTCCACAAGTATCTGATCAACGGCAAAGGCGAGTTGGTCGCGGCCTTCGAGAGCAAGTCGCGCCCCGACTCTGCGGAAGTGACCGCGGCGATCGAGAAGTCGCTCGCGAATTAAGAGGTAGCTAAAACGTGCGTCGACTTACCGTTCTGTTGTGTGTGGTCTTGGGCGCGTGCGCCGGTCTCGTCACCGGCGCCGCAGCTCAGAACTTGGTTCAAAGCGAACAGGCGGAAGCGCGGCTGATTGCCGAGCGCACCACGGTCGCGTCCGGCGAGACCCTGTGGCTCGGCCTTCACATCAAGATGAAGAAGGGCTGGCACACCTACTGGCGCACGCCGGGGGATTCCGGCCTGCCGACCACGATCACTTGGACGCTGCCCGCCGGCCTCAGCGCCGGGGCGATCCAATGGCCGCCGCCGGAGCGGGTGCCGACCGGCGATCTGATGAACTTCGGCTACGAAGGTGAGGTCACGCTGCTCACCCCGGTCAAGGTCGAGGGCGCGGCCGGCCAAGGCAAGATCGTCGCCGAGGCGACCTGGCTGGTCTGCGCGGAAGTCTGCATCCCCGAAGACGGGCATTTTGAATTGCCGGTGACGATCGCGGCCGCCGGTGGCCCGCTCACCGAAGACGCGGCGTTGATCGATGCGGCGCGCAAATCGATCCCCGCGAAAGCGTCCTTCCCGGTTACCGCCACGCGCGAGGCTGAGGCCTACGTCATCACCCTGGGTTCGGGCTTGCCCGCTGGCGTGACGAGCGCTGCCTTGTTCGCCGATGGCGACGGCGTGATGAACAATGCGGGACTGCAGGAATTCAAGCTGGCCGGCGATCAGGCCACGCTGCGTGTGCCGGTCGGCGCCTCCCCGCCGCAGGAACTGGCCGGCGTTGTCGTGCTGGAAGGCGCGACCCGGACCGGTGTTGAGATCGCCGTCAACGCCCCCCTCGCTGCCGCTGGCGGCGACATGACCATCGTCGTCGCCCTGGTGTTCGCCGTGCTCGGCGGCCTGATCCTCAACGTCATGCCCTGTGTCCTGCCGGTGCTGGTCATGAAGGCGCTGAGCGTCGTGTCGCGCGGCAACAGTGCAGCAGTGTTGCGCCGCGATGCGCTGATCTATACCGCCGGTGTGATGAGCGCTTTCACCGCGCTGATTGTTCTGTTGTTGATCTTGCGCACGGCCGGGTCGGCGGTCGGCTGGGGCTTCCAGCTGCAAAGCCCGATCGTTGTCGCGGTGCTTGCCAATGTCATGTTGCTGCTCGGGCTGAGTCTGTCGGGCGTGTTCACCATCGGCAACAGCATCGCCGGCGTCGGGCAGGAACTCACGGCAAAGTCCGGCGGCTGGGGATCGTTCTTCACCGGCGTCCTGGCGGTGGTGGTGGCCACGCCGTGCACTGCGCCGTTCATGGGCGTTGCGCTCGGCTTTGCGCTGACGCAGTCGCCGATTGTCGCCATCGCCACCTTCGAGGGACTCGCCCTCGGCCTGGCGCTGCCGTACCTCGCCATCGCCTTCATCCCCGGATTTGCCAAGGCGCTGCCGCGCCCGGGCGTGTGGATGGAGCGGGTGAAGCAAGTTCTCGCCTTCCCGCTCTACGGTGCGGCGGCCTGGTTGCTGTGGGTGCTGACCCAGCAGCTCGATCCCTCCGGTGTTGCCCTGGCGCTCGCGAGCCTGCTTGCGGTCGGCTTCGCGGCCTGGAGCTTCGGGCTCGGCGCCACTGCGCGCGGGTGGACCGTGGCGGCGGTAGTCGCTGCCTTGATTGCCGCGGCCAGTGTGGCCGACCTCTCGGGACGAACCGTAACCGCGGCGGCCCAGGCCGGAGCAGGAGCCGAGCCCTATTCCGCATCGCGGGTTGCAGCGCTGCGCGCCGAGGGTAAGCCGGTGCTGGTCAATTTCACCGCTGCCTGGTGCATCACCTGCCTGGTCAACGAGCGGGTGGCCTTCAGTACCGACACGGTAAAGAAGGCGATGGCGACCAGCGGCGTCGCCTACCTCAAGGCCGACTGGACCAACCGCAATCCCGAGATCACCGCCGCCCTGCACGCGCTGGGGCGCGACGGGGTACCGGCCTATGCCCTCTACCCCAAGGGCAACGGGGCTGCGCAGCTGCTGCCCCAGGTCTTGACCCCGACGCTCGTGATCGACGCCTTGAAGGGGGCCGGGGGCGCACCTTGACCCGCCACTGCGGTGACGCACGCTCCCCGGTATGGTAGACGCGCCGCCGGGGGATCGAAGTTCATCGCATGTCCGAATCGTCTGCCAGCATGACCGGCGCCACACCTGCGCGCCTGCGCGACCGTCCCGCGCTCGTGGCCTTCATCGTCATCGTGCTGGCGGTGGCGCTCGAGCGGCTGCCGACGATCGGGTTCGCCTATCTCAACGTCGATGAGTCCGCCTACCTGCTGATCGGCGCGGCACTGCGCCACGGCGCGATCCCCTACATCGACATCATCGACCGCAAGCCGCTCGGCCTCTACCTGATCTACGCGGCGGCCGATGCGATCTTCTCCGACGCGATCTCCGGTGCGCGCATCCTGGGCGGCCTCTGCACCATCCTCAGTGCGTGGATCGTCGTGCAGATCGGCCGCCGGTTCCTGCGTCTGTCGTGGACGGCCGCGACGCTCGCGGGCGTTTGGTTCAGCGTTTATGCCATCCTCTACGGCGGCGATGCGGCGCAGTACAACGTGTTCGTGATGCCTTTCGTCGCCGGTGCCGCGTTCCTGGTGCTGCGCGCGCTGGACAACATGGAAGGCGGCGCTCCGCCGTCCGTGGCCGAGGTGGGCGTCTCCGGCCTGATGCTCGGCCTCGCCATGCAGGTGAAATACACGCCCGCGTTCGAGGCCATCGGCTTCGGCCTGCTGCTGATCTTCGTCGGCTGGCGCAATCGTGCCGCCCTTGGCGCCCACGGCATCGGCGCGTTGTCGCGCGGCATTGTATTGATGATTCTCGGCGGCTTGCTGCCGACGGCGATTGCCATGGCGGTCTATTGGCACCTTGGCCACCTCGACGCCTTCATCTTCTACAACTTCACCGTCAACGTCGTGCGCACCGCGACCGACTATCCCGGCGGCCTTTTGGTGTTCCGGATCGGCGAGGTGCTGCTCGCCGTACATCCTCTTCTGATCTTCAGCGTGCTCTACGCCGCCCGCGGTGGCGCAAAAGCTGCAAGCGCGCAGGGACCTGCGCACAAGTGGGTCGATGCGGTGCTGACGATCTGGCTGGCTGCGGCGGCCTTCGGGGCGCTCGTCCAGCGTCAGCCCTACATGCACTACTTCTATGCGATCGTGCCGCCGCTCGCGATCTTCAGCCTGGCGAAGCTGGGCGCGCACGGCAATTTCTCCAAGGCCGCGAAACGCTGGCTCGTCGTGTACACGGTCGCGCCAATTGTCGGGTATGCCGCCGGCTGGACTTTTGAAACCTGGGATCACGGGTCGCCGATGCTCCCGCGCGAAATCGCCAAGACCTTGCGAGCCGAAAACGTCTCCTCGCTCTACGTCTTTAACGCCTTCGGGATCATCTACTATCTGAGCGGGCTTGAATCCCCGACCAAATTCACCCTGCCGACCCACCTGCTGCGTGACCTTGAAGCCGCCTCATTTCAGTTCGATGCTGTCGGGGAAGTGCAGCGCATCCTGGACAGCCACCCCCAAGTGATAGTGGTGACACGGCCATTTGCGGGGAATATCGCCCCAAATCGTGTCCGGCTGTTGGAGGCTGAACTCCAGGCGAGCTACTGCACGTGGCGTATCTATGAGGCCGGTCGGGATAAGGTATATCTTTACCGATATGAGGGGATACCAGGGGATTCGTCGCGCCCATGTCGCAGCGACGCTGTTGGAGCCGCGAGCTCCGCACAAAGGTGACACGTGACGTTCGAACCTGACCTGCGCGCGCAAGTCTCACCCGATCGCCCCGCCCGGGCGCCCGGCGTCTCGGTCATCATCCCGTTCTACAACGAAGAACGTTCCGTCGATGAATTGCTCGCGCGCCTGAAGGCGGTGGCCGACGCCAGCACCCACGACTTCGAAATCATTTGCGTCAACGACGGTTCCGCCGACGGCACCTGGGCGCGGCTCTCCGCCTGGGCGCCGCGCTGGAAGGCGCTCAAGCTGATCGACCTGTCGCGCAACTTCGGCAAGGAGATCGCGCTGATGGCCGGTCTCGACCGCGCGCGCGGCGGTGCCGTGGTGCTGATGGACAGCGACCTGCAGCATCCACCCGAGACCATCGCTCAATTCGTCGATCTTTGGCAGCAGGGTCACGACGTCGTCGTCGCCGTGCGCCGCGATCGCTCCGCCGATGGCAAGATCCGCACCACGGCGTCGCGCGCTTTCTACCGCCTGTTCAACATGCTGTCGGAAACCCCGATCTCCAATCAGGAAGGCGACTTCCGCCTGATGGATCGCCGCGTGGTCGATGCGGTGCGCCGCATGCGCGAACGCTCGCGCTTCATGAAGGGCATCTATGCCTGGGTCGGGTTCGGCTCCATCGGCGTGGAATTCGATGCACCCTCGCGCAAGCACGGCGCCAGCTCGTTCTCGCCGCGCCGACTGTTCAATCTCGCCTTCGACGGCATCCTGTCGTTCTCCACCATCCCGCTGCGCCTCGGTGTCTTGCTGGGCAGCCTGGTGGCGGCGGGTGCAACCGTGGCCGGCGTCTACTACTGGCTCAAGACGTTGATCCTCGGTGTCGACGTGCCGGGCTTTGCCTCGCTGATCGTGGCGACGCTGCTGCTCGGCGGCCTGATCCTCGCCAAGCTCGGCCTCGTCGGTCTCTACATCGGCCGCATCTACGAGGAAGTGAAGGGCCGTCCGTTATACGTCGTGCGCCGCACGGAGACGGATGTGGAAGGGCCGCAAGCGCAAGTGCCGCTCTCTGTCGTCACGGACAAGCCGGCCGAGGCTGCGGAGTGACGCTACCGCTCGTCGTCTGCGCGGACGACTTCGCCTATTCCGAATCGATCTGTGATGCGATCGTCGATCTGGCGAGCCGCGGGCGCATCTCCGCCATCAGTTGCATGGTCACATCGCCCCTGTGGCGCACCCAGTCGCAGCGCTTGGTTCCCTTGCGGGACAAAGTGGATATCGGTCTCCACCTCGTCCTGATCGACGAAGCGCCGCTGACGAAGATGTCGCACACCGCGCCAAACGGTATTTTGCCGTCGCTCGGCAGCCTGATGGCGGACAGCTACGGTCGCAAACTCGCGCTGGATGAGATCCAGGCGGAGATCGCCGCGCAGTGTGATGCGTTCGTCTCTGCGACCGGCTTCGCGCCGGCGCATATCGATGGCCACCGCCACACCCATGTGTTCCCCGGCATCCGCCGGCTTGTGCTGGGTGCTGCCGCGAAGCTCGCGCCGCGCCCCTGGGTGCGCAATATCGCCGAGCCCATAACCCATATCGTCGGTCGACGCGTGGCGGTCGCTAAGACGGTGTTGCTGTCGGCCCTCGGTTCCGGACTGGCCGGACAGGCGCGTGACGCCGGCGTGCCCACCAACGCAAGCTTCAGTGGCGTGTACTCATTGGCGCCGGAAGAAAACTACCCGGCCTTGTTCGCGCGCTTCGTACAAGGCGCCGGTGCCGGCCACGTCATCATGTGCCATCCGGGTGCGGCCGACGCCACGCCGCTCGGCGCCACCCGTGCGAAGGAATACGCGTATCTCGCGGGGGATGAATATCCGGCGCTGCTTCAGCGGCACGGTTTCCACGTCGGGACGTTGGTGTAGGGCAGGCCCGCGCTACCGCCCCAAATCTTCCTGCGCCATCGCGGCGGACAGCCAGGTCTCTTCGGTGGCGGCGAGTTCGGTCTGAAGCTTCTCCAGACTGCTCAGCACGTCGTTGAAGCGCTGCGGGTTCTTGCCGAACAGCTCGGGCGTTTCCAATTCTTTCCTGAGGCTCGCGATCTTCTTCTCCAACTCCGCGATTTTCTCGGGCAGCTTGTCGAGCGCGTGCTGCTCCTTGAAGCTCAACTTCTTTTTTGCGGGTGCGGCAGCGGCGGATGGCGCAGAAGCCGTTTTCACCTTCGGCGCAGCGGCGGGTGCTTCACGCGCCTGCACGCCGTGGCCACGCTGGACGACCATGTCGGAGTAACCACCCGCGAAGACGGTCCACTGGCCTTTGTCGTCCGCGGCGATGGTTGACGTGACGACGCGGTCGATGAAGTCGCGGTCGTGGCTCACCAACAGCACCGTGCCGGGATAGTCGTTCAGGATCTCCTGCAGGAGATCGAGCGTTTCCAAGTCGAGATCGTTGGTCGGTTCGTCCAGCACCAGCAGATTCGAAGGTCGGGCGAGGGCGCGCGCCAGCATCAAGCGGCCGCGTTCGCCGCCGGACAGCACGCTCACCGGTGTGCGCGCCTGCTGCGGCGTGAACAGGAAGTCCTGCATGTAGCCCATCACATGGCGCGGCACGCCGCCGACCATGACCTGATCGCCGTGGCCGCCGGTCAGGGCTTCTTGCAACGTCGTGGTGGGGCCGAGGGACTCGCGGCTCTGATCGAGGGTGACCATCTCCAGCCCGTCGGCGCGTTTCACAGTGCCAACGTCGGGCGCGAGCTTGCCGGTGAGCATGTTCAACAGCGTGGTTTTGCCGGACCCGTTGGCACCGACGATGCCGATGCGGTCGCCGCGCAGGATGCGCGCGGTGAAGTCCGTCACGATCGCCCGCTCGCCGTACGACTTGGAGATCTTGCGCGCGTCGATCACCAGCTTGGCCGACATCGCCGTATCGGTGAGGGTCATCTCGACCGAGCCGGTTGCGCGGCGGGCTTCGCGCCGGTCCTGGCGCATCTGGTGCAGATCGCCGAGGCGGCGCTGGTTGCGTTTGCGCCGGCCGGAGACGCCGTGGCGTACCCAGTCCTCTTCCCGCACGATCTTGCGGTCGAGTTTGTGCTGGGTGGCTTCTTCCTGCGCAAAGAATTCGTCGCGCCATTCCTCGAAGGTGCCGAAGCCCTGTTCGATCCGGCGCGTCGTGCCGCGGTCGAGCCACACGGTGGCGCGCGACAGGTTGGAGAGGAAGCGGCGGTCGTGGCTGATGATGACCATGGCCGAGCGCAGGGATTTCAATTCCTGCTCCAGCCATTCGATCAGGGGCAGGTCGAGGTGGTTGGTCGGTTCGTCCAGCAGCAGAATATCCGGCGCGGGCGCGAGCACGCGGGCGAGGGCACAGCGGCGGATCTCGCCGCCGGAGAGTTTGGTGGGGTCTTCTTCGCCGGTCATGCCCAGTTGGGTGAGCAGATACAGCGCGCGATAGTGATCGTCGGTCGGGTTGAGGCCGGCTTCCACATACGCCAGCGTGTTGGCGAAGCCGGTGAGGTCCGGCTCCTGCGGCAGATAGCGGATCGAGACGCCCTGGCGGATATCGCGCTCGCCGCGGTCCGCCTCCACCAAGCCCGCGGCGATCTTCAGCAGCGTCGACTTGCCCGACCCGTTGCGGCCCACCAGGCACAGCCGGTCGCCTTCGCTCACGACAATGCCTGCCCCCTCCAACAGCGGGTCGCCGCCGAAGGTGAGGTAGACGTCGCGTAAGGTGAGGATGGGTGCAGCCATGGCGGCGCACTCATAAACAAAAATGACGCCGTCTGCTATAAGCCGCGCCATGAGCGAGATTTACGTCGATGCGGATGCCTGCCCGGTGAAGGACGAAGTCGTGCGCGTCGCGACGCGCCACGGGCTGACGGTCCATATGGTCGGCAACAGCTGGATGCGCCTGTCGGACGATCCGATCGTCAAACGGGTGGTCGTGCCCAGCGGGCCGGATGTGGCGGACGACTGGATCGCCGAGCGCGCCGGCGCGGGGGACGTGGTGATCACCGCCGACATCCCGCTCGCCGCGCGTGTGGTGGGCAACGGGGCCCTGGTGGTGCGGCCCAACGGCAAGCCCCTGGACCAGGCCTCCATCGGCATGGCGGCCGCCGTGCGCGACCTCCACACCCATTTGCGCGAGATGAACGAGATCACCCGGGGCCCCGCGCCCTATACCAAACAGGATCGGTCGCGCTTCCTCGACGTCCTCGAAACCACTGTTCGCACTGCAAAAACCATTGTTCCGACAACAAAAATTGGCGATGGAGGTTGACGGGCGGGGTAAAGCCGCGTATGTACCCTCCTGTCTCGGCCTGATGCCGACACATTTCTCGCGATTGCGCGCAGGGTGCTCCCAGTAGAGCGCCCATCCTGAGAAACCCCTCCAAATTCTCCCTCCCGCTGGTTGCGTGCCCGGTTGGGTCAATCAAGCCAGTCCGTCCACCGGATCGGATGCAGCCTTGCTGCGCCGAGCGGAACAACGGACGTGTGAAGAATAAGAAAGAACAAGAATGACTCTGTTTTCAGACCTCGGACTGATCGAGCCGATTTTCCGTGCCGTCTCCGCCGAAGGTTACACTACCCCGACCCCGATTCAGGCGCAGGCCATCCCGGCGCTGCTGCAGGGCCGTGACGTGCTCGGCATCGCCCAGACCGGCACCGGCAAGACCGCTGCTTTTGCGCTCCCGATCCTGCAGAAGCTGAGCCTCGACAAGCGCAAGCCGAGCCCCAAGGGCACCCGCGCACTGATCCTCACCCCGACCCGCGAGTTGGCCGTGCAGATCAGCGACAGCTTCGGCACCTACGGCAAGAACCTCGGCCTGCGCCGCGCCCTCGTGTACGGCGGCGTCAGCCAGAACGCGCAGGTCAACACCATGCGCAATGGCGTCGATATCCTCATCGCCACGCCGGGCCGTCTGCTCGACCTCATCGAACAACGCTGCATCGATCTCTCCAGCGTTGAAGTGTTCGTGCTCGACGAAGCCGACCGCATGCTCGACATGGGCTTCATCCGCGACGTGCGCGCCATCACCGCGCGCCTGCCGAAAGACAAGCGCCAGACCCTGCTGTTCTCGGCCACCATGCCGGGCGCGGTTGCGGAACTGGTCAATTCTCTGCTGAAGGACGCCGTGCGCATCGAAGTGACGCCGCAGGCGACCACAGTCGAGAAGATCGATCAGAAGGTCATGTTCGTGACCAAGGACAATAAGCGCAAGCTGCTTGAGCACATCCTCGCCGACAAGAGCGTCAAGCGCGCGATCGTGTTCTCGCGCACCAAGCACGGCGCCAACCGCATCTCCGACCAACTCGAGAAGAGCGGCATCCAGTCCGACGCCATCCACGGCAACAAGTCGCAGAACGCCCGCCAGAAAGCGCTCAACGCGTTCAAGGCCGGCGATGTGCGCGTGCTCGTCGCCACCGACATCGCCGCCCGCGGTATCGATGTCGACGGCATCACCCACGTCATCAACTTCGACCTGCCGATGGAGCCGGAAAGCTACGTGCACCGCATCGGCCGCACCGCGCGTGCCAGCAAGGAAGGCTCGGCCGTGTCGTTCTGCGACGCGGAGGAAATCTCCCAGCTGCGCGCCATCGAGCGTGAGATCCGCCAGCCCGTGCCGGTGGATGTCAACCATCCGTTCCACGTCGACGGTCTCGCCGGCCGCACCAGCGGCAGCGCGCCCGGCGGCAATCGCGGCAATCGCGGCCGCAGCGGCGGTCGTCCGAACAACGGCGGCGAAAAGCGCGCCCATGGCGGCGGTGGCCGTCCAGGCGGCAATAACGGCGGCGGTCGCGATCGCAACGGCGGTGGCGGTCGTGACCGCAACGATCGTAACGACCGCGGCGGCGAGAAGCGCCGCGACGATCGTGGCGGTCGCGGCGAACGCCCGTGGTCCAACCACGCCGGCTAAAGTCGCCCGCGCCTAAGACATCAAGGCCGTCACGCTCCTGCGTGGCGGCCTTTTTCCCGACCGCCGCGCATCGCGCGGCGGTTTTTTCATTGTTCATTCGACGATTTTCGCGGAAACCGGGCTAGTGGCGGGAAAGCCCCAACGCTAGTCTGTGCCGGCTTATGCGGGGGATATCATGACGGCCTACGACTATGATTTGGTGGTGATCGGCTCGGGCCCGGGCGGCCAGCGTGCCGCTATCCAGGCCGCCAAGCTCGGGCGCAAGACGCTGCTGATCGAACGCAAGGCCGTCGTCGGCGGCATCTGCATCAACACCGGCACGATCCCCTCCAAGACCCTGCGCGAAGCCGCCCTGCATCTTTCCGGCTACCGCGAGCGCGGCATCTACGGGTCCGCCTACACGGTGAAGCAGAACATCACCATGCCGGACCTGCACTTCCGCACCGACCACGTCATCCGTCACGAGATCGACGTGACGCAGCACCAGTTGCAGCGCAACCGCATCGAGATGGCATCCGGCGATGCCAAGTTCGTCGATGCGCACACGGTGAGCATCGAGGACGCCGGCCGCGGCCGCGGCCAGCGCGACGTCACCGCGGCGCATATCGTGATCGCCACCGGCACCCACGCCACGCGCGACAAGAGCATCCCGTTCGATGGTCAGACGATCCTCATCAGCGACGACATCCTGACCTTGGAGACCTTGCCGCGGACATTGGCCGTGGTCGGCGCCGGCGTGATCGGCATCGAGTATGCGACAATCTTTGCGGCGCTGGGCGTGCGCGTGACGATCATCGACAAGCGCGATCGCCTGCTGCCGTTCATCGACCGCGAGATCACGGACAATCTGGCGCATCACCTGCACCAGAACCGCGCGACCTTGCGTCTGGGCGAGGAAGTGAAGTCGCTGGAGCCCTTCACCGACGACAAGGGCGAGCGGGTGAGGATCACGCTCGCGAGCGGTAAGCAGATCGTCAGCGAAAAGGCGCTGTACTCGATCGGCCGCACCGGGGCGACGGATACGCTGAACTTGGAAGCTGCCGGCGTCACCGCCGACGACCGCGGGCGCGTGAAGGTGAATGCGCACTATCAATCCTCGCAGCCGCATATCTATGCGGTGGGCGACGTGATCGGCTTCCCAAGCCTGGCGTCCACGTCGATGGAGCAGGGGCGTCTTGCTGCCTGCCACGCCTTCGGTCAAAAGGCCGAGAGCGTGCCGGCGCTGTTCCCGTATGGCATCTACACGATTCCGGAAATCTCCACCGTGGGGCGCAACGAGGAAGAGCTGACCCAGGAAGGCATCCCCTACGAAGTGGGTAAGGCCAACTACCGCGAGATCGCGCGCGGGCAGATCATCGGCGACAACACCGGCCTGCTGAAGCTGTTGTTCAATCTCGAAACGCGCGAGTTGCTCGGCGTGCACATCATCGGCGAGGGTGCGAGCGAGTTGATCCACATCGGTCAGGCCGTGCTTGCCCACAAGGGCACGATCGACTACTTCGTGAACACGGTGTTCAACTATCCAACGCTCGCCGAGTGCTACAAGACGGCGGCCTTCGACGGCATCAACCGGCTGGGGTAGGGCGCGCAGGTCTTCGTGACCTACTTCGTCTACATCCTTACGAGCAGCGACAACGGGACGCTCTATGTCGGCGTTACGAACGATCTCATCCGCCGTGTGTCAGAGCATCGCGCCGGAGAGAGTGATGGGTTTGCCAAGAAGCATCACCTTCATCGTCTCGTGCACTTCGAACCATTCGATAGCATCGAATCCGCGATTGTTCGCGAGAAAGCGCTGAAAGAATGGAAGCGTGACTGGAAGAAGAACCTGATCGAACGAAACAATCCACATTGGATTGATCTGTTCGACCAAGTCGCAAAGTGAAGATTGTCATCCCGGCGAAGGCCGGGATCCACTCATCAAAGAGCGCGAGCGTAACGGTGGGCTCTTGCCCCTTGAGAAGTGGGCCCCGGCCTTCGCCGGGGTGACGTGTGGTGATTGGGCGGAAATCTTGCCCCTCACTTACACTCTTTATCCGCATCCTTCGCGAACCGTCTGCAGATGAAATGCGGAAGCTCGCCGTCCAGCGTGTCGTCGGCGATCACGAAGGTCTTGTTCATGCAGCGCTTCGCATCCATGCACGCCGCGGTCTGGGTGACCACGTCGCCATAGGTCGTGGCGGAGAACTTCTTCACGTCCTCCGTCAGATAACTCTTTCCCGTCGGTTCATGCGGCGGCTTGCCGCGTTCGGAGATGATCGCGCCGATACGGATGATGGTGTAGCCCACCCCTGAGTCCCGCAGGATGTGCTCCGCCTCGGTCTGCTGCGCCAGAATCTCGCCGAACGCCGCATAGTTGATCTGCGGAAAATCCTTCGGCCCGTGATCGGCGCCGGTGCTGCTCAGGATCACCACCTGCTTCACACCGGTGCTCTTGGCCTGGGGCGTCAGGTTGCGCAGCGCGGGTGCGTAGGGCGTCGGCTCGCCGCGCCGCGATTGCAGCGTCTCGATCACCACCCGGTAGTGCTTGCCCTTGAACGCGGCGGAGACGTCATCCGCCTTGGTCACGTCGCCGACCACGTACGCCACCGGCAGCCCTTTGAGCGCGTCGCGGTTGGATGTGGGCCGCACAAACGCGGTGATCTTCTCGCCGCGGGCGATCAGCACCTTGGCGATCTCCGATCCCGTGCGCCCCGTGGCGCCGAAGATCAGCACACCGTCGTCTGCGGCGAGGGCGGGGGCGGTGAGCAGGCAGAGGAGTATGAGCAGTGTTTTCATGGCAGAAGGGTCACCAATCGATAGCCGAGATCGATCTCGTGGAGATCAAGAAGATGGCCGTTGCGCCGCTCCCATGTGCCGTCGGCGAGGTCGCGGCGGAGTTGGTTCAAACGCGGCTCGTAATCCATCGTTAGCCTGAAACTTGAGATTGCCTGCCGCGCGGCAGGATCGAGATAGGCTTCCGGTCGTTTCCAGTACGCGCAGAGAAATCCATCACTGCAGTCATGCGGCACCGGAACGATCTGTACCGTGCACTTCATCGCCGGATCGTGGAACCACGGTGGAAACCGCGTGCGATCATCTTCGACAAATTCCGGGAAGTAGTCTTCCGTCAGCCAGAACGGTGTCGTCGGTTCTTCCCATGTGAGGATGACGCACGGCCCCCGGCTCACGCGTTTCATTTCCGCGAGACCTTGGTCGCGATTCGGCCAGTGATGAATTGTCAGCACCGCCATGGCTGCGTCGAAGGTTTTGTCGGCGAAGGGGAGTTGAATCGCTGACGCTTGCACGACCGGCGCGGCTTCTCGGGGGCGCTGGCGAATCATCGTTGCAGAAAGTTCGAGCGCGACGACGTGCCTGTCCGTCGGTTCGTAGGAACCCGCCCCGGCACCGACATTGAGGACCGTTGGCGCGTCGCCCAGCGCCGCCGTGATCGCGTGTGCGATGCGCGGGTCCGGGCGGCGGTAGTCCCGATAACCCGTGCCAATCCGGTCATAGAGTTTGAGGGCGCTCATGGGCTTGAGGATAGCGGACCGGGCCAGGGAGGGTCCCCTTGACTCTCGACCCCCGGGACCAATAGAACAAATCATGAACATTATGACCTCCCCCCCGGTCCCTGGGGCGCTTGTGGCCCACCTCAAGCGCCAGATTGCCGATCTGGACGGTTCCGAGCCGCGCCTGGAGGCTGGGACGGTCGGTCTGGGCCTACCGGAGGTCGATCAGGCCCTGCCGTGGGGCGGATTGCCCCGGGGCGCCCTCCATGAGGTGCTCGGGCCTCCCGGCGATGGGGCGGCCCTGGGGTTCACGGTCGCCCTCCTGGCGCGGTTGAAGATCGGCCGGCCGATCCTGTGGTGCCGCACCCGGGCCGCGCTCGCCGACCACGGTGGCCTGTACGGGCCCGGTCTGGCCGCCAGCGGGGTGTCGCCCCGGCAGGTGATCTTCGTGACGGTCGACAAGCCCGCCGATGCCATGTGGGTGCTGGAGGAAGGCTTGCGCTGCGACGGTCTCGCCGCGGTGGTGGGCGAGGGCGTGGCGCCGGGGTTCACCGACAGCCGCCGTCTGCAGCTCGCCGCCCGCGGCGGGCGCACGCTCGCGCTGTTATTGCCGCCGGTGCAGGCCAAGCCCGCTGCGAGTGCCGCGCTCACGCGCTGGCGTCTGTCATCCCTGCCGGCGGCCGCCCCGCGGCGCGCGTGGCGGGTGGCGCTTGAGCATTGCCGCGGCGGACGTCCCGCGGCCTGGCACGTGGAGTGGAAGGATGCGGCGCTGTGCAGCGCTCTGGCTCAACCGCTGGCCGACAGACCGGTGGAAGCGCCTGCAGCCGCGTCCGCCTGACGCCGCGGACGCCCGCACCCCGCTGATCATGGCGGTCAGCGGCGCCAAGGGCATCACGGTGACGGCAGTGGACGCGACGGCAGCAGCCCTCGGCATGCGCGTTGGCATGGCCGTGCCGCACGCGCGCGCCCTGGTGCCCGACGTGCGCGTGATCACCGCCGATCTCGACGGCGACGCCGCGGCGCTCATCAAGCTTGCGCACTGGGCGACGCGCTACACGCCCTGGGCCGCGCCGGATGGCGACGACGGTTTGATCCTCGACATCACCGGCTGCGCCCATCTGTTCGACGGCGAGAAGGCGCTGCTGCGCGACATGGTGCAGCGCCTGCGCCGCTTCGGCGTGAACGCGCGCGGGGCGTGCGCGGATACGCCCGCCGCCGCGTGGGCCTGGGCGCGCTTCGGCCAAGGCGAACGCGTTCTGGCGGCAGGTGCTGCGCGCGCCGCCATCGCGCCGCTGCCCACGAGCGCTTTGCGCATTGCGCCAGAAATTGTCGAAGGGCTCGCGCGTCTCGGTCTGAAAACCTGCGGCGATGTGTTCGACCTGCCGCGCGCGCCGCTCGCGCGGCGTTTCGGCTTCGATCTGCCGCGCCGCATCGCGCAGGTGCTCGGTCGCGAGCCGGAGCCGATCTCGCCCCTCCTGCCGCCGCCGGTGTGGCAGGCGCGGCTGCAATTCCCCGAACCGATCGTGCATCGTGACGGCGTGGAGATCGCGCTCGACCGTCTGCTGGTGCGGCTGTGCGAACTCCTGCGCAAGGCCGACCAGGGCGCGCGCGATCTGACGTTCACGCTCAGCCGCGTCGATTGCAGCGCGCAAGTTGTCACCATCGGCACCAGCCGTGCGGTGCGCGACCCGGCGCACCTCAAGCGCCTGTTCATGGAGAAGATCGACCGCATCGATGCCGGCTTCGGCATCGAGACCGCGGCGTTGGCGGCAACGCGGGTCGAGGGATTCATTCCCGCACAAGCCGACCTCGGCACGGCGGCGGCGTCGGACGCGCTGGATGAAAGTGCCGCCGAACGCGTGTGGGCGCTGGTGGATCGTCTGGAGAACAAGTTCGGCGCGCGCCACGTGCGCCACATCGCCCAAGTGCAGAGCCATCTGCCGGAACGCGCAGTGAAGGCAGCCCCCGTGCGGCGTCTCGAAGGCGGCGGCAAGATGGAATGGCCCAAGCAGGCGCGGCGCCCGCTTACCTTACTGCCATCACCGGAAGCGATTGCCGCGACCGCTGCCATTCCGGACGGGCCGCCGGCGGTGTTCACCTGGCGCCGCGTGATCCATCGGGTGGCGCATGCGGAAGGACCGGAACGCATCGATCCGGAATGGTGGCGGCTCGCGCAAGCCCTGCCGGATCGCCAGCGCGCACGCGATTACTTCCGCGTCGAGGACGCCGACGGCCGCCGCTTCTGGATCTTCCGCGAAGGCCTCTACGGCCTCACCCCACCGCCGCGCTGGTTCATGCACGGGGTATTTGCGTGAGGCACGTGCGCGTTCAACATCTACCACTCGTCACCCCGGACAAGCCGAGCGAAAGCGAGGTGAAGGTCCGGGGTCCACTTTTCTTGGCGCAAGAGCCTATCGTCTGATGGTGTACCGTGGGTGATGAAAGTGGGCACCGTTGGAAGCGCATCATCAAACGACCTGCCAAAGACGTTCGTTAAAGCTGGTAAAGCCCTGCTGTTTGAAGAAAGCTTCGGCAGTGCGGTTGAAAGTCCAGAAATCCAGCGTGACGCGTTCGATACCGCGGGCACGTGTTGCTTCCCGCACAGCGTCTATCAAGCGGCTGCCAATACCCTGCCTTTGAAACTGAGAACGAACGCTCAAGTGATGAATGTAAACGATCTGGTACGCATAACTTATCGAGGTTTCGGGCCTACTGATAACTTCGGCATAGACGTACCCGGCGGCCTCCGCATCGATCTCCGCTATAAAAACTAAGTTGTTCGAGTTGGCCAGAATCTCTCGTGCGACACCGGGCGGAAACGTATCAGGACCCACTGGCTTAAAACGCTCAGGGAATGCCGCAGCGTGCAGGGCCTGAACGTCGGAATTCAGCAGCGAAAGAGATGCTGCGTCCAACTCGGTTGCTGCACGAACAGAGACGACCACGCGTTCTGCCTCCAATTGCACCACTGATATTCTGTTGTCATTAGGTTGCCGTGCGTGACGAAAGCGTGAACTCGTGGACGCTACGGATTTCCCTCAGAAAGTAGCGTTATCGCAATCCCGAAAATACTTTCAGGAGCACATCGTCCGCCACTTTGTCGCCAGCGGCAGAATTGTAGTTGCCGGTTGTAGTAACGAGGACGACGTTAGCCGACGGAACTACCACGATGTGCTGCCCGCCGTTGCCCATCGCCGCGTACCACGCCGGATGGTTGCGCGCCGGGCAGGCCGACATGCTCCACCAAAAATAGCGGTCACGCATTTCACACGGTTTATCTGAGACAGCGCCGGTCACAGTCGCGACCCATGCGGCGGGGACAATTCTTTTTTTCCGGAATTGACCGCCATCCCGCATTACTTCGCCAATCTTGATCATATCTAACGGCAGCAGACGGAGACCCGACGCAGCGATTGGCTTTCCGGTGGCGTCCTTGAGCCATTCGTATTTTCGTATTCCCAATGGCTCGAAAAGCTTGGTCTCGGCATATCGTTCGAGTGGCATTTTGGTGGCGCGCGATATCACTTCTGCAATAAGCGCCACATCGCCGCCGCTATAGGAAAACACTTCGCCCGGAGGTGCGACTACAGGCTGCGAAAAGATATGTCGCACTTTATCCCGGGCTTGATCCATGGATGTCTCGCTATTGCGAGGGTCGGTGTAAGGATAAGTGCGCTCATCCCATTTCAGGCCAGAGGCCATGAACAGCACATGCTGAAGGGTGATTTTGTCGATTTCAGGTGTACGTAGATCGGCGTATTCGGGGAAAAAGTCGATTACAGGAACATCAAGGTTTCCTATCAGTCCCTCGCCGCGCGCGATGCCGAACAGAATAGACACAACGCTTTTGGTGACGGAGCGTACATCGTGCACCGTCTCCGCATTGAATCGCACATTTCCGATTTGGTCGCCGCGCTTTTCATCTGTGCCTGAGAAATACCACTCCGCTAGCCGCGTGCCGCTCTTTTCAAGAATGACGCTATGCAAATTCGGAAATCCGCCTGATCGGATGTTCGCCTCCAGATCGGAAAGAACCGCATCAAGCTCTGCCGCGCGAGCAATATGGCAGGGGATGAACACCATCCCGGAAATTACCAGTGCTAGTAGCTTATGCATTGTTACCCCCGAACTCTGTCATCAGAACATTTGTCGTAGAGGTTTACTCTTTCATCTTGGGATGCAAAATAAAACTTTTTATATCAGCAGTATTAGATATGGCGTGCCGTACGTGACGAAACGGGCACCGATGCAAATTGCTCTAACGCGCCGAAACAGCGGTGACGGAGAATTTCAGTCCTAAAGCCCCCAGAACGCGGATCATCGTTCCGAACGCTGGATTGCCGTCGGCGCTCAGCGCCTTGTAGAGACTCTCGCGCGACATGCCGGCTTTCTTGGCGATCTGGGTCATGCCCCGCGCACGCGCGACGACCCCAAGGGCGCTCGCGATAAAGGCCGGGTCCTGTGTCGCAACGGCTTCTTCCATGTAAGCTTTCACGGCGGCGTCGCTGTCCAGATAGGCCGCCGAGTCATAGGCTGTCGTCTTGGTTGGCTTACGCTTCGCCATCGATCACTCCTCTAATCCCGTAGCCAGTTCTTTCGCCAACTTGATATCCTTCGACTGGGTGCCTTTGTCTCCGCCGCACAACAGCACGATCACCACGCGTCTCCGCCGAAGGAAGTAGACACGGTAGCCGGGGCCGTGATCGATCCGAAGTTCACTCACACCGCCGCCGACGGGCGCGACGTCGCCCGGATTGCCTGCGGCGAGGCGGTCAATGCGGACGGCAATTTTCGCTCTGGCACGCGTGTCCCGCAGCCGGCGCATCCAAGTTACGAAAATTGCCGTCTGGCGAATTTCCAACATGTCTTTTGTATCCTATAGGATACGACCGTCGCAAGCGGCTTGCCGGTCTCATGGGGGGCGAACCTGGCGTGAGAGGCGCAGGCCGTGAGCTTTGACGGCCTGGCACTTCGGCGCTATGTTCCTATTTTGTTCTTTTCGGGGCCATGCGTCAATGATGATCGCGAATACCGCCGCGCGCGCTCGTTTTTCGACGGATCTTTGCTGCGTCCGCTCTCAGAAATGCCCGAAAATTCTCGCGCGTAATTCGCGCGTAAATGCGCGCAAACGCCCGCGCGTATGTTCCGCGCGTTGCCGCGGTGCGGCATGACCTACGTCGACCTCCAGGTCACCACCAACTTCACCTTCCTGCGCGGCGGGTCGGCGGCGGACGAACTGGTGTTCATGGCCAAGCAGCTTGGCCACAGCGCCATCGCGATCACGGATCGCAATACCTTCGCCGGCATCGTGCGCATGTACGACGCGGTGAAAGAGATCGGCGGGATCCGGCTCATCGTCGGCGTGCGCGTGGATCTGACCGATGCGCCGAGTGTGCTGGTGTACCCGACCGACCGCGAAGCCTATGCGCGCCTCACCAAGATGCTCACCCTGGGCAAGCGCCGGGCGCCGAAGGGCAAGTGCATCCTCACCCGCGCCGATCTCCTCGCTCATGCGGACGGACAGATGGCGATTGCCTTGCCCGATGAAAGCGCGGACTTCGCGGCGCATCTCCAAGGTCTCAAGCAGACATTCGGTAAGCGCCTGTCTCTGGGCGCGCACCATCTCTACGAGGGCGACGACGCGGATCGCCTCGCACGCCTCGCGGCACTCAGCCGCACGCACGATGTGCCGCTGGTCGCCCTCAACGATGTGCTCTACCACCACCCGCAGCGCCGTGCGTTGCAGAATGTGCTCACCTGCATCCGCGAGAAATGCACCATCGCCGAGGCCGGCTGGCGCTTGAATGCGAATGCGGAGCGCCATCTGAAGCCGCCCGAAGAGATGGCGCGATTGTTCGCGCTATATCCGGAGGCAATCGCGCGCACGGTGGAGATCGCGGCGGCGTGCACATTCTCCCTGGAGGAACTGAAATACGAATATCCGCTCCCCCTCACGCAAAATGGGCGTTCGGCGCAGGACGAACTGGAGGTCCAGACATGGGAAGGGGCGGCCAAGCGGTATCCCGACGGCATCCCCGAGAAGGTGCGCGCCAGCCTGGTACGGGAGCTGGGTTTGATCGCGCAGCTCAAATACGCGCCGTACTTCCTGACGGTTCAGGAGATCGTGAACTACGCGGAGAGCGTCGGCATCCTCTGTCAGGGGCGCGGCTCGGCGGCGAATTCTTCCGTATGCTACTGCCTGCGGATCACGGCGGTCGACCCTGCGCAGAACACGCTGTTGTTCGACCGCTTCATTTCCACCGAGCGGGACGAGCCGCCCGATATCGATGTCGACTTCGAACACGAGCGCCGCGAAGAGGTGATCCAGTGGATCTATCGTCGTTACGGCCGTCTGCGTGCGGCGTTGACGGCGGTGGTGACCTGCTATCGCCCCCGCAGCGCCCTGCGCGATGTCGGCAAGGCGATGGGTCTGCCGCCGGACGCGGTCGACGTGCTGGCGCGCAGCGTGTGGGGATGGGGCCGTGACGGCATCAACGAGGATCGTATTCGCGAAATCGGCCTCGATCCCACGGACCGGAATCTCTACTGCACGCTGGAGTTGGCACGGGAACTGGTGGATTTCCCCCGCCATCTCAGCCAGCACGTGGGTGGGTTTGTCATCACGCGGCGGGCAATCGACGAGATTGTGCCGGTCGAGAACGCGGCCATGGAAGACCGCACCGTCATCGAATGGAACAAGGACGACATCGACACCCTGAAGATCCTCAAGATCGATGTACTGGCGCTCGGCATGCTGACTTGCATCCGCAAGGCCTTCGGTCTGATCGAACAGCACTACGGCAAGCCGTTCACCGTCGATACGGTGCCGAAGGAAGTGCCCGAGGTTTACGACATGCTGTGCAAGGCGGACTCCCTGGGCGTGTTCCAGGTGGAGAGCCGCGCGCAGATGAGCATGCTGCCGCGCCTGAAGCCGCGCGTGTTCTACGATCTCGTCATCGAAGTGGCGATTGTGCGGCCGGGTCCGATCCAGGGCGACATGGTGCATCCCTACCTCAAGCGTCGCGAAGGCAAGGAGAAGCCCAACTATCCAAAGCCGGAATTGGAGGAGGTGCTGAAGCGCACGCTCGGCGTGCCTTTGTTCCAGGAACAGGCCATGAGCATCGCCATCGTTGCCGCGGGATTTGCGCCGGCGGAAGCGGATCAATTGCGCCGCGCCATGGCGACGTTTCGGCGCATGGGCACGATTGCCAAGCTCGAGGATAAATTCATCAAAGGCATGCTGGCGAACGGCTATGAACCGGACTTCGCCGAACGCTGCTTCGAGCAGATCCGCGGTTTCGGCGAATACGGGTTCCCCGAATCCCACGCCGCCAGCTTCGCGCTGCTGGTCTACATCTCGTCGTGGATCAAGCGCTTCTACCCGGATGTGTTCTGCGCATCGTTGCTCAACTCCCAACCGATGGGGTTCTACGCGCCGGCCCAGATCGTGCGCGATGCGCGCGACCATGGCATCGAGGTCCGCCCGGTCGATGTCAACGCCAGCGATTGGGACAACACGCTGGAAGGGCGCGCGCAAGGTTTCGCCGTGCGTTTAGGTTTGCGCCAGGTGAAGGGCTTCAGCGAAGCGCATGCGGTCGCGCTGATGAAGAATCGCAGCGCGGCAGGATATCGCGACATAAACGACCTTTGGCGCAAGACCGGGCTGCCGGTCGCGGCCCTTACCGCTCTTGCGAATGCCGATGCATTTGCTGTGTTCGGCCTGGAGCGTCGTGCCGCGCTGTGGCGCATCGGCGCGCTTGCTAACAATCCGCTCCCGTTGTTCGTTTATGCGGAGCGTGGCTCGGGTCACAACGGCCCGCCCAGCTTGTTCGTGGAGCCGGCGATCGTGCTGCCGGCCATGACCTTGGGCGATAATGTCACCCAGGATTATCAGTCGACGCGCCTCACGTTGCGCAAGCATCCGCTCGCGTTTTTGCGCACGTCGCTCAAGGGTGAGGGCTATGTCACCGGCAAGGAACTTCCCGGCCTCAAGGATCGTCGTGTATCCGTTGCGGGGCTGGTGCTTGTGCGTCAGCGTCCCGGCACCGCCAGCGGCGTGATCTTCGTCACCCTGGAAGACGAGACAGGCGTCGCCAACATCATCGTCTGGCCAAGCGTATTCGAACGCCACCGGCGCATCCTGCTGGACAGCACCCTGCTCGGTGTCATCGGCAAAGTGCAGTCGGAATCCGACGTCACCCATGTGATTGCCGATCGGTTGATCAACCTGTCGCCGCTGGTGGACGAGATTTCGTCCCTCGATGGCGAATACGAAAAAGCGCTGGCCCCTGCAGATGAGGTGAGGCGTCCGGGCCAGGATGCCCGTGTGGTCCGGCCAGATCCGCGCCAAGTCTACGGCGAGGGGCGGAATTTCCATTGAAGCCAAGGGTTCCGCTCCGTGAACACACCTCGCTCGACGCGGTTGCCGACGGGTTGCCGCCGGTCCATCATGGCTTCACCAATTCACGGGAGAACCACCATGGCCGATGCCAAGCCCGCGCCGTCCGGGCGCCAGACCTACGCCACCGATTTCATCAAATCCGATATCGACGCCGCGGTGTTCACGGGCAGCGCCCATATCGACAACCTGATGAGCGTGGTGATCGCGCTCGGGGCGGAGATCTGGGCTGGCCAGCAACGCACCCGCATCATCGAATCCCTGCTCGAGACCAAGGGCAAGGTCACCAAGAAGATGGTCGAGGATTATGTGCCGACCGCGGCAGAGACCGCAGCATGGCAGGCGGAGCGCGAAGGCATGGTGAAGCGCGTCTATGCCGTGCTCGCCCGCGACACGTCGCAGGCGCCGCCCTTCGCTGCCGAACGCAAATTCTAAATCATGGCCGATAAAGTTCTCGTCACCGGCGCCAATGGCAAAACCGGGCGCGCGGTTGTGGCTGCGCTGGCCAAGCGCGGCGCGACGGTGCGTGCGTTTATCCGCAAGGCTGAGCAGGCCGATGCCCTGAAAGCCATCGGGGCTAAGGAAATCGCGCTGGGCGACATGGCCGCGCCGGAGACCATCGCGCCGGCGGTAAAGGGTTGCACGGCGCTCGTCCACATCGGCCCGCCGATGCATCCGGACGAAAAGGCCATGACCGAAAACTTCCTGCGCGCGGCGGAAACCAACAACATCGAACGCTTCGTCTACTACTCGGTGATGCAGCCGCTGCGCCGCGAAGTGCCGCACCATGCGCGCAAGCTCGAAGCCGAAGAGATGATCGTGGAATCGGGTCGGCCCTACACCATCATCCAGCCGACACGCTACATGCAGCACCTGGAGCCGATCTGGAAAGACGTGGTGAACAACGGCGTGCACGCCATGCCGTTCAACACGCATGTGAAGTTCAACGTGGTCGACCTGCTCGATCATGCCGAGGTCACAGCCAAGGCGGCGACGGAGGACGGGCATCTTTACGCCACCTACGAACTCGCAGGGCCCGAAGCGCTCAGCCAGGACGACATGGCCGCGATCATCTCGGAGGTGATCAAGAAGCCGGTGAAGGCCCGCCAGATCCCGCTCGACGAAATGGAAGCCAAGGCGCGCGCCGCCGGTGCGAACGATCAACGCATCGCCACCATGCGCGCGATGAACGGCCACTACGATCACTCGGGCTTCCGCGGCAATGCGAACGTGCTGCGCTGGGTGCTGGGCCGCGAACCGACTCACTACCGCCAATACGTCGAGCGTCTGGCGAAGCGCGACGGGCTGATCTAGCCCTTCTTTGGCCGATAGTCGCGCACGTGCGCTTCTTGCGGCGGCGTCTCGATGGCGAGCGGCTGGGCGGCGCGTACAGCCTTGATCGCGGCTTCGTTGCCGATGCCGAGTTCGACCAGCAGCCGCGCCGCGACGAGCCCGCTGCGCCCGCGTCCGCCCCGGCAATGCACCACGACGCGCCCGCCCGCCCGCAGCTTCTGGCAGATCGCGGCGACGTCCTTCTCCCATTCCGCTTCGAAGGCCGGGCCGGGGGCGGTGAGGTCGACGATCGGCCAGTGGTACCACGTCCATCCGCGCTTACGGGCTTCGGCCTCCAGCAGCGACGTCGGCGTCGCCGCGGCAATCAACTCGTCCGCCTCCATCAGCGAGATGAGCACATCCGCACCAAAGGCGGCGATGGCCTCCAGGTCCGCCTCCAGGTCGCGGTCCCAGGGCCCCGTGACGGCTTCCGGCTGACGCTTGCCGGGGCACATTGTGATGGCAATCGCGCCGCCGCCCGGTGTGGTCACGGCGGGCAGGGGCAGCGGATGGGTAATGCTGGTCTTCGGCGTGCGAGTCACAGGATCGACAACACCGTTTCGGGCGGGCGTGCGAGCACAGCCTTCGCGCCATTCACCACCACGGGCCGTTGGATCAGGATCGGATGCTTGACCATCGCTGCGATGAGTTGGGCCTCGGTCATGGCGTCCGTGTCGAGGCCAAGCGGCGCGGCTTCCTTCTTCCGCAACAGCCCGCGAGCGTCGACCTTGAGCTTCTTCAGAAGTCCCTTGATCTCATCCGTGCTCAGGGGTGTTTCGAGGTACGCCACGATCTTCGGCTTCACGCCCTTCTCGTTGAGAAGCTTCAGCGTGTTGCGCGACGTGCTGCACTTTGGATTGTGGTAGATCGTAACTGTCATTTCTTCCCTGAAGCTTTGACGCGCTCCTCGTAGGCGCGGGTGACGAACACTTTGCCTTGGTCGGGCCGCGGCGCGTAGGTCTTGTCAAAGTCCGCGGTCGGATTGCTCGCCAGGAAATCGGCAAGCGACTTCTTCGCCGCGACCGCCTTGGTCACGCGCTTGTCCATTTCCTCCAGCATCGCGATGCTGGCTTTCAGATCTGCAGCGTTGGACAGCGGGCCGTGACCCGGAATGATCACGCAGTCGGCATTGCAGAGCGCCAGCGTTTGCTTCCGCGCCGCGATCATGCCGCGCAGGGTGCCGCCGGAATCCGGATCGACGAACGGGAACGTGGGGTGCGTATAGGAATCGCCGGTATGGATGACGTTGGCTTCCTTAAAAACGATCAACGCATCCGTATCCGTGTGGCCGGCCGGGAGATGCGTCATCTCGATCGTCTGTCCGTTGAAATGGACCGTGCTGCTTTCGGCAAACGTGATCACCGGGAGGCCGGTCGGCGCGGTCGGCGCAATCTGCACGCCCATGACGTTGCCGCCCTGGAGCAGCCGCTTGCGCGTGTTCTCCTGGGCGATGATGACCTTGCCCTCGCTCCCGAGGTTCTCGTTGCCGCCGGTATGGTCGTAATGCCAGTGGGTGTTGATGACGAATTTGATCGGCTTGGGCGTGAGAAGTCTGACGGCCGCCTCGATCTTCGCCGTCATCTCCGTGAACTGATCGTCGACGATCAGCACGCCCTCCGGGCCGATCAACACCGCGATGTTGCCGCCGGCGCCGAAGAACACATACAGATTCTCGCGGATCTTCTCCGGGCGGATCGGGGTGTCCTGGGGCGTCAGCTGTGCCGACGCGATGCCTGCGGAAAAACACGCCAACGCTGCGATGAACGCGATAATACGACCCATAGTCCCCCTCCCGATCAAGAGGCGCGAGGGTCCCACGCCCGCGCGAGACGGGCAAGTGTGGCAATGCGCAAACCCGCGATCACGACCACGACCGTGAGCGTTAGGTTCGCGGCGAAGGGCACGGTCAGGCCTGTGGCGAGGAGCAAGCCGCCGGTGAGGGGGCCGATCACACGGCCAACCATATTGGCGCCGTTTGAAAGTCCCAACATCATACCGGTCTGATGTGGCGGGCTTGTCTTGCTGATGATGCTGGAGAGCACCGTGTTCCACATGCCGCCGCCGGTGATGGAGACGAGAATGCCGCCGATCCCGCTCAATGCGTCTGAGTGTGCGATCAGGAACAGAGCCATGCCAATGACATCCACGGTCGCGCCGATGATCAGGGTGCGTTCATCCCCGAACCTTTTGCTCAGCGGTCCGACAAGGCCGACGGTCGCAATCAAATAAGCTGCGCCGATAGCGCCCATGCCGAAGCTCACGTCGCTGGGCGCCCAATGCAGGGCGCCCTGGGCCCAGAAGGTATAGGCGAACTGAGTGGTGGCGGATGTGAATCCCGCGATCAGGAACAGCAGAATGAGCAGGATCAGCGTTGCGCGCGAGACGAGCGGTTCCGGCGCCGGCGCCGGCGTTGCGCTGCCTGTAGCGTCCTCGACATGAGTCACACGTCCGTGCGGGTGGCGGGTCTCTTTCAAGTTAATGAATGCGATCACGGTGGAGAGGGCGCATAGGCCGGATGCGAAATAGGCCGGCGGCGAATGATTGAACGGTTCGCTCGACATGAAGAACCCGCCGAGCACGGGCCCGAGAAAGAAGCCCATCGCCATAGCGCCGGAGACGAAGCCGATGTCGCGGGCGCGCGTGCCGGAATTCGAAGAGTCCGCGGCCATGGCGTAAGACACCGCGACGGACCCGTTCGCCAGGCCCTGGAGGAACCGCGCCAGGAACATGCCGTTCAGGGAGTCCGCGAAGCCGAACATGGCGAACGCGACGCTGCTTGCGGCCAGGGTGGTGACGTAGACCCGCTTGCGGCCGATGCGGTCGCTCAAGCGGCCCCAGAAGGGGGCGACGAAAATCGTGATCGCCGGCATGACGGCGAACAGCAGTGAGACCTCGAACGGTCCCGCACCGTACTCCTGGCCGATGTACGGCAGCATCGGCAGGATGATGCTGACCGGCACGGTCGCCGCGAATACCGTAAAGCAAATGACGAGCATGAGGATGTGGTGCGGGCGCCGGCGACAAATGTCAATGCACCGCCCGACCTGAGCCTTCAAGCCGACGGGCGTTAGGCAATGCCGAGGCGTTGGAGCAGCGGTAGGCGGTAGCCGAGGAAATGGGTGTATCCGGCCGCGAGATCCCCTTCGACATTGGCCCCGAAGGTCCTCTGCAGGAAGGCTACCGGGTCCTCGCCGCGATATCGCGCCAGCAGGAAAACCTGATCGACCTGGGGAACGGCAATGCCGCCGCCGGTCACCGGCGACAGGTTCACCGAGATCGTGTCGCCGTGGATCGCATAGTTCCACAGGACGGGGTTGAGACGGTCGGCGATGGCCTTGCGTGCGGTCAGGGTGGCCTCGGGCGCCGCGGGCTCTGCCGCGCCCATGGCGGTTAGCACCACCAGCACATCGTATAGCTCGGCGCGACCGATACCGCGACACTCGCTCGCGTTCGCAAGATCGTCGGCGGAGGCCGGGCCACGCATGAGGGCGCGCAGGATAGCTTCGGCAATGGCGCGCGGCGGTTTGATCTCGCCCAGCAGCGTGATCCCGGCAATCGAATCCACATCGGTGGGATTTGCGAGCCCTGCGAATTTCATCGCGAACAGGGTGGCGTCCATGTTGACGGCGGGGGCCAGGTTGCGGACGAAGATGTCGCGGCGGAACTCGGGCACCAGGAAGTAGTCGCGCAACGTCTCACGCTCTGTCCGATCGGCGATCTTCGCGAGCAATTGTTCGGTGTCCGGTGTCAGGTTTGCCCGATCCATGTTCGACAGGATGTGCGCCGAGGCAAGATAGCTCATTCCCGCGGGACGCAAGCTGTTGGCCACATCTGCGTGATAGAAGGCGTCCCACGTCGCATTGAAGTATTCGTGCGCCAAGTAGTTCGGCGAGGATTGCAACGCCCGCTCCAGCATCTGGCTCGCGCGCGGATTGTCGGTCAAATATGTGCTGTTTGCTGCCATGACTTCGCGCACGCGCGCCAAGGCCGCATCGATCTTCACGGACGTAGGGCCGGCGGCGTTGCGGAAGGCCGACCACATTATCTCGCGGGCGGGAATGATCGGCGCCAGCGCCGGCAAGGCGTTATAGCTGACGTAGAACACGCCGCCCGACCTCAGCTTCTTCTCGACGAAGCGAATGATGAGATCGCGGTTGGCCGCATCGACCCACGACCACACGCCTTGGGCGGCGATCACGTCGCAGTCGGGCAGCGGATGGTGCGCGAGGTCCGCGAAGCTCAGCTCAATGAACTCGACGTTTGTAACACCCGCGGCAGCCGCCAAACCCTTTGCGGTGGCGATGTGCTGCGGGATGAAATCCACGCCGATGTAGCGGCCCGCGGGATTTCCCGCCGCATGGACCAGGGTGGACAGCCCGAAGCCGCATCCGAGTTCGAGATAGGTCAGCGCACCGTGGGGCCGGAAGGCCGGCGTGCGGCCTTCCCCCGTAATCATCAGGGCATGGATCGCCGGATTGAGTTCCCGGTGATAGCGGAACAGATAGGGGATATCGGTGACGTATCCGCCGGCCGCATCTGTCGCCGATTTTGTAGATTGAGTCACGAAGCGCGTCCCATTGCCGTCACGCAGAGGCGTTCCGTGTGCTGGGTCTGACCTCAAAAGTCAATCAGGGACGGGTCGAAAACCGGCCGTGCACGCATCAATCGAAGAGGTGCGGCACAAATCGGCTGCGGTTGTGGGTGATCGGACCTTGATCCTCGCGGATTCCGATGCCGCGGCTTTGCCCGTCGATGATCCAACTGCCGACAACCGCCTTGTTGCCGTCGGCTTCCGCCACAGGGACGAGGGCCTGGAACGCGTAGCCCTCATCGCCATAGTCGCCGGGCAGGGAGGCCAAGGGGGCGCCATCAAGCGCGCCGTCCGCGCCAAGTCTGGCGATGGAAATGTTGGCGCCTTCGCGCCCGAGGAGCGGCTTGGCGACGACCGTACTTCCGGCGGGGAAGCCCTGCCGAGTCATGAACGCCGGCGCGAGATTGGGGTGATTGGGGAACAGCTCCCACAGCAGCGCCAGGATCGCCTTATTGGCAGGCACCATCTTCCAGGCGGGTTCGATCACCGTGAGTGTGCAGTCGCGCACCGCGGCCTCAAGCTCCGGTGCGAACTTATCCGCCAGCAACCAGTCCCACGGCACGAGCTTGAACAGGGCCGTGATCGGTTGGTCCTCCAGATCGACGAACCACCCGGCGCGCGCATCCTTCAGTCCTTCCGTCGGCGTCGACCAGCCGATGTCGGCGACATTGATTACCTTGCCGGCGAGATCGGCTTCCAGCGCGGTGTCGAGGATGTAGCGCAGGGTGCCTTCATCCTCGGCATGGGGCATCAGGCACGTGAAGTGAATCTGGCTGTTTGGGTTCGGCTGAATTTTCGCCCATGCCGCCACCAGTCCTTCATGGACCGAGTTGAACTGATCGCGCTCGGGGAAGAGTTCCTCAAGCCAGGTCCACTGCACGACGGACGCTTCAAAAAGCCCTGTCGGAGTGTCGGCGTTGTATTCGAGCATCACCGGGGGCGCATCGCCGCCGGTGAACGCCAAATCGAACCGGCCGTAGAGGCTGGGCTGTTGCTCCTGCCGTGCCCAGGAATCCTCGATCAGGCGAATGGCGGCTTCGGTGAAGCCGAAGTGCGGCAGCAGCTTGCGCTGAATCGCATGCGCGGTCGCCTCAAGGCACATGCGGTGGAGGTCTTCCGTCGCGGTTTCCAGAACGTCCACCTCCGCGGCGGTCAGTTCCCAGTAGGCGGATTCATCCCAATAGGGCGCGGGGGGATTTTCGGCGGTGTGCCAGTCGAACCCCAGCGCGTTGAGTTTTTGCTGCCAGTCCGGCCGCGGCGCGATGCGGATGCGCTTCACGACTTAGCTGCCGCCGCTGAACCCGCGCGCAGCCGAACCGAAGCCGCCGCGCGATACACTGCGCGCGGCCACGCCGCTGGGACCCAACGACGTGGCGCCTGGCGTTGTCCGTCCAACCATTGTGTTGTTGGCATAGAGCGTTCCGCCTCGATCCGCATAGACCGGTTTCGGCGGCGGCGCGGGCGTCTGACCGGGCATCATCATCCCGCCCCCGCCCAACATGCGTCCCATCATGAAGCCCATCATCATCGGCATGAACATGCCGGTGGAGTGTTGAGTGCCGTCGGCGGTCAGCGTCCTGGCTTCTTCGCACTTGTTGAAGCCAGCCGCTTCGCATTCGGCGACGCTGGCAAACTTCGGCGCCGTGACCGCGTGTTCGGCCTTGGCGGTCTCAAGCGCCTTGTTGCACTGGGCGGCGTCCTGATCCTTTGCGCAGGCATTCACGTCGCCATAGATCGTGCTCTCGGGCTGACCCGATGCATCGGTCATGGTCTTGGCGTTCTGGTCGCACGCCGCCAGCGCGGTGGCGGCGAGCAGGATGGTGACGTATCGCGACTTGCGCATGTTCTGACCCTAGCCTGTCAAAGCGCCGGCATTGAGAATGCCCATGGCGATGGAGAGCGCACCAAGAACGACGCCGTAGGAAACGCGATTGTCCTCGATTCCTTGCTTCAGGCCCGGGATCACAATCGAGACAACGAGGAAGACGAACAGCTGGCCTACCAATCCCAGGCCACCCCACACCGCGAGTTCGACGACGCTGAAGGTGCTCGACGCGGTGCTGTACAGCACGATCGCCATGCCGATGGCGGTCCCGCCCAGACTTGCGGCGGCGGCGGCGTTGCCCTCTCGGATCAGCCTGATCTCATGATAGGGCGTCAGCATGACGTAAATCGTCAGGGCGACGACGAGCAGGCCCAAAGAGGTGCCGAGGAAGGCGAGGTAGAGGGGAAGGTTTGTAAGCATGATGATCTCTTCCCTCACAGTGGGCTAATCCGCGCGGCGCGTCAAAAGACACTGTCGTGTCTGACGCGCTCGTGAATACGCTTTGTTTACTTTCCCGCTGCAATCTGGGGGCGATTTGACAAGGCGGGCCCGCGTCCCTAAATTCCCCGCCGTTTCCGGCGCTTTGGCCGGATTTTAGGAAAGCTCAAGCCGTGCAACGTCTGTTGCCCTCGATTGGCCTGACCCTCCGCCTGCGACTTACGCAGGGCCGGTGAGCGGCGACGTACGCCCCTCATTCTCGGCCCGCCCGGGCGTTTCGCGCCCATAGTATCCGCCAAGTCGTCAGTTGATCCGCGCCGCTTAGGCAGGCGCCCCCGAAGTGAGGAATGTCATGCCGCCGTCACCCATCATCCCGGCCAAAATGCCGGTCCATAAGTACCGTCCGTTTCAGCCCATCGTCCTGCCAGACCGCACCTGGCCGAACAAGGTCATTACCAAGGCGCCCGAGTGGTGCAGCGTCGATTTGCGCGACGGCAACCAGGCGCTGGTGGAGCCCATGGGCCCTGAACGCAAGGCGCGCATGTTTGCGCTGCTCATACGTATGGGCTTCAAGGAAATCGAGATCGGCTTCCCGTCGGCCTCCCAGACGGATTTCGATTTCTGCCGCCAGCTGATCGAGCTGGACCGCATCCCCTCCGACGTCACCATCCAGGTGCTGACCCAGGCCCGCGAGGACCTGATCAAGCGCACGTTCGAGGCGATCAAAGGTTCGAAGCGCGCGATAGTGCATCTGTACAACTCCACCTCTACCTTGCAGCGGCGCGTGGTGTTCGGCCAGGACATGGCGGGCATCAAAAAGATCGCCGTCGAAGGCGCGAGGCTGGTGAAGAGTCTGGTGCCGACGGTGCCGGAGACAGAAGTGCAGCTCGAGTATTCGCCGGAAAGCTTCACCGGCACCGAACTCGAATACGCCAAGGAAGTCTGCGAAGCGGTGATGGACGTGTGGTTGCCGACACCGCGGAACAAGATCATCTTGAACCTGCCGGCGACCGTCGAGATGGCCACACCCAACGTCTACGCCGACCAGATCGAATGGTTCAGTCGCAACGTGAAGAACCGCGATTGCGTGCGCATCAGCCTGCATCCACACAACGACCGCGGCACCGGCGTGGCGGCGGCCGAACTCGGCGTGATGGCCGGCGCGGATCGCGTCGAGGGCACGTTGTTCGGCAACGGCGAACGCACCGGGAATGTGGATGTGGTTACGCTCGGCCTGAACATGTTCAGTCAGGGCATCGATCCTGAGCTGGATCTCAGCAACGTGAGCGAGATCGTCGAGACGGTGGAGTACTGCAACCAACTGCCGGTGCATCAGCGCCATCCGTATGGCGGCGAATTGGTGTTCACCGCGTTCTCGGGCTCACACCAGGACGCTATCAAGAAGGGCTTCGCCGCGTTGGAGAAGTCCAACACCGGCCTGTGGGAAGTGCCCTATCTGCCGATCGACCCGATGGACGTGGGGCGCACTTATGAGGCGGTGATCCGCGTCAACAGCCAGTCGGGCAAGGGCGGGGTGGCGTATCTGCTCCAGACCGACCACGGCTTGGATCTGCCGAAGAAGCTGCAAGGTGACTTCGCCAAGACGATCCAGCAGATCGCGGATCAGACCGGCAAGGAAATCGATTCCGCCACCATCTGGAAAGCGTTCAACGACACGTACCTGACGCCGAAGAAATACGCCTTCGTGCGCCACGTCACGCTGCCGCAGATGCCACCGCATGAAGAGCGCAAGATCGAAGCGACGATTGCCATCGACGGCAAGGACAAGACTTTCATCGGCGAAGGCAACGGTCCGATCGCCGCGCTGGTGAATGCGCTCGACACCGGTCTCGGCATAAAGGTTGAAGTCGTGGACTTCCGTGAGCATGCGCTGACGGCCGGTGCTTCCGCACAAGCAGCAGCATATGTAGAGGCCAAGGTGAACGGAAAGTCTGCATTTGGTGTCGGCATCGATGGCAACACCGTCGCGGCGTCACTCAAAGCGGTGCTGAGCGCGGTTAACCAAGTCGCGGTGCGTTAACGCGCGCGAAAGAGAGATGAAGAACGCGCGGTGCTTTTTTTTGCACCGCGCGCTTTCTTTTTCACGCACCGTGAGTCCGTCTCAACACTTACGAAAGTATATGCGCCCTAGCGTGCGCACATGCTCGACACACCCTCATATTGGCCGCGCGTTGTCGTTCTCGGCAACGAGAAGGGCGGCACCGGTAAGTCCACTCTGGCGATGCACCTCGCCGTGGCGCTGCTCAATCGCGGCCTGAAGGTCGCGACCATCGATCTCGATGCGGAGCAGGGCACGCTGTCGCATTACATCGCCAATCGCCGCCGCTATGGCACGCGCACGAATACGCCGTTGCCGATGCCGACCCATGTCGCCATCGAGGCGCAGCCGATGCAGATCGACGAAGCGGAGATCGCGCGCACGCTGGACTACATGCGCGATCACGACGTGATCGTCGTGGACACGCCGGGCTCGCACACCAGCTTGTCGCGGGCGGGTCACCTGAAGGCCGACGTCCTCATCACGCCGATCAACGACAGCTTCATCGATCTCGACGTATTGAGTCGGGTCGATGGCGTGCCGCGCAATCTTGCCGCTGCGACGCCCTATACCCGCCGCGTCTGGGAAGCCCGCGAGCAGCGCGCCCGCCGTCCCGGCAAACCGATGGAGTGGGTGGTGGTGCGCAATCGCGTCAGCAATATCGCCGCCCGCAACAAGCAGGCGATGGGCGAAGCGCTCTCGGAGTTGTCGAAGAAAGCCGGCTTCCGTGTCGCGGAAGGCATCCACGAGCGCGTGATCTATCGCGAACTGTTCGTGGACGGTCTCACGGTCGAGGACTTCGTCACCTTCCCGCAGGCACGCCCCGTGGCCATGTCCCACGTCGCCGCCCGGCAGGAGATGCGCAATCTGCTGGCGACGCTCAATCTCGATAGTCTGCAGTTGGCCTAAAGAGACTCGAAAGGCCTAGCGTTAGGCCTTCGCCGTCTCCGTCATCATCTCTTTCATGGTGATGAGCATGGCGCTCATGTTCTCCGCGCCGATGGTGCGGATGGCGTGGCCTTTGCCTTTGGTGTCCTGCAGCAGGAACGTGTCGCCGCGGGAGAAGAAGCGGCGCTGGCCGTTGCTGACCACCACTTCCACCTTGCCCGACATCATGGCGATGCACTTGGGCGCGTCGACCGGCGCGAAGTCGGCGAAGTGGCCGGGCTTGGTTTCCCACACCTGCCAATAGGCGATGTCCTGCTGGCGCTCGCGGCCCTTGGGATCGTCGGACTCGACCTCGCCGAAGTAGGATTGCCCCTGGTCGTCCACGAATACGCTGGTCAGTTTCATGACTGGCCCCTCTCCCGATCCAATGCCCAAGCATACCCATGAACCGTATCGGGGCGGTAGCCTCTGTCGATGCGATTCACTGCGTGGACACGGGCTTTGGATGATCTAGGGTATGCCAATCGTGGGGGTCACTATGACGAACGTGCATTGTCAGTCGGGCGAGGGACCAGCCATGGACAATCGACTTCCGCAGACCGATCGCCGCAACGCCTTGCGCGGCATGGTCGGGCTAGGCGCCGCGGCCGTGGCGCTGCCCCTTTTCCCGCGCATCATCACCAGCCCCGCCCAGGCGCAGGCCGCGTTCGGCGTGCAGAAGGGCATGAGCGATCTGGTGCACATCAAAGGCAGCGCCGTGGAAGCGGTGCCCATGGCGGAATGGGAAACGGCCTCCACCAGCGCTGAAGCCGCCGGATCGCCGTTGCGGTATCTCATGGGCGCGGAAGCGGCCAAAGCGCCGAAGGATGCCGCCCACTACACGGTGAAGACGTTCGATTTCCCCTCGGGGTCGATCCGGGTGCTGACCTTCAAGAAGGGCTCGCCGTTGTTGCATCAGATCTCTTTCGAGACCGAGATCTTCTTTGTCTCGGGCTCGGCGACCCTGTCGCCGCTGTTCGGCCTTGAGGGCAAGACTGAGAAGATCAACGCCGGCGATGCGCTGTTTCAGCCGGGCGGCATGTTGCGCAATCCGAAGTGCAGCGAGGATACGGTGCTGGTGACCTGGGTCGTCGGCAACGCCAAGCAATCGCCGAAGGGGTCGATTGTGCGCGGCAAGGGTCTCAAGGAGGCCTCCCGCGCCGAGTGGCAGGAGAACGGCAAGGACATCAGCGCCCGGGACGCCGCCGCAATGAAGAAGGCGCCGAAGGACGCTGTCACGCTCATCACCAAAAGGTATGAAGCGGACGGCAACTCGATCCGCCATGCGCTCCTCAAGAAGGGCACGCGCACCAGCCTCGGCACCACAAGCCGGAACGATGTGCTGATCTATCTCGTCAAGGGCCGCCTGGGCCGGAAAGAGGGCGATCAGCACTTCGAGATGGTCGCCGGCGACGCCATGCGGGAGAAGATGGGCAATCCCGGGTACTGGGAAGTGCCGGAAGATTCGATCTTCCTGGCGACCGACGCGCCGTTCAACCCGGCGATGTATTCGCCCACCATGGTCGCGCGCTGAGGGGAGGGGCACATGAAACTCTATGAAATGGGCATCGACGAAAACGGCCGCAGCACCGCTTCGCTCTTCGAGATCAAGATGAACCGCGTCAGCGACACCGAATCCTTGAGCAATAAGCAGGACGGCGGCGGCATCTGGCGCATCGGCTTCCGTCACAATGCCGAGCACCACCGCACCGACAAGGCCTACAGCAGCGCGGCCGGCCCCTATGAGATGCACGTCGGCGGGGCGCCCCATTTCGTCGGCTGCATGTCGGGGCACGCGGAGATCACCATGCAGGACGGCGGGGCCTGGCGCCTAGCGCCTGGGGAATTCCTGTACGTCCGCCCGGGTGCACTGCACCACAGCAACAACCCTAGCACCGTGCCGGTGACGATTTTCAATCTCTATATGCCGGGTACGGCCAAGGATACGAAGCCCTACCCGTTTAAGTGAGCCTGGCACGTCCGTCCGGGTTGTGGCTGACAGGCTTGCGGGATTGTATGATCCGCATGCGGGCTTTGGGCGCGGCCGGCCTCGCGCCCGGGGCAGGCTTTAAGTATGATCGGCGCAATGAAAAAGCCGTGCCGCGCGGCCGATTTTGGTCATCTGGGATGCCGCAGATTTTGAAGAACATGCCCCGCCCTTCCTTGCCCCACCGGACGGTTTGGATCGCCTGCGTCGCCGCAGCCGTCCTGGCGCTCGCCGCCCCCGCCGAGGCCGCGGGTCCCAAGAACAAGACCCTGGGTTTCGTGGTCCGGGACTGGTTCACGTCGATCTATAACAGCAAGTTCCTGGACGAATGCCCCGAAGGCATCGCCATCAGCAACGATGAGTATTGGTGGCGGAGCCTGTCGCCGGCAGAGCGTGCGAACAAGACCGATAACGGCCTGATCCAGGGGCTCACGCGCTTACCGACCGCGTTCAAGCGCGGTCCGAACGGTGAGAACGTCTGCTTTAATCCGACGGTGGTCACCGATCCGCCGATGCGGATCGTCGAAGGCAAGTATTCCTATGGCGTCAACCTCGACGGCACCACGGATGGACAGGCCACGCCCAAAACCTGCCAGCACGAGAAGTTCACCCATCCCGACGGCACGCCCGGCATCGACAACCAGATGTATCGCCTAGTCGGTTGCGTCTATGGCTGGCGCAAAGGCGGGCTGCCCGAACTCAACGCCCATGAAGGGCGGCGCACCAGCGGCCTCGGCATGACGTTAATTGAAATCACCGGTGTCGATGACGCGCGCAACGACGACGACGTCACCATCACATTCTATCGGTCGGTCGATCAGTTCGCCCTCGATGGCGCGGGCAAGCCGCTCTCGTTCTCGAGCTACAACATCGACACCGAGCAAGACGGCAAGCCGCGTTATGGTGACAGCCTCAAGGGCAAGATCAACGACGGCGTTGTCACCACCGCGCGGGGCGATGTGCGCCTGCCGTTCTATGGCAATTACAACTTCATGCACCCGGCCATCAAAGATATGGCGCTTAAGCTTGAGATCGCGGCCGACGGTACGTCTGCCAAGGGCCAAGTCACCGGCTACTATGACGCCGATGAGTTCATCTACTACGTCCAAGGCATGACGGGCCATTCGTCCACAGCGGACGACTGCCCCGCGATGTATGTTGCCGCTCACGAATTGGCAGACGGATATCCCGATCCCAAGACCGGTGCGTGCACCCACCTTTCGTCGTCGTTCGATGTCACCGCCTACGCCGCCTTCGTGATCCATCCGAAGCAGGAACGGCTGACCGCAGGAGCAAAGCCGTGATGCGTCGCTGGATTTTCGCCGGTTTCGGCCTTGCTGCCCTCTCGCTGCTGAGCGGATGCGGACCGTCGGAGCCTGTCGCCAAGGGCGCAGCCCCGACCATGCGCCGCTTGAGCAATGACCAGTATCGCAACGTCATTGCGGACGTGTTCGGCGCACACATTGTGGTCTCGGGCCAGGCAGACGCCCTGACCCGCACCGACGGTCTGTTAGCCGACGGCGCCCGGCTAGCCCGCATCACGCCGTCCGGCGGCGAAAAGTTCTACGGGCTGGCCAAGTCGATCTCCGCCCAGGTCGTGGCGCCGGAGAACCGCGAGGGTAATTTTACCTGCGCGCCGGCGGACGTGAAAGCGGCTGACGATGCGTGCGCGAAGCAATTCTTCACGCGCGTGGGCCGACTGCTCTATCGCCGCCCGCTCATTCAGTCGGAACTCGATCTGGCGGTGGAGACATCGCGCGAAGGTGCGAAGACCTACAGCGATTTCTATCGCGGTGTCGCGTCGGGCTTGGTCGGCATGCTGACCACGCCGCAGTTCCTCTACATCGTCGATGAAACCGAGGCCGATCCGAAGAAGACGGGCCAGCAGCGTTTGACCTCATACGCCAAGGCGGCGCGCTTGAGCTTCCTGTTGTGGAATACGGCGCCGAACGAAGTCCTGCTCGATGCGGCGGCAAAGGGCGAACTCGAAAGCGACTCCGGCCTGCGCAAGCAGGTGGAACGGATGATGGCCTCGCCGCGGCTCGACGTGGGCGTGCGCGCGTTCTTCGAGGACTTCTTGCGTTTCGACCAGTTCGACACGCTCGAGAAGGACAGCGTGATCTATCCCGCCTTCACGCTGAAGGTAGTGGAAGATTCGCGCGAACAGGTGCTGCGCACCGTGCTCGATCACCTGATCGAGAACAACAAGGACTACCGCGAGATCTTCACCACCCGGAAAACTTTCGTTACGGGTCCTCTGGCACGCATCTATCACGTGCCGACGGCGCGTCCGTCCGGCGGTTGGGAACCTTATGAGTTCGACGCGGACGATCCGCGCGCTGGCATCCTCACGCAGGTAGGCTTTGCCGCGCTCGCGTCGCATCCGGGCCGCAGTTCGCCGACGCTTCGCGGCCGCGCGATCCGTGAAGCGATCCTGTGCCAGAAGGTGCCAGATCCGCCGGGTAATGTGGACTTCACCAAATTCGAGGATCCCAAGTCCGAGATGAAGACCGCGCGCCAGCGTCTGCAAGCGCACCGCGAGCCGCCGGCTTGCGCCGGTTGTCATGCGATCACCGATCCGATCGGACTGGCGCTGGAGAATCTCGATGGGCTCGGACAACTGCGCGAAACCGAGAACGGCGCGCCGATCGATCCGACCGGCGAACTCGACGGCGTGAAGTTCGCCGATGCGGCTGGTCTCGCCAAGGCGGTCAGCACCAACCCGGCGACGCCCGCTTGTGTGGTCGACCGCCTGGCGTCCTACGCGCTCGGCCGCAAGGCCGACGACAAAGAATACGTCCAGTACCTGCAGAAGGCCTTCGCCGAAGACGGCTACAAGTTCCCGGCGCTCTTGCGCCGTATTGCGATGAGCGATGCGTTCTATGCCGTGATACCGCCGGCCGCGAAGAAAGAGTCTGTCGCGACCGCCGACACCGAACATCCCGCGCTGCCTTTGGAGGCCAAGCCATGAGCATCCTGATCCGCAAGCCGGTGCCGCGCCGCGCGGCGCTGCGCGGCATTTTCAACGGTGCGGCGGTCAGCCTGGCGCTGCCGTTTCTCGACCGCTTCCTCGACGATAACGGCACCGCGCTCGCCGCCACCGGGCAGGCGTTGCCGGTGCGTTTCGGCACCTGGTACTGGGGCATGGGACATACGCCCGGTCATGCCATCGCCGACAAACCGCAGACAGCACCCGGTATCGGGTTCATGGAAGAAACGAAGGCGCTTCGGCCTTACGAGAAGGAGATCAGTTACTTCGGCGGTTTCGGCATGCCGCTCGACGGGCGCTCGAACTACACGCACTTTACCGGTTGGGTGGGCACGCGCACCGGCGTGGTGCCGCAGAAGGAAGGCGATATCCCGGCGCCGACGTTGGATCTCCTGATCGCAGATGAGATCGGCACGACCACGCGCTTCAAGACCATCGACGCATCGTCCGTCGGCATCGCGCGTGAGAATTACAGCGCGCGCAGTTCCGAAAGTCGCGCTCAGGCGGAAATTTCACCGGTCGGTCTCTACGCGCGCCTGTTCGGTCCTGGGTTCACCGATCCGAACACTGGCGATTTCAAGCCTGATCCGCGGATCATGCTCGAGAAGAGCGTGCTGTCGGCCTACACCGAGAACTCAAAGGCCTACATCAAGAACCTTGGCGCGGCCGATCGCGAGCGCATGGACGAGTACTTCACTTCCTTGCGCCAGATCGAGAACCAGATGGCCAACGCCCTGCAGAAGCCGGAGCCGAACGCGGCGTGCAAAGTGCCGCAATCGCCGTCGGAGCCGCCGGCGGACCGTCTCGCCGGTGCGCGCGAGATGCCCAACGTGATCGATAATCACGCGGTGATGGCGAAGATGCTGGCGATGGCCGTGGCCTGCGACCAAACCCGTGTGTTCAATATGGTGTTCACCGACAACTTCGCCAACGTGCGCAAGAAGGGCGAGACCTACACTCACCATCTGCTGACGCACTCGGAACTTATTGACCCGAACCTCGGCTATCAGCCCCTGGCGTTCTGGTTCAATCAGCGCTGCAGCGAGGGCCTGGCGACCTATATCGAGACCTTGCAAGGCATCAAGGAAGGCGCGGGCACGCTGCTCGACAACTGCCTGGTGTTCGCGACAACCGAAACCGCCTTTGCCAAGCTGCACACGATCGACGGCATTCCGCTCTATTTCGTCGGCAAGGCCGGCGGGCGCGTGAAGACCGGCCTGCATGTCGTCGGCGGCGGCGATCCCATCAGCCGCGTCGGATTGACGGCCATGAAGATCATGGGCGTCGGGGCGCGGAGCTGGGGCGCGAAGTCCCTACAGACGTCCAAACCCGTCACCGACGTGCTGGCCTAGCTCATGCGCGCGCTCGTCCTGTCCGTGGCTCTGATGCTGAGTGCGGTCAGCGCGCGCGCGGAAGATCCCACTGTGCCGCCCGAAGTCACCTTGAACCGGCAAGGTCACGGGTGGATCCTCGCGGACGCCAAGGGTAAGACGCTTTACGTCACGCTGGCGGACAAGAACGGTAACCCAAGCTGCGAGGGTGCGTGCGCCAAGCAATGGCCACCGGTGATCGCGCCGCCGGGCGCGAGGCCATTCGGCGAATGGAGCCTCGCCGCCCGCGCAGACGGCACGAACCAGTGGGCCTTCAACGGCAAACCCCTCTATGCCTACAGCGCGGATGCCGCGCCGGGCGACCAGAACGGCGACGACATGGAGCAGCAATGGTCGGTGGCGTTGAAGCCGTTGCAGACGCCGCCGGGCTTTGGCCTTCTGCGCGGACCGCGTGGCCAGCTGCTGGTCGATCGGCAGCGCATGTCGCTCTACACGTTTGCCGCCGATACCGCGAAAAGCAGCGCCTGCACCGGCGCCTGTGCGCGGCAGTGGAAGCCGGTCGAAGCCTGGTGGTTGGCGGAGCTGCGTGTGCCGGATTGGTCCGTGGTCGATCGTCCGGACGGCAACCGCCAATGGACTTACAAGTGCAAGCCACTCTATCGCTATGCTGGCGACGTTAATCCGGGCGACCTACTCGGCGCGAACATCAAGGACTGGCAGCCCGTGGTATTGGAGCCGGCGCCGCCGGTGCCGTCATGGCTTACCGTTCAGCGATCCGACGGCGGCGAACTTTATGCCGATGCAAACGGAAGGACGGTCTATTTCCACATGGTAAGCGGGCGACCCCAGGCGGGCGTCGGTTTTGTGCGTCTCAATGAGACGCCGGAGAACTGGAAGCCGTGCCTTGCGTCCGATACCGACAAGCCGGTTGGCTTCTTCTCCATCGTCACCACTGAGAACGGTCAACGTCAGTGGGCCTACAAGGGCAATCCGATGTTCACCAACGTCTACGACAATGCTCCGGGGGAGATTCACGGCGTACGCAGCATCGACCGGCTTTGGCGCCCGATCATGACCAATGGCCAGAGCATGCCGGGTACGGGGAGCTAAAAACCGCGGCCGCGGGGACATTCGGCCGGCGCTACAAACGAATTCAGCGAACAAGGGGAACTCCGATGTTCTTGCCGCACATTACCGTCGATGCGACGGGCCATTCCGTATTGAACGAAGTCGATCTGAAGATGACCGGTCCTGGTGGCGCTGCCGCCGGCGGCGACGTCTATTTCCAGCGCATCCAGGCTGCTCAGCAGCCGGTGATCGACTGGCGCATCGGACACGCGCTGCCCGGCCACTTCGTCGACTTCACGCCGTCGGACGCCAACACGTTCATCGCGGTGTTCTCGGGGCAGATGAACGTCATCGTCAGCAACGGCGAGGAGCGTCAGCTTGCCCGCGGCGATATGATGCTCATGCAGGACATCGGCGGGCAGGGACACATGACCCGTTTCCTCGGGCAAGAGGCTTGCAACTATCTGATGATTACCATGCCGGGCGGATTCAAGTAGGACAGTGCCGGTGCGTATTCCCCTCATCCTCGCACTTGCAGCAGCGATTGCGCTGCCTGCTGTGGCTGCGCCCGATCCGCGTCGTCCAAAGGTCGACATGTCCTGCGCCTATTTCGCCGCCAACCCGGACGACGACAACGGTCCGCCGATCACCTTCTTCGCCGATCTTTCCCCCGAAGAGGAGAGCTGGGTCGCCGCAAGTTCAGGCAAGGGTCGTGTCGAATTCACGCTCAATCGTAAAACGCTTGAACTGACCTGGAAGGCGACGTACGGCAATCTCACGTCGCCGGCGAAGTCCTTTGCGATCCACGGACCGCAGACGCCCGGCGGCGAAGCGGCCGCTTTGTTCGACCTCGCGCCCAAGGGCGTAAAGAGCCCGATGGAAGGCACGTTGACCCTCAATCCCGGGACACTGGCGTATCTCGTCCAGGACAGGATGTACGTCCAACTCTCGACCGCGAAGTACCCGCTGGGTGAACTGCGCGCGACGATCCAGAAAAATCGCCCCAAGTGCTCGAAATAGGAGCTGACAATGGCAGACCTCCAACTCGCAACGGCCTATCGCATTCCCGGCTACAAGCTCGATCAGAACGGCCGGTCAACCTGGACGTATTATGATGTGCCGCTGATCGCGCAAGGCCCGACCAGCGCGATGAGCAATCGCCAGGTCGGCATGTCGTGGGGGCTTGGCTTCAGCCAGAACAGCCCCAAGCCCTACAACATGAACGAGATGCACAAGACCAACCAGATGGGCATCGTTTGGGTGATGTCGGGACATCTGGAAACGACCATTCAGGTCGGCGAGATGCGCCGCCGTTGCCCGGGCGAGGGCAACTTCGTGCATGGCCATTGCCTGCATCATTCCACCATGCGCTCGATCGTTCCGACGACGACCTTGAGTCTGAACCTCACCGAAAAGGTCACGCCGACCTATACGTTCAAGTAGGGGAATCGATCATGCGCACGCTTGCCGTCACGGCCTTTGCCGCAACGATCGCTTTCGGTGGCGCGGCTCTTGCCGATCCGCCGAACCATGCTTTTCGCAACGGCTCGGCCTGGAGTCCGTCGCCGGAATTTCATATTTCCGGCGCGAGCGTGCTGGTGGAGCAGTTCGCCGAGTGGGATTCCAAGGCCCGCGAAGGCGCGACCGTTCTGATCAACTGGGGTAAGGACACGGCCAAGGCGCCGAAGGAAGCGGTGAAGTACGAGCAAAAGACTTTCGCGTTTCCAACCGGCACGATCCGCGTCCTCGACTTCAAGAAGGCGAACGGCGGCGTGCTACATATGATCACCATGGAAAACGAGATCTTCGTGTTGAAGGGCACGGTGACCGTTGATGTGGCGGGGCAGAACGTCACCTTAAATGCCGGCGATGCGGCTTATTATCCGAGCGGTGTGATGCGCGGCAAAGGCGATGCCACCATTCTCTCCTGGAACGTGACCGGCACGGTGCCGGCGACCGCAGCCAAGGGGCAGGTGGTCCGCGCCAAGGAAGCGCCGACGTCCATGTCCGCCGAATGGGATGGGCCGGACGGCAAGCGGGTGAGGGCCAACAAGCCCGAAGAACTGAAGAAGATGCCGAAGAACGCGATCAAGCTGGCGGTCACGCGCTATACCTTCGACGGCAATTCGGTCCGCGTCGCGAAGAACTACAAGGGCGGCCCCACCAGCCCGGCAAGCGGCGGCCTTGATGCTCTGATCTACGTCACCTCGGGCAAGCTCAAGTTCTTCCAGGACGGCAAGGAAGCGGACGTCGTACCAGGCGATGCGATACGCGAGATCGCCGGCGCGCGGCACTATTGGAACCGGCTGGAGGATTCCTCCTTCGTCGCGACCAGCAGTTTGCCCATTGCGGGCGCGAAACCTGGACCGGCGACCGACCGGTAACCGAGGACGTACACTCAATCTGTTTTTCGTTCTGGCTTAGCGCTTGAGCCCGATCCTGCGCGCTCTCATCCTATTGCCCTCAACTTTTTTTATGAGGGGGATGCTGTGCCGGGACCAACCAAGCTAAGCATAGGTTTCACTGCGCTTGCCGCCACGCTGCTCGCGGGCGGGATCGCGACAGCTCAAGTCACCACCGCCACGCCGCCGAGCACGACGCCGGTCAAGAGTGCCGCGAAGGGCGCGGCCGGAAGTCTCGAGCACTTCAAGATGGTGGGTGAGGGCCTGAAGGGAGGTAGCGCTTTTCCGGCCTACGAAGTGCCCAACCTGCCTGAGGCCGCGGAAGCTTACTACGCTCCGGATAGCGTCCACCTGATTGCGCAAACGCGCGATCCGGCCGCGCTGAAGACGCCCTTTGGCACCGCTGGCGCACTCACATACATCTTCGCCGATGACGGCAGCGACGTGTGGCGCGTGAACGATCACGGTCAGGACGGTTGCTCGTTCTTCTTCCCCAACGGCAAGCGCGTCGTCTGGACCTCGACCCGCGACAATTTGAACCTGCCGGTGGGCAACTGGTCGGCGCCGGAAGACTATCCGCAAGGGGCGGATCTGTATGCCTCCGACCTCGACGGTAAGAACATCAAGCGTCTCACCAATACGCCTTACTATGAGGCGGAAGTTTCCGTCTCGCCCGACGGCAAGTGGATCGTGTTCGGCCGCCAGATCGACGGCAATATGGACCTGTGGGTGATGAAGTCCGACGGCACGGAGGAACGCCAAGTCACGCACACGCTCGACTGGCAGGAAGGTGCACCGTTCTTCATGCAGGACAACGAGCACATTATTTTTCGCGCCTGGCGCCGGACGGAGATCGGCAAGATCAAGCCGACGCCGATGACGGTGATGACGATCAAGAAGGACGGCTCCGATTGGCGCCGGCACACCTACGACTCCGGCATGAACTGGCATCCGTTCCCGGCGCCGGATGGCCACCACTACACCTTCGTCAAGGCCGTCAGCGCCACAGACTGGCAGGCCTTCATCGGCGACCTTGCCGGCGGGGAGCCCAAGCAGCTGACCTTCGGCGGCAACTTCAACGGCATGGCCCACATGTCGCCGAACGGGGAGAAGATGGTGTTCTCTCGCGGCACGGGTAAAGGCTTCATGCAAGGTATTCGGACCTTTGTGATGGCTATGCGCTCCATGAACCTGGGTCCGAAGAATTACGTGAAGTGGAACCCGTCATGGGGCCAGCCGATGCAGCCCGATCCGGGCGATCCCAAGGCCAACTGAGCGCGCTAGTCCTTCATCTTCGGGTGATGGTAAACTCCGGGTCTGTCCTATAGGCCCGGAGTTTTTCTATGCGCAGCGCAGCCGAGAGCAAATCCCCCGTGATCTCGACGACCGAATGGCGCGTCCGCCTGGAGTTGGCCGCGGCGCACCGCATTGCCAACATGCATGGCTACAACGAGGGCATCTTCAACCATTTCACGGTGAACGTGCCGGGCAAGCCGGGGCGCTTCTATGTGATCCCGTTCGGCATCCATTGGTCCGAAGCCAAAGCCAGTGCGATCCTCGAAGTCGACTTCGATGGCAACGTTGTCGCGGGTGAGGGCGAGTGCGAACGCTCGGCATTTTGCATCCACGCCCCGATCCACCGTCTCAATCCGGATGCGACCTGTGTGTTTCATACGCACATGCCCTTCGCGAGCGCCTTCACGCGCATCGAGAACGGCCGGCTTGAGCCGACGGGGCAGACCGAAGCGGGCATCGCCAGCATGTCGGCCTATGACGATACCTATACGGGTCTCGCCTTCGATCCCGCCGAAGGCGAGCGCCTCGCCGGCGCTTTGGGAGACAAGAAGATTCTGTTCATGGCGAACCACGGCGTTCTGGTGGTCGGCAAGTCCGTCGCGGAGACCTATGACCGCCTGTATTACCTTGAGCGCGCCTGCCAAGTGCAGATGTACGCCATGTGGACGGGGCGGCCGTTGAAGAAGATTCCGCAGGCCGTCGTCGAGCATACGCGCGATCAGTTCCGTGCCGCGCCAACGTACGGTTCGCGCCCGGCCTATGAGCATCATTTCGACGCGCTGATGCGCGTGATCGACAAGACCGGAACGGACTACAAGACCTAGGGCGCGACCGTCAGTATCGGGTAGGAGATGTTGCCGAAGGTCTGCGTGTAGTTCTTGACCTTTGGGCTGAGGCCGTCGAGGCCGACCGGCTCGAACAGCGGCACCACGGCGGCTTGCTCTTGGGTGCGCCGAAGCACCTTGTGAATCAGTTCCAAACGCCGCTTGGGATCGAATGTGGTGCGCGCCTCCGCGATCACCGGCGTGAGCGTTTCGTCGCAGTACCAGGGCGCTTGCCAGACGCAGGCATGCAGGCGGAACGGCCAAAGCGTATCGCCGGCCGGCAGGTCCTCGAATTCCAATCCGAACGCATGTGCGGTCCAACCGCCGTAGCGTACGTGTTGGACGATCTGCGGCCACGGCGCCGGGCGGATCTCCATTTTGATTCCGACCTGCCCAAGCGAATGTGCGATCTGTTCCATGATCGCCGACATGTCTGCGCCGCCGGCATTGTTCATTTCATAGACGAAGGAGAATCCATCCGGATAACCGGCCTCCTTCAGCAGCGCCTTTGCCTTCGCCGGGTCGTACGGATAAGGCGCAATGCTGGGGTCGTATTCCGGGTTGATGCGTGCGGTCACCTGGCTCGCCGGCGGCACCAGACCGTTCAGGATTTGCTTGGCGATGGTGTCCCGGTCGATAGCGTAATTGAGCGCCTGACGGACACGCACGTCCTTGAACGGGGAGTTCGGCAGCAGCGCATTGAGCGTCATGACATCGACGGAAGACACCGGACGTTGAGCGGCGACGAAGCCGGCGGATTTGATCGTGTCGATATTCTCCGGGCCGAGGTCGGCGGCGATATCGATGCGGCCCGACAGCAGCGCTTGCACGCGGGTGGTGGCAATCGGGAGATTGAGGATTTCCAGCCTGTCCGCCACCGGCGCCCGCCAGGATTTCTTGAAGGCGGTGAGGGTGATCCGCGCGGTGTCCCATTTCTCCACGGCGAAGGAGCCGGTGCCGATGGGGGCGAGGGTGTAGCCGTCTAGGCCGACTTTCTTCCAATGGGCGGGCGCGACGATGGGGATGATCGCGATGCGGCGCGCGAAGCCCGGGTCCGGCAGCTTGGTCTTGAACTCCACCGTCAGCGGATCGATGGCGCGAACACTGACAATGGTCTGCACCTCCGCCACCATGATCTGGCGGAACGCCTCGGGCGTCTTGAGGATGTTGTAGGAGAAGACGACCGCGTCGGCGTTCATCGGTTCGCCATTGGAGAACGTCACATTGGGCCGCAAGGTCACGACCCAGGTAAACTGGTCCGTGTTGCGCCAACTGGTCGCCAAGGCAGGTTCTGGACGCATGCTATCGCCGAGTTGCGTGAGCGCGTCGAAGATCGCCCGCATGCTCAGCAGGCCGGCGCGCGATGTGGCATCGAAAGGGGCGGCGTTGCTGGGGGGGAAGGACGGCAGGCCGATGCGGACGGTCGCGGCAGCGCAGGTCCCGCTCGCCAAGATCATCGCCGCCGTGGCTAACGCCCGCAACATGCCATGCCTTCTGGTCAGGTGATCGCCGCCGAGCGGCGCACGCCCTCGAACATCGACGACTTCATGAGATGGGCCTTCATGCGCGCCCGGTCCGCGGTGATCGCTTTCATCTCGTCCATGATCTCGCGCCGGCGCTTCGGATCCTTCTCGTTCATCCGCGCTCGGGTCTTGTCGGACTGCAGCAGGATTTCGTCATAGGCGATCGGCCGCCGCTTGCGGTCATAGAGATCAAGCTGCGCATCCGAGGCGCCTTGTTTGAGCATCGCGATCAGGCAATCGGCGAGACAGAAGGCGTCGTGCACGCCGCCATTCAGTCCCATGCCGCCGGACGGGCTGTTGATGTGGGCCGCGTCGCCGGCTACGACCATCCGGCTGTTGCGATAGGTGGGCACGATGCGCATGTGCACGGTGTAGGCGCGTTTCTCACGCACCTCGTACGGCTCGGGCTTGGCGACGATCTCCTGCAGCTTTTCTTCGATGGACGCCGGCGTGAGCTGATCCTCCAGCGGCATGTCGTCGCGCGGGAATATCCCGGTGCGCCACTGGCTCGGCACCCGCAGCAGCGAGAAATGCCCGCCGTTCTCGTGCCAGCAGTACGACACCACCGAGATTTCTTCCAAGTGTTCGTGGAACGGGAAGGGTGTTGTGGCGATGATGGTCGTGCCGGGATAGGTCTTGCCGGTGAGACTGAGCCCCGCGGCCTTGCGCACCACGCTGCGCACGCCGTCGCAGCCGACAACATACTTCGCGCGGAACTGTTCGACGTTGCCGTTGTGCTCCGCGTCCACGCTCACGCCGTTATCGGACTGCGTGACGCCGGCCACGCGATAGTCGAACTTGATCTGCACGTTTCGGCGCGTATGCGCTTGGGCCAACAGCAGCTTGGAAAGTTTCCACTGTTCGCACTGTAGCCGAAAAGGATAGCGGGTTTCGTCCGCTAGCACGGACATATCGAACACGGCGCGCTCGCCGCTCGGGTGCCAGCGCAGTTGCCATGTTGGGCAGACCATGCCCTGGTCGATAAGACTTTGGGTGAGGCCGAGACGCTCCAGCATTTCCAGCGTCGGCGGGTGAAACGTCGAGGCGCGCAGGTCCGTCGCCTGATCGGTTTCGGCTTCGAGCACGAGTGTGTCGATACCCGCTTCCCCCAGCAGGTTCGCGAGCGTCAACCCGACGGGCCCGGCGCCGACAATGATCACTTCGGCGGAATTGGGTAAAAGCGGCATCGAAACCTACCTGCGGTGAAACGGCAGTCTGGCGCATCGCCGCCGCGGCGTGCAGCGCGAAAAGAAAGCCATTCCATGCTCTGAGACGAAAAATGCATTTGAAAAAGTTACCCCGGGCCCAGCCTTTCTGGCCAGAGACCCGGGGGTGTGGTCACCTCGTTGAACCCATTTTCGCGGAAGAGACGGGGCGGAGGTGGCCCCGGCCTGACGGGCGTTCTTCCTTTAGGGCTATTCCTTCGTCACGCCGCGCACTTCGACCAGCTGCGAGGCGATGGCTTCGTTGACTTCGTTGTAGGCCGCTTCCAGTTCTTGGATCTTCAGGCGCAGGCCACGCATCTGCTCGAGTTCCGCATCGGTGATCGGCGTGCGGTTCGAAGCGACGGTCAAGGTGAGGCCGATGTACTTGGCCTTCAGATCGGCGAGCATCTTTGCGAGATCGATCATCTCGCGCGGATCGATCACATCCACATGCTTCTTCAAGGAACGCTTCATCTCGTCCTCAACGATATGGCTGATGTGGCGCGTAAACTGGCTCGCAGTCAGGGGAGGCTGCGAAAGTGCCCGCGCCTTAGCGCCGCCCATAGCGGGGACGGCTTCCGAAACTGACTCGCTATTGCGATGGCGAGCCGCGATGAAATCGATAACGGACATTTCCAAATCTCTTCTCATTCATGGCCAGGGCCGCTTGGAGGCGGCTCGTGCCTGATGAAGAGCAACATCCGTGCCAATTCAAAAATGCCAAAAAATTACGCGATTTCAGATGGTTAATGAGGTCTTAAGAGTACCGAAGCAGCGCTTACTGCCGGGCGCGTCGCACAGCTAGGCAAGCTCTGCCGAGTGTGGGGCGCGTGATGGCGACGCCGCTCGCACGCCGGCGCGCTTTAGCCTTGCCGATCCTCAGACGCGACCGCATCCTGCCGCGCAGGGACGCACACCGTGCGGCATTCGCGTGAGGGGAACGTTTGATGGCTGAGTCACTTGGTGGGCGACTGTTGCGCAAGAAGTCCGTCGCGCAAACGCAACGGGAGGCGACCTCCCACAGCCTCAAGCGGACCCTCGGTCCGGTCAATCTCGTCATGCTCGGTGTCGGCTGCATCATTGGCGCCGGCATCTATGTCATGACCGGCCAGGCGGCTGCGACCTTCGCCGGCCCGGCCGTGCTGCTGTCATTCGTGATCGCCGGGATCGCCTGCGGGTTCGCAGGCCTGTGCTACGCCGAACTCGCCTCGACCATGCCCGTCGCCGGCTCAGCCTATACCTATTCCTACACGAGCATGGGCGAGGTGTTCGCCTGGATCATGGGATGGCTCCTGGTGCTCGAATACGGCGTGGCTGCGGCAACGGTTGCTGCCGGCTGGTCGGGCTACGTCGCCAGCTTTTTGAACGACTTCGGCATCACGCTCTCATCCGCGGTATCCACATCCTTTGTGCAATCCAGCGCCGATGCGGCGGGCCACCTGACATTTTCGACCACCGGCAACATCAACTTCGTCGCCGCCGGTGGAATCCTCATGGTGACGGCGTTGCTGGTCATCGGGATTTCGGAATCCGCCGCGGTCAACAACGTGATCGTGTTCATCAAGGTCGGCGTGTTGCTGGCGTTCATCCTGATGGGCGTTGGCTTCGTCAATCCGGCGAACTGGACGCCGTTCATTCCGCCCAATCAAGGCGGGTTTACCTACGGCGTTCCGGGCGTCTTCCGCGCCGCGTCGGTGATCTTCTTCGCTTATGTCGGGTTCGAGGCCGTATCCACCGCCGCAGGTGAATCGCGGAACCCCAACAAGGATATGCCGATCGGGATCCTCGGCTCGCTGGCGCTCTGCACCGTCATCTATATGGCGGTTGCCGCGGTCCTGACGGGCATCGTGCCATATGCCCAACTCGGCGTGCGCGAACCGATTGCCCTGGCCGTCGACCGCATGGGCATGCCGTGGTTCTCGTTCCTGATCAAGGTCGGCGCCATTGCCGGCTTGTCGTCCGTGATGTTGATCCTCACCTATGGCCAGTCGCGCGTGTTCTACGCGATGGCGCGGGACGGACTGCTGCCGCGGGCTTTCGCCACCATCCACGCGAAGTTCCGTACGCCATGGATCGGCACGATCCTGCTCGGCTCCCTGATCGCGCTTGCATCATCGCTCCTGCCGATCACCATCCTGGGCGATCTCGTCAGTCTCGGGACCGCGTTCGCGTTTGCCATGGTGTGCGTCAGCGTTATTTGGCTGCGCAAGGCGCGTCCGGATCTTAAGCGTCCGTTCACGGCGCCCTGGGGGATGTGGACACCGGTGTTGGGGATCGTGTTTGCCGCGATCATGGCCGCACCGTTGATCATCGACATCATCGCCAAGGCGATGAACGACGATCCGATCCCGGCCTACATTCTGGGCAGCTATCTGCTGCTGGGCACGGCGATCTATGTCTTCTACGGGTATTCGAATTCCCGCCTCGGCAAAGGCCTTGATGTGTTGGACGACACGGCCCTGCAGGGACCGTTGGAAGCGATCGCCCACGGCGTGGACGATCGCCGCTAGGACTAAGGCGTGCTCTCGAAGGCCTTGCCGATTTCGTCGGCGGTGCGCTTCATGAACGGCACGTATTTCTCCACCGCCTGATCAGGCGTCATGGCGGAGCGGATGAACCGCATCACCAGGCCGGCCAGCACGCGGCCTTTGGCGAACACCGGCACGGCGAGGTTGAGTTCAGCCAAAGCGGGATTGTCGTACAGCGCCCAGCCGTTTTTGCGTACCTCGGCGAGGATCCGGCTCACAAGCGCCTTGTCGCGGGCAAGTTTGTCCTCAGGGCGCTCGGATCGCGCCAGCACCTCGAGCATCGTGGCGCGTTGCTCGTCGCTGCACATGGCGAGGTGCACGCGTCCCGATGAGCTTCCCAGCACCGGCACGCGCACGCCGGCGGAGTAGCGTTCCAGGGCCAGGGGGCTATCCTTGTCCGTGGTCTCCCGTACCAGCATGGAGGTGCCGTGGAGCGTGGAGATGGCCAACGGCCACACGACCTCCTTGCCTAGTTTGGTGATCAGGGGCTTTGCGATGTCATGCACCCAGGCTTCGTCGTCGAAGCCGTCCGACAGGGAGCGGACCTTTAGGGTCAGGCGGTAGCGGTCGTCGCTGGGGTCGCGCAGGGCGAAGCCGGACACACACAGGGTCTCCAGCACCCGATAGGCGGTTGTGCGCGGCAGTTTCACGGCCTTGGCGATATCCGTAACGGTTGCACCGTTATGGCGATTAAGTTCCTGGAGGGTCTCCAGACCTCGCATGAGGGCCCGTATCGGGCGTACGGAATCCGTCCCACCGCCGTCATCGGCGAGGTCGTCGTCTTGGTCCTGAACGTCAGACATTGAGCTGAAAGTCCCCCCTGGCAAAGTCGACCGCAGTATGGCCGTAAGTCAGGCGCTTCAAACCGTTCGTGATCGCCACTGTAGCCGAGCGTCCGTCAGGTGGACATTCCTTTCTGTTCGGAAGCCGGGCCGGAAGTATGTAAGCCTAGCCTAGGGATAGCGGTCCCTGTATGCCGGTCTAGGCGAGGCCGTATGACCGAGACCTTTGAAAAAGACGTGACTGGAAGCATTCTCAGTATCGCGGGACAGCTAGGGATCGACCCAGCCGCCGGCCCGGACGCACGGCGTATGTTCCGGGATGCTCTGGGTCAGTTTGCGACCGGCGTCACGATCATGACCTGCTGCCGCCCGAATGGCGCCACGGCCGGGGTGACGGTCAACTCGTTCAATTCGCTGTCCTTAGACCCGCCTCTGATCCTTTGGAGCATCGCGAGCACTTCGACCTATTTCGGATGCTTCCAGCCGGGCGACCCGTTTGCGGTCAATGTTCTGTCGGGCGACCAGCAGGCGCTTGCGCTGCATTTCGCCAAGTCTGCCCCGGACAAGTTTCAAGGGATCGCCACCCACCCTGGGCTCGATGGCGTACCGCTGCTCGACGGGTGCGTCGCCTACCTCGAATGTGCCACGGAAGCGCGCTATCCGGGTGGCGACCATGAAATCATCGTGGGCCGTGTGCGGCGCATCTTCAACGTCGGCCGGCGGCCTTTGCTGTTCCACGGCGGCAACTTCCATGGCCTTGCCAATACAGCGTGAATGATCGCTGGTCGAACACTTGGGGTGGGGGTCTTGCCACTCCCCCGACCGTCTGGCACACCCCGCACATCAACGAAAATTCAGCGCGCGACAGGAGAGTATCATGGCGTTTCCCGGCAAAGATCCGGTGATCGTCGCGGGGGCCGGTCCGGTTGGCGGCACCTTCGCGCTGTATCTCGCCCAAGAAGGCTTCAACGTCGTCCTTATCGAAAAGTGCGCCGTCCTGCCGGAGGACCTGCGCGCGAGCACCTTTCATCCGCCCAGTCTCGATATGCTCGATCGGCTGAACTTGACCACCCGACTGATCAACATGGGTCTAGTCGTGCCCAAGTACCAGTTTCGGGAACGCAGTTCGGGCGATTACGCCGAATTCGACCTCGCGGTGCTGAAGAACGACACGAAACATCCATATCGCCTGCAATGCGAGCAATGGCGTCTCAACCAGTTGTGCGTCGAGGAACTGCAGAAAATTCCTAACGCGCAGGTATTGTTCTCCCACGAAGTCGAAGACGTCTCTCAGGATGCCGATGGCGTCAACGTCGTGGTGAAGTCGCCCGAAGGTCGCAAGACGATCCGCGGGTCGTATGTGATCGGTGCGGAAGGCGCCAACAGTTACGTCCGCCAGAAATCCGGGCTTGAGTACGAAGGCTTCACCTATCCGGAGAAGTTCCTCGTCGCGTCGACCTCATTCCCGCTTGAGATCTATCTCAAGAACATCGCTGGCGTGAACTACATCGCCGATCCCGCGGAATGGTGCATCGTTCTGAGATGTGCCGATCTGTGGCGCGTGCTGTTTCCGACCAAGCCGGGAACAGACGAAAAAGTTCTGCTTTCCGACGAGTACATTCAAAGCGAAATGCACAAGGTCGCGCCGAAGAAGGGCGACTTTCACATCGGTCACCGGACGCTTTACAACGTGCATCAGCGCGTCGCATCCACGTACCGCAAAGGGCGCGTTCTGCTCGCCGGTGATGCGGCGCACATCAACAATCCGATCGGCGGAATGGGCATGAACGGCGGTCTGCATGACGCGTTCAATCTCGCGGAGAAGTTCCTCGACATGCGCGCGGGCAAGGCGGACGAAAGCGTGCTTGACGTTTACGACCGTCAACGCCGCCTGACCGCGACCAAATTCGTGCAGGAACACACGATCGCCAACAAGAAGATGCTTGAGGATACGGATCCGAATTCGTCGAAGAAGCGCCTCGCCGAGATGAAGAAGATGGCCGACGACCCGAAGTTGCTGCACGACTTCTTGATCCGCACGTCGATGATCAGCGTTGTGCGCGAGTCCTACCAAATTACCTGAGACGCAGGAGCGTTCCCCCGTGACGATGAAATATCCCTTTTCCGCGATCCCGAAGCGCGGCCCGCTCAAATGGCCGAACGGGAAGAAGGTCGCGCTGATCTGCACCTTCAACCTCGAGACCTGGGACATGGTGAAGGACACGGACAAGGCGTACTACGCCGGTGGCCCGCCGATCCTGCCGGACGTGCTGCCGGGTAACGTCGCCGACTTCCCGAACTTCACCTGGCGCGAATACGGCCAGCGCGTCGGTATCTGGCGTCTGTTCGACGCCTTCGACAAGGCGAAGGTGCCGGCAAGCTGCACCATCAACGCCAAGACCGCGCTGATCCGCCCGGATATCGCCAATGCGCCGAAAGAGCGCGGGTGGGAAGTGGTCGCCCACAACTATGAACAGGGCGAGTTGCTGACCGATTTCGCGAAGGACCCGAAAAAGGAGCGCGAGATCATCGAGGCGACCTTGAAGGTCTACAAGGAATTCTACGGCAAGCCGGCCAAGGGCTGGCTGTCGTCGTCTCTGCGCGGCACGGTGAACACGCCGGGCATCCTGAAAGAGCACGGGCTGATCTTCTACTGCGACATCATGAACGACGATCAGCCGTACCTGCTGGAGACCGATCACGGTCCGATCGTGTCGACGCCGTACACGAACGAGATCAACGACTTCACGATCCTCACCCGCCGCGGCCATAACACGGATGAGTTCCGCGACATCCTGAAGGAAGAACTCTCCACGCTGTTGAGCGAAGCGGAAGAGCAGGGGACCGGCCGTATGATGAACGTCGGCCTGCACCCCCACGTCGCCGGCCGCGCCTATCGCATCCGTGCGGTGAAGGAGTTCTTAGAATTCGCCAAATCCCAGCCCGGCGTGTGGTTTGCCACCCGCGAAGAGATCGCGGCCTGGTATCTCGAGACCGGCCACAAGGGTCACATCGTCTAAGCCTGTTGTAACCTAAGGTTCATCGGCTACCATCCCCGGCAGACAATGCCGGGGAGGGGTGCCGTGTCTCGTTTCGCCGTCTTGATTGCCGTCCTTGGCTGGGCCGCCGCCGCCCAGGTTCCCGAGGCGCAGCCGTTCCCGGCCAATCCGCCCATTCCCGCGCCCGTCGATACGCCCTATCCGGGTACGCTGTCCGTCAAAGTCGATGCGACCGACACCGATCGCCGCGTGCTGTCGGTGCAGGAGCGCATCCCCGTCAATGCCGGGCCGCTCACGCTGCTGTTTCCGGAATGGCTGCCGGGTCAGCACGCGCCAAACGGCCGGGTGGATCGTCTCGCAGGCTTGATGATCAGCGCCAACGGGCAGCCTGTCTCCTGGCGTCGCGATTCCGCAGACGTCTACGCGTTCCATCTCGACGTGCCGCAAGGCGCCACAGTGCTCGATCTGACCTTCCAGTACCTCTCCGCACTCGCCGGAAATCAGGGTCGCATCATCATGTCGGCTGATCTGATGAATGTGCAGTGGCACGATGTGGTGCTGTACCCGGCGGGCTACTTCGCGCGGCAGATTCCGGTCGCGCTGGAAGTAAAGGTGCCGGACGGCTGGTCGATCGCAACCGCCCTGGACCGGGCCTCAAGCGAGGGTGGCCGGACCGTGTTCAGGACTGTGCCCTTGGATACGGTTGTGGACTCGCCGATGTTCGCCGGCCGCTACAACAAGACCATCGATCTCGATCCGGGTGGACGTTCGCGGGTGACGCTGAATGTATTCGCGGACAAGGAAGATCTGCTCGACGCAAAACCCGCGCATATCGAAGCGCATCGCACCCTGGTGAAACAGACCGACAAGCTGTTCGGTGCGCGCCACTACGATCACTACGACTTCCTGCTGATGCTCACCGACAAGATCGGCGGCGTCGGTCTGGAACATCATCGCTCCAGCGAGAACGGCACCAATCCCAAATACTTCACTGAGTGGGACAAGGCGCCCGCCGGCCGCGATCTCCTGGCGCACGAGTTCACACATTCGTGGAACGGCAAGTTCCGCCGGCCCGCGGACCTGTGGACGCCGAACTTCAACGTGCCCATGCGGGATTCACTGCTGTGGCTTTACGAAGGACAGACCCAGTACTGGGGGTATGTGCTCGCGGCACGATCCGGCCTGCTATCCAAGCAGAACGTGATCGATGCCTTCGCCGGTATCGCCGCGTCCTATGACGCGCAGCCTGGTCGGCAATGGAAGACGCTCCAGGATACCACCAACGACCCGATCTCCTCCAATCGTCGCCCGCAGCCGTGGGCAAGCTGGCAGCGCAGTGAGGACTACTACAACGAGGGCCTGTTGGTATGGCTGGATGCGGACACGCTCATCCGCGAAATGTCGGGCGGCAAGAAGTCGCTGGACGATTTTGCGCGCGCGTTCTTTGGCATCGAGGACGGCCGCTGGTCGCCGGTGACCTATACCTTCGACGACATCGTCAAGACGTTGTACGGCGTGCAGCCTTACGATTGGGCGAAGTTTCTGCGGGATCGTCTGGATAGTCACGGCCCCGGTGCGCCGCTTGCCGGCCTCGCCCGCGGCGGCTATCGCCTCGCCTTCGCCGACAAGCCGACGGATTACGCCAAGGGCGTCGAGACGCAGAGCAAGATCGCAAATTTCACATATTCGCTCGGGTTCACCCTGCGCCAGGACGGCGAAGTCGCCGCCGTGATGTGGGACAGCGCGGCTTTCAAGGCCGGGCTGGCCACCGGCGTTCGTATCGTCGCGGTCAATAACATCGCTTACGATGCGGATCGGCTGAAAGAGGCGATCAAGGCAAAGGAAAAGGTCGATCTCTTGATTCGCCGCGGCGACAAGTTCACCACCGTCAGCTTCGAAAACAAGGATGGCTTGCGGTATCCCATGCTTGAAAAGGTCGGCGGCAAGGCGCCGGGTCGCCTCGACGAGATTCTCGCGACGAAGAAATAGCGCTTAGGAAAGCCGCCGCGTCAGTAAGCGCCGTGCCTTCACCAGTCCGGCACGGATGGTGGACACGGCCGCGTCTTCGGGCGTCGCCGCCAGTTGTAAGCCGGCGCGGGTGATGTGGCCGTCCGCCACTTCGCGCGCGACGATCACGGCCGCGCCAAGCCGCAAATGGTCGCCCACTTCCGGCGCATTGTCGAAGCGTGATGCGAACAGCGCATCGATCGTCATCTCGCCGGTGGCGGGGCCAAGTTTCAGGTCGTAAAACGCGGCAACCTCGCGCAAAGCGACATTGCCGTTGAACATGAACTCGCCGAAGAACGGCTCGTCCGTTATCAGAAGTTCCTCGTGTGCGGCAAAGAAGCCGTCGAGTTGGGCGGCGCGTTCGGGCGGGGCGAGATAATATGCCGTGTCGCCGTCACGCAAGGGACCCGCGTCGGCGGGCATCACGACGACTTCGTCGCGGATCACGAATGCGGGGCGCGCCCAGCGCGGTACCGTCGCGCCGTTCATCACCGCGCTCTCCGCCAGTACCGGATAGCCCACCATCTCGAGAGTGAGCTGGCCGGGCAAATCGAGTTCCACGCGGCGCACCGGGGCGCTCACGCGGGGCAGGGCGATTTCAAGCTTGCGGGCGGTGAAGGTCAGGCTCCAGCCTTGAATCAGCAGCGACAACAGCACCACGACGAAGGCGACGTTAAAGTACAGGTCAGCTCCCGGTACGCCGGCGAGGGTTGGAATGGCGGCCAGAAAGATGCTGACGGCCCCACGCAAGCCCACCCAGGAGACGAACGTCTTCTCGCGCCACGAGAACCCGAACGGCGTGAGGCACAGCCAAACAGCGACCGGCCGCGCGATCAATATCAGGATCGCGGCCAAGATCGCGGCCGGCGCCAGTACGGTCACCAGGCGTGTCGGCGTGACCAGCAGTCCCAGCACCAGGAACATGACGATCTGGCACAGCCATGTAGCGGCGTCGTTGACGGTCACGATGCTGGCGGCTGCGCGCAAGGGTCGGTTGCCGAGGATGAGACCCGCCAAATAGACGGCGAGGAGGCCGCTGCCGTGGAGAACCGCCGTCAGGGCGTAGATTACCACGGCCGTGGCGATGACCAGGAGCGGATGCAGACCGCCGGGAAGGGCAACTTTATTGAGCGTCCATGAGGCCAGCAGCCCGCCGATCACACCGCCGAGGACGCCGATGGCCCCTTCGATAGCAAGCTTCGTCAGGATGACCGTGCCCGCGTCCCACATGCTGCCCGTGCTTACGGTCCCCTGGGCCATGATCAATTCCACCAGGATGACCGTGAGGAACACCGCGACCGGATCGTTGGTGGCGGATTCCATCTCGATCGCCGCGCCGACCCTTTGCTTAAGCTGCATGCCGCCGGCGTGAAGCAGGAAAAACACCGCCGCCGCGTCCGTGGATGCGACGATGGCGCCCAGGAGGAACCCCTGCGTCAGTGGTATTTTGAAGATGTAGCTCGCAGCCGCTCCCGCCAACGCCGTTGTGATCAACACCCCGACAGTCGCCAGCATGGTGGCGGGCATGACGGCGCCGCGCAGTTTGCTCAGTTGGGTGCGCAAGCCGCCGTCGAACAGGATGATCGCCAGGGCGAAGGAGCCGATCATGTAGGTCAGGCGGTAGTCGCTGAAATGGAACGCGCCCGGCCCATCCTCCCCGGCCAGCATGCCGATCACCAGGAAGACCAGCAGCAATGGTGCGCCGAATCGGGTCGCGACCAGGCTCGAGAAGATCCCCAGCAGCACCAAAGCGCCGCCGGCGAGCAAAAACAGATTGGTGACAGCAATGCTCTCCATTGAGCCAATGGTAGACGGCGCGGTCTTGCGATAAAACCTTTAATCGCGTTGAGTCAGCGAGTCGTAAGGTGTCCGATGACAGCAAGCCCCTACATCATCTCTGATCGAGACGCTTTGCGGCGTGTCTACAAGACGCCGGGCGAGAGTGCGGTCAAGAAGGACATTGGGCATATCGATGCCCACTCGCGGCACTTTCTCGCAAAGAGCCCCTTCGCGGTGATCGCGACCTCGAACGCAGCCGGTGTGCAGGATGCCTCGCCAAAAGGTGGGCCACCGGGTTTCATCAAGGCCGTGGACGACCGCACGCTTCTCATCCCGGATTGGCCAGGGAACAATCGTCTCGACAGCCTGGAGAACATCCTCGTCAATCCCCGTGTCGGGATTCTTTCATTCCTGCCGGGCGTGAACGAGATGCTGCGGATGAATGGCCGCGCCGAGATCACCACGGACCCTGATGTTCGCGCGCGGCTCTCGACCGACGGCAAGCTGCCGATCAGCGTGATCGTGGTGACGGTGGAGGAGGTCTATCTCCACTGCGCCCGCGCACTGCAGCGCTCCGCCTTGTGGGACGTCACGACGCAGATCGACCGCAAGAGTTTCCCGACGCTCGGCGCGATCCTCGCAGATCAGATCGCCGGCTATGACGGCCCGGGGGCGGATCAGCGGTTGGCGGCGCGAACGGGCGACCTTTACGGCGCCTAGACAATGGCGGGCCAATCCATCCCCACAACCACTGAACTTCTGTCGGCCGCGACACAGGCGCTTACCGCGGGGCAAGCAGTCGCCGCGCTGGACTTCGCGCGCCAAGCGCTTGCGTCGGCGCCGGCGCATGTCGAAGCGCTGAATATCGCTGGCAATGCGGCGTTGCAGACGTCGGACTTCGCCGCGGCCGCCGAATACTTCTCCGTGGCTGTGCGGGTTGCACCGGCCTCCAAGGAACTCCACTTCAACCTGGGTGTGTCCTTTGACCGCGCCGGCAACGGGGCGGATGCTGCCGATGCCTACAGCAAAGCGCTCAGCATCGACCCGTCATATGTTCCGGCATGCCTGAATATGGCGAACGCTTACGCCGTTCAGCGCGATTTTGCGGGTGCGCGACAAATCCTCGAGACCTGCGCGGCTCGTATGCCCGCGCCTGACCTACGTGTCCTTCGTGGCCTTGGCGCTATTTCTCGCGCAGAAGGACGCACGGCGGACGCCGTGCACTGGTTCCGACGCGCCAATGAATTGCAACCGAGTATCCCAATCCTTTCGGAGATCGCCCAGCTGCATCTGGCAGATTGCGATATCGAGGCCGCCGCGCATACCTTTTCCGACGCGCTCGCGCTGGAGGGCGATGCCGGTAGCGCGCGTCTCGCCGAAGTCCAAGCGCTCTTTGCCGCCGGCCGTTACCAGGAAGCCTATGCAGGCCTGTCTTTCGCAAAGGTGCCGCTTCCAGGGATTGCGGCAATCCTGAACATGTTTGGCGTCCTGTGGGAGAGACTGGGAAAGCGCGATGAGGCGCTCCTTGCCTATGAAGCACTGGCGGTTGCGCAGCCAGATCACGGCGATGCTCTCCGTGGGCTGGTGCGGTTGGGGCGGTCAGCGGTGCCGCTTCACCAGCACCTCCGCCACCATCCGCGCGACGACCAGGGCTGGCTTGCCGTGAGCGACGCGGCGTATCGGCAGGCCCGATACGGCGAGGCGATATCGGTTCTTGAGGAAGGAATCACCCGCAGCGGAAGTACAGCCCTGCGCTTGCACCGCGCGATGCTGTTGCCGAAGGTTCCGACCTCGCTTGCCGAAATCGTCGACGCCCGGCGAACCATGGCCGACCAACTCGACGCTATCATCCACGGTGATGGTCGCGTGAATGACGTGACGAAACAGCTCAATCGGGTGCAGAGCTTGCTACCCTATGCGGGACTGCCCAACCGGGATCTTCAACGCAAGTTTGCGGCGGCTCATCGTGCTGCCGCACCGGATCTGACATGGACCGCGCCACATTGCACGAAGCCGCGCGCACCGCGCGCGCGCATTCGTATCGGTTTTGTCTCGCATTACCTCACTTTGCATCACACGATCCGCCGGCTGTTTATTGCAATGATCGGCGGTCTGGATCGCAAGCGCTTTGAGGTGATCGCGGTCGCACCCGCGGCGAAAGGCGAGCCGGCGGAGACCGTGCGCTATTTTGCGGACCGTGTGGTCGCATTGCCGCCAACCCTTGAGGATGCACGCCGAACAATCGCCGATCTTGAACTCGACCTATTGATCTATCCCGACATTGGAATGACGGCGTCGACCTATTACCTCGCCTTTGCGCGACTTGCCCCAGTTCAGGCGGTTTTTTTCGGTCACCCGATGACCACGGGTCTGGACACGATCGACTATTTTATCTCCAGCGACCTCAAAGAGCCTGCTGACGGTCATGACCACTACAGTGAGAAGCTTGTCCTGGTGCCGCGCATGCCGGTGTTCTACCCACGGCCCTCGCGCGATTTTCTAAATTCGCATGGCCCCGCGATCGATCTTCCGCCCAAGGCGACGCTCTATGCCTGCCCGCAGACGGTGATTAAGTTCCATCCGGATTTCGACCGTATGCTCGCAGGTATCTTGGCGGCGGACCCTCACGGCAAGCTGGCGCTGATCAAGATCGGCGACGAAGCGTGGTTCGATCTGCTGTTCGCGCGCATGGCAGAGTCGATTCCGGACCTTCAAAGCCGGCTTGTGCTTCTGCCGCCGCTTCCGGTCGAGGAGTACTACGGCCTGCTTGGGCGTGCGGACGCGGTGCTGGATCCCTATCCATTCTGCGGCGGCAACTCGAGCTATGAGGCTTTCGCGGTAGGGGCGCCGGTTGTTACGTTGCCCGGACCAACCATGTGCGGCCGGCTGACCGATGCATTCTATCGGCAGATGGGCTTGCCGGAAATGGTGTCCACATCGCCGGAAGATTATGTCGCGCGCGCCGTTCGCATCGCCAACGATAAGGTCTACCGCCGCGAACAGTCTGCCGCGATTGCAGCGCGCGATCACGAAATCTTCGACGACAGGAAAGCGCTGGCATTGATCGAAGATGTCTTCGCGGAAGTATCGAGAGTCGCCTAGTGCCTTACGCCGACGTCTTTAGCTATGGGAGAACGCCAATAGCAAGATGATCGGGAGGGGCACACCCTGCATCCGCAGCAGTAATTCGCGACTACGCGTACCAACGCGGCTTTGTTCTCAGCGGTCAAATCTCCCTTGGCCATGCCGTACATCAGAAGACGACGCGCCTCACTCTTATCGTCGCGCTCCGATCCCATCCGAGGTGCTACGCCTTTTTTGGCTGCCTGTGCCTCACTCGCATCGGTCACGGTGACCTGGCCATTCTGAGGTGGTCTACGGAAAAAAGCTGTTGATCGCGAAGGCCATGCGATCGTCCTGGGCCGACGCCGCGGCCGCACGCCCGGCTGCCGCGCCGACAGTTTTCGTTGCGGTCCGGAGAATGCCCGTGATGCCGGACCCCATCAGCCAAAAGGCGAGACCGATGCGAAGCGCCCAGACAACCACCCGGTCCGCGCCCTCGCGCACGTCGACTTCGTACTTGGTCCCGTCGCCGACGCGGCGCCCCATGAAGCGCAGGCGCCGGATCTCCAGCGCCGTCAGCGGTCGGCTGGAGGGCCATGCGAACCTCCCGAGGTGTATCGGGACTACCGAAGGCCCAGGAAGGACAAAATGAACAAAACAACGACCACGAGTCCGACGAGATGGATGAGGCCGTTCATGCACGTTCTGCCGGCTCGCATCACAACCCGGCGAGGGGAGGAATGTTCTTGGGGCGCGCAAGAATCGTTACCCAGGGCGTGCGGGTGCCATTGCGCTTCCACCGAGCGCCGTGCTGCCATGAGCAAACAGAAGGGGGCGATTTAGCGCTCGGCCTTGATCTGTTCCAGCCGCGCCGCCATCGCCGCGAAGATCGGCTTGGCGATTTTGTCCTTGTGCAGAGCGGCAAAGTAGCTCTTCAACTTCTTGCGACCGCCGATCGGGTCGGCAATTCCGTTGAGCTTCGCGCTTTCCACTGCAAACCAAATCGCCGGGGCTGCGAACACGTCGGCAATGGAGAAATTGGCGCCGCCAGCGTACTTGCCCTTGACCAGAACCTTATCCAGCACATCGAGGCCTTTCGCCAGCGCGGCCTGGTTCTGCTCGATAACCGTCGTATCCGCGCTCTTGCTGCGCCAGTGACGGAACAGATTGAGGCCCGGCGCTTGCACGTATTCGCCAGCGATCGCGGCGATCAGACGCAAGGGTGCTGCGGCCTTGGCGCTCTTCGGCACCAGCGGCTTTGGTTTCTGCTTGGCGTCCAGGTACTCGACGATCACTGCAGATTCATAGAGTGAGAAGTTCCCGTCGACGATCACGGGAATCTTGCCGAACGGATTGAGCCGCAGGTGCTCCGGGCCCTTCATGCCGCCCTCGGGCATGCACACGTCGTGCTTGATGCCCTTTGCCGCTGCGGCGAATACCACGCGGGCGACATAAGGCGAAAACGGCGAGCCGTAGATTTTCAATTTTGCCATGAAGCAATCCTCGTAAAGTGTTTGTCAGCGGGTGCGGTAAGCCTGAAGACTTTCCGCCATTTCTTGCAGGACGCGGCCGGTCAGCTTGTCCTTCTGGAGCTTCGCCCAATAGGCCGTCAACTTCGGCCGGCCGGCGAGGGGGGGGGCGATGCCAAAAGCCGGCAACATCGCGTGCGCGAAGAAGAGCGCCGGCACCGCAAAGCAATCGGCGAGGGAAAACTTTCCCGCCGCAAAGGGCTTGCCGATCAGGCTCTCCGCGACGTCCAACCCCATTGCGACGTCGATCAGCTTTGCGTCCACGAGCGCGTGGTCGCGGGATCGCGCTGCCGAAGGATCGCAATGATGGGCGGTTGGACATACTCCGAGAAGATCGCCGCAATCTGGCGCACCTTGGCCGCAGCCTTGGCATTCGTCGGCACGAGCGGCTTCGTTTTGCTTTTGGCGTTGAGGTACTCGACGATGACGGTGGACTCGAACAGCACAAGCTTGCCGTCCTTCATCGCCGGCACCTTGCCAAGCGGATTGATTTTCAAATACGCGGGGCTCTTGCTGCCGTCCTTGAGCATCGAAAGGGTGTGCTTGACGCCTTTGAAGCGGGCGGCCAGCACGCATCGCGCCACATATGGCGACAGGATGCTTCCGTAGATGTTCATGTTTAGCCCCCGGACGGCCGCGTGCGCGAAGCTGTGGCGAGGGCCGTATCTTACCGGGCGTTCCAGGCTTGTCACGGGCCCAAAGGAAACGGCCCTCCCCTGGGTGGGGAGGGCCGCGTCGCGGGATAAATTAGCTATGCCAGCGTATTCTGGAATAACTCCAAGGTCCGCTGGTGGGCAAGCTTGGCCGCCGCCGGATCGAAGTGGCTGGGGTCGTTCTCGCGGGCAAAACCGTGGCCCGCATCGTCATACACATAGACGTGGATATTTTCGTCGTGAGCAAAGGCGTCGCGCATCGTCGCCTGCACCGCCGGCGGCGTGTAGCTATCCTGGCCTCCGAGATGGAAGATCGCGGGCACTTTGATCTTCTTGGCTTCCTCGATCTTGGTCTCCATGCCGACGCCGTAGTAGCTGGCGTGGGATTGCGCATTGGTACGTGCACCGGAAAGGAAGCAGAGCATGCCGCCGAGACAGAAGCCTGTGGTGCCGACATTGCCGTTGCAGCCCGGCACCTTCCGCAGCGTGTCGATAGACGACTGGATGTCGACGACGCCGTGGTCGAGGTCGAACTTTTGATAATAGCCGAGCGCTTCCTGGAACTGCTCCGGCTTGGTGGGGTCGAGCACGATGCCGTGCGTCTGGCGCCAGAACAGGTCGGGCGCGAGAGCGAAGTAGCCGTGGGAGGCGAAGAAGTCCGTGATCTGCCGAAGCCATGGGTTGATGCCGAAAATCTCCTGGATCACGATCACGCCGCCGCCTTTGCCGGACGCCGGGCTCGCGAGATAGCCTTGGAAATCCCCATCCTTGATGGGGATCGTGATCATCTTGCCGCTCATGAGTGGTCCTTGGCGCTTAGGGGAAAGGAGGGCAGCAGTCTTCTTGCCCCGGCAGGCGGCGTCAAGTCCGACCGCATGACAGTATCACTTCTCGACAGCCTGCCACGTGCTGCGGCGACCCACGGTCTCCTGCGTGAGCGTGGTGCGGTACTCGTAGCGGTCCGCCCGATACAGAGCCACCAGCCACTCCACCGGATGTTCGCTGCGGTCGAACACCAGACGGCTGAGTTTGATCAGTGGCGCGCCGACCTCGATGCCCAGCGCCGACGCCGAGATCGGATCCGCCAGCGTCGCGGTGATCGCCTGATCTGCCCGGGCCACGGCCACGCCGGCCTTCTGCACTTGCGCCAGCATCGGCATGGACGTGGTGGTCCATTCCGTCAGTTTGGCGGCAACGGCGGCCGGCACATGCGCCGTCACATAGGCGATGGGCTCGCCGCGCGACATGCGGACCTGGACGGAGCGCAACACTTTCTCGCCCGGATCGCTGCCGAGCTTGGCAGCGACATCCGCCGACGGCACGACCATGCCGTTCTCGATGCGCTTCATCTCCGTGGCCGCGCCGATCGCCATAACGTTTTGCAATAGATCGTCGAGCGGATCGCTCGCGCGCGACTGGGGCAGGGCCGGGGCGGCGAACGTGCCGCGTCCACGTTGGCGCAACACCAGGCCTTCCGAGGCCAGGTTGCGCATGGCGCGCTTCACCGTGATGCGAGATACGCCGAAGGCATCGCACAGTTCTGGCTCCGTGGGCAGGGCACCGCCGACCGGATAGGTGCCGTTGCGGATATTTTCCCGCAGGACCAGATAAACCTGATGATACAGGGGGACCGCCAAATTCTCGTCGGCGGCAGGAATGGCACGAGCTTGTCTGTTCATGGTCCCGTCCTCACTGACAAACTATCGATCAAGAACTAGTCCGCTGGAAATATTGGTATTGGTGCCGGTCATGCTGGCGGCGTGGCTAGAGCAGAGAAACAGCGTTGCCGCCGCGCATTCATCGGCCGTGGCGTAGCGGCCGAGCGGCAAACCGGCCTTGAGAGCGGTGTGCTGCTCGGAACTCAAGCGATCCAACATGGGCGTATCGACCGGACCCGGCGAGATCATGTTCACGCGAATCCCGTCCGGCGCCCATTCCTTGGCGCAATAGCGCGTAAGGTTGTTGAGCGCGGCTTTCGATGACGCATAAGCGGCACCGGAGAGATAGCTCCCGCCGTTGGTGCCGTTCGACGATCCGCACAACACCACCGCGCCACCGGGTTTTCGCAGCAGCGGATAGGCGTGCTTCAGCAGTAAGAATGCGGACGTTAGATTGGTATCCACAACCGTGTGCCAATCCTTGAGGTCCATCTGGTCGAGCCTGCCTTTGCCGACCATCCCGGCCATATGGATGACGTAGTCGATTGCGCCGAAGCGGTCCTTGGTCATGGCGATGGCCGCTTGCACCTGCGCTTCGTCGGTCACCTGGAGGCTGAGTTTCAGCAGCTTCGGATGATCCGCGATCTCCACCTCGCGCCGTCCAGTGGCGACCACCGACGCGCCCGCCGCCAGCAACTGCGCCACGCACGCGCCGCCAATGCCGCCGGCCGCGCCCGTCACGAAGGCGACGCGGTCGGTGGCATCGATCAAGGGGAGCGGCGCGTTCAAGCGTTACTCCGCAGCCTTGCGCATCACGACAGCATCATGGATGCCGTCCAGCATGCGCCAGCGCATTTCCGTTGACGCACGCACGGCGGCCAGCGCCTTCTGCTGCAGTTCCGGGTTATGGGCGTAGTGATGCGTGATGCGCAGCCCGACGTCCGCATGCTCAACGTCGCCGACGATATGCACATGGAAGAATTCCATATCGTCGTCGGTCAGGCCCATCTTCTTCATCGCCTCGACGTATTTCGGGTACAGCGTCGGCAGCTGGCCTTCGAGCGCGACCATGATGCCGGCGGCGGCTTCCGCGAGGTGGCGCACATTCACCATTTCCCAAATCCACGCGCGCATCGCACGGGTGGACGGCAGGACATTGCCCTTCAATTCCGCGCCGTAGAAATCATCGTCCGTCAGGCCGCAGGCCTTCCCGAACTTCACCAGTAGCGCGGGGTGGCGCTTTTCCGGGAACGCGGGGTTCTCTTCGCCCAGCAGGTTCTCAAGCATGTGCTGGCGCGCTTCGAGATCGTCCAGGCGGCAGAAGAAGTGGCCGAACTGCTGCGGGATCGGATCGATGTAGTAGAAGTGCTGCACGGCCCAGAAGCCGATCTGCTTAAGGCTCAGTTCGCCGTTCGCCCAGGCGCGGCTGAACGGATGGCCGCCGGAATGCACGGGGGAGCGGGCTTGCTCCAGCGCGGCAAAGAAGTCTTTCTGGTTCATCAGTGTAGCCATGTTTTTTCTCCGATCATGAATAGGAACTCAGGCGCCCCACTTCGCCATGGGGAAGTCCTCGAGCGGGATGGTCGTGGTCTTAGCTTCGGTAAAGAACATCTTGCAGTCTTCGGCGCTGTCGCGGCCGATGCCGGAATTCTTATAGCCACCAAAGGGCGCGCGCAGTTCTCGCGTGAGCGGCGTGTTCACCCAGATGGTCCCGGCGCGCACATTCTGCGACACCTTCATCGCGGTAGGCAGATGTTCCGACCACACGTAGCCCACCAGACCGAACTCGGACTCATTGGCGAGGGCGATGGCCTCGTCGATCTCGTCGTACACCAGGAAGGTGGCGAAGGGCCCGAAGATCTCTTCCCGGCAGACGCGGGCGTCGTTGGATTTTGCCATCACCGCCGTGGGCTGCATATAGAAGCCCTTGTTGAATTCGGTATGGCGCCCGCCGCCGGTCAGCAGCTCCGCGCCTTCCTTGCGCGCGATGTCGACATAGCCGAGCACGCGTTTCATGTGGGCTTCGTAGGCGAGGGGGCCGACCTCGGTCTTGGTTTCGAGCGGGTCGCCCACGGCGATCTTTTCGCTGCGCTTGACGAACTTGGAAACGAATTCGTCCGCGATCTTGCGGTCCACCAGGATGCGGGAACCGGCCAGGCACTGCTGGCCGTTGTTGCTGTAGATCGCGAGCAGGGACCCGTTGAGGGCGCGCTCCATGTTGGCGCTGGCGGTGACGATATTGGCGGACTTTCCGCCGAGTTCCAGCGCGACCGGCTTCAGGTTTTGGCCGGCACGCGACGCTATCGCGCGGCCCGTGGTTGTGCCGCCGGTGAAGGACACCACATCCACTTCCGGATGGCTGATGAGCGCGTCGCCCGTCACCTGGCCGCGGCCGTTCACGAGATTGACCACGCCTTTGGGGAGGTCGGTCTGATTGATCAGTTCCACCACGCGCAATAGTGAAAGCGGCGTGAACTCCGACGGCTTCAGCACGCAGGTGTTGCCGAACGCAATCGCGCTCGCGATCTTCATGCTGCACAGGGCGAGCGGCGCGTTCCACGGACCGATCAGCGCGCACACACCGATCGGCTCGCGCGTCACGATGGACAGATACGGCTTGGTCTGCAGATACGCAGCGCCAGAGTCCTGGCTCGCCACCTCGGCGAAGAACTCGAAATTGAACCCCATGCGCGGCACATGGAAGTTCCGCACATGGTTGGTGGAAATGCCGGCATTCATGGTCTCGAGGTAGGCAAGCTCATCTGCGTGATCGAGCAGAATCTGCTTGATCTGCAGCATGATTTTCTTGCGCTGGTCGACGCTCATGCGCGGCCATGGGCCTTTGGCGAAGGCCTCGCGTGCGGCCATCACGGCCTGATCGACTTCCTGCGCATCGGCCTCGCGCAACGTAGAGATCAGTTCTTCCGTTGCCGGGCAGATCACCGGAATGCGCTCGCCGGTGCCGTCGGACGGCAGGGCGCGGCCGGCGATGAAGCTAGTCGCGACCTCGGGGATCGGAAACTTGGCCTTGCTGCGATCGAATGTGATGGCGTTCATTACAATGTCCTTCGCTGCTTATCCGGCCTTGATCACGCGGGCAGAGTCGGCAGCGACAAATTCACGATGGCAATGTGGGCAATGCAGTTTCACTTCCTGGCGGGCGAGCAGGCTCGGGCCGACAGGGAACCAGCTCTTGCACGGGTCGCACTGCACCCATGAGGTGTTGCCGGTCTTTTCCCACGATGCACCGGCGGCGATGGTTTCGATTTTGCTTTTCATAGGGTCGGCCATCCGTCCGTCAGGACGCCGTCCAAAATCTTCTCGGCCGCAGCACGGGCGGCTTCCGGCACACTGGAACGCGGCGGCACCGGGCTCGGCGCACCGGGCGAGGGCGGCAGCGGCGTCGTCGCATCGATCGCCATTTTGGAAAGCGTCTTGGCACCCATGGGTGTCGACGGGTCGAGGAGCGATCCCGACAGGCCATCGATGGTGAAACTGTCGCGGCTCCATTGCACGCGTGTCGCCAGCGCGAAGAACATTTCGCTGTCATCGAACAGGTCGATGTCCTCGTCCACGGCGATGGCAAGCTTCAAACGGCGATACGCCAACGCAGCGGTCAAGGCGTCGCGCACTTCGCCGGGACCGGCTTTGGCGAATTGCATATAGGCATGAAAGCGGCGGCCCTGCGCCGGCACGTAGACATTTTGCAAACTCGGTGCGACCGACTTTGCGAGGCTATAGACCTTTCCTTCCATCGCCATATTGTCGGGCACCAGCATGTCGGTCAGGCCCGAGCCGTAGTCGTGATAGATCGCGTTCTTGCGCATGGTGATGCAGGTGACGTCGCACACGGGGGCCGCGACCTGCGGTCCGAGATAACCGGTGTATTCACCGAACGGTCCGTCGGCTTCGAATACCTCCCGCGGTACGGTGCCTTCGATCACAATCTCCGCGTCTGCCGGCACCATGATCTTGTCGCCGAAGGTGCGGCTGGGCACGACGCGCAGCGGTTCACCGATCAGGCCGCCGCAAGCCGACCAGTGGCTTTCCGGGTAGCCGAGCTTGGCTTGCGTTCCCATCAGCACGGCCGGGTGATGGCCGATCCAGAACACGACCGGGCAATCCTCGCCCTTCGCCCAGAATTTGCGCATGTTGCGATTGTTGTGGGACGCCGGGTACGGGTAGTAGGTCATGCGCCGCTTGCTCTTGACCCAGCAGCGCTGGATCGCGGTGTTGTCCACACCCGTGTCGGGATCGTAGGTGGTCGCGTGGGCGGCGGTGAGATAGGGGCCAGGGTCGCCGCTGTGTTGGGTGACGACCGGCAGGGCTGTCAGGTCGACATCGGCGCCTTCGATCACGATCTCCTGCACCGGTGCAGTCCCTGCAGGCAGGATTGTCGGTGCGATTGGGCTGCCGGTACGTTTGGCGTAGATCGCGGCGGCGCGGCGGTGATCGTTGATGCCCAGGGCCTTCGCCACGAGGGCACGGCTGGCGGTGAGGTTGCACACGACCGGCATATCCGAGATCTGGCCGTTGGCCAGCAGCGGCTTCTCCACCACGACGATCGGGCGGCGGTTCTGCTTCTCAAGGGCGTATTGGAGCGCGGTGATGCCGTGCACGGTCGCTACCGGCTGCGACGGGCGGTACACCGCGTCTTTCTCGGCGCTCAGGAAGGCGCGCAGGTCGAGAATGAGAGCCTCCCGTATAGGACCGGTGTGTATGCTTGTCGTAAAAGGCATGTAAGTATACCTTTATACTCTTAGTCAACCGTCCTTTCTACTGAGCCGCCAAACCGTGGTAAGTCTTTGCGCGGAAAGGGTAGTGGGCCGCCAAGCCTTTCTAGTCCTTTGTTGAGGGTGAGATGCCGCCGACCAAAAAATCCGTCCGCGAGTCGATCCCGCGCCGCCTGATTGTCGGCATCAGCGGTGCGTCGGGCATCGTCTACGGGGTCCGTCTGCTCGAGGTGTTGCGGGACACCGACATCGAGACCCATCTCGTCATTTCACGCTCTGCAGAACTTACGCTGACCTACGAGACCACACGTAAGATCGCGGCGGTGAAGGACTTGGCGGACGTGGTCTATCCCATCAGCGACATCGGCGCGGCGATCTCCTCGGGTTCGTTCAAGACCCTCGGGATGGTGATCGCCCCCTGTTCCATTCGATCTGCCTCCGAGATCGCCACTGGCGTCACCTCCACGCTGCTCAGTCGTGCCGCCGATGTGGTGCTGAAAGAGCGCCGCCGGCTGGTGCTGATGGTGCGCGAAAGCCCGCTGCATCTCGGGCACCTCCGCACGCTGACCCAGTTGGCCGAGATGGGTGCGATCATCGCGCCCCCGATGCCCGCGTTCTATTCTCACCCAGCCTCCCTGGACGAGATGGTGGACCACACGGTTGGGCGGATGCTTGACCTTTTCGACATCGACTCAGGTCTGGTCCGGCGGTGGGGTGAGGACAGCGCACCGAACAGCAAACGCGGTCGCAAGCCAGTGCGCGCGAAAGCACGTTAGCGGAAACACCACTTGGGCGGCGCGGTCGTCTTGCGTATCCTTCGCGGAGTTCACTTAAGGGGGTTATTCGTGCGTGTCGTTTTCGCAGCCATCCTGGCGATGGCTGCCTCTTTCGCTCTTTCCCCGGTGCAGGCCGCGCCGGTAGCCGCTTGTGCCGATCTCGCCAAGCTTTCGTTCGCTTCGCTGCCGGACGCGCCGACAACAATCGTTTCAGCGGCGCTCGTCGCCGCCACCGACAAACTGCCAGGCTATTGCCGCGTGCGCGGCGTTGTGAACCCGCGTGTCGGCTTTGAGCTGCGCCTGCCGCTGGAAACCTGGAATGCCAAGTTCCTCATGCAGGGCTGCCGCGCCTACTGCGGCGTCATCCAGATCGAAGAAGCCGATGACGCCCTTGCGAAAGGTTATGCCGTCGTCGCCACGGACATGGGCCACACCTCCGGCGCTGTGATGGACACGACCTGGGCTTACAACAATCGCGAGGCTGAGATCGACTACGGCTTCCGCGCGACCCACGTCGTCGCACTCGCGTCCAAGGCTATCCTCAGCGCGTTTCAAGGCAAGGGCCCGACACGGTCCTACTTCCGCGGCTGCTCCACCGGTGGACGGCAAGGTCTTGTTGAGGCGGAGCGCTTTCCGAGCGACTTTGAGGGCATCGTCGCCGGCGCTCCGGTTGCGACCAAGGCGGGGCTGCTGAATTTCTACTGGTCCGGCAGCGCCAATCTCGACAGCCAGAAGCGGGCGATCCTCACCACACAGCACATCTACCTTCTCCGCGGCGCGGTGATGGCGAAGTGCGATGCGCTCGATGGGCTGCGCGACGGTGTGCTGGAAGATCCGCGCGCCTGTAATTTCGATCCGGCCGAGTTGGCGTGCAAAGGCTTCAGCGTCGGCTTCGGCACGCGCACCGATTGCCTGAATCCGGCGCAGGTGGAGGCGGTGCGAAAGCTTTACGCCGCGCCCGCCACCAGCGATGGCGCGCAACTGACGCCCGGCGGGCACATGTTCGGCAGCGAACTCAATTGGCTCGGTGCCATTGTCGCCGCGGATGGCGGGGCCGGCCAATTTGTCAAATACGCCGAGGACAGTTTCCGTTTTCTCGCCTTCGCCGATGATCCAGGACCGAACTACACCATCGACCAGTTCAACCTGGACCGCGACACGGACCGGCTGAATTTCATGCTGCACCTCGCCACCGGCTTCAACCCGGACCTCCGCGGATTTCGCGATCGGGGTGCACGGCTGATTCTATATCACGGCTGGCAGGATGGACCTGCGCTCAACACCGTCGATTTCTACGAAGCTGCGGCGAACGTCGTCGGCGGTGTCGACGAGGCGGTCGGATTCGCGCGGCTGTTCATGGTCCCCGGCATGAACCACTGCGGCGGCGGCCCCGGCGTGAACAGCTTCGACTTCCTGGGCGCACTTGAGGATTGGGTGGAGTTCGGCAAGGCGCCGGATAGCCTGATGGGCACCCATGTCGAGGACAACGGCAACAAGGGCTTCTCACGCCCCGTGTACGCCTATCCCAACTACGCGAAATACGAAGGCAAGGCCGATCGCGTCGTGCCGGAGAACTTCAAGCGCCAAGTGCCGAAGTAGTCAGGCGCATCACCACGGAATCGTCGTTCCGTCCCATTCAATTGGAACGGCCGTCAACTCCATGGTGCACTTGTCGATCAGGCCAATCATGGCTTTGGTGCGATCTGCAGGATTGCCGAGCGGCATGCGGCCACGCACTTCCGCCATGAAGTCGGTATCCGTTGCGCCCGGCGCGACCATGCAGATCATCACGCCCTTGTCCTTCACGGCGAGGGCGACATTGCGCAGCGCCATGTTCACCGCCGATTTTGACGCCCGATAGAAGTACAGGCTCGGGCGGTTCACAGACGCAATGGATCCTTGGCTCGACGTCACCAGCACCACCTTCTTCAGGCGGCTGGCCATGACGTGGGGCATGAACGCCTCGGTCATCTTCAGCGGCCCCTGCACGTTCGTCTTCATGACGTCGTCGAACACGGCATAGTTGATCGTGCCGAAGTTCTGGTTATTGCCGCCGCCGCCGATGCCGGCATTGTTCACCAACAGATCGATCGGCGTGCCTTTGAGCTTGGCGGCCAGCGCATCGATAGCCACGAGGTCGGTCACGTCGAGTTTCTCGATAGAGACCAGCTTGTGCGCTTTGGCCAGTGCTTGGAGGTCCGTCGCCTTGGACGGATCGCGTGCGGTGGCGATCACGCGATAGCCGCGCTCCGCGTGCTGCTTGGCGAACTCAAAGCCAATGCCGCGATTGGCCCCGGTGATCAGCGCCACCGTCGGCGCCTCCGCCGCAAACGCGGACGACGCGGCCAAAGTCATGGCGACTGCTGCGCGACGCGAAAGCACCATGGTGAGTCTCCCTCTGGATTCTAGAACGGCTGCTTTTCGCCATTGTAGCGGATGATGGAACCCGACTCCGCGAGTGTCGCGTTCTCGAGCACCTTGGTCATGCCGCCGATGGCTTCCGGCGTTTCGATCATGCCGGAGATGCGGGCGTTTGCGATCTTCTCCACGCGGACCTGGCCCGGCGACAGCAGGATAACGATCACGCCGTCCTTCTTCCCGTCCGTGGCGATATTGGCCATGGCGGCATTCAGCGCCGCCTTGCTCAGCTTGTACCAATAGCCGCCCGGCACCATGCCGTAGTTGGCCCCGTGCACACCGGCGAGCGACGTGACGGCAGCGATCTTCTTCTGCTCGCTCATCTTCACATTCTCATACAGCGCTTCGGTCAGCTGCAGCGGGCCAAGCACGTTGGTATGCATGAAGTCGTCGGCCATTTTGTGGTCGAGCGTGCCGAAGCTCTGCGGCTTTGGATTCATGAAGTCGTTGACGATACCGGCATTGTTGATCAGCAGGTCGATCGGCTTGCCCTTATACTTCGCCGCGAGCGCGGCGATGTCCGCCGCATTGGTGACATCGAGCTTCTCGACCACGACCTTCTTGTTGGCAGCGGCGAGTTTCTTCAGTTCCTGGGCGTCCTCTGGCTTGCGGGTGGTGGCGATTACGTTCCAGCCTTTCGCCGCGTAGTCTTTCGCGAAGCCGAGGCCGATGCCCCGGTTTGCGCCCGTGATCAATACGGTCGGCGATGCGGCTTGCGCGGCTTCGGCGCCCCCAGCGGCAGCGGCAACTGCAAGGCCCGCGGCGGACGTCGCGAGCACGGAACGGCGGCTGATGGTCATGATTCCTCCCCAAATGGCGTAGGGATGATAGCTGCACCCTCACGCCGGCGAAAAAATGTCTCGCCGCCGTTCACCTCTTGGTCGCGGCTTAGTATCTCTTGACCGCGTCCATGGCCTTCTTCGCCGCGCTCAGGTCGTCGGGCGGGGTCTTGCTGTAGTGGCTGGGCGGATACTGTCCGACGTACTGGTCATACACAGGCTTGTAGAGGTCCCAGGCGACGGCAGGTTGGCGATGGGTGCGGCGATATTGTGCCAGCGGAATGTTGGCCACGATCTCCTGCTCGAAGGCCGAGTTCGCCTCCGCCAGCACCTCCCCGCGCGGGCCATAGATCGCCGACTTTCCGCCGCCGGCATCCTCCAGCACGCCCAACTCGATCGCACCCGGCGAGATCGCATTGTTAGAGACCGCGGTGTACATCTGATTATAGGACGCGTTCGCCTGGATATCCCACGGCGTGAAGCCGCCTGTGGCGGTGCGGAGACAGATCTCCGCCCCCTTGAAAGCGAAGGCGCGAATCAGTTCCGGCTCGCGCTGCACCGAGGTGGTCGCGATGTTGCCGCGCGGCGTACGCGCCACCGGGATCACCGCATCGGCGCCGTACATTTCCGTGTAACGATCCAGCGCGCCGAAAATGGTGGTCGTGAACAATTCGATCTGGCCGAACACGCCCATGATATTCCGCGCCTTCCATTGCTTCGCAATGATCGCGCCTTTGTTGTCCATGATGGTCGTGATCGACAGCACGTGGCCCGGCCAATCCTTGTCGCGCACATAGGACCCGAACACGATGTAGGCGTTGTATTCCTTCGCCTTCTTCGCGAGGGCCTCGGTCTCTTCGCCCGGCAGCTCGATCGCGATCTTGTCGTGTAGGTCTTTGCGCGACCACGAACTGGCAAACCCGGTGATCGGGAACTCGTGGAAGAACAGGATGTCTTTCGGCCGCGACAGCAGCCCGTGCGCCGCATCGATACCGGCGATCATGTGATCGAGATTGGCCTTGCGGCTCTGCTTGACGTTCTTGATGTCGACCGGCCGCACACGGAGCTGCATCACGCCCAGCGCGACGTTGTCCTTCTCCAGCGGCACGGTTTCATACGTGCCGTCCTGCTTTACCGAGAGCGCGGCAGGCGCTGCGGCGGTCGCGGGTGCGGCGCCAATGGCCGCCCCGGCGAGGGCCGCACCCTTCATCAGTCCGCGGCGCGAAAGCTTGGCTTCTGTGTGATCGGTCATGGTTGGTCCCCCCGATGATCAGAGTGGGAATGGTAGGCCGGGACGGGGAGGCGGGGGAAGCGGTGCGAGGTGACCGACCCCAGAAACACGAACGCCGCGGTCCCGAAGGACCGCGGCGCGGTTGTCGCGTTAGACGATGTCGAGCTTAGAACTTGACGCCGGCGCGAAGGCCGAACTGACGCTTATCCGCCGGATAGGCCGTCAGTACGAGTTGCGGCGGGATCAGAGCGTAGTTGTCGCCGCCGGTTTGGCCCGACTTCGGCTTCAGGTCGTTGAACACGTTGTTGACGTAGAGCAGCACGTTATAGGCGCCGTTATCCACGCCGATCTTGAAGTCCGCGTTGATGAAGCCCGGCAGAGCCAGCAAGTTGTTCGCTTCGACGAAGCGCTTGCTGCGACCCTGCACGTCGATGGACGTGTTGAGGTTCCAGTCCGCGCTCAACGGCGTCGTGTAGTTGATCGACCCCGAGAACGAGTGCTTGGAGTTGAAGTCGAGCTGCTTGCCGTTGGTATTGGTGACGCACACGACCTGCGGGCCGACCGTCGCGACCGTGCAAACGCCCGGGCCGGCGATGGCGAACGCGGTGGTCTGCGGCGCATCGGAGGACGTGTAGCGCGCGTTCACATACGAATAGGCGGCTGACAGGGTGAGGCCTTCGGCCACCGCCACGTTGGCTTCCAATTCGATGCCGTCGATCTTCACTTCGCCGATGTTGACTGCCTGGGTGACGACACCCTGCGGGCTGGTCGCATCGGGGATCAGGACCTGGTTCAAGCGATCCTTGTTGATGGCGTGGAAGTAGGCGCCATTCACCCGAAGGCGATTTTCAAGCCATGTGGACTTAAAGCCGGCCTCATAGCTGTAGATCTTTTCGGGGTTGTAGCGCGCCAGCTTGGAGTCGGTGACCACGGCCACGTTCAGATAGCCGCCCGGCTTCATGCCCTTCGAGAACGACACGTACACATTGTTGTTGTCGTCGAACTTGTACTTCAGCACCGCGCGCGGGGTGAACATGTTCGTCGTGTACGTCGGCGTCGGATTGATCGGCACCGCTCCGAATGCATAGAACGGTTGGCCGCTGGCGTTGAACAGCATGCTCAGCGCCTGGCCGAGGACGGAATCGACCTTTTCGTGCGCGTAACGCGCTTCAACGTTGCCTTCGATCTGGTCCGTGAAGCCGTAGGTCAGCGATGCGTAACCCGAGGTGTGGTTGGTGTTTCGCACGCTGCGCGCGGAGGGCTGCTGGCCAAGGATCTGGTGAGCGCGCGCCACGGACACGCCCGCCGGCTTCGCCTGGCTGGCTGCGACCGAGAGCGACGCGTTATCCGACTTGTAACGCTCCAGCCAGTAAAGGCCACCGACCGCCCACTTCAGACGACCTTCGTCGTTCCCGAGGCGAAGTTCCTGACTGAACTGGCTCGCCTTCACCTTGATATCCGAGATGAAGAAAGCGGGCAGGTTTTCCGCAGTGCCCGGCGTGGGCAGGGTCACCGCCGTGACGGGTGCACCGTAGAAGTCGGCATCGGCACGACCCGAAGCGCGCGCCGTGGTGTAGCCAGTCCAGGAGGACAGCTTCACGCCGCCGAAGTCGATGTCGCCGACCAAGGTATTCACGACCGGACGAAGACGACCGCCCTCGAAATCCTTGTTGGTCAACGGATCGACGCTGATGGCAACCTGGTTGCCGGTGACGTCGATGGTGCCGATGCGCGGGAACAGCCAGGTCGCGGGCAGGGCGGCGCCGCCCGGCGGCGTGCCAAGGCGGAGGCCAACCGCATTCGCCGGCAACGCGCGGGTGGAGGTCAGGCCGTTCGCGGTGCCCAGGTAGTAGGATGGGCGCGATTCCGATTTGTCGTCGGAGTAGGACGAACGGAACGTGAAGTCCACGTTCTCGGCCGGCTTGAAGCGGATCGCGAACGTACCGCCAGCGAACTTGTCGCCGCCGATGACGTTGCCGCTCACCGTGTTACGCCAGAAACCGTCGAAGTAGCTGTACACGCCGTTCAGGCGAACCGCGACCTTGTCTTGCACAACCGGGAAGCTGACGGCGGCGCGGCCTTCGTAGAAATTGTGCGAGGCTATGTCGACTTGCGCGTTGCCTTCGACCTTTTCGAGATTGGGCTTGCGCGAGGTGTAGACCACCGCGCCGCCGAACGCGCTACGTCCGTACAATGCGCTCTGCGGGCCCTTCACCACGGCAATGTTGTCGACGTCGACCATCTTGAGGTTGACGAGGCTCGAGCCGCCGGCGGTCGAGATCGATTCTGAGGAAATGTCGATGCCGTCGACCAGCACGCCGACCGGCGGCTTCCCGCGCAGCACCGGCAAACCGCGGATGCTGATGCGCGTATCCTGCGGCGCAAAGCCCTTGTCGTAATTCAGGCCGGGGGTGAACTTTACGACATCCTGCACGCTCTTGATGCCCGCGCGTTCGACCGCTTCTGAGGTGAACGCGGTAATGCTCAGCGGAATCTCTTGCAGGTTTTCAGCCCGCTTACGCGCGGTGACGGTGATTTCTTCGAGCTGCTGCGCGGCAACGTCCGCGGCCGAAAGTCCGATAACCGTGGTGGCCAGGATCGCGGCCTTAAATGACGTACGCAGTGTCATATCTTCCCCCTGTGAGCGTGCGCCCGAGATATTCGGTGTCGCACGAGTTTGCATGAACCGGGATACCGTCGCAGCCCCCTGCGGGTATCTCCTATTGATCAGCTTATAATATAGTTCTGGGCCCGTATCGCACCCAGGCGTTCCGGGGCCATTCCTCACAATGGGCAAACCTTGAGTTTTCCTCATATGGGCTCAACAAACGCCGTGAAACCGGGCCTTGGCGTCGGTGTGTCGGAATCGCCACAGGCCGTTGGATTCCGAGGCCGGATCTCAGCGTTGACGGGTGTGGTGGGCGTCTAAGCCCTTGTCGCGGATGTGAAGTTGGCGCTGCTCGCGCCTAGGTGTCAGCGACACTCTGTGTCCGCAGATGCGGCGGGAGGACGTCCTCACGATTTGCCCGCAAGATCGCCGGCACGTTGAGCAGGATGGTAAGCAGCCAGGCCGCCGTTCCGAACGCCAATATGCCTGGAATCCAGCCTTCCCGGCCGGTGACACCGAGAGCTGCAAATCCAAATGCAAAAAAGTCGCGTTTGAACAGCGCATTCAAATACAGGAACCCGTGACGGAAGCGCGGCCACGCGGCTAGCCGCCGCTGGATTGTCAGTTGCAACACGTCGAAGCTTCCGCCGCCCGGTCCAAAGCGCAACGCCATCACCATTGTCGCGATGGCGGCGATGGCCGTTGCGGCGGTGAAAGCGCCCATCCAAAGGTACGTGGACCCGAAGACGCGCGCGCAGCCGACCGAGACGCCGATCATGAAGAGCAGGTTGCTGGCCATGTCGACGCCGGTGTCGAGGGCTGCGCCGGACTTGCTTGACATGAATTTGGCGCGGGCGACTTCGCCGTCGAGCCCGTCCACCACGGACGTCACATGGTACAGCACGCAGCCTGCGATCAAGCCCAGCGGCGTTCCGATAATCAGGCAGGCAAATGTCGCCAACGCCAGCGCGGCAGTGACGGCGGTCAATTGGCGCGGAGCGATATCGAGGTGCGAAAGGTGCCGGCTGATCCGCGTCGAGATCGGCCGGTTCAACGTGCGTGAGACCAAGCCATCTGTCTCTTTGATACACCAACTGAACAGCGCGCGTTCTGCTGCGTCGACATCCTTGTCCGACAGTACCGGGTGATAGTCATCCGTCCGGGCCTGTAGGAGGTCGTAGGGGACGTCTTCGCCACGGGTCAAGGCGGCGTGGTCAGGCGCGCTGAGCATCAGCAGGCCGGCATCGGCGCAGGCGAATGCCATGAACACGTTGCCCATGCGTCCGCGCGCGAGCAGCCGGCTGACCAGGGAACCGCGGAAGATGCCGTTGATGCGCGCCGTCACCACGCGTGTGCCGGCTTGGGCGTGAGGGTCGGCATCGTCTGGGCCGATCCAACTGATTGTCGTGTCGCCGAGCCGGCTGGCCACCTCCGTCTGGGCGGTCGCAAGCGCTTCAGGCGCCAGATCTTCGCGGACCACGGTGATCGTGCGGACCCCGGCGCTGGCCAGCGTGAGCACGGTCCGCGCGACGACGGACAAGCCGGCAACAGTTAGGGGCGTCAGCGGACTCGCGTGAACGACGGCACGAACCGGATGCAATAAACCCTCGACACAACGCAAGGTGGCTTGGCTACAACGCGCGGTGACCCCTTACGGCTGCCACAACGTTCGATATTGCGAAAGCACTCCAAGAAACTAGGATGCTTTCGCGCGGGGGTTGACGCACGCGAAAATTGGAAACGGACGGTAACGACCTGTAATTTAATTCAATAATGAAATGAATTCGTGTCAAAACGCCGCTCAAACTCGAAAAGCTTGCGCATGCCTTTCTCCAGGTTGTGTCGCGTGGGGACAGCATTCCGTGGTGGGTTGAGGCGGACCAAAAAAAGAGGCGGTGGTTACCCACCGCCCCAAGTTTCAGGGACGCACCTTTGCACGCCCGCCGGGATCCGGCGGGGGTGTCGATCCTTAGAGCGCGGCCAACATGCAGGCCACCAACGGATGGCGGACCACGTCCTGCTGGCTTAAGCGCACAACTTTGATATCCGCCACGGTCGAAAGGCGGTTGGCGATGTCGGCAAGGCCGGAGACGCCGGGCAATAGATCGCTTTGGTCCGGATCGCCGGTGATCACCATGGTCGAATGCCAGCCCAAGCGCGTGAGCAGCATCTTGATCTGACCGTAGGTACAGTTCTGCGCCTCATCGATCACGACGAAGGCATTGTTGAGCGTGCGACCTCGCATATACGCAATCGGCGCGATCTCGATCGTCCCGTCCGCGAGGGCCGCACGTAGGCGTTTACCGCCCATGCGATCGGCCAGCGCGTCGTATAACGGGCGCAAATACGGGGACATCTTCTCTTCCATCGTGCCCGGCAGATAGCCAAGCGTTTCCCCGGCTTCGATCGCCGGGCGCGAGAGAATGATGCGGTCGATGGTGCCCGCCTCCAGGGCCTTCACGGCGCAGGCGATGGCAAGATAGGTCTTGCCGGTACCGGCCGGGCCGAGGGCGAGGCTGAGTGCGCTGCTTTCTATCGCCTCCATCAGGACGGCTTGGTTCTCGCTGCGCGGTTTGACATGGCGGATGTAGCTCTGGTCACGGTTCTCATCGATCGGATCCCAACCGCCTGAGCCTTCGTCTCCGCGGACTGTCGGGAGGGCATGAAGTTGAAAAGCGCTCGATTTGTCGTCGTCTCGGTACTGCTTCTTTGACCGGGCTGACTTCTTTCCCATCGGGATATCTCGCTCCTGAAAGCTGATGTCTCGCAACGGCCCGTGCCGACGGGTGCCGGCATGCGGGTAGTTTTTCCCTTGAGATGCTCCTTGGTCATCCGCGCCTGTGGTTGACGAAAATGCAGTGCCCGGCGCCGGTGGGGGCGCCGTCAGAAATGCGGGTGGGGTGTTGGTGCCGAAGCCGCGAAGAGGGTCGAAATTAGGCGCTGGGTCCTGGTGGACCGCTGGGGTCGTCTGACCTTGATCGCGCGCTAGCTTCATTGAACCTGAGCGGCTGCTACGAAAGAAAGTGTCTCAGACCCGCCGTTGCTTGTCACGTATTTTGTGGAAAGTCATTGAACAGACACAATACCTAGTAACGCCGCTGAACATGTGGAAAACTGCGGCGTTGCTGGGGATCGAGGCGCGGTTGCCCTGGCGCCAAATGCGTCGATTGCGTGAAATCGGCATTTGCACGCCGGCCTTCGGTGTCATCGACCCACGCTGTGCACGTTTGCGGGGGGCTGACTTGTCACCTAGGTCTTCGCGTATACAATGACCGCTGGCAGAAATTTTTTTGCGCCGTTTCGCGGACGCGCGGCGGCTAACGGAGGCGATCCCCATGGCCATCACCCTCAAAGTGAACGGCGTCGATAAGACCGTCGATGTCGACCCGGAAACCCCGCTTCTGTGGGTGTTGCGCGATAGCTTGGGCCTGACCGGTACCAAGTTCGGCTGCGGCATCGCCGCGTGTGGCGCTTGCACAGTGCATATCGACGGCGTGGCGGAGCGGTCGTGCTCGATCCCGCTGCAATATGCCGCCGGTCGCAACATCACCACCATCGAAGGTCTCTCGACCGACCGCAGCCATCCGGTTCAGAAGGCCTGGATCGCCGAGGACGTGCCGCAGTGCGGCTACTGTCAATCCGGCATGATCATGGCCACCGTCGCGATGCTGAAGGAAATCCCGAAGCCGACGGACGACGATATCAACACCCACATCACAAACATCTGCCGCTGCGGCACTTACAATCGCATCCGCAAAGCGATCAAGCGCGCCGCCGACACCGCCGCCTAGGTCTTCAGGCTTCATCGAGCGACGACGCGCCGGCCTTTTCAAGCTGGCGCGTTTCGTTTTTAGGGATAGGCCGTTGTGACTGCTGTGCCGTCTTCCATCGAAGGTACCGTGACGTTGCTCGCCGGTGGCGGCTACGTGGCCGACCGGGCGCTGGCGACGTCGGTCTTTCTCGCGATGACGCTGAGGCGGCCTCTGCTGCTGGAGGGCGAGGCGGGGGTCGGCAAGACCGAGATCGCCAAGACGCTTGCCGCCACCCTCGGCCGCGATCTGGTGCGCCTCCAATGCTACGAAGGTCTTGACGTCGCTTCCGCGGTCTATGAGTGGAACTATCCGCGCCAGATGATGGCGATCCGATTGGCCGAGGCGGCCGGCGACAAGGCCGTCGCTGCGGACATCTATAGCCCTGCCTTCCTGATCAAGCGGCCGTTGCTGCAGGCCCTTGAGCCGCACGCCAATGGCGCTCCGATCCTGCTGATCGACGAACTCGACCGGACCGACGAGCCGTTCGAGGCGTTCCTTCTGGAGATACTGTCCGACTATCAGATTACGATCCCGGAGTTGGGCACGGTAAAGGCCGCCGAACCGCCGCTCGTGATCATTACCTCCAACCGCACGCGCGAAATCCACGACGCGTTGAAACGGCGCTGTCTCTATCACTGGGTCGACTACCCCAGCGCCGAGCGCGAGCGGCAGATCCTGAAGTCCCGTGTGCCTGCGGCCGCCGACAGCTTGCGCGACCAAGTCGTCGCCTTCGTGCAGACCCTGCGCGGCATGGAATTGTTCAAGCCGCCCGGCATCGCCGAATCCATCGACTGGGCGCAAGCCCTGATCGCCTTGGACGCCGCCGAACTCGATCGCGGCGCGCTCGAGAGCACGCTTGGCGTCGTGCTCAAGTATCAGGACGACATCGCCCGCGTGCGCACGGAGATCGCCGCAGGCTCTCTGCTCAAGACGGCATGAGCGGCGCGGTCACAAGCGGATTCTTGGCGTTCAATGTCATGCGCTTCGCCCGGTTGCTGCGCCGGGCCGGGCTCGCCATCGGGACCGGGCAGATCATGACAGCTCTGGAAGCGCTTCAAGTCATCGACATCGGCCGCCGCGAGGATGTCTATTGGGCGCTGCATGCGACCTTGGTGGATCGTCATTCCCAGAGCGAAATGTTCCGCATGGCGTTCGAGCGCTTCTGGCGCACCGCTTCATCCGCCGACTCGCTCGCGGAGAAGAAGCCGGCACTTCAGCTTGTGCAGCCTGAAGCGACAATGGCGCCGCGGCGCTTGGACGATGCTTTCGGCACCACTGCGTCTTCCGAGATCGAGACCAGCGAAGAGACGCAAGGTGCCAGTTGGTCCGGGGCGGAGATTCTCCGGCGGCGGGATTTCGAGACGATGACCGCGGCGGAACTCGCCGAAGCACGTCACCTCATGCGCATGCTCCGCTTGCCGATCCCCGTCGCGCCGACACGCCGGTTCCGTCCTGCGCCATCCGGTGAACGCATCGACATGCGCGCCACGCTGCGCGCGATGGTGCGCACCGGCGCCATCGACCTGCGCCATCGCCGCCGCGTGTTCAAACACCCGCCGCTGGTCGTGCTCTGCGACATCTCCGGCTCCATGGGCGTCTACGCCCGCATGTTGCTGCACTTCCTGCACGCCATCACCAATGATCGCGACCGCGTGCACACGTTTTTGTTCGGCACGCGTCTGACGAACGTCACGCGCGAAATGACGCATCGCGATCCTGACGAAGCCATCGCGCGGGTGACCCGGGCGGCGGAGGATTGGTCCGGCGGCACCCGCATCGGCCAGGTGCTGCATACGTTCAATCGGCTGTGGTCGCGCCGCGTGTTGGGGCAGGGGGCGACGCTGCTGCTGATTACCGACGGCCTGGATCGCGACGGCGGCGCCGGCTTACCCGAGGAGATGGAACGTCTCCACCGGTCCTGTCGCCGCCTGATCTGGCTCAATCCCCTGTTGCGTTTCGACGCGTTCGAGCCCAAATCGGCAGGGATCCGCGCCATGCTGCCCTACGTGGACGACTTCCGTCCGGTCCACTCTCTCGACAGCTTGGCGCAGTTGGTCGCGGCGCTGAAGGCGCCACCGAACCGCATGCAGCGCGCCGCGTAAGCCCAGGGAAGAATGAAGTCATGGCCATCGCCCCCGACCCCCTCGCACAAATCGAACGCTGGCAGGCCGACGGCCGCAAGACGGCGCTCGCCACGGTCGTGACCACCTGGGGCTCGAGCCCGCGCCCCGTCGGCAGTCATTTAGCCGTCGCGGACACGGGCGATTTCACCGGTTCAGTCTCGGGCGGATGCATCGAAGGCGCGGTCGTCGCCGCCGCGCAGGAAGCCATCGCGACCGGTAAATCCAAGCTGCTCGATTTCGGCGTCACGAACGAAATGGCCTGGGAAGTCGGTCTCGCCTGCGGCGGACGAATCCAAGTGCTGGTGGAGCCTGTCACCATATGAGATCGGTGCTCCTGCACGCGCTGCGCCGGGACCTCGCGGATAAACGCCCGTGCGCCACCGTCACCGACATGGCGAGCGATCGTCAGGCATTGGTGAGCGGCAATGCCGTCAGCGGCGACGACTTTCTGTCCGCCGACCACCTCATTGAGGTGCGCCGCCGCATCGCGACCGATCGCTCCGGCGTGATCGCCGACACCCAGATCTTCGTACGCGTCTACACGCCGCCGCCGCGCATGGTCATCGTCGGCGCGGTGCACATCGCTCAGGCGCTTGCGCCCATGGCAAAGATCGCCGGCTTTGAAGTGACGGTGATCGATCCGCGCGAGGCCTTCGTCCGCTCGGGTCAACTCGCCGACATCGACGCCATCGTCGCATGGCCCGACGAAGCGATGTCGCAGGTCGCGCCCGACATCCGCACCGCTGTGGTGACGCTCACCCACGATCCCAAGCTCGACGACCCGGCACTCGTATCGGCCTTGCGGTCGCCGGCGTTCTATATCGGTGCGCTCGGCAGCAGGAAGACCCATGCCAAGCGCTTGCAGCGGTTGACGGGCGATGGCCTCTCCGAAGCCGATCTCGCACGCATCCACGGCCCCGTCGGTCTCGACATCGATGCGCTGACGCCGGCGGAAATCGCCGTCAGCATTCTCGCGCAGGTGATCGCGACCTTACGCGCGGAGCCGGCCTGATGAAGTTCGGCGCCTTTCCGCTTGCGCAAGCCGAGGGCGTGCTTCTCGCGCACACGTTCCGTCACGGCAAAACCACGCTCAAGAAGGGTCACATGCTCACGGCCGCCGACCTCGCGCTATTTCGGGAGGCAGGCGTCTCCGAAGTCACCGGGGCGCGGCTCGATCCGGGCGACGTGACCGAGGATGCTGCGGCTCATCGTATCGCCGCGCGGTTGGTGGGGTCTCATGTGCGCCTCAGCGCGGCACACACGGGCCGCTGCAATGTGGAGGCCGACGCGGACGGCGTCGTGCTTGTAGATGCGGCCGCGATCACCGCGGCCAATATTGCCGATGAGTCTGTCACCATCGCCACGCTGCCGGACAAGGCGGCTGTGCGCAAAGGGCAGATTGTCGCCACGGTGAAGATCATTCCGTTCGCGGTCTCGTCTCAGGTGCTGACCTTGGTGGAAGGTGCGCTCGGCACGCCGGCGCTTGCGGTGAAAGTCTTTCATCCGCGTCGCTTTGCGCTGATCTCCACCATGCTGCCGACCGTGAAGCCGTCGGTCATCGCCAACACCGAAGATCTCACCGCGCAGCGCGTCGCGGCCTGCGGCGGCACCATGTCTGCCCCAACGCGCTGCGACCACACCGCTGCCGCCGTCGCGGAGCAAATCAATCGTGCGCGCGCCGACAAGGTCGATATCATCCTCATTGCCGCAGCGTCCGCCACCGTGGATCGCGACGACAACGTGCCCGCGGGCGTGGTCGCGGCCGGCGGGACCATCGAGCACTTCGGCATGCCGGTCGACCCCGGCAATCTTCTGGTGCTCGCACATGTGGGCGACACGCCGGTTCTCGTGCTCCCGGGCTGTGCCCGCTCGCCCAAGCTCAACGGTTTCGATTGGGTGCTGCAGCGCTTGGCGGCAGGTGTGCCCGTGCGTCGCGCAGACATCATGGCCATGGGCGTCGGCGGCCTTCTGGTCGACACCCCGGCGCGGCCTCTCCCGCGGGAAAGTGCGGTCAAACCGTTCCCGCCTGAGAAACCGAATGTCGCTGCCATCGTGCTCGCCGCGGGCCAGTCGCGGCGTATGGGCGGCGACAACAAACTTACGCGCGCGCTCGATGGCACTGCGCTGATCCGTCGCACGGTCGAGACCGTGCTCGCTGCCTCCGCCCGTCCCGTCATCGTCGTGACTGGCCATCAGTCGGCCGATGTCCGCGCGCTCCTCGACGGCCTGCCGGTGACCTTCGTGCACAATCCGCGCTATGCGGAGGGATTGTCCACCTCCCTCAAGGCCGGCCTCGATGCCATCACGGCGGATGCGGACGGGGCCTTGATCTGCCTGGGCGATATGCCCGCCGTCTCGACCGCCCACCTCGATGCCCTGATCGCCGGCTTCGATCCGGCGCACGGAAAATGCATCGGCGTTCCCACTCACGAGCGCAAACGCGGAAATCCGACGCTCTGGTCGCGATTGCTATTCGACGACATGCGCGAGGTCGCTGGAGATGTGGGTGCGCGCCACCTGATCGGCGCCAATGAGTCCCTTGTCTACGAAGTGGAATTTGGAGACACTGGCGTGCTCACTGATCTAGATACGCCGGCGCAATGGTCGGACTATCTGTCACGCAAGACGCCATAGCCCGGCATCGTTCGTTCCTGGCTTTTTGGCGCAACCGTTGAATCGCCGGCGCGTCCGTCTCTTTTCGGGGAGGGAACGATGCCAGATGCTGGAGGCGCCGACCAAGGGGACACCACCCCCGGCGCGAATACGCACACGACCGATGTCGTGATCATTGGCGCTGGCCCCGTGGGACTGTTCGCGGTGTTCGAACTTGGCCTGCTCGGCCTTTCGGCCCACGTCATCGACATCCTCGACCGACCCGGCGGCCAATGCGCCGAGTTGTATCCGGAAAAAATCATTCTCGACATCCCGAGCCGCACGAAGGTCACCGGGCAGCAACTCACGAACGACTTGATGGAGCAAATCGCCCCGTTCAAGCCCACCTTTCATTTCCAGGAAATGGGCACGAGCCTCGTCAAACTCGACAGCGGCCGCTGGCGGCTCACGACCGACATGGGCACGGTGATCGACGCGGCTGCGGTGGTGATCTCCGGCGGCGGCGGGTCCTTCACGCCGAAGAAGCCGAAGATTGAGCGCCTCGACGAGTTCGAGGGTAAGTCGCTGTTCTACGCGGTGCGCAAGAAGGATCACTTCAAGGGCAAGAACGTGCTGATCGCGGGCGGCGGCGATTCCGCGCTCGATTGGACCGTCAATCTGCAGGACGTCGTTTCGGCGGTCACGCTTGTCCATCGGCGCGACGACTTCCGCGGCATGCAGGCCACGGTCGACCAGATGCGTGCCCTGGTGAACCAGGGCAAAGTGAATCTACAAATCGCCGACATCGTGCGCATCAACGGCGAGAATGGGCAGATCAAGTCGGTCACGCTGAAGAGTACCGCGAAGGGCGAGTACGACGTGCCCTGCGATACTATGCTGCCATTCTACGGGCTCACCATGAAACTCGGGCCCATCGCCGATTGGGGCATCCAACTCGACGAACACGAGCGCATTCCGGTGTCCACGGCCACATTTGAAACCGCCGTGCCGGGCATCTTCTGCATCGGCGACATGTGCGCGTATCCGGGCAAGCTGAAGCTGATCCTGTCCGGCTTCCATGAGGCCGCGCTCATGGCGCACGGCTGCTTTCACTATGCCCGCCCGAATCAAAAGCTGAAGTTCGAGCACACGACGAGCCGGAGTTAAGGGCAGGGCTTTCATTGATCGCCCATCGCGCGCGATCCGGGGTCCAGGCTGATGGAACGCCTGCGCTCGCAACCCGGGATCCCAGCTCACGCTTCACTTGGCCGGCAGCCTGTATATGAGACGCAGCGCACGCTGGGACCTTCGCGCCCCGCGCGGCGTTGGTACAAGACCAGTCCGCAGTTTACGTGCGTGGACGTGCAAGGAGTTACACCCATGTTCAGAGTCTTTATCTCCGGTATTGCGCTGTGCGCGCTGATGGCCGGAACCGTCGTCGCGCAAGTCAGTCGCACCGAATCTACGACCACCGTCGAAAATCCGATGACTCCGGACGCGACCGTGTCGAAGTCCGTGAAGCAGGAGACGTACAGCAGCGACGGCAGCGAGACCCGCAGCAGCAAGAACGTCACCCGCAGCGCCGGCGGCGTCAGCGCCCAGTCCCGCTCGAAGACCATCGCGCCCGATGGCTCCGAAGTGATGAAGGAGCACGAACAGACCGTCTCTCCCGACGGCTCGTCTTCCACGACCACCCGCACGACCGAGAAATCGGGCCGATAAAGCGCGCCCCCCACCCCCTGGCAGCCAGGGGGTGGGGTCGCGCCGCTGTCTCACCCGAGGGTGACAGTAAGTGCCTGGGGCGCTATAAGCCCGCCCACCATGAAGATCCTCGTAAAATTGCCGGATGGCAGCCTGCGTGAGGCGGTCGGGACCCCCGGCCCATCCGTGATGCAGTTCCTGCGCGATGCTGGGATTCCCATCACCGCGGCCTGTGGCGGCGCCATGGCCTGCGCCACCTGCCATGTGGACGTGGCACCCGAATGGCGCGCGAAGGTTGGCCCCGCGGGGGATGAGGAATCCGATCTGCTGGACGGATCCGACTACCGCACGGAAGGCTCGCGCTTGTCCTGCCAGATCACGGCCACGGCCGCGCTCGACGGCCTGACCGTGGAACTTCAGCTCGATGCGATCGAGGGCTAGCCGATGAGCGTGCTTTCCGATCAGGTCGCCAATCGGCGCACCTTCGCCATCATCTCCCACCCGGACGCGGGCAAGACCACGCTCACGGAAAAGCTGCTGCTGTTCGGCGGCGCCATCCAGCTTGCCGGCGCCGTCAAGGCCCGCGGCGAACGCCGCCGCGCGCGGTCGGACTGGATGAAAGTGGAGCAGGAGCGCGGCATCTCGGTCACCTCCGCGGTGATGACCTACGACTACCGCGGCCACACCTTCAATCTGCTCGACACGCCCGGCCACGAGGATTTCAGCGAGGACACCTACCGCACGCTCACGGCGGTCGACTCTGCGGTCATGGTGTTGGATTCCGGTAAAGGCATCGAAACACAGACCTTGAAGCTGTTTGAGGTGTGCCGCTTGCGCGACATGCCCATCGCCACCTTCATCAACAAGCTCGACCGTGAAGGGCTCGACCCGTTTGCGCTGCTGGAGGAAGTGGAAAGCCGCCTGCAGCTCGAGGTTTCGCCCGCAAGCTGGCCGATCGGTATGGGGCGCGATTTCCTCGGCTGCTACGACCTGATACACGACAAGCTCATCCTCATGGCCCGCACCAAGGGCGAGAAGATGGATGAAGGGGTCGAGTGCAATGGCCTCGACGATCCCAAGCTCGACGAACTGCTGCCGGAAGCCGCCGTGAAGAAGTTGCGCGACGACGTCGCGATGGTGCGCGGCCTGTGCAAGCCCTTCGACCGCGCGGCCTACCTCGAGGGCCACATGACGCCGGTGTACTTCGGCAGCGCGGTCAACAATTTCGGTGTGCGTGAGCTGTTGGAGGGCCTGGCGGAATCCGCCCCGTCGCCGCGCCCGCAGCCGACCGCCGAACGCACGATCCAGCCGGATGAGAAAAAGGTCTCGGGATTCGTATTTAAGATCCAAGCCAACATGGATCCGAAGCATCGCGACCGTATCGCCTTCGTGCGCCTGAGTTCCGGCCATTTCCAGCGCGGCGCGAAGCTGTTGCACGTGCGCTCCGGCAAAACGCTCACAATCCACAATCCGCAGATCTTCATGGCGCAGGATCGTCAAACTGCCGAAGACGCGTGGCCGGGCGATATCATCGGTATCCCGAACCACGGCAATCTGCGCATCGGCGACGCCCTCACCGAGGGCGAGAACCTGCATTTCACCGGCATTCCCAGCTTCGCGCCGGAACTGCTTCAGACGGTGCGGCCGGAAGATCCGCTGAAAGCCAAGCATCTCGGCCGCGCGCTCCAGCAGCTCGCGGAAGAGGGGGCTGCGAGCGTGTTCAAGCCGCGGATGGGCACGGACTGGATCGTGGGCGTCGTCGGCTCCCTGCAGTTCGACGTGCTGGCGGATCGCATCCGGACGGAATTCGAAGTGCCCGTGCGGTTCGAGCAGACCGAACTCCACACCGCGCGCTGGGTGCGGGGCGCGCCGGCGGCGGTGAAGAAATTCACCGACAGCATGCAGGCCTCGAGCGCGGAGGATCACGACGGCGCGCTCGTGTTCCTTGCCCGCAATGCCTGGCACCTCAATCGCACGATGGAAGACTATCCGGACATTGAGTTCTTGAAGACCCGCGAACTCGTTCACTAGGAGAGGCAACTATGAGCATTCAGCGTTTCGACACCAATGCGCGCATGAGCCAGATGGTGACCCACGGCGACACCGTGTACCTCGCCGGTCAGGTCGCCGATAAGCCGTCGGACGTGCAGGGCCAAACCGCCGCCGTTCTGAAGCAGATCGATGACCTGCTGGAACGTGCCGGATCGGACAAGACCAAGATTTTGAGTGCGACCATCTACCTCGCCGACATCCGCACCTTCGGTGAGATGAACAAGGCGTGGGAAGCCTGGGTCGCCAAGGGCCAAGGCCCCGCCCGCGCCACCGTCGAGGCGAAGCTCGCCGGCCCGGAATACCTGGTCGAGATCGCCGTCATCGCGGCGAAGTAATTACCGCGGTACGCTGAGGAAGTGGATGCTGAACAACCGGTCGGCATCCACCCAGCAGCGCACCGGACGCAATCCGGCGCGCTTGGCCAGCGCCTGGAAATCCTCGACGTCGTATTTGTGCGAATTCTCGCTGTGGATGGTCTCGCCCGCGGCAAAGCGGAAAGTGCGCCCGTTAATGCGCACCTCCTGATCTATCGCGCTGCGCAAGTGCATCTCGACACGTCCGGCGGCGGCATTGTAGTGGGCCGCGTGTTCGAATGACGTCATGTCGAACGTGCCGTCCAGTTCGCGATTGATGCGCGACAGCAGGTTCATGTTGAACGCCGCGGTGATGCCCGCCGTATCGTTATAGGCGGCGTGTAGGATCTCCGGCTCCTTCTTCAAATCCACGCCGATCAGGAGATGCCCGCCGGGACGCAGTACCGTAGCGGCATGGCGAAGGAACGCTTCCGCTTCCACATGGCTCAAGTTGCCGATCGTCGAGCCGGGGAAGAACCCGAGCCGCGCGCCGCGGCCCGGCAGGGTCGGAACCCGGAATGGTTTGGTGAAGTCCGCGCACACCGCGATCACGGGTAGGTCGGGATTATCCTGGGCCAGGCCTTGCGTGGCGTGGATCAGGTACTCGCGGGAGATATCTACGCCGACATAGGACGCGGGCGTGTCGAGTGCTTGAATCAGCAAACGCACCTTCGCGCTCGCGCCGCTGCCGAATTCGATCAATTGCGCGCCGCGCCCGGCGAGTTGCGCCACTTCCGGCGCGCGCGCCTTCAACAGTGCTATCTCGGTGCGCGTGAGGTAGTACTCCGGCAACCGGCAAATGGCGTCGAACAGCTCCGAGCCATGGCGGTCGTAAAAATACTTGGCCGGGATCGCCTTCTGCGGAGCGGATAGCCCGGTCAGCACATCCGCCAGGAACGCCTCGCGACCCGGCGCGTCCGCATGATTGTCGATCACGCGCAGATTGAAGGGTGAGCGCGCAACGGGAATTTCGGCAACAAACTGTTTCATGCAGCATCGTCCGCAAGGCGCACGCCGGCGAACTGCCAACGCATGTGGGGGTAAAAGAAATTGCGATAGGTCGCTCGGATATGATCTGCAGGTGTGACGCAAGCGCCACCGCGCAGGATCATCTGATTGACCATGAACTTGCCGTTGTACTCGCCGGCGGCCCCTTCGAAGGGTCTGAAGCCAGGGTAGGGGCTATACGCGCTTTGCGTCCACTCCCACACGTCGCCGAACATTTGCGTAAGGGAGCCCTCTACGGCCGCACGCGATTGCAAGACATCGTCGTCGAGGAAGTTGCCGACGATCGGCTGCGCTTGCGCCGCGGCTTCCCACTCGGCCTCTGTCGGCAGACGTTTGCCGGCCCAGCGCGCGTAGGCGTCGGCTTCGTAGTAACTCACGTGACACACCGGCGCCGCATCGCAGATCGGTTGAACGCCGTTGAGCGTGAACAGTGTGCCCGGATTCTCCACGCCCGACCAATACAGCGGCGCGGTCCAGCGCTCGTCCTGCGCCCGTGCCCAGCCGTCCGCGAGCCATAGCTCGGGCCGGCGGTAGCCGCCGTCCGCCATGAACGCGCGCCATTCGCCGTTGGTGACCAGGCGCGATGCGAGACGATAGGGCTCAAGGAAAACGCGATGCCGTGGACGTTCATTGTCGAACGCAAAGTCCGGCGCGGATGTGCCGATCTGCGCAAGTCCGCCGTCGAACGCATACCACGTCAGCGGTGTGGTCTCCGCGTTCATCACGGCGGCGCCGTTCCCGTAGCGCGGCTTCGTGATGTTGCACGAGAACGCATGGAGGATGTCCATCAAGATCAATTCTTGATGCTGCTGCTCGTGATGCAGTCCCAGGGTCAGCATCGCGTGGGTGGCGGCAAGCACGTCCATGCGCGCGGTCTGAATCAGTTCTTCCATCGCCGCATCGACGAACGCGCGATAGGCGCCAACCTCTTCGCAGGACGGCCGGCTGATCATGCCCCGCTGCGGCCGCGGATGCCGCGGGCCGACAGCTTCGTAATAGGAATTGAACAGAAAGCCGAAGCGATCGTCGTAGACACGATAGCCCGCAAGATGCGGAGTCAGCAGGAACGTCTCGAAGAACCATGTGGTGTGCGCACGATGCCACTTCGTCGGGCTGGCATCGGGCATCGACTGCAGCATCTGGTCTTCGGGCGAGATGGGGGCCGCCAGCGCTTCGGTCTTCGCGCGCACCGTGCGATAGCGCAACAGCAGCGCGTCGCGGCTGAGGCGCGCTCCGCTGGCCGCAGTATTGTCGAGACTTCCGTCCACCGGCGAGGCGCTCCTAGGTGCTTTGGCGCAACCGCCAAAGCGAAAACGTCGTTAAATCAAATAGGTTCCAGCAGCGGGCAAGCCAACGCGATCTGCTTGGAAAAAGTGTAGGCCCTGCCCGATACGCTTCGCCACGACTGGAATTTGCCGCGATGGCGCGCCTATGATATGTTCTTCTTTTGTTCTTATGGCAAGGGGCCGCGGATCGCAGAGGCCGCCGAAATTTCCGCGCGTATTTCGCGCGATAAAACGCGCGAAATCCGGCCGGAACTTTCCACCGCGTCCTTCGTTGATATCTTTGAAATCACGAGCTTTTGTTCTCGGCTGCGCTTTAGGCGGGGCAGGAATGCTCGCGCGTTATTGCACGCGGCTAAGCCGGTGCCGTATAATTTATCTCGCTGGAGGGTGCCCATCGCGGGGCCCTCTGTAGCGAAGAGGCTTGGCCTTCGGGCAGGTCGCTGCGTCGTGTGCCTCGTGGAGGATATGACTGTCTGCCGTATCGGCGCGCCCTATGCACATCAATGTGAGCTGACATGCACGGATCGAAAGGTCCGGTTTGGGGCGTTGTACGTAGACTGTCATGTGAGAAGACACGCGGATTGACGCAAGGGGGCGCCTTGTCGCGCCCTAGAAGGAGGAAGTTATGGGTAATGTTGTTTCCAGCCTGAATCGCGTTCCGGTATTGGCGTCGGAGAGCGGACTCTCCGCTTACCTGAACGAGATCAAGAAATTCCCGATGTTGGCGCCGGAAGAGGAATACATGCTCGCGAAGCGTCTCGTTGAGCACGGCGACACCGAAGCGGCGCACAAGATGGTCACCAGCCATCTGCGCTTGGTGGCGAAGATCGCCATGGGCTATCGCTTTTACGGGTTGCCGGTCTCGGATCTGATCTCCGAAGGCAACGTCGGTTTGATGCGTGCCGTGAAGAAGTTCGAGCCGGAGCGCGGCTTCCGCCTGGCGACCTATGCCATGTGGTGGATCAAGGCCGCCATCAACGAGTACGTGCTGAACTCGTGGTCGTTGGTGAAGGTCGGCACGGTCGCGGCCCAGAAGAAGCTGTTCTTCAATCTGCGCAAGATGAAGGCGAAGCTCGGCGTGTACGAGGATGGCGACATCCCGATCGAGAAGGCGGAACTGATCGCGAAGCGGCTCGACGTGACCACGCAAGAGGTCATCGACATGAACCGCCGTCTGTCGCGCTCGGACGCGTCCTTGAACGCACCGGTCGCGGAAGACGGCGACCTGCAGCGCCAGGACATGCTGGTCGACACCACCCCGAACCAGGAGCAGGTTCTGGGCGACAACGAAGACCGCAAGCTTGGCCTGAAGCTGTTGACCGAAGCGATGACCATGCTCACGGAGCGTGAGCGGAAGATCATCCAGGAACGCCGCCTGGCCGAGAATCCGCGGACGCTCGAAGAGATCGGCGCGGAATACGGCATCAGCCGCGAGCGCGTGCGCCAGATCGAGAACCGCGCTTTCGCCAAGCTCCAGGCCGCTGTGGTCAAAGCCATGGCGCTTCTGCAGGCGAATGTGGCGGCGAAGGCCTTGCCGAATTACGCGGCAGTCTAACGCCGGAACGTCCTAAGCCCCGCTCCCACAAGGAGCGGGGTTTTTCTTTTGGGTGGGCCTGGGTTACAAGATCGCACCGCGAGGGGATGATGATCACAACTGCCGGCAAATACATTCTCACGATCACCTGCCCGGATGCCACCGGGCTGGTGGCCGCCGTCTCCGGATTCCTGCGCGATGAGAATTGCTTCATCGATCAGTCGTCCCAGTACGGCGATCCCTCCACGCAGCGCTTTTTCATGCGCGCGCTTTTCACCCGCGGCGACAACAGCGCGCCGATTGACATCATCGAAAGCCGCTTCGCCGCCATTGCCACCAAGTTCAACATGGTCGTCCATATCGTGCCGGCGGACTACAAGCCGCGCGTGCTGATCGCCGTGTCGCGTTTCGGGCACTGCCTGAACGATCTGCTGCACCGCTGGGAGACCGACCAAATCGCCATCGACGTCGCAGGCGTGTTCTCCAATCATGAGGACATGCGCCGGCTGGTCGAATGGAACGAGATTCCGTTCCACTACCTTCCGGTCACGCCGGAGACGAAGGCGCAGCAGGAAGCGCAGTGGCTGGCGTTGATCGACGCGCTCAACATCGATTTCGTCGTACTCGCGCGCTATATGCAGGTGCTGAGTCCGGAAACTTGCCGCGCGCTCGAAGGGCGCTGCATCAACATCCATCACTCGTTCCTGCCGAGTTTCAAAGGTGCGACGCCCTATCAGCAGGCCTTCGCCCGCGGCGTGAAGATCATCGGCGCTACCGCGCACTACGTCACCGGTACCCTCGACGAGGGGCCGATCATCGAGCAGGCGGTAGAGCGGGTCGATCACACCCATTCGCCGGCGGATCTCGTCGCCATCGGCCGCGACCTCGAAACCGTCGTCCTCGCCCGGGCCGTGCGCTGGCATGCGGAGCGACGTGTGCTGCTAAACGGTTCAAAAACCGTCGTATTCCGCTAACTTAGATACCCGTGCAGGGAGGTTGCTCGAACGCGTCGCGCTCTCTATATTCGAGTCAAAACAACCACCCGCCGTGAAGGCGATGGTGGGGGGAACCAGCAGCATGTCGAAAACAATTTTGATCGTTGAGGACAATGAGTTGAACATGAAGCTGTTCAACGATTTGCTCCAGGCGCACGGGTACAACACCCTGCAGACCAAGGACGGTCGCGAGGTGATGGAGATCACCCGCAAGAACAAGCCCGACCTCATCCTCATGGACATTCAGCTGCCAGAGATTTCCGGCCTGGAGATCACCAAGATGCTGAAGGCGGACGACGATCTGCGCGAGATTCCTGTCGTGGCGGTGACGGCGTTCGCGATGAAGGGCGATGAGCAGAAGATCCGCTCCGGCGGGTGCGACGGCTACATCGCCAAACCGATCTCGGTCGCGAGCTTCCTGCAGACCGTGTCGAAGTTCCTGGTCCCGGCGACCGTCAACTAACTACTTCGCGAACAACGAGCGCCGGTCGGCGAACGCCTTGAACTCAAGCGCGTTGCCGCTGGGATCGCGGAAGAACATCGTCGCTTGTTCGCCGGGCTGGCCCTTAAACCGGATTGTCGGCGCAATCCCGAACGTGACGCCGGCCGCTTTTAGTTTTTCAGCCAGCGCTTCCCACCGCGCCATCGTCAGCACGACGCCGAAGTGGGGGACGGGCACATCATGACCGTCAACAGGGTTGGTGTGATCGTTTTCCCCGCGCGGCGCGAGATGGGCCACGATCTGGTGACCGTAGAGATCGAAGTCTACCCATTCGGCGGAGGACCGGCCCTCGGGACATCCCAACAGTTCACCATAGAACGCCCGCGCTGCAGCGAGGTCATGAACTGGAATGGCGAGGTGGAACGGATCGGCGGCGTGATGGTCGGTCATGAATTGACTCAACAAAAAACCCGCCGGGCGGAGCCGCAGCGGGTTTGTTTGATCGTTCGTGCGAGAAAGCGATCCTACTTGATCTTGCCTTCTTTGAAATCGACGTGCTTGCGCACAACCGGGTCGTACTTCTTCTGCACCATCTTCTCAGTGATGTTCCGAGGGTTCTTCTTGGTGGTGTAGTAGTAGCCCGTGCCCGCCGTGCTCTCGAGCTTGATCTGAATGGTGGTCGGCTTCGCCATGGCGGTTTCCGTAATGTAGTTCGAGGGCGGTGGGCCCCCTTGAATAAGGCGCGCACAATACACTGCCGTACCCCTAAGTCAAGACAGGGGTGGGGTCAGATATTGAAGTTAGATCAAGGGCTTGTTGCCAATTGACCCGCCTCCGGCAGGTGCAGCGCGGTGCGCAGGGCGCTATCGTCGATCAAGCGCCGGGCCACTTCCGCATCCACCGCGGCGCCCGCATGTGGCTCCGGACGGCAGGTTGTTCGTGCCGCTTCCGCCGCCATGCGCCGCCGCGGGCCGGCTTTGACGAGGGTGTCGAGCAATTGCCCACCCTCGGTTTGCGCGCCGCTGGTGCAAACGTCGGGCACCACGCCACGGCCGGCGAGGATCGCGCCGGCGGGTGTGAAGACGCGCGCCCAGGTGAGGGCGAGTTCGCCACCATTGGCCAGCGGTACGATGGTTTGCACGGTTCCCTTGCCGACGCTCGCCGTCCCGACCGCGATGGCGCGGCCGTTCTCCTGCAAGGCGGCGGCGAGAATTTCCGACGCCGAGGCTGAGCGGCCGTCCAACAGCATCACGATCGGCGCACCGAGGGAGATGTCGCCGCCGGTGGCGGCGTAGAACTGCATCGCGCCGGGATGTCGCCCGCGCAATGTGGCGATGACGCCTTTTTCCATGAACAGGTCCGCGACCGCGACGGCCTGATCGAGCAATCCGCCCGGATCGCCACGTAGGTCGAGCACGATGCCGCGCACCGGACCAGCGGCGGCGACTTTCTCGGCGATGGTCGATGCGGTGCGTTGATTGAAGCTCTTCACCGAGAGTTCCAACACGCCGTTGATGACTTCGCCCTTCACCGTTTCGGGAATGATGAGGGAGCGGCGCGCGCTGACGGCGATCTCGTCGTCGCCACGCTTCACGATCATGCGCACCAGCATGTCTTTCGGGCCGTCGAGCCGGCGCAGGATCGCCGCAAGCGGCTGTCCGGCGAGACGCTGGCCCTGCGCGCGCACGATAATGTCGTCCGGAAGGATACCGCCGTCGTCGGCGGGCCCATCCTTGAGGGTGAGGCGTACGCGTGCGCCTTCCGGCACGGACTCCAGGTCCATCCCGAGGCCGACGAACCCGTTTCGCATGACGCCGTTGCGCTGGGCGTCGCGCCGGCCGGAATACCGAGAATAGTTATCCAGCTGCGGCATGATCGCTTCGTACATCGACTGCAGCAGCGTTTCCGATGTCGACGTTCCCAGCGGCTTGGACACCTTGCGGGCGGACTCGATCAGGCGCTGCGTCGTCTCCACCCAGCCGGCGATGTCTTGCGGACGCGGGCGCGGGGCTTGGGCGATCGCCACTTCGCCATAATAGAAAGCCACCTCGTTACCTATCGCTTCGACGCGCATGTCGGGATCGATCACCGAGAGATGGCCGAGGGCGGCGAGGAAAAGGCGGTCGATGTCCGGCGGATCTATCGCCTTATCCCGTATCTGCGTGATCCCGCCGCCGAGCGGCGCGGCGATGGCGGCCACTTCCGGCTCCAGCCGCGCGCGCTGCGCGCTGCGCGGATCGGTCGCGCAGCCGGCGAGCAGCAGGGCAGAGGCGAGCAGGACCCGCTTCAACGGCGCCTCCGCTTGAATTTGTGGCCGCCTTTTGGCGGGTGGGCGTTTGCCTTGAACTTGCGCTCGTGGCGCTGCGGCCCCTCGACCGGCGGTGCGGACGAACCCTCTTTCCCGGCAAATTCGAACACGATGGAGCCCGCGATCTCGTTGGTCTCGGTGAGTTTCACGGTCACCTTATCGCCAACGCGCAAGCTCAATCCATGGCGTTGTCCAACCAGGCGATGGGCGCGTTCGTCGAGATTGTAGTAATCCGGCGGCAGGGCGCGCATCGGCATGATGCCGTCGGCCCCGGTCTCGTCCAGGTTCACGAACACGCCAAACCGGCTGACACCGCTGACGCGGCCGCCGAACGTCGCGCCGACGCGATCGGCGAGGTAGCCGGCGGTGAAGCGATCGACCGTCTGGCGTTCCGCCAAGGCGGCGCGGCGTTCGGTCATGGAGATGTGCTCCGTCGCCGGCACCAGATCCGGGTTACGGCCATGATGCCAGCCGCCGTCGCCGAGTTTGCACGCCGCGACCAGTCCACGGTGCACCAGGAGGTCCGAGTAGCGGCGGATCGGCGAGGTGAAGTGCACATATTTCCGCAAACCCAGGCCGAAGTGGCCCTGATTGTTGGGACTATAGACCGCCTGGGATTGTGTCCGCAGGACAAGGGTGTTGACCATCCCCTCATTCGGGGTGCCGCGCACAATTCCCAACACGCGATTGAAATCGGCCGGTTTGATGCTCCCGCCATGCGGGAGCTTTATGTCCAGGGTCTGGAGATTCTCGCGCAAGACCATGACCCGTTCCGGATCGGGCGGCTCGTGGACGCGATACACCGCCGGATAGGACGAGGCCGCCAGGGTTTCCGCCGCCGCGACGTTGGCCGCGATCATGAACTCTTCGATCAGCTTGTGGCTGTCGTAGCGTTCGCGCTTGGACACGCCGGTCACGCGGCCTTTGGCATCGACAATAATCTTGCGTTCTACGAGGTCGAGCTCAAGGGTGCCGCGCTTGGCGCGGGCATCGTCGAGGGCCGCATAGGCGCCGTAGAGCGGCTTGATCACCAGGTCCATGAGCGTGCCGGTGATGTCGTCCGGGGTGCCGTCTTTTGCGGCCTGGACTTGCGTGTAGGTCAGCCGCGCGACCGAACGCATCAGCCCGCGGATGATCTTGTGGCGGATCAGTCTGCCGTGGGCGTTGATCCACATGTGGGCGGCGAGGCAGGGCCGGTCTTCTTTCGGCTTGAGGGAGCACCAGCCGTTGGAGAGCGCCTCCGGCAGCATCGGCACGACCCGGTCCGGGAAGTAGACCGAGTTGCCGCGGTCATAGGCTTCGCGGTCCAGCGCGTCGCCCTCGCGCACGTACCAGGACACATCGGCGATGGCGACCAGCAGGTGCCAGCCGCCGGGGTTGGCGGGATCGTCGTCGGGCTCGGCGAACACCGCGTCGTCGAAGTCGCGGGCGTCCTCACCGTCGATGGTGACCAAGGGCACATTGCGCAGGTCGACCCGGTTGCCCAGCGGGGCGCCGGTGGCGTTGGCGGCCAGCGCCAAGGCCTCGTCGGAGAAGATGTGCGGCAGGCCGGCGGCGTGGATCGCGATTAGGCTCAGGTTACGGGCGGCGGTAATTGAGTCCCCAAGCGCGCCCAGGTTTTCCAGGACGCGGGCCTTCTGAGGTCCGAACTTCGGCGCCTTGGTGATCTCCGCCGCAACCAGGTCGCCGGGCTTGGCGGTGCCGCGCTCCTCCGGCGGGATGATGACCTCGTAGCGATACTTCTTATCGACCGGCTGCAGATGGCCGTCGGCCTGGTAGACGCCGACCAGTTTGACCGCTGCGGGCGCGATCAGTTTGAGGGGCCGGGCCTCGTAGGCGTTGTCCCCAGCGGGGGAGAGTTTCGCGAGCACCTGATCGCCGACGCCGACGGTAAGTTGGCGGGTGTCCTTCTTCTTCATACCGCGCGCGGCGCGCGGCTGGATGACGAGGATGACCGGCGGGGGAGAGTCGTGGTCCCACTTGAGAGGTTTGGCGAAGAGGTCGCCGTCCTTGTCGGTGTGCGTAATGAAGATGCCGTCGACGGCGGGCAGGACATCGCCGGTCGACATTTTGCGATTGCCGGTGCGGTCGACCGCGCCTTCGATTTCGAGAGTCTTTAGAAGCGCTTTGAGTCCGATCTTCGCAGCGCCGGTGAGGCCAAAGGCGCGTGCGATTTCGCGTTTGCCGACGGGCCCGGCGGCGGTGTTGATGAACGTCAACACGTCTTCGCGGCTGGGCAGCTCTTGGGTCGGTGGGGTACCGCCGCGCGAAACGCGACGGCCGGCTTTGGGGTTAGGCATGGGAATGGGTAAGGGTCCTAAATGGAGTGAAAGGCTACACCGGATCGGTGAGCCGAGACGAGCACGCCGAATGGCTGTGCTTTACGCCCTGGATCCCGGCTCTCGCGTCGCGCGGCCGAGATGACAATCGGGGGAAATCGCAAAAGCTTGTCACCCCGGGCAGCCGCGCAAGTGCGCGGCGGAATCCGGGGCCCAGAGCAGCGAAGTGAGATGCTTCGTTAAGCTTCTGCGCTCTTACGGCTACGGCTGGCTTTGGCCTTGGGGGCCGGGACGCCGCCGCCGTTCTTGGCTTGCTTGGCGGCGATCAGGCCCACGGCCGCATCCAGGGACACACTCTCGGCGTCCATGTCACGCGGGAGCGTCGCGCTGATCTTGCCGTGCTGTACATATGGGCCAAAACGGCCTTTGCGCAAGGTGATGGCGCCGCCGGTCGGGTGCTGGCCGAGGATTTTCCCCGCCGCGCCGCCGCGTTTGGCCGCGCGTTCGGCGCCTTCGGACAGCACGATCAGGGCCCGGTTCATGCCGATCTCGAGGACGTCGTCGTCCTTCGGCAGGGACTGATAGCGGGTGCCGACTTTGAGGTACGGCCCAAAGCGGCCAATGCCGGCCTGAATCATTTCGCCGCTCTCCGGGTCCTTGCCGACGTCGCGGGGCAGGGACAAGAGCTTGAGCGCGCGGTCGAGATCGACCGCGTTCGGATCGGTGCCCTTGGGCAGGGAGGCGCGCTTGGGCTTCGGCGGTTTGACCACCTTCGGCTTGGCTTTCGCCTTGGCCTTTTTCTTTTTCTTGCCCTTGGCATCGACCTCGGGCTCCGCCTCAACCTCCGGCTCAGGCTCCGCCGGCACGGTCACGGGTGGGGCGATCGGCGGCGGTTCGTTGCCGCCGAGCTGGACGTAGGGGCCATACGGACCCACACGCAGGGTCACGACCATGCCGCTCGCCGGATCGGTTCCAAGTTCCTTCGGACCGTCGAGGGCTGCCGTCTGGCCGGGCTCGGGGGCGCCGAGCGGGCGGGTGTAGCGGCACTCCGGGTACTTGCTGCAGCCGATGAAGGCGCCGAACTTGCCGAACTTCAAGCCGATACGGCCTTGCGCGCAGGCCGGGCACTGGCGCGGATTGCCGCCGTCGGCCATGGCGGGGAACAGGTGCGGCTCGAGCATCTCGTCGAGCACGTCGATGACTTTGGTCCGGGTCAGATCTTTGGTGCCGTCGATGGCGGCGATGAAGTCGCGCCAGAAGTCGGCCAGGACCTTCTTGTACTTGAGCGTACCGGCGGAGATCTCGTCGAGCTGATTCTCGAGATCGGCGGTGAAGTTGTATTCGACGTAGCGCGGGAAGAAGCTTTCCAGGAAGGCGATCACGACGCGGCCGCGGTCTTCCGGGATGAAGCGGCGGCTGTCCATTCGCACGTACTTCCGGTCCTGGAGGACCTGGATGATTGAGGCGTAAGTTGAGGGGCGGCCGATGCCCTTTTCTTCGAGCGACTTCACGAGGCTGGCTTCGGAGAAGCGCGGCGGCGGCTGGGTGAAGTGTTGTTCCGGCAGAACCTGGTTGACGTTCAGCGGCTGACCTTCGGTCATCGCCGGCAGGATCGTGCCCTCGGCTTCTTCATCTTCCGTCTGAGCTGGGCCACCTGTAGCGACTTCATCATAAACTTCCAGGAAGCCCTTGAAGACGATGACAGAACCGGAGGCGCGCAATTGCGTCTGCTGGTCCGGCGTGGCGGCGATCACGCTCACCTGGTCGAGCTGCGCGGACTCCATCTGGCTGGCGATGGTGCGCTTCCAGATCAGGTCGTAGAGCTTGAGTTGGTCGGCGGAGACATACTTCGCGACGCTCTCCGGCGTGCGGGTCGGATCGGTCGGGCGGATGGCCTCGTGGGCCTCCTGGGCATTCTTGGCTTTGGTCTTGTAGACCCGCGCCTCGGCCGGCAAGTGGGTCTTGCCGTAGCGGTCGCCGATCAGCTTGCGGATGGCGGTGAGGGCTTCGCCCTCGATCGTGACGCCGTCGGTACGCATATAAGTGATGAGGCCGACCGTCTCGCCGTCGATCTCGAAGCCCTCATAGAGCTTCTGGGCGATGTCCATGGTCTGGCGGGCGGAAAAGTAAAGGCGGCGCGAGGCGTCCTGCTGCAGGGTCGAGGTGGTGAACGGCGGGTAGGGGCGGCGCTGCTTGGTGCGCTTCTCGACCGAGGTGACCGTGAACTGGCCGGACCGCACGGCGGCGGCGGCGCGCTCGGCCTTCTCACCGTTGTTCAGGTCGAACTTGTCGAGCTTCTTGGCCTCGAAATGGGTGAGGCGGGCCTGGAAGGCCTCCTTCTTCGCGGTCGCCATGTCGGCGCCCACGGTCCAGTACTCCTCGGCCTTGAACTTTTCGATCTCGAGTTCGCGGTCGCAGATCATGCGCAGCGCGACGGACTGCACGCGCCCGGCGGACTTGGAGCCTGGCAGCTTGCGCCACAGCACCGGGGAAAGGGTGAACCCCACGAGATAGTCGAGGGCGCGGCGGGCGAGGTAGGCGTCGACCAGCTCGAGATCGAGGTCGCGCGGGTTGGCCATGGCCTCCAGCACCGACTTCTTGGTGATGGCATTGAAGGTGACGCGTTTCACGTCCATGCCTTTAATGGCATTGCGCTGACGCAGCTCCTCAAGCACGTGCCAGGAAATGGCCTCGCCTTCGCGATCCGGGTCGGTTGCGAGGATTATGCCCTTCGCGCCCTTCAGCGCGTCGAGGATGCCTTTGAGATGTTTCTGGGAGCCGGCGTCGACTTCCCAATCCATCGCGAAGTCTTCGTCCGGACGAACGGATCCGTCCTTCGGGGGCAGGTCGCGAATGTGCCCGTATGACGCGATGACCCGGTACTCATCGCCAAGATACTTATTGATGGTCTTGGCTTTGGCCGGTGATTCGACGATGACAACTTTCATGTGACGCCCGACGTGCTGTCCCGTTTTAGGGCCCTGGAGTTCGCTCCAAGAGCCACACTTGTGACGGCGACTGAAGTCGCCGCAGCTGGGGATAACCCCAAAGCCTTAATAAATTCAGTCTGTTCCGATGAGAGCAACCCGGTTGCCCGGATGCCGCTCCAGGCGGCCAGCCAGCTCAAGCTCCATCAGAGCCGTTGCCACGAGGGCGGCTGACACTTGGCACTGTCGAACCACCTCGTCAACAGCGGTGGGACCGGGCCCCAAGGCGGCTTCAACGCGACGTCGCAAGGTCTCGCTATCTGTCGCATCTATATTTTCAGTGACTTGTGGGATGATCTTAATATTTTGGTTTGGGATTGAAATTTCCCGTGTGGCCCCAGTCAGGACGGCGAGAATGTCCTCCGCGCGCTCAACCAACGTGGCGCCGTCGCGAATCAGGCTGTTGGGTCCGTTGGCTCGGGGATCGAGCGGCGAGCCCGGGATGCCGAAAACGTCACGACCCTGTTCGCCAGCTAAGCGGGCCGTGATGAGGGAGCCGGATTTCAGGGTTGCCTCAACCACCAGAACGCCCCGGCTTGCGCCCGAGATGATCCGGTTCCGGCGCGGGAAGGCCGCCGCGGTCGGCTCGGTTCCGGGGGCGACCTCGGAGATGACCGCCCCCGTCTCGGCGATCCGCGCATGAAGCTTGGCGTGTTCCGGCGGATAGATCACGTCAGTTCCGCCCGCCAGAACCGCGATGGTGGTTCCGCCGGCGGCGAGGGTGGCTTCGTGGGCAGCGCCGTCGATTCCGCGCGCCAGGCCGGAGATGATCGCCCAGCCAGCCCGGGCCATGTCACCTGCCAGCATCCCGGCCAGCTTGCGTCCGTTGACGCTCGCATTCCTCGCACCGACCACCGCCAGGGCGGGTTGGCGCAACACGGCCGGGTTGCCTTTCACCAGCAGAAGCGGCGGCGCGTCTTCGATGGCCTTCAAGGGCCCGGGGTAATTCGGGTCTGACCAGGTGACGTAGGTCAGACCCGCACGTTCTGCCGCCGCGATTTCCGCCTCAGCCTGGGCAGGCGTCCACACGCGCGCCTCGGGCTTAAAGGTCGGTAGGTGGTGGACGGCCTCTGCCGGTGAGCCGAAGCGCTCGACCAAGTTTCGGAAGCGTATGGGACCGATCCCGTCCGTGCGGATGAGGCGGATCCAGTCGATCAACTCATCCGAGGAGGTCATGAGGTCAGCCCTTCTTTGCCCCGATCTTCGGCTCTTGGCCCTTGATGAGCCGGGCGAGGTTGGCGTGGTGGCGGATCCAGCCGAGAACGCCGAGGATCGCGAAGGCCACAGCCGCGGCGGGCTGCTGGATGATGAGGGCATAGAGCGGCGCCATGGCCAGGGCGATAAGCGCCGCGAGCGATGAATATCGGTAGATCGCCGCCATCGCGAGCCATGTCAGGCCGGCCATCAGGCCGACGATAGGGGTCGCGGCGAAGATCATGCCAAGGGTCGTCGCGACACCTTTGCCGCCCTTGAAACGCAGCCACACCGGAAAATTATGGCCGATAACGGCGGCAGTGCCGGCGATCAGCCCGGCGGGCGCCGGCAGAAAGGCCCCGATCAGCAACACGGCGATAGCGCCCTTGCCGCCGTCGAGCAGCAAGGTCGCCAAGGCCAAACCTTTGCGTCCCGTGCGCAGGACGTTGGTGGCGCCGATGTTGCCGGAGCCGATGGTGCGGATGTCGCCGAGGCCGGCGGCACGGGTCAGCACCAGACCGAATGGGATCGAGCCGAGCAGATAACCGATCGCGACGGTGAGGACGAGAGACGACAGCGGCAGATCGCCGCTCATTTGCCTTGGTCCAGCTTGCCTTGGACCAGGATGTCATAGACCACGCGGCCGTCGATCACGGTGCGCAGGGCCTTGCCTTGCACCGCGCGGCCGTCGAAGGGCGAGTTCTTGGACTTGGAGCGGAACCTGTCCGCGATCACTTTCCACGGACGATCCGGATCGAAGATCACGAGGTCCGCTTTCTTCCCCTTGGCCAGCACCCCGGCATCGAGGCCGAGCAGGGCGGCAGGGGCTTCGCTGATGCGGCGGATTGCTTCGACCAAAGTGAGGTCGCCATTGTGGACCAGATCGAGCGTGACGCTCAGAAGCGTTTCCAGTCCGCTGCCGCCGAAGGCCGCCTGCGGGAAGGGCAGGCGCTTACTGTCCTGGTCCTGCGGGGCGTGGTCGCTGGCGATGGCGTCGATGACGCCGGACGTCAGTCCTTCGACGATGGCCTGGCGGTCCTCTTCGCTGCGCAGCGGTGGGGAAAGCTTGGCGAAGGTGCGGTAGTCCACCGCCGCGAGTTCGTTCAAGGCGAAATAAAACGGCGCGGTATCGCAGGTGACCGGCAGGCCCTGCCTCTTGGCGCGCGCGATGATCTCCACGCTGTCGCTGGTAGAGATATGGGCGGCGTGATAGCGCGCGCCGGTCATGGCGACCAGGCGCATATCCCGCTCCAGCATGATGATTTCCGCCTCGCGCGGGATGCCAGAGAGGCCCATGCGGGTGGCCATTTCGCCGGCGTTCATCACGCCGGTGGCCAGCGTCGGTTCCTCCGGATGCTGGATGATCAGAAGATCGAAGGTCGCGGCGTACTGCAGCGCGCGGCGCATGACCTGGGCGTCGGCGACGGCGCGGGTGGCATCGGTGAAGCCCACGGCGCCCGAGTCCGCGAGCAGGCCCATCTCCGCGAGTTCTTTGCCCTGAAGGCCCTTGGTCACGGCGCCGTAGGCATAGACCTTGGCCAGGGCATTCTGGCGCGCGCGACGGGCGACGAACTCAAGCGTGGCTTCGTCGTCCATGACCGGATTCGTATTCGGCAGGCATACCATCGTGGTCACGCCCCCCGCGACGGCGGCCTCGCCGCTACTGCGCAGGGACTCTTTATGTTCTTCGCCCGGCTCCCGGAGTTGGACGCGCATGTCGACCAGGCCGGGGGCCACGCACGAGCCGGCGCAATCGACGACTTCCGCATCCGCCGGCGGCTTGCCGTCGAACAGGTTCTTGCCCACGGCGGCGATCAATTCGCCGTCGGTCAGCACTTCGCCGGGGCCGTCATAGTTCAGGGCCGGGTCGATCAGCCGCGCATTGACGTAGGCAATCTTCGTCTTTGGGGCGGGCTTGCTCATGGGCGGCCGCCCTTGGCGCTGTGGGCGGCGTTGTGCGCCGCATTGTTGCCCGCAAGGACCTCCAGCACCGCCATGCGCACGGCCACGCCCATCTCCACCTGTTCGCGGATGGCGCTGCGTTCGAAGTCGTCGGCGACGTCGGAATCGATCTCCGTGCCGCGGTTCATCGGGCCGGGATGCATGATGAGGGCGTCCGGCTTGGCTTGCGCGAGCTTGGCGCGGTCGAGCCCGAAGAAGCGGAAGTATTCCCGCACGGACGGAATGAAGCTGCCGCGCATGCGTTCGTTCTGCACCCGCAGCATCATGACGATGTCCACGTCCTTCAGGCCGGCGGTCATGTCCGTGAAGACTTCGACGCCGAGGCGTTCGACCTGGCTGGGGATCAGGGTACGCGGCGCGATGATGCGCACCCGCGCGCCCATGGTGAGCAGCAGCAGGAAGTTGGACCGCGCCACGCGGCTGTGAAGGACATCGCCGCAGATCGCGACCAGAAGCCCGTTCAGCTTGCCCTTACGGCGGCGGATGGTCAGGGCGTCCAGAAGCGCCTGGGTCGGGTGTTCGTGGCTGCCGTCGCCGCCGTTGACCACGGCGCAGTTGACCTTATCGGCCAGCAGCTTGACCGCCCCGGAGTCCGGGTGACGCACGGCCAGGACGTCCGGGTGCATGGCATTGAGGGTGACCGCCGTGTCGATCAGGGTTTCGCCCTTGGTGACCGAGCTGGTCTCGACCTGCATGTTAATGACGTTCGCGCCCAGCCGCTTGGCCGCCAGCTCGAAGGAGGTGCGGGTGCGAGTGGAGTTCTCGAAGAACAGGTTGACGATGGTGCGCCCCTTGAGGGCGTCTGACATCTTATTGGCGCCGCGGTTGAGCTCGACGTACCGCTCGGACAAATCCAATAAATGATTGATTTCGAGTGGCGAGAGCCCCTCGATTCCGAGGAGATGGCGATGCGGAAAGGCCGGGTCACGCATGAGGCGGGACCATATAGGCGAGGCCTCCTCGGGGGAAGAAGGAAAATACAGCTGTGGAAAAGACTTACGACGGCGGCTGTCACTGTGGGCGGGTGCGGTTCCGGGTCACGACAGACCTGGGCGGGATACTCGATTGCAATTGCTCGATCTGCGCCAAGAAAGGGTTCCTGCACCTGATCGTCGGGCCGGACAAGTTCACGCTGCTGACCCCGAGGGACGCGCTCACTACCTACACCTTTAATTTAATTCGGGGATCGCGCAGCACACGTTTTGTGCGACCTGCGGCATGCATGCTTTCTATGTGCCCCGGTCGCACCCCGACAAGATCGACGTCAACGTCCGCTGCATCGAGGGCATCGAGTTGGCCGATCTGGCGATCATGCCCTACGACGGACGCCACTGGGAAGCCGCGCGCGAAAAGCTTGGGGATAGCTAGTCGAGACCAATCCACGCCCGCTGATTTGTGATAGAAGACGTCTATGTCGGCCCCTCTGGACCTTGCCCAGCTCGCGCGCTTTCTCGCGATTGCGGAACACGGCAGTTTTCGCGCCGCGGCGGAGTCCCTGCGGCTTACCCAACCGACCCTGAGTTGGAGCATTCGCCAGCTTGAAACCGCTGTCGGGGCGAGCCTGTTCGAGCGCGGTGCGCGCGGTGCGAAATTGACCCCCGCCGGCGAGATCCTACTGCCGCGGGCGCGTCTGATCGTCAGCGAAGGCGAGCGTGCACGCAGCGATCTTGAGGTTTTCAAGCAAAAGGGCGATGCCTTCATCGCAATCGGCGTCGCGCCCCTGTTCATCAACACCATTTTCCCGATCGCTGCCGCGGCCACCCTGGCGCAGGTGCCCGGCCTCACCATGCGGGTGACCGAGGCGTATTCGGCCGAGCTTGTCGCCGCCCTGCAATCCGGCAAGGTGGATATTGCCTTTGGCGGCAAGCCGCCGAACGTGGGCACGGAGGGCGTTGCCTTCGAGCCAACTTATCTCGGCCAATACTTGGTGATTGCGCGCCGCGGTCATCCGATCTTCAAGAAGAAGATCACGGATGAGGTGGTCTTCAGCCATGACTTCGTGATGTTCGATGCGGTGTCGGTGCGTTTTGTCGCCAGTGACTTCCCGGCGCGGAACCTGAAAGCGCCGCATGTGACCGTGCGCACGTCGTCGATGCAGTGCATCGAAGCGATGGTGCTGAATTCAGATTTGTTCGGCTATGTGGCGCGGGACTACGTGCGGGCCGCGCTTGAGTCCGGCGCCCTACGTGAAGTGCCGACCAAGCTGATGGGTGCCACGGCCCGGGCCGGCATCCTGTCGCGGGAGATGGGGGCGCAGACGCCCGCCGTTCGCATCCTCAAAGCGGAACTGCGCAAAGCCTGTAAGGTCAGCTAGGTTCCGGCCGCCGCATCGCGTCCAAGGCGCCTTGCAGGATGTAGGCCGCGGCGACCTTGTCGACCACCTCCCCTCGGCGGCGACGGGACAGGTCCATCTCGTCGGTCATCATCCGCTGCACCGCCGAGGTCGAGAGGCGTTCGTCCCAGAAGGCGATCGGCAGGTCGCGGCGTTTTAGGACTTCGGCGGCAAAAGTTCGGGTCGATTGGGCGCGGGGACCCTCAATCCCGCTCATCTCCACCGGCAGCCCAATGACCAGGGCGCCCACCGCATGCTTATTAATAAGTGACTCCAGTTCGGCCCAATCCAGCGTGAACTTGCGCCGGGCGATGGTGGTCAGGGGCGAGGCGATCATCCGGCCGGCGTCGGACAGCGCCAGGCCAATCGTTTTGGTGCCCAGATCCAGACCCAAAATCGTCTGGTTTTTGAGCAGCTTGTCTGACAGTTCGGGTGGCTTGCAGATCGCCATTCTTGCGGATCGCGGTGGGGGGGTGCTAGGACTCCGCGCCTTCCGCCGGAGAGATAACGAATGTCGTTGGATAAAGCCACTGTACGGCGGATTGCCACGCTGGCCCGCATCGAGGTGCCCGAGGCGGACCTGGAACCCCTGGCGGGCGAACTCTCCGGCATTCTCGGCTGGATCGAGCAACTTCAGGAAGTGGACACCTCCGCCGTGGCCCCAATGACCGGAGGCACGGACGTGAAACTGCCCTGGCGGGCGGATGTGGCGAACGATGGCGGCATGGCCGAGGCGGTCACCGCCAACGCGCCCGACGCACAAGGAGCGTTCTTCACCGTGCCGAAAGTGGTCGAGTGATGACGCTTACCTCCCTCACCATCGCCGAGGCGCGGGATCAATTGCGCGCCAAGAAAATCAGCGCGGTCGAATTGACCGAGGCGCACCTTGCCGAGATGACGAAGCAGAAGGCCCTCAATGCCTTCGTCACCGAAACCCCGGACATCGCCCGTGCGCGCGCTAAGGAAGCGGACGCGGCCCTGGCGAAGGGCGACGCGCCCGCACTCACGGGTATTCCGCTCGGCATCAAGGATCTGTTCTGCACCGAAGGCGTGCTGACCACCGCGTCATCGCACATCCTCGACGGGTTCAAGCCGCGCTACGAAAGCACCGTGACCGCCAAGCTGAAGGCGGCAGGGTCGGTGATGCTGGGCAAGTTGAACCTCGACGAGTTCGCGATGGGGTCTTCGACGACCACCAGCTATTACGGCCCGACCATCAATCCGTGGAAGGCGAAGGGCAGCGGCGCCGATCTAGTGCCCGGCGGTTCGTCGGGCGGATCTGCCGCGGCGGTTGCAGGCGGTCTCGCCATGGGTGCCACCGGAACCGACACGGGTGGATCGATCCGCCAGCCGGCGGCGTTCGCGGGCATCGTCGGCGTGAAGCCGACGTACGGCCGGTGCTCGCGTTGGGGCGTTGTCGCGTTTGCCAGTTCGCTCGATCAGCCTGGGCCGATGACGCGCACCGTGCGCGATTCCGCGATCATGCTGCAGGCCATGTGCGGGCACGATCCGAAGGACTCAACGTCCTCCAAACTGGCGGTGCCGGATTTCGAGAAAGCGCTGAGCCGCGGCGTGAAGGGTTTGAAGATCGGTATTCCCAAGGAATATCGCCCTGACGGATTGAATGCGGAAGTCGCCGCCCTGTGGGATCAGGGTATCGCGTGGCTGAAGGACGCAGGCGCGACGCCGGTCGACGTCAGCTTGCCGCACACAAAGTATGCGCTGCCGACGTATTATATCGTCGCGCCGGCGGAAGCCTCCTCCAACCTGGCGCGCTATGACGGCGTGCGCTTCGGATTGCGCGTGGCAGGCCAGTCGCTCGACGAGATGTATTCCAAGACCCGCGCGGCCGGTTTCGGGCCGGAAGTGCGCCGCCGCATTCTGATCGGCACCTATGTGCTCTCCGCCGGTTACTACGATGCCTACTACTTGAAGGCGCAGAAGGTGCGGGCGCTGATCGCGCGTGATTTCGAACAGGCCTTCACCCAGTGCGATGCGCTGCTGACGCCGACGGCGCCGACACCGGCGTTTGCGATTGGCGCGAAGTTCGACGATCCGGTGGCGATGTATCTCAATGACGTGTTCACCGTTCCGGCGTCGCTTGCGGGCATTCCGGGGTCTTCGGTACCTGCGGGCTTGACCAGCACCGGGTTGCCGCTCGGCCTGCAGGTGCTGACCAAGCGCTGGGATGAAGAGACCATGTTCGCCGTCTCCCAAACCCTGGAAGACGCCGCCGCCTTCAAGAGGTTGGTGTGATGGCTTACATCCTCAAAGGCGAGACCGGCGATTGGGAAGTGGTGATCGGGCTGGAAGTCCATGCCCAGGTCGTCTCCAACGCCAAACTCTTCTCGGGCGCGCCGACGACATTTGGCGCGGAGCCGAACAGCCAAGTGTCGTTCATCGATGCGGGCATGCCGGGCATGCTGCCGGTGATCAACGAACATTGTGTCGCCCAGGCGGTGAAGACCGGCCTCGGCCTCAAGGCGAAGATCAACAAGTGCAGCGTGTTCGCGCGCAAGAACTACTTCTACGCGGATCTGCCGCAGGGCTATCAGATCAGCCAGTACGATCAACCGATTGTGGGCGAGGGGGCCATCGTGCTCGACATGCCCGATGGCTCGACGCGTGCGATCGGGGTCGAGCGTTTGCATCTGGAGCAAGACGCGGGCAAGTCGATCCACGACATGCACCCGCAGAAGACCTTCATCGACCTGAACCGCGCAGGCGTCGGGTTGATGGAGATCGTCTCCAAGCCGGACCTGCGCAGTCCGGAGGAGGCGGGGCTGTACTTGAAGAAGCTGCGCTCGATCCTGCGCTACCTCGGCACCTGCGACGGCAACATGGAGGAAGGCTCCATGCGCTGCGACGCCAACGTATCCGTGCGGCCGGTGGGCTCGAACGAATTGCGCACGCGCTGCGAGATCAAGAACGTGAACTCCGTGCGCTTCGTCATGATGGCGATCGAACACGAGGCGCGGCGGCACATTGAAGTGTACGACGCTGGCGGCACGATCAACCAGGAAACGCGCCTGTACGACGCGAACCGCGACGAGACACGGTCCATGCGCTCGAAAGAAATGGCTCACGACTATCGCTATTTCCCGGACCCTGACCTGCTGCCGCTGGTACTGGACGACGCGTTCATCGCGAAGCTCAAGTCCGAACTGCCCGAGCTACCGGACGACAAGAAAAACCGCTTCGTAAAGGACTATGGGCTCACGGCGTATGACGCGGACGTGCTGGTGAGCGAGCGCGAGAACGCGCAGTTTTTCGAGACCGTCGCCAAAGGCCGCGATGCCAAGATCGCGGCGAACTGGGTGATCTCCAATCTGTTCGGCGTGCTCAATAAGCAGGGCAAGGCGATTGCCGAAAGTCCCGTATCCGCAGACGATCTCGGGGCGCTGCTCGATCTGCTCGCCGACAATACGCTCTCCAGCCGCATGGCGAAGGAGGTGTTCGAGATCATGGTAGACACCGGCAAGGCGCCGGGCGCCATTGTCGAAGAACGCGGCATGAAGCAAGTGACCGACACCGGCGCGATCGAAGCCGCGGTCGATAAGATCATGGCCGAGAACCCGGACAAGGTTGCCGAAATCCGCGCGGGCAAGGACAAACTGATCGGCTGGTTCACCGGCCAGGCGATGAAGGCGACGCAGGGCAAAGCCAATCCTGCGATGCTGGCGGAGCTTCTGAAAAAGAAGCTGGCGCCGTAAGCCGGACATGAAAGGGATCACGTCCGGAACTGTGCTCGTGATTGGCCTGGCGGCCATCATGGGGTTGGGGTGGTTCTCCTACCGTGCGTTCGTTCCGCCGCAGTGGCTGCACGATCTTGCCGGCGACATATCCTACCGCTCGGCGCCCGACCCGGACGCCGCACCGCCGCGCGATACGCGCGAAGCCAAGCCGGTGGTGATGCCGCCGCATCCTTATATCTGTGTTGCCAAACTTGTGCCCTTCGCCTGGGACCGGATGGTGATCGTGCCGTCTCAGGCAGATCCCCGTGCGGCGATGGGTGGCGCGGCATGGGACTCGTCGAAGGCCGACGATCTTGCCGTCCGCATGGCGAAGGACCCGCGCTATCAACTCGTCGCGTTCATCAAGGACAATCGCGTCGTCGCAGATGCGTTGTTCTATACGTTTTGGGGAGATCTCGGCGGCATCGCACGCGCGGAAGGGTATTCGCCGGACACGGCCGCCTTCACGGCAGTCGTGAAGGACGGTACCCACATGCTGGCACTTGCCGAGCCGTTTCCCTACATCTGCAAGGCATCGCCGCCATAATTGAGCTTTACACCGCCAATCCGCCGAACGGATGGAAGGTGTCCATCGTGCTCGAAGACGGGGCGGTGCCGTGCCTCACGTGAAGCGCTGGGTTGCTACGGTCACGGCGCGCCCTACGGTGAAAATGGGGCTGGCCGTGCCAGCCGCCCAGACATGACTGCAAGTAGTTGATCTCAGGACGGGATTTGCGTCTTGCCGCGCGGTTGACAGGGAACGGCAGAGCCGCCATGTTGCCGCCCGCCGGACAGGTGGCCGAGTGGCTGAAGGCACCGCTTTGCTAAAGCGGCATACCCCTTAAAAGGTATCCAGGGTTCGAATCCCTGCCTGTCCGCCAGTCAACAGAAAATCTGTGAGTCGGAACAACGGGTTAACTTTTTTCCCCGTCGCGCACCCCCAAACCAGCCCCCAAATCGCGGTCCTGGCGCGTCCTGTCCATCGGCTACCGGGGTTGCGGGAAGGAAGTCCTCCACCCAGCCTCTCCATCGCAACCCGCGGACGACCAAGAAGCACCGAAGGCCTCCGTGTCGCCCCCACTGCTGGCGCAGCGCCTCCGCCCGCTCAGTCCGGTGTCTTCTCGTTAACAACCGGCCCGTTTTGCCGGACCATGACTGGATTATGCAGGCACATGTCATTAGGCCGCGTGTCTACGCTGATCTTGAGTTGGCGCTGGGGGTGATTGCTTGTCACGTGCCGCGCCGCCGGCGAATGAAGTCGGACAAGTCAGATTCGGAGATTCTGATTTGACGACTGAAGCGATAGACGGCGATTTCTCCATCATCGATCCAACGCCGCACCGTCTTGATGCTCACCTTCAAGACGTCAGCCACGTCGGGGATGGTGTAGAACTTCGGAAGCAACGACGGGTCATGTCCCTGCACGGCGCTGCACCTCGGCGCGTCATGTGACCCGGCGTCCGACACAATATTTTCTTTCTTATTGGCGGTCCGGCGAATGTTTCGCGCACCCTCGTCGGAGCCCTGCACAACAGCCACCCGCGCGAGGAGTTTGTGGGAGTTGGCACTTGCGTCACTTGCCACGACGGTGCCCTGCATCCGAAGGATCTTCGGAACCAGCCTCTCGTGCCGCCTCACGTGCAAGTAAACGCACGAGCCTGAACAGGGCGTCTTGGCCGGGTCCAGAGTCGGAAGGCAGCGCGGGGCCGTTTATCGGCGCCGCCGTCGATTTAGAGGCACGAGGCCCAATGATGGGTACCAACAAGTTCCTGGTTCAGAACAAGCTGGTATTGACCTGCCTCGATTCTCCGGACCAGATTTAACTTGAGAGAACGGCTCCTTGGTTGTGGTTGTGTCCCTGCTGGGACGGTGATGCAACGGGCCGGGGCGCGGAGGCCCCACGCACCGCAGCGTCCCGGCCCGTTGCTTTCCCGGATG
>CANJPQ010000009.1 GCA_947476275.1 Fidelibacterota bacterium
AATAGGTCAGCCTCTCTGACCTAAGCCCCGCATTGCGGTGGCCAGCAGGATTGATCCCGCCGTACGGTGCGGATTCCTTCGGTGGAGTGCCGGCGATGACCCGAAACATGCTGCAGTTCGTGACCCTCGGCGCGGAAACGCCGGTAAAGTGCGATGCAGAGTCGCGCCGCAAGGATTTCGGCGAGATCTACGCCAATTTCCCGCAGCCGAAAGCGGAAGCGCAGTCGTCGCGCTGCGAGCAATGCGGCATTCCGTTCTGCCAAGTGCACTGCCCGGTGCAGAACAACATCCCAGACTGGCTGAAGATGGTTGCGGAAGGCCGCTTGGAAGAAGCCTATGCGCTCTCCTCCGCCACCAACAACATGCCGGAAGTATGCGGCCGCATTTGCCCGCAGGATCGCTTGTGCGAGGGCTCCTGCGTGCTCGAGCAATCCGATCACGGCAGCGTCACCATCGGCTCGATCGAGAAGTACATCACCGACACCGCGTGGGAACGCGGGTGGGTGAAGCCTGTACAGCCGGCGGTCGAACGCAGCGAGAGCATCGGCATCGTCGGCGGCGGCCCGGGCGGCATGGCTGCGGCAGAGGAACTGCGCAAGCTCGGCTATCAGGTGGAAATCTACGATCGCTACGACCGCATCGGCGGGTTGCTGATCTATGGCATTCCCAACTTCAAACTCGACAAGGCGGTGGTGAACCGCCGTGTCGATCTGCTCGAGCGTGCGAAGATCAAGCTGCATCGCAATGTCGAGATCGGCAAGACCGTCAGCTTTGCCGACCTGCGTCGCAAGCATGCGGCCGTGCTGATTGCGACCGGCGTCTACAAGGCGCGCGAACTGACCGTGCCGGGCGTGGGCGCCACCGGCGTGTTCAAGGCGATGACCTATCTCACCGCGTCCAACCGTTCGGGCCTGGGCGACAAGGTCGCGGACTTCGACGACGGCACACTCAATGCCGCGGGCAAGAACGTGGTCGTCATCGGCGGCGGCGATACCGCCATGGACTGCGTGCGCACCGCCGTGCGCCAGGGTGCGAAGAGCGTGAAATGCCTCTATCGCCGCGATCGCGAGAATATGCCGGGCTCCCAGCGGGAAGTGGCCAACGCCATCGAAGAGGGCGTGGAGTTCCTGTGGCAGTCGGCGCCGGAAGCCGTACTACACGACACCGACACCAATGTGACAGGTGTGCGTGCCGTGCGCATGCGCTTAGGAACCCCCGACGCCTCGGGCCGCGCCAAGCCCGAGGAACTGGAGAACTCCCAGTTCGTCGTGCCGGCGGACATGGTGATCGAAGCGCTGGGCTTCGATCCGGAAGATGTGCCGACGATGTTCGGTGAACCGGCGCTCGGCGTCACGCGTTGGGGCACGCTAAAGACCGACTACCGCACGCTTCAAACCACGATGGACGGTGTGTTCGCCGCCGGCGACATCGTACGCGGCGCGTCCCTGGTGGTGTGGGCGATCCGTGACGGCCGCGACGCCGCGGCCAACATCCACGCCTATATCGAAGCGAAGGCGAGCAAGACGCCTGACCAGTTGAAGAAGGCCTCGTAGCCATGAACGAGATCATCCCCGTGGAATCCGGCGAACAGTTCGTCGCCACCTACAAGAGCAACGTCGAAAAGCTCACGGCGGCGCATGCCTACGATCCCGCCCAGGAGCACGATGCCTGTGGTGTCGGCATGGTGGTGGCCATTGACGGCCGCCCACGCCGCGAAGTGGTGGACTCAGCCATCGAAGCCTTGCGCGTACTGTATCACCGCGGCGCGGTGGATGCGGACGGCAAGACCGGCGACGGCGCCGGCATTCATCTGCAGATCCCGCAGGACTTCTTCCGCGATCACGTCACCCGCACCGGTCACACGGTCGCGGACGAAGAGACGTTGTGCGTCGGCATGGTGTTCCTGCCGAAGTCGGACCTCGGCGCGCAGGAGACTTGCCGCACCATCGTCGAGAGCGAGATCCTCGGCGCGGGCTACTACATCTTCGGCTGGCGCCAAGTGCCCGTGGACATCGCCGTTATCGGCGAGAAGGCCAACGCCACCCGCCCCGAGATCGAGCAGATCATGATCGCCAATCGCCGCGGCCTGAGCGGCGACGAGTTGGAACGCGATCTGTATCTCGTGCGTCGGCGCATCGAGAAGCGGGTTTTGGACGAGCACATCAACGACTTCTACATCTGCTCCCTGTCGTCGCGCTCGATCATCTACAAGGGCATGTTCCTGGCGGAACAGCTGACCGCGTTCTACCCCGACCTGCTCGACGCGCGATTCGAATCGTCCTTCGCGATCTATCACCAGCGCTATTCCACCAATACCTTCCCGACATGGCGGCTGGCGCAGCCGTTCCGCATGCTCGCCCACAACGGCGAGATCAACACGCTGCTGGGCAACATCAATTGGATGAAGGCGCACGAGTGCCGCCTCGAGCATGCGGCGTTCGGCGCGACCATCGAAGAACTGAAGCCAATCGTGCAGCCCGGCGGGTCGGATTCCGCAATCCTCGACAACGTGTTCGAGCTGCTGTGCCGCTCGGGCCGCGATGCGCCCATGGCGCGCTGCATGCTGGTGCCGGAGAGCATCAGCCAGAACGCCGTGATGCCCGAAGCGCATCGCAACCTGTTCTCCTACTGCAACGCGGTAATGGAGCCGTGGGACGGCCCGGCAGCCATGTGCGCGACCGATGGCCGCTGGGTGTTGGGCTTCATGGACCGTAACGGTCTTCGGCCGATGCGCTTCACCCGCACCGCGGACATGCTGTTCGTGGGCTCGGAGACCGGCATGGTGCATGTGCCGAGCGCGGCCGTGATCGAGAAGGGCCGTGTGGGTCCGGGTCAGATGATCGCGGTCGACCTGAAGGAAGGCCGTTTCTACCACGACCTGGAGATCAAAGATCAGCTGGCCGGCCGCAAGCCGTTCGGCGACTGGATCAAGAACACCACCCATCTCGATTCCATCGTCACCGCCGCGAAGACGCCGAAGGCGGCGTTGAAGAAGGAAGAGTTGGTCCGCCGTCAGGCCGGCTACGGCATGACGCTGGAAGAACTCGAACTCATCCTTCATCCGATGGTGGCGGAGGCGAAGGAAGCGATCGGCTCCATGGGCGACGATACGCCGCTTGCGGTGCTGTCGGACAACTATCGCGGTCTGCATCACTTCTTCCGACAGAACTTCAGCCAGGTGACCAATCCGCCGATCGACAGTTTGCGCGAGACACGGGTGATGACGCTCAACACCCGCCTCGGCAACCTCGGCAACATCCTGGACGAATCGCCGGGCCAATGCGATCTGCTGCAACTGTCGAGCCCGCTGCTGACCAACGCCCAGTTCGCCGCCATGCGCAAGTACATGGGCGAGACGGCACGCGACATCGACGCCACCTTCGATGTCGACGGCGGCGACGATGCCATTCGCGCAGCCCTTCGTCGCATCCAGCTCGAAGCGGAAGAAGCCGTGCGCGGCGGCTGCACCCACGTAATCATTTCAGACGAGAACGTGAGCGCAACCCGCGCGCCCCTGCCGATGATCCTGGCGGCCGGCGGCGTGCACACGCATCTGATCAAGCAGAAGCTGCGCACGTTCACATCCGTCAATGTGCGCTCCGGGGAGTGCCTGGACGTGCATTACACCGCCGTGCTGATCGGTGCCGGTGCGACCACGGTCAATCCCTACATGACCGAAGAAGCGATCGCCGACCGGCAGCGCCGCGGCCTGTTCGGCGACATGACGCTGGAGGTCGCCTTGAAGCGCTATCAGAAGGCCATCAACGACGGCTTGCTGAAGGTGATGTCGAAGATGGGCATTTCCGTCATCAGCTCCTACCGCGGCGGCTACAACTTCGAGGCGGTCGGTCTGTCCCGCGCCCTCGTGGCGGAGTTCTTCCCGGGCATGCCGTCGCGCATCTCCGGCATCGGCCTTGCCGGCATTCAGAAGAAAGCCCTGGAGCAGCATCGCCGCGCCTTCCGCACAGAAGCCGTCACGTTGCCTGTGGGCGGATTCTATCGCTCCCGCGCCAACTCCGGCGAAGCGCATGCCTTCGACGGGCAGCTGATCCACATCCTCCAAAATGCGGTGGAGAAGGACAGCTACGCCACGTACCTGAAATACTCCGCGGGCATCCGCAAGATGCCGGCGATCTGGCTGCGCGATCTGTTGGACTTCAAGAAGACCGGCACGGCGATCCCGCCGGAGCAGGTGGAATCCACCACGGAGATCCGCAAGCGCTTTGTCACCCCCGGCATGTCGCTGGGCGCCTTATCGCCTGAAGCGCACGGCACCCTGAACATCGCCATGAACCGCATCGGCGCGAAGTCCGACAGCGGCGAAGGCGGCGAGGACCGCCGGCGGTATCGCCCGTTCCCGAACGGCGACAACGCCAACTCCGCGATCAAGCAGATCGCGTCCGGCCGGTTCGGCGTGACCGCGGAATACCTGAACCAGTGCCGCGAGATCGAGATCAAGGTGGCGCAAGGCGCGAAGCCCGGCGAAGGCGGGCAGCTGCCCGGCTTCAAGGTGACCGTGGAGATCGCGGCCCTGCGTCATGCCACACCCGGCGTGATGTTGATCTCGCCGCCGCCGCACCACGACATCTACTCGATCGAAGATCTGGCGCAGTTGATCTACGACCTGAAGCAGATCAATCCCCGCGCGCGCGTGACCGTGAAGCTCGTCTCCCGCACCGGCATCGGCACGATTGCCGCCGGCGTTGCCAAGGCGAATGCGGACACCATCCTGGTCTCCGGCCATTCCGGCGGCACGGGCGCGTCACCGCAAACCTCGATCAAGCACGCCGGCCTACCCTGGGAAATGGGCCTGACCGAAGTGCATCAGGTGCTGACGCTCAACCGTCTGCGCCATCGTGTCGTTCTGCGCACTGACGGCGGCCTGAAGACCGGCCGTGACATCGTGATCGCCGCCATGCTTGGTGCTGAAGAGTTCGGCATCGGCACCACGAGCCTGATCGCCATGGGATGCATCATGGTGCGCCAGTGCCATTCCAACACCTGCCCCGTCGGCGTGTGTACGCAAGACACCGACCTGCGCAAGAAGTTCACCGGTACGCCGGAGAAGGTCGTCAACCTGTTCAGCTTCATCGCCGAAGAGGTGCGCGACATTCTGGCGGGTCTCGGCTTCCGGTCGCTCGATGAGATCATCGGACGCAGCGATCTGCTGCACCAAGTGAGCCGCGGTGCAGCGCACCTGGACGACCTCGATCTCAATCCGCTGCTGGTGCGTCCGGATTCCGGCGGCCTGCCCACGCGCAACATGCTCAAGGGCCGCAACGAAGTGCCCGAGACGCTGGATGCGCAGATGATCGCCGATGCGCGCCCGATGCTGGAGGAAGGTGAGAAAATGCAGCTCACCTATAACGTGCGCAACGTGCAGCGCGCGATCGGCACGAAGCTGTCGCACATGATCGTCAGCAAGTACGGCATGACGGGTCTCGCGCCGGGCCATATCACCGTGCGCCTGCGCGGCTCCGCCGGCCAATCCCTCGGCGCCTTCGCGGTGCAAGGGCTGAAGCTGGAAGTGCTGGGCGATGCGAACGACTATGTCGGCAAAGGTCTGTCAGGCGGTACCATTCTGATCCGCCCGACCACGGGCTGCACCTTCCGCTGGTCCGACAACACCATCATCGGCAATACGGTTCTTTATGGCGCGACCTCGGGCAAGCTGTTCGCGGCGGGCCAGGCGGGCGAGCGCTTCGCCGTGCGCAACTCTGGCGCCACGGCGGTGATCGAAGGCTGTGGCTCCAACGGCTGCGAGTACATGACCGGCGGCACGGTGGTGATCCTCGGCACCGTCGGCGCAAACTTCGCCGCCGGGATGACCGGCGGCATGGCGTTCGTCTACGACAAAGACAACCTCATGTCGGCGCGCCTGAACGGCGAGAGCGTCATCGCGCAACGCATCGCGGTGGGCCACTACGAAACCATGCTGCGCAACCTGGTGATCGAGCATCACCGCGAGACGTCATCGCCGCATGCGGAACAGTTGCTAGTGAACTGGGACCGGGAAGTGCGCAACTTCTGGCAGATCGTGCCCAAGGAGATGCTGCATCGCCTTGAGGTACCGGTGAGCCGCGAAACGGCGAAACGGGCGTAAGCAAAACAGTGCCGGCGGGTGCCGGCACTGTTTTCTACAACAGGTGATCCAGAATCCGGATCATCTCCCAGATCTCGTCCTTGCTAACATTCAGAGCAGGCATGAAACGCAGCGAGTCCGGCCGGGGCGCGTTGAGCAGGAGTCCCGCCGCACGAGCCCGTTCCACGATCTCCGATCCGTTGCGCCGCGGCAGTTCCAAGGCGAGCAAGAGTCCGCGGCCCCGCACCTCGCCGAGGTTATGCCGGACGGCAAGACCTGATAGTTCGTCGCCAAGCAGTTGGCCCAGGCGCACGACCTCGTTCAAGAACCCCGGCTTGCTCACTTCCTCCATCACCGCACACCCAACCGCCGCCATGAGCGGATTGCCGTTGAAGGTGCCGCCCTGGTCGCCATGATCGAAGCAACTGACGACGCCGCGCGCGAGCATGGCGGCAATCGGCACGCCACCGCCGAGCCCTTTGCCAAGGGTCATGATGTCCGGCAACACATCGGCATGCTGCGCGGCAAACATCTTGCCGGTCCGCCCCACGCCGGTCTGCACCTCGTCGAAGATCAGAAGAAGCCCACGGGCGCGGGTGAGGTCGCGCAGTCCGCGGAGGAATTCATCCGACGCCGGATAGACCCCCGCCTCGCCCTGGATGGGTTCGAGCATGACAGCGACGGTCGCATCCGTGATCGCCCTGTCGACGGCGGCGAGATCGTTCAGTGGCACCTTGTGGAAGCCGGGCACTTTGGGCTCGAACAGGTTTGCCCAATGCGGTTTCCCCGAGGCCGACATGCAGGCGAGCGTGCGGCCGTGGAAACCTTGTTCCATCGTGACGATGACTGAGGCGCCGCCGCGATATTTCTGGCCCCATTTGCGCGCGAGCTTGATGGCGCCCTCGTTCGCTTCCGCGCCGGTGTTGGCGAGGAAGACACGATCGAGGCCGCTGTGGTGCGCCAGCAGCGATGCCAGCTGTCCCATGGGCGCATTGAAGAAAGCTGGGCTGCAGTTGATCAGCCGTGATGCTTGCAGGATCAACGCGCCGGTCACCGCGGGCGCACAGTGGCCGAGACAGTTCACGGCCCAGCCTTGCACAAAGTCCAGGTAACGCTTGCCGTCTTGGTCCGTGATCCAGGATCCGCGTCCGGAGACGAATACGGTATCGGGCCGTGGCGCGATGTCCATCACCGCGCTGAAGTCATTTGGTTTAGCGAGCATAAGGTCCTCCTTGGTGAACACAGGACGACCCATCGGCACAAAAGAAAAACCCCCACCGATAGGCCATCGGCGGGGGTTGGGAATTTTGGAAACGGCTCTGGCTTAGAGCGCGCGCAAAAGTGTCCCCCCGCCGAAAGTACGGCGTCGGCAGGACGGCATCGAGAGGTGCGCGGCGAATGTCATGGGGCGGTGATTTACGGCGGGTTGTGGCGAGCGTCAATCCCTACTTAGACTTCTTTGCGGTTCGCCATCAGCAGCTTTTGGCCGAACGCGAGTTTCTGTGTGCGGGTGGCGTCGCGGAGCCAGTCGAGGTTTTCTTGCGCCACGCGCTGTTTGTAGGGGTGATTGTCCGCGAACAGCTCTTGGTACATGACCACGCACCAGGCCGTGAAGGCGCCCATGGCGCGGCCGAGTGGATTGCCGAGCGCCTCGTACCAATAGCAGCACTGGAACAGCATCAGGTCGTTGATCTCTTCCTGCACGCCGTCGAGCAGCACGGCGGCGTCCTGGTCCGGGTAGTGGAAGAAGGCGAGCGTCTGATCCATCAGATCGGCGAACTGATCCTCGCGGCCCGGGCGAATGAAGGCGACCGGATCGAGTTCGGTGGTGCGCTGATCGGCGAGCGCGCTGAGCGTCCGTCCCGCCGCCGCGACCAGCGTATGGATGGCAATCACATCGCCGCCGTTGAACAAAAGGCCGGTGGCGGTTTCGATCTGCCGTCGCGCGCCCTAGATCGGCTTGGCGTGGATGACGGCCACTACTTCGCCCCGAAGCGCCGTGCAATCAGATCGTACATGGCACGCATGCCGAGTGCTTCGCCGCCTTGCGGGCGGCCGGGGCGTTCGGAGGGATTCCAGGCGAATAGATCAACATGCGCCCAGGGCACATGGCCCATAACGAACTCCTTCAAGAACAACGCTGCGGTGATGGCGCCGGCGAAGGGCGAATCCCCGGCGTTGTTGATGTCGGCGATCTTGCTGTCGATCATCTTGCGGTAGGGCGCCCACAGCGGCAGGCGCCAGAGCGGATCGTGCGCGTGGCGGGCCGACGCGGCGAGATCGGCGGCAAGCGCCTCGTCGTCGGTGAACATGGCGGGCAAGTCCGGACCGAGAGCCGTGCGCGCAGCCCCTGTGAGGGTGGCGCAGTCTATCAGCAATGCGGGCTTCTCCGCTGCCGCTTCGCTGAGCGCATCCGCCAGCACCAGGCGGCCTTCCGCATCCGTGTTGCCGATCTCAACCGTGAGCCCTTGGCGCGACGTGAGCACATCGCCCGGGCGGAACGCGTTGCCGCTGACCGCATTCTCCACCGCCGGGATGAACACGCGCAGGCGCACCGGCAGTTTGGCGTCCATGATCATGTCGGCGAGGCCGAGCACCGTGGCCGCGCCGCCCATGTCCTTCTTCATCAGCGCCATGGCGGAGGCCGGCTTGATGTCGAGGCCGCCGGAATCGAAACACACGCCTTTGCCGACCAGTGTCACCTTCGGATGCGCATGATCGCCCCAGGCGAAGTCGATCAGCCGCGGCGCCACCGCGCTCGCGCGGCCCACCGCATGGATCATCGGATAGCCCTTGATGAGCAGATCCTCGCCCACGGTGATCGTGCATTGTGCGCCGTGACGGCCGGCGACCAGTTCCGCCGCCGCGGCCAGGGCGTCCGGCATCATGTCCGCAGCCGGGGTGTTGATGAGATCGCGCGTCAGGGTCGCCGCCGCGACCACGCGCGACACATAAGGACGATCCGCCTGGGACGGCCAAAGCAGCCGCGCGAGCTTATCGGCCGCGTTCGCGCCGTCCTTCTTGTAGCGGGTGAATTGATACGCGCCGAGCGCCCAAGCGAGGGCCGCCCAGGTGTGGACGTTCGCCACGCCGGCGTCGGCGATGCCGTGTACGTCGGCGAGGCGATAGCTTCCCTTGGGCAAGCTCTTCGCCAATCCGCCGGTGGCCCAGGGGTCGTCGCCTTTGCCGAGGCCGAGGATGACGTGTTCGATGGCGCCGGCGGCGTTCGGGAGCAGCAGCGTAGTGCCGCTGTCGGCCTTGAAGCCGTTCGCTGCAATCCATGTCGCGAGAGCCGCGTTGCTTTGGGCAAATGCGGCCAGGCCCTCCGCGGTGACGGCGGAGATGGGAATGGCCTGTTCGGCCGCTTCGATCAGAACGGAATGTGACGCCATCGGCGCAGCTTAGGACGAACGGGCGTTCGGTGCACGGGTTGGTGGCGGCGCAGGGGCGGTGTCCGGCAGCGGGATCGCGTTAGCGGCATAGTAGCGAATCGCCCCGGGATGGATCGGCACCGAGACGCCCAGGGCTGCGCCGGCGCGGACCATCAGTTTCCCGCAGGGGTGCCCGTTCTGGAACAGGGCGACATTGCGTTCATGCCAGATGGCGCGGGCGATGCCGAAGGCGAGTTCGTCGTCCATGGTATCCCGCGCGATCAGCACCGTGCCGACGTCGAGGGTTTGCACGTCCGCCGTGCTGCCGTAGACGCCGGCAGGGATGACGCCTTGCGAATAGAACGGCAAGGCTTGGGCAATCTTCAGCGCCGTCGGGCCGGCGATCGGCACGATACGGATCGGCGTCTTGCGTGCGAGGTCTTCCAGCGCCAGCACCGGCGCCGCGCTGATCATGAACAGGGCATCCACCTTCCCGCTCGCCAGGGCATCGGTCATGGCGGTGAAGGCGAGCGGCACCAGGGTGACTTGGTTCCAATGCAGCTTGTGGGCGGAGAGTAGCTGCTTCGCTGTCGCGGCCTGGGCGGAGCCTTCGGCGCCGATGCCGATCTTCTTCCCCTTCAGGTCCGCAAAGGCGGCAATCGTCGCGTTGGCGCGCACGACCAGATGGATCGTGGTGGGATACAGCCGCGCGATCACCCGCAGATTTGGCATGGGTTCGCTGCTCAAGAGCGGCGCGCCCGCGAACGCCCAGCTGGCGGCATCGGCTTGCGTGAGCCCGAGTTCGAGATCGCCGCGCGACACGGCGCGCAAATTGTCCGCCGGGCCGCCGGTGGTCTGGGCGACGGCGATCAGGCCGCGCACGCCGCAATTCCCGCCGCGGTCGCATTCGCGTGAGCCGGGCGGGTTGGAGATAGCGTTGGCGATCAACCCGCCGAACAGGAATTCCGTGGCGCCGGTGGGGCCCGAGCCGATGCGGATGACGCGGTTATCGGCCGCTTTGTCCTGCGCGAAGGCAGCCCCCAGCCAACCCGCAGCCGGCAGCGCCGCGGCCGTCGCCAGAAACCGACGACGCGCGGTGCGAGGACCAGAGGTGGATGACCGTTGCGACACGTCGCTTCCTAACCGGCTCGCGCGAGAGAAAAACATCACGCCGGAACACCCGCGCGCGGCGTTCCGCTCGCTTTTGTTCCTATCACATGAAACGCAGCCGTCGACTCTATGACTGCGAATTCTGGCTTTTTTTCGCACCTGTGCCGCAAGGGCCGCATATTTGGAGCGAAACTAGGTCTGCGCGGCTGCAAGCAACGCAGCGACGTGGTCGTCGGCAGGGGCGCGCATGAGGGCATCCGGCGCACCGGACTGAACGACTCGGCCTTCGCGCACCACGGCGATGAAGTCCGCAAGGCGCAGCGCCTCATGGGGATCGTGGGTGATGACAACGACGGTCTTGCGCAGATCACGTTGCAAGCCTTTGAGCTCGTCCTGGACGGCGCGGCGGGTGATCGGGTCCAAGGCTCCGAACGGCTCGTCCATCAGCAGCACGGGGGCGTCGGTCACTAACGCGCGAGCGAGGCCCACCCGTTGCTTCATGCCGGCAGAAAGCGCCTCGACAGGTTCGCCGGCGACCGCGTCGAGGCCGAGGCGGGCCAAGACAGCACGGGCGGCGTCATGCGCGGCAGCGGGCGGCTTGCCGGCGATGCGCAGCGGGAACGCCACGTTCTCTAAGGCAGAGCGCCGGGGCAGCAGGCCGAAATGCTGAAAGACCATGGCCGCGGAGGTGCGGCGGAAGGCGCGCAGGGCCGCCACATCGAGGGCGGTCACGTCGACCTCGCCCACCTGAACACGGCCGGCGAAGGGCGTGACGAGCCGGTTGATGCAGCGGAGCAAGGTCGACTTGCCCGAGCCGGACAAACCCATGACGACGCACAGGCTGCCGGCGGGGAGATCGAGGGTCGCGTCCAGCAGACCCGGGACATGGCCGGTCGCGGTGCGGATGGCAGCGATGCTCGCCCCCTCCCGCGCCATCGCCTGGACGCGCGGCCAGGCGGCGGCGGGCTTAGGTCCGTAAAGAACGGTGATGCCGGAGAGACTGATCGGCGGGCCGCTCATTTTGATCCGGCGCTGACGGCGCGGACGGTGGCCTGGGTCAGGCGGTCGAGCAGGATCGCGAGCACGACAATGCCGAGCCCGGCCACCAGGGCGCGGCCGGTGTCGAGGCGCTGGATGCCGAGCAGCACCTGCTCGCCCAAGCCGCGCGCGCCGATCATGGCGGCGACCACCACCATCGACAGCGCCATCATGCAGGCCTGGTTGAGGCCCGCGAGGATCGACGGGAGCGCAAGCGGCAGTTCCACCCAGAACAGCTTCTGCGTTGGCGTCGCGCCGAAGGCGTCCGCCGCTTCCACCGCGTCCGGGTCCGCGTGACGCAAGCCGAGGTCCGTGAGCCGGATGATCGGCGGCAACGCGTAAATCACCGTGGCGAGCAGTGCAGGCACCTTGCCGAGACCGAACAGCAGCAGCGCCGGCACGAGATAGACGAACGACGGCAAGGTCTGCATCGCATCGAGCACCGGCAGCGTGAAAGCGCGCAGGCGGTTATGCCGCGCCAACAGCACGCCGAGAGGCAAGCCCACGATCACGGCGACGATGAGGGCTGCGATCATGAGGGCGAGTGTCTGCATGGCGGCATCCCACAGGCCCAGCACGCCGAGCAGGAAGGTCGCGGCGGCGAGCGTCACTGTCGGCGCGAAGCGGCGCGTGAGCGCGAAAACCAGGGCGGCGATCACCAGAATCACGAGCCACCACGGCGCACCGCGCAGGGCGGACTCCAACAGCAGCAGCACGCCCAGCACATGCTTGCTGGCTTCCTTGAAGCCGTCGCCGGATTGAGCGACAAAATTCTCAAGCGCGGCGGTCACCGGAGTTGCGATGTCGATGATCAGGCTTTCCGGAAACATGTGCGCTCCTACTTCGCCGCTTCGATGTTCGCGGCGATCTCCGCCGGCACCCAGGCGTGCCAGACGTCGGGATGCTTCTTCAGGAAATCGCGTGCGGCGATCTTGGCGTCGCTTTTGTTGTCCTGCATCACGCCGAGTGCTTCGTTGATCTGCGCCGAGGTGGTGCGATAGGCGCGCAGGAACTTCACTGTCTCCAGCGCCTTGTCGATGAATTTGGCATTCGCGCCGATGGCGACGGCGACCTTGGGATAGGCCACAGCGCGTGGATACTTCGGATCGGTCGAGAGGCCGTGCCAGTCCGCCTCGTTCCACGCCGGTTCTTCGAGCGCGACGAGATCGTATTTGCCGAGCACCCAGGTCGGGCCCCAGTAGTAAGCGACGATCGGTTCTTTGCGCAGCATCGCGCCGGCGATGGCGGCGGCCAGGGCCGCACCGGTGCCGGGACGGAAATTGGTGAAGTCCTTCTCCAGGCCGTAGGTGCGCAGCTTGGCGGTGTTCACGACTTCGCAGTTCCAACCCGACGGGCAATTGTAGAAGCGGCCTTTGACCGGTTCCTCCGCGTCTTTGAACAGCGCCTTGAAGCGCGGCAGATCGCTGACGCGTTTCAGCTCCGGGTTCGCCTGTTGCAGCGTGCGCGGGATGTACCAGGCCTGGATCGCATCGTCGAAGTTGATGCCGAGTTCCTTCACCTGCCCGCGCGTTTCGGCTTTCGTCCAAACTTCCGTGACGTTGTCCTTCCAAATCTCCATGGCGACATCGATGTCGCCCTGCGCCATCGCCTGCACCAGCGGGATGGTGGAGCCGACGACCACGTCAGTCTTGCAGCCGTAGCCGGCCTCAAGGATGCGCTGCGCCACGGCGGTGTGGAATTGGGCGGAATCCCAATCGAGCCCTGCGAACACGATGGGCCGCGACAATTCGCAGGCGAACGACGGCGCGGCGCACAGGAACAGGAGGCCGAACGCGCGAGCTAACGCGCGAAACGACTCGCCAATACGCCCTTTTGCGCGCCCGGTTTCGCGCGTTTTATCGCGCGAAATACGCGCGAAAATTTTCCGGCTGAGACTGTGGCGCTTGGACACGGCGATCACCCTTCAAAAGCAACCGACCACGGTACAGCCGCTTCGGCCATCCGTCAAAAAACGGTCTGTGCAGTTTTTGGGCAGGGACGCGTGAGTCCCCGCCCTCAGTACATATGCTGGCCGCCGTTGATGGACAGCGTCGAGCCGGTGATGAAATCCGCCTCGTCGGCAGTGAGGAACAACACGCCGCGCGCAATGTCTTCCGCGCGGCCGAGACGGCCCATCGGAATTTTGGCAATGATCTTCTCGAGCACCGCCGGCGGAACCGCGCGCACCATGTCCGTATCGACATAGCCGGGCGCGATTGCGTTCACGGTGATGCCCTTGCCCGCGCCTTCCTGGGCGAGTGCCTTGGTGAAGCCGTGGATACCGGACTTGGCTGCGGCGTAGTTCACCTGGCCGTACTGGCCCATCTGGCCGTTGATGGAGCCGACATTGACGATGCGACCGAAGCTGCGCGCGCGCATGCTGTCGATGACGGCGCGGGACATGTTGAAGCACGAGCCCAGGTTGGTGACGATCACCGCATCCCAGCTTTCGCGATCCATCTTGTGGAGTGTGCCGTCGCGGGTGATACCGGCGTTGTTGACCAGGATGTCGATCGGGCCGAGATCCTTGGTGATCCGGGCTACCGCGTCTTGGACGGCGGGGAAATCGCCGACGTCGAACTTGTAGTGCGGAATCTCGGTTTCGGCGGTGAAGGCGCGCGCGGCGTCATCGTTGCCGTTGTAGTTCGCAGCGACCGTGCGACCGGCGTTCTTCAAGGCGATGGCAATCGCCTTGCCTATCCCCCGGGTTCCCCCGGTGACTAGAGCTACACGTTGCGACATCGTGTGTCCTCCTCCCGGTGAAATGAGTCACCAGGATAGGACGGACGCAGCGAAGAATTAAAGGGCCTGCAAGACCACGAACCGATTGGAGCGTTTAGAGGGCTTCCACACACAGCGCGATACCCATTCCGCCGCCGATGCACAACGTGGCGAGGCCTTTCTTGCCGCCGCGCTTCTGCAGTTCATGCAGGAGCGTGACGAGCACGCGGCAGCCCGAAGCACCGATCGGGTGACCAAGAGCAATCGCACCACCGTTGACGTTCACTTTCGCGGGATCGAACCCAAGGTCTTTGCACACCGCGAGGGACTGCGCGGCGAAGGCTTCGTTCGCTTCGATCAGGTCGAGGTCGTCCACGCTCCAACCGGCCTTTTCAAGCGCGCGGCGGGAAGCCGGGATCGGACCCGTGCCCATGATGGCCGGGTCGACGCCAGCTTGCGCCCAGGCGGCAATGCGCGCCAGAGGCTTCAGGCCGCGGGCCGCGGCTTCGGCTTCGGTCATCAGCGTGACGGCGGCGGCGCCATCGTTGAGGCCCGAGGCGTTGCCGGCGGTGACAGTGCCGTCCTTGGAGAAGGCGGGCTTGAGTTTGGCGAGCACCTCGGCGGTGGTGCCGGCGCGGGGATATTCGTCGGCGTCGAAGGACTTCTGTTCGCGTTTCACGGTAATCGTGACCGGCACGATCTCATCCTTGAAGCGCCCGGCCTTGATCGCGGCTTCCGCTTTGGCCTGGGACCCGGCGGCGAATTCGTCCTGGGCATTGCGGGTGAGCTGCCATTTCTCCGCGATATTCTCGGCCGTCGTGCCCATGTGGTAGCCATTGAAGGCATCCCACAGACCGTCCTTGATCATGGTATCGACGAGCGACCCGTCACCCATCTTAATGCCGTTGCGCAGCTGCGCGGCATGGACGGACTGGCTCATGCTTTCCTGCCCGCCCGCGACGACGATCTTGGAATCGCCGGCGAGTATGGCTTGGGCGCCCATGGCGACGGCTTTCAAGCCCGAGCCGCAGACCATGTTGATGGTCATGGCCGGCACTTCTTTCGGGACGCCGGCCTTCATCGACGCCTGACGCGCCGGGTTCTGACCGCAGGCCGCCGCCAGCACCTGGCCCATCACCACATCCGACACGTCGGCTGGATTGATCTGCGCGCGCTTGAGCGCTTCGGCGATCACGACCGTGCCGAGGTCCATGGCGGTGAGCCCGGACAGCGCGCCGCCGAAGGAACCGATCGGCGTGCGGGTCGCGGACGTGATAACGACGTTGGTCATGGCGGCCTCCTTAGAATTGGTGCCGAGGGTTTTAGGCTTGCCGACCGGCCCGAGCAAGACCGCCAATGCAGTGCAGCATTAGCGGTTTTGCAACCACCGCACGACAGGGGCAAAGGTGACCTTGGGCGCGCCGCCGCCGGCCATCATCCCGATATGTCCGAGAGGCACTTGAATTGCCTCGGCATTCGGCAATGCGTCGGCCAAGGCCGCGGCCGAGCGCGGTGGCACGATGCGGTCCTGTGACGGAATCATAACAAGCGCGGGTACCGCGACTTTCGCCGGATCGATCACGGTGTCGCCGACGCGCCACTGTTTCAGGAGCGGCGCATTGGCGCCGTACCACTCAAAAAGACACTGCCGCGCCACACCCGCGCTCAAGGGCACACCGTCGTTGAGCCAGTCTTCCAGCGCGACAAAACGCTTCGCTTCTTCCGAAGCCGGCGCCAAATCGGCGAAGGCGCGGAACTTGCGCCCCACCAGCGACGGATCGAGCGACGCGAACAACGCCTGCAAAAGATCCACGGGCGCGCCGTTGTTGGCGGCGAGCATCATCTCCAACAGCGGACGCATATTGGTCATCATCGCGCGCGACGGCGCATTGTCGGCGTGGAAGTCCCATGGGGCTGCGAGCAGGATCAGCCCGGCGACGTGGGAGGGCGCCAGCACCGCCGGCGCCATCGACAACGTGCCGCCAAGACAGTAGCCGGCGAGATGCACCGGAGCCCTCTCGCGCATCGCCACCGCGTGCAGGGCGGGCAACAGCACGCGCGCGATATAGGCGCCGACGTCGTAAGTGAGTTCCTCGGGCCCGGGCGTGCCCCAGTCGAGCAGGTAGGTGGCGATATCTTCCTGGGCGAGCGCGCGCAGGAAACTGCGATCGGGCGACAGGTCGAGCACCGTGGCGCGATTGACCAAAGACGGCACCACCAGGACCGGCGTCTTGGTGCCGCCGTAGAAACGCAAACTGGCGGCGCCTTGGGTCCAGACCGGCGCGGGCGGCGTCGGGCGGTTCGGGATCGGCGCATCCTGGTAGCGCGCGACGCCGCGCACGAAACCTTCGATGCGCGCCTTGGCCGCCACAGCGACCGCATTCACAAGCTGAACAGGATCGAGCTGCGCCGCGTCGGCGTCAGGGTGGCTTTCGCGCAGGGCGCGGCTTAGGAGGTCCAGGGCGGGAAGGCCCAGGGGGGGGAGGATTGGCAGCGGCAGCTTCGAGTTCCGCAATCCGGCGCTCGAGAACGTCAATGCGGCGAAGGAGAGCTGCGTGATCCAGGCCTCCACTGCCAGATGGAGCGGCAGCGGTCGCGGACCCAGGCGTAAAGGCATTGGGCGTGGAAGCATCGGGGAAGTTCCCCATAAAGGATGGGCCTGCAAATGGAGCGACCCCGCCGGCGGCGCCGATCATCTTGCCCCAGGACTCGAACATCGTCGCCAGTGCGGTTGGATCCTGGCCGAGTTTGGCGACCTGTTCCTGCCAGAGCTCCAGGTAGCGGCCGGCCAGGGCGGCGTAATCAATCGCGCCCGGATCGCCTTTGGGTGCATCTGCAGCATTCATGGTCCAATATAACGCCAAGCGCCGGCCCCGCCACCCCGCACCGCCGCATGGCGATTTATGCATATCCACGGGCCTGGGATGCACTTTGACAGGGCCCCTTTGTGCATAGCACACTCCCTGCAGGACTAGGGGAGGTGCGGTGCAATGGCGGAACCTGCTGAATCCGGCTCGTCGGCGGTCGTGACGATCAAGAAGTACGCGAACCGACGGCTCTACAACACATCCACCTCCAGCTACGTCACGCTCGACCACCTCGCCGAAATGGTGAAGCAGGGCGTGGAGTTCGTCGTCACGGACGCAAAAACCGGCGAAGACATCACCCGCTCGGTGCTGACCCAGATCATCGTTGAGCAGGAGGGCAAAGGGCAGAACCTGCTGCCCATCAAGTTCCTGCGCCAGATCATCGGATTCTATGGCGACTCGCTCGGCGGACTGGTGCCGCGGTACCTGGAATCGAGCATGGAGGCCTTCGCCGAGAACGAAACCCACATGCGGCGGATCATGCAGGAGACCTTCAAGGGCCTGTTCCCCATGCAGCGCATGGAGGAGATGGGCAAACAGAACATGGCACTGTTTGAAAATGCGATGCGGATGTTTAACCCGTTTGCACAAATGGCCCGGGGCGGACAGGGCGGCGGTATGGGCGGCCCAAGCGCCGGCAACACGACTTCTGGTTCTGCGTCGAACCCATCAACCCCGGACGCAGCCAAAACCCAGGATATTGATGCGTTGAAGTCACAGCTGAACCAGATGCAAAGCCAACTGGAGAAGCTGGTGAAAGAGCGCGGTTAGAAACGCTCTATTTTTCGCCGCTTTTAACAATTTAACGGAGTTGTCGAACAATTTTTTACAAATAACTCCGGGTGTTTGGCAGGGTGATGCCTACAATCCTGAGTGCTTAGCTGATCGTAGCCAACGGTCGGCGAGACAAAACTCCAGGTGGGACACCTCAACACAATGGACGCATCGGCCACCCAGCCCGTTAAGAAGGCCGTCCCCGCGAACCGCGCCTCCTCGATCGACCGCCACGTTGGCACCCGGATCCGTGAGCGCCGCATCATGCTGGGACTGTCCCAGCAGCAGATTGCCGACATGATCGGCGTAACCTACCAGCAGGCGCACAAGTACGAGCGCGGCATCAACCGCATCTCAGCGGGCCGGCTGTACGAGATCACCCGCGTGCTGAATGTGCCCATCACGTATTTCTTCGAGGGTCTCGACATCACCGAAGACGATGAGACCCTGAACCCGCGGCAGCGCATGTGCCTGGAACTGGCGCGCAACTTCGCCAGCATCTCCAACCAGCGCCACCAAGAAGCGCTGAGCCAGCTGGCCCGCGCACTGGCTGCTCAGCAGTAAATCCAGAAATTCAGAGATCTGGCCTTTCCGGGGGGAAAGTGCGCCGGACCATGGGGCGGTATCGGTTCCGCCGATCCCGCCCCATGCTTTTCTGCACACGCTTTTCTGGAAGTGATTTGACGCGCGTCGATTTTTTGTTTGGTCGCATTTTCTGCGGCAAACCGGCTTCCACTTCGCCGCAAAATGGTCGGTTTAAGTATGTTGGGAGTCAGTACGTGAGCGTTCTTCCCCGCCCTAGCCCGCGCCGGGCACGTCCCATTCTTGCAGCACGTCTGAATCGCACTCCGCGGGCCTATGGGTTGCAACAGCGGCGTTCCATACAGCCGCGTCGCAAAGACGCCGTAGCGCCCAAACCGCAGCTCCGCGCACGAGCGCCGAACTGTCTGCCAATAATTCCGAACACACTTCACTAAGCTCAGCCCGGCCGCTGTTGCCGACGGCGATCAGGACATTGCGCACGAAGCGGTCGCGCCCGATGCGCTTGACCGGTGAGCCGGAAAACTTCGCGCGAAACCCGACATCGTCCAGCCGCGCGAGATCGGCCAAGCGCGGAGACGACAGCTCCGCGCGCGGCAGAAAGCCGGGCTCGGATGTCGTGACGGCGAACTTGTTCCACGGGCACACCGCCAGACAATCATCGCAGCCGTAGATGCGATTGCCCATGAGCGGGCGCAGGTCCCGCGGGATCGGGCCTTTGTGTTCAATCGTCAGATACGAGATGCAGCGGCGCGCATCGATCTCGCGTTCGCCGGTAAAAGCATGTGTCGGGCACACATCGAGGCAGGCGCGGCAGGAGCCGCAGTGATCCACCTCGGCCTCATCGGGTTCGCAGTCCAGAGTGGTGAACACTTCGCCGAGAAACAGCCAAGAGCCGAAGTCGCGCGAGACGAGATTGGTGTGCTTGCCCTGCCAGCCGATGCCGGCGGACTGGGCGAGCGGCTTTTCCAGAACCGGCGCGGTGTCCACGAACACCTTCACCTCCGCGCCGCTTTCGGTGGCGAGCCAAGACGCGAGCCGCTTCAGGCGCTTCTTGATGACGTCGTGATAGTCCTTGTTGCGCGCGTAGACGCTGATGGCGGCGCGGTCGGTGTGGCCCTGCAGATCGCGCGGGTCGCTGTCGGGGCCGTAGTTCATGGCCAACACGATGACGGTGCGGGCCGCGGGCCACAGCACTTGCGGATCGGCGCGGCGCGCGGCGGTGTCGCTCATCCACGCCATGTCGCCGTGGCGGCCGTCCGACAGAAACGCGGCGAACTGCTGTTTGGCGGCGGCGCTGGTCTCGGCGCGCGCGAAGCGAACGGCGTCGAAGCCCAACGCCAGGGCGCGGGCGCGAATTTGCTCGCGACTAATCACTCCCATTGTCTTGGGCATCTATGTCGCCGCGGGCTTGATCGGCTGTGAACTGTTCGACAAACGCGCTCAGGTGCTTCTCTCGGATGGCCTGACGCAGGTCGGCCATCATCTTTTGATAGAACGCGACGTTGTGCCAGGACAACAGCATCAGACCGAGCAACTCCTCGCTGCGAATCAGGTGATGCAGGTAGGCGCGGCTGTAGTTCTGGCTGGCGGGACACGGCACGGACGCATCGAGCGGACGCGGATCGTCGGCGTGGCGCGCGTTGCGCATGTTGAGGGGCCCGAGACGCGTGAACGCCTGCGCGGTGCGGCCGGAGCGCGTCGGCAGCACGCAGTCGAACATGTCGATGCCGCGCACGACCGCACCGACGATATCGAGCGGCTTGCCGACACCCATGAGATAGCGCGGCCGGTCGTGCGGCAGATGGGGCATGGTGACATCGAGAGTGGAGAACATCAGCTCCTGCCCCTCACCCACGGCAAGGCCGCCGACGGCGTAGCCATCGAAGCCGATGGCTTGCAGGGCGGCGGCGGATTCCGCACGCAGGTCCGCGTGGATGCCGCCTTGGACAATGCCGAACAGCCCGTAACCCGGGCGCGGCACGAACGCAGACATTGAGCGCTTCGCCCAACGCATGGACATGCGCATGCTTTCGGCGACGGCGTCCTTCTCCGCCGGGAACGGCGTGCATTCGTCGAACGCCATGGTGATGGTGGCGTCGAGCTGGTGCTGGATCTGGATCGAGCGCTCCGGCGTGAGGTGATGGCGCGAGCCGTCCAGGTGGGATTGGAACGTCACCCCGTCCTCACTCATGGTGCGCAGCTTGGCGAGCGACATGACCTGAAAGCCGCCGGAGTCCGTTAGCGTCGGGCCGTCCCAGTTCATGAATTTGCGCAAACCCCCGAACGCGGCGACGCGATCGGCGCCGGGGCGCAGCATGAGGTGGTAGGTGTTGCCGAGCACGATCTGCGCGCCGGTGGCGGCGACATGCTCAGGGAACATCGCCTTCACCGTGGCCGCGGTGCCGACCGGCATGAAGGCCGGCGTATCGACCGGGCCGTGGGCGGTCATGATGCGCCCGACGCGCGCCGCGCCGTCGGTGCCTTCAAGGACGAGACGGAAGTCGGTCATCGCTTCGGTTCCAGCAGGCAGGCGTCGCCATAGGAATAGAAGCGGTATTCATCGGCGATGGCGTGGGCGTAGGCGGCGTGCATCACATCAGTTCCGGCAAAGGCGCACACCAGCATATAGAGGGTGGAGCGCGGCAGGTGAAAATTGGTCATCAACACGTCGACGGCGTTGAACGTATAGCCCGGCGTGATGAACAGGCGCGTGTCGCCAGCGAAGGGCGTGACCGCGCCGTCGGTCGCAGCACTTTCCAGGATGCGCAAGGACGTCGTGCCGACGGCGACGATGCGCCCGCCGGCGGCGCGTGTCTGCGCGATCGCGTGCGCGGTGGCTGCGCTCACCTCGCCCCACTCGGCGTGCATGATGTGCTGATCGGTGTCGTCCACTTTCACCGGCAGGAAGGTGCCGGCACCGACATGCAATGTCACCGTGGCGCGGCGGATACCGGCATGGCCGAGGGCGTCGAACAACGCCGGGGTGAAGTGCAGGCCGGCCGTGGGCGCGGCAACCGCCCCGTCGTGCGCGGCGTAGATCGTCTGATAGTCGTGCCGGTCGGCGGCGGTATCGTCGCGCTTGATGTAGGGCGGCAGCGGCATATGACCGACGAGATCCAATGCAGCGCGCAGCTCCGCGCCGGTGCGGTTGAAGCGCACCTCCACCAAGCCGTCGGGGGTCTTGGCGATGACCGTAGCGGACAGGCCATGGTCGAACACGATCTCCTGGCCGGGCTTGAGACGTTTCGCGGGTTTGGCGAAGGCGTGCCACGCGCCGGGCGCAGGCAGCGCGCGATGCAACAGCAGCTCCACCTTCACCACGCCGCGTTGTCCGACCAGACGGGCCGGGATCACGCGCGTGTCGTTGACGACTAGCAGATCGCCACTGCGCAACAGCTGCGGAAGATCGTGCACGCGAGCATCGGACAGGGTGTGTCCTGAGACATGCAGCAGACGCGCGGCTTCGCGCGGCTCCACCGGGTGATCGGCGATGCGCTCCGCAGGCAGGTGGAAATCGAACAGGTCGACGCGCATCGGCACGGCCACAGCCGGTAAGGCATTGAGGGTTTTGTGTTTTGCGCCTTATAGTCAAGCCGAGGCTCTAAGGAAAGGCGACGATACGGCGCATGTGCCGGTCGTGCGGGGTAAGCAACGCGGATGAGCTGGTTCGGCGAAAAAGTCGATTCCTTTCTGGCGGCGGTCTTCATTGCCGTTTTCGGCATCGCCGGCTCGCAAGGGCAGGCCTTCGCCGTGCAGTACATCCAGCGCCTGGGCGGCCACCTGGACGAAGCCCGCGACCACCTGGCCGACGTGCAGACCGGCTTGCGCTATCGGGTGATGGGCGACACGGTGCGCGGCGAGCTTGAAGCGGAAGCCAAGGGCCGCGTCGCGGTGCTGGATCTGGCCTACACCAAGGTGAAGGGTGCGAACGTGCTGACGCGACCAATCGCGATCCTGCGCTACGGCGAGCCGAGCATCCTGGCCGGAACCGAGCGTGATTTCGTGCCCGCCCTGCCTGGGAGCCGCGACGGGATCATCTACACAGTGTTCGGAATGATTGCCGGCTTCGTACTTTACGAAATCCTGCGGCTGCCGGTCATGGCCATCCTGCGCGCACCGCCGCGGCGCAAATTCCGCAAGCGCGGCTAGTTTTTAGTTGGCGGCGACGCTGGTGGACGCGCTGATCGGGCAGCGCGCGGTGAAATCCGTGAAGGCGCTGGCGCGGCGGTTCTCGATCACGTGCTGCAGATAACCGCTCAGGGATTCGAGCGTCACGTTGAACTGCAGCGCGCCCGCCTTGGTGGCATCCGAGATCGCCGAGACTGCGGCTTCGATATCCGGCTCCGCTACGTCCAGGGACGCATTCGGCGCGATCGACGGTGACGTCCAGGACGCGATCCGGGCGCCGGTCGTGGCATTGGAGAACGTCAGAATCGCCGACCCGGCAACCGCGCCGGTGTTGGTGACGCGCAGCCGTGAGACGTAATCCGCCACGCTGGAGGTGTTCACGTTCATCAAGGCCGTGCTGTCGCCGGTGGTGAGGCCATCGCGGCAGCTGGTCATATTGGCGAACACGCCGCCGGGCGCCAGCAGAAGATACTGCACATAGCCGCCGAAGCTGCTTTCGATTTCCAGGTTGTAGCCGGTGCGCGCGGCGAAGGTTTGCGGCGCTGTCGCCGAGATCGCCGCTTCAATGGTGGTGATCGGCACCTGCGGTGAGGCATGCGCCGGAATGCTGGGGCTGGTCCACTTGCCCAGGACCGCGCCGCTGTCGACGTCGCGCACGGTGGCGACAACCACGCCGGCGGCATTGGTGTTGTTGAAGATGCGCAAGTAGGACTGGCCGCGGGAAGTGGCGCCTGCGCCGCTGACGATCTGATTGAACAGCTGTCCGTTGCGACCCTTGAGGTAGTTGAGCGCGCGGCCGACCTGGATGCGCGGCACGCTGTACCCGGCGTTCGTGCGGGTCACGCGCGCGCCGGTCGTCTTCAACGCGTCTTCAAGCTGATCGGTGGTGCTGTTGGGCATGGCGGACCGCAGCACGGCGAAGGCGCCGGCCACATGCGGCGCGGCCATGGACGTGCCCGTCATGGTGGCGAGCAGCGTGTTCGACGACGCGGACGCGGCGACGATGCGCGTGCCGGGCGCCATTAGGTCGAGCGTGGTGGCGAAGTTGGAGAAGCTCGCGACATTGGTGCCGTTGTCGGTGGCACCGACGGCGACCGCGCTGGAGATGCAGGCCGGCTTCTCGATCATCCCGGTCGCGCCGTCGTTACCCGCGGAAACCACAACCGCCACGCCCTTCTTGCGCAACATGTCGATGACCGCCTTACGCGGATCGTCGTCGCAGTAGCCGGCGACGGTCGCGCCGCCAAGGCTGAGGTTCACTGCGGCGACGTGGAACTCGATCGCGTGATCGTTGATGTAGTCGAGTGCGTCGAGCACAGCGAGGGAGTTGGTGACTTCACACGGCGCCGGATCGGGGCTGCAGTCTGCAGCGTCCGTGTCCTTCGAGAACACGTCGATCGGCACGATCTTGGCGCCGCGGGCGACGCCGAAGTTGGTGCCGTCGTTGCCGGCCGCGATCGACGCCACATGGGTGCCGTGGGCGCAACGGGTCGCATCAGAGCAGTTGGAGGCGGCGCCATCGGCGATCTGTGGCGTGGCGCCGGAGGGGCAATTCGGCTTCAAGGTGGTGCCGTAGCTGTCGGCGAAGCAGGCGTCGCCGATCGACTTCCCCTTGAGCATCGCGTGCGCAAAATTGAAGCCGCCATCGACAACCGCCACAGTGGTTCCGGTGCCGTCAGCACCCTGCGCCCAGGCGGACGGCACGTCGATCGACGGCACCGAATTGGCGAGGGACTGGCGTTCCACGTCGCCCAGGGTCACGTCGCTGACCTGGTGCTTGCGCTCATTGCGCACGAGTTGGATGCCGGTGACTTCGGGCATGCCCGCGAGTTTCAGGAGCTGCTCGCGATTCACGCGCGCGCCGGCGAACGGCAGGGTGCGGTAGCGCTTGCGCACGGGGATCTCGGCCGCGCTCATGCTGCGCGCGAAGCGTTCGGAGGCATCCGCCACCACCGCCCGCTGTTGCTCGACCGAGCGCGCTGCTTCCCACGCCGCACGACCGTCGCCGGTCTTCATGGTGATGATGACGCGGGCGTCGCCGGCGCGTTCGATCTCACGCATGACGTCGGTGACGTCGGCACGGGCGGGGCTGACAACCAGGAACGCAGCGAACGCGAACAGGCCGGCCGCAAACGACCGCTTCAGACCTGACCTAAGCACGTTCGGAACTGACATAAAAATGACACGGCCTACAAACGCAAATACTCGCCAACGAAAGCAATCGTTGCGCGTCGCTCAGGACCGTGGAGACCCGCGGCCGGGCCTTTCTCGTGTTCGCAGCGAGTATGGCCCAGTGGCTTCGGTCTTGTCCACCATCCGTTGCGGCACCATCCCCCGGCGCGTTTAACAAACCTTTGCTGGGAAAGGCATAAGTATCGCCGGCGCACAAAGCCCATAACTTGAAAGTGGCTATGGAGCTGGCGCTTCTTTTCCCGCAAATGGCGCGGCGAGGTCCGGAATGAGCCCGAAGGGGAAGCGATCCCGGGTGATCGGCCCCAGGACGACCCAAAAGCAGCAATACATGATGACCGGAAAGGCCAGCCAGGCGGCCATGGACCGGATCTTGGGCATGGCGAACCGGACCCAGGCGACCAAGGGCAATAGCCCTATCAATGCAATGGGTAAAAACGCTGCTCCCGCGACGAGGTAAGCCGGCCCGGGAGCTTGGCTGCCTGCCGCCGCCAGGGCAAGAAGGCCGGCAAAGGCCGGTGGGCCGGCGCGGCACACCCAGGTGACGCGCAGCCCGAGTCGGTATTTGGTCGCGGCCGCACGGGATGCGACGGCGCCGAGGAGGCTGCCGACCCAGATCATGGCGAACGGCAGCACAGCGCCGAACATCACCGCGGCACGATCCGGCGGCACCCAAGAGGCGTCACCGGCGAACGGCGATCCCGGACTGCCGATGGCAGCGATGGCGAGCCCCACGCCGATGACGGGCGCAAGGATGGTCCACAAGCGCAGCCGCAGCAGGAGCATCAGCGTCACGCCGGCGAGGGACGCCCAGGCACCGGCCGCGCCGAACAACGCCGCGAACATCAAAGCTAGCGCGCCCACGGCGTCCCGGACGCGTGACGCACCTCTGAGTCCGCCTCGTATCCCACTCGGGCCCGGCCATAACGCTGCCAGCCCCACCGTCACCAACAGGGTGGCCGGGGCAATCGGCGTCGCGAGCGCCTGCACGGCCAGCACGGGCGGAAACAGGATCCAGGCCAGCGCAAGGAAAGCACCGGCCGCCATATCGCCGGTTGCGCGGCGGCCGAGATGCACGGTCGCGATCACGACGGCGACGACACACCCCACCGAGACGGACCGGGGCGCGACGCCCGCCGCGGCGATCAGCGCGCGCAATGCGGCGTCGGCGGGGGCAAGGCTTTGGGTCGCCGATTCGAGTGCTGCGGGGGGCAGCGCTTCGGCAAGAAATGCGGCGGCCAGGCCGGCTGTCGCGGTCACGATGCCGGCGATGGCGTAACCGACCCTGTCGGCAACGCTGCGACCGCGCGCCGGTGAAATGTGTATGTCAGTCATGGCGATGCGGACGGCGGACGGCCATTTCCTTGGCAATTGTCGCCGAGTCGCTACAATGGAGCGCGTCGGCCGGGGAAACGGTGCGGTGGGGCACGGGAGCCATCGCGCGTTATAGCCCGCCGGCTAAGACTCGAAAACGCATTCACGACGCATCCGACAGCGACGTCGCGGGCGACAAGGGGCGCCAACCGTTACATGCCGGAATCCGAGACCAAATCAAAAGTTGGCCGCAACGTCGGGATGATCGCCCTGTTGCTCGGCGCCGTTGCCGCCTATGGGGCGGTGGCGTTGAACACACTGCGCCATGGCCGCACCACGTTCGACGAGGTTGGTTACCTGATCCGGTCCTGGTGGTACGCCACAGGGGCTGCGGAGGCGTACACGGGTATCGACGCCACATGGCAGATGCCGCTGTATTTCTACGAGCTTGGCTGGTGGCAACGCCTGGCCGGGGTCGGCCATCATCCCGGTCGCATCCTGTCGGTGATTGCCGGCGTGCTGGGGGCCGCGATCCTGTTCGCGATCGTGCGGCGCCTCACCGGCAATATGCTTGCCGCCGCCGCCGCCGTGCTCATTTTCATTGCCACCCCCGCGACCGCCTATGCGTTCTCCATGGCGACGCCGGCGGCCATCGTCTCCACGCTCCATCTCGCGGCGATCTGGCTGATCGTCAGCGGGCTCGGACGTCCGCGGACGTGGGCGAGTTGCGCGCTGGGCGTTTTGTGCGCGCTGATCTTCTTCACCCGGCAGAACATGCTGCTGGGCATCGTCGTGTTGATCCCGCTGTACATCGCCGCCATCGGGCGCGATCGACAGATCCATGGCGTCGTGGTGGTCGCCACCGCGGCGATCGTGACCGCCACCATCCTCGTGTTGTTCCCCACGCCGCTGGCGGCGCAGGCGATCCACCTGCCCGTGCTGACGCCGTACCTGATCCGCTGGGGCGTGCTGCCGCCCGACTTCGGCCTGATCGAGCAGGGCACCATCGGCGTTGGCACCATGGCGCCGGCTTTCGGCGCTGTGCGCTGGGCGGAACTGCTCGACACACTCGTGTTGCCGTTCGCCGGCGTGATCCTGTCCGCGCTGATCGTGTTTCTCGTCGCGCGCGGCCCCCTGAAGGTGCTGTGGATCGCGCCGCTGTATTTCCTGTGGCTGATCGTCGCGCACGTCTTCGCCAGCGCCGGCTACTGCCAAGGCTGCATGATCGACTACACGCCGTACTTCGCGGGCGTTGGCGCGCTGGCAGGCGGACTGGGCCTTGCGGTGATGGCGAGCCTCGCGCGCAAAGGCGGCGTATCGCCGGTGCTGGTGATCTGCCTGGGCGCAGCCCTTGCCACGGCGTTGAGCACCTTCGCGCCGATCCTCGCGCGCAATCAGGCCTATCGTTACTACCCCGCGCCGCAGCTGGTGCAGACCGCGGGCGAAGATGAAGTCGGCGATATGGACCTGTTGGCGCGCTGGCTGAAAGCCACGGTGCCGGCGCGGGAGCCAATTCTGGTGATCCACACGTTCCCGGCGGTGCCTTACGCTGCGTTCCTGGCAGGCCAAGTGTTCCCGGTGCAGAACATCGATCCCGCGCAATCGCGGCGCACCATCCGCCCGACGCGCAATCCCGATACGCGTGAGAAGATTCAAGCCGCGGTGGAAGCGCAATCCCTCTGGACCGAGGACACGCTCAAACGATGGCTGGAGCGCGACTATGAGGTGGTGCTGTTCCAGCGCGCGACGGATCCGGATCAAGCCGCGGTCACGGCGGCCCTGGCCCAGAACTTCGAGGTCATCGGCACGCAGCCTTTCCGCGGGCAAACCTTGACGCTGTATAAGCGCAAGGCGCAGCAGTAGCCGTGACGGCCTCGCATCCACCGCGCGCGGTCCCTTTCGCCCTGCCCGACATCGGTGAAGACGAGATCGCGGAGGTGGTGGCCTGCCTGCGGTCCGGCTGGATCACCACGGGCCCGCGCGCCAAGCAATTCGAACAAGACCTGGCGGCGTTCATTGGCGGCGGCGTGGCGGGCATCGCCGTGAACTCGGCGACGGCGGGGCTGCACCTCGCTTTGGAAGCCGTGGGCGTTTCCCCCGGCGACGAGGTGATCGTGCCGACCATGACATTCACGGCGAGCGCCGAGGTGGTGCGCTATCTCGGCGCACATCCGCGCATTGTCGATGTGGATGCAGGGACCATGAACCTGACGGCGGAGACGATTGCCGCCCACGCCGATGCCAAGACCAAAGCCGTGATGCCGGTGCATATCGCCGGACTGGCCTGCGACATGGCGGCTATCGGCGCGGTGGCGCGGGAAAAGAACCTGCGGGTGATCGAGGATGCCGCCCACGCCCTGCCGGCCAGCAGCGGCGGCAAGCGCATCGGCACCCACGACAGCGACGCGATCGTGTTCAGCTTCTATGCCAACAAGACCATCACCACCGGCGAAGGCGGGCTTGTGGCGACGAAACACGCCGATGTCGCCGCACGCTGCAAGGTGATGCGCCTGCACGGCATCGATCGCGACGCGTTTGCGCGGTACACGTCCGCCCAGGCCGCCTGGTACTACGAGGTGATCGCGCCGGGCTTCAAGTACAACATGACCGACCTGGCCGCGGCGATCGGTCTGCACCAGATCAAGCGGCTGCCCGGCTTCCAAGCGCAACGCGAGCAACTGGCGGCGCGGTATCGCGCAGCCTTTGCCGATCTTCCCGTGACCTTGCCGCCGTTGCCGCCCGCCGGCGACGTGCATGCGTGGCACCTATTCATCCTGCGCCTCACGCCGGATGCGCCGCTGGATCGGGACACCTTCATTGCGCGCATGGCGGAACAGGGCATTACGTGCAGCGTGCATTTCATCCCGCTGCACCGCCATCCCTATTGGCGCGACACCTACGGCTTGAGGCCCGAGATGTTCCCAAATGCCGAGGCGATCTTCCGCGGCAACGTCAGCCTGCCCCTGTTCACGCGCATGACCGACGCCGACCAGGACCGCGTGATCGCGGCCGTGCGCGGACTTTTGCGCTGACCATGCGCAAGCGGCTGTTCGATCTGATCGCAGCGGGCATCGGTTTGATCGTCTTGTCGCCGCTGTTGCTCTCGCTGGCGCTGTGGGTGAAGCTCGACTCACCCGGCCCGGCGCTGTTCCGCCAGATCCGGATCGGCCGCGGCGGTGCGCCGTTCCGGATCCTCAAATTCCGCACCATGGCCGTGCCCAACGCGGGGACAAACGACGGCCCGCAGATCACCGTCGGCGCGGATCGGCGCATCACCACGGCGGGCGCCATATTGCGGCGGTTCAAGCTGGACGAACTGCCGCAATTGCTCAATGTGCTGCGGGGCGAGATGAGCCTGGTGGGGCCACGCCCCGAAGTTCCGACATACGTGGAGCTGTGGCCGGCGGACGTGCGCGCCATCGTGCTGTCGGTACGCCCCGGCGTCACCGATCCCGCCTCCCTGCGCTATGCGGACGAAGCCAGCATCCTCAGCGGCTATCCCGATCCGGAGGCGGCCTATCGCACGATCGTGATGCCGGACAAGCTTCGGCTTTATGTCGACTATGTGGGGCACGCGACATTTTTGGGCGATCTTGCGATCATCCTTCGCACCTTGCATATCCTGGCAGTATAAAACGCCATGGTCGACCTCGCCACCGCGCCCGCCCTTGCCGACACGGACATGAGTAGCGGGCTGCATTTCCTGATGGTCGATCCGACCTTTCACGATCACAGCCGGGCCGGAGGCACGCGCGGCTTCGATGTCGCCGTGCGTCTGATCGCGGCCGGCCATCGCGTCACCGTGCTGACCACCACCCTGGGCTTCGACAACGACGGCACCAAACGGGCACGCGATTTCACCGTCGGCGGCGTCTTGGTGCGGGCGCGGCCCGCGCCGCGTGCGCCCGGATGGTCCCTCGCGCGCTCGGAAGAAGGCGCGTTTGGGCGTTGGGCGACCTCGGAGATGTGGTCCGTTAAGGATGTCGATGCGCTGATCCTCACGGCACAGCCGTGGGGCATGGCAATCGCCAGCGCGTTATACGCCAAGGTGCGCGCCATCCCGTTTTTCCTCGACGTGCGCCACCTGCCGCCGGCGCGTCCGCCGGCGAACGCAGCCTTCGCGGCACGCATGGGTGGGGCGTGGGCGCGGCTGATGCGGCGGCTGTCGCTCAAGCTAGCGCGGCGCACGATCGTCGCCTCGCCGGCCATCGCCCAGGCGCTTGCGGAGCTTGGCCTCGCAGATGCCAAGCGCGTGCAGCTGCCCGTGGGCTGCGATGTCGGCCTGATGACCTTCCTGCCGGGCCGCGACAACGCGCTGTTGCGCGCAAATCCGGAATTGGACGGGCGGCCTTTGGTGGTGTGGGCCGGGAGCTTCACGCCGGCGCGGAACGTGGGCGGCGTGGTCGCCCTCGCGGCGGCGCTGCAGGACGCGGCGCCGCAGGTGTGCGTGGTGCTGTGCGGCGACGGGCCGACCAAAGCCGACGTGATCCGCGCGATCCACGCGCGCGGCCTGCCCGAGAGCGCCCTGTGCACCCTCGATGCGCTACCGCGCAATCGGATGAACGAACTGCTGGCGGCGGCCACGCTGGTGCTGTCGGTGCCCGCGCCGAACGACACCGCGAGCGACTTCTTCGATGGCCTGGCGGCGGGCAAGCCCGTGGTGGTCCTGGGCGACGGCTGGCAGCGCACGCTGTTGGAGAGCCGCAGCGCCGGCTTCGGCGTGTCGCTGGAAGATCCCGCCGCCGCGGCGCGGGAGATTGCCGACTTCATCCGCAATCCGGACGGCCTGCGCCGCACCAGCCAACAGGCCGCGGCGTTGGCGGCAAGCCGCTTCAACATCGACCGGCTGATTGGCGAGATGCGCGTCGGCCTCGAGGCGCTGATCGCCGGCACGCCGCGCGCCGAGATCCTGCGGGAGCGCACCCTGACCGCCAAGCGCGTGTTCGACGTGGTCGCGTCCCTGGCCGTGTTGATCGTGTTGTCGCCGGTGGCGCTGATTTTAAGCGTGCTGATCGGTGTGAAACTTGGCTGGCCGATTGTCGTGTCGCATGCGCGCACCGGCCTCAAAGGACACACGTTCCGGATGTTGAAATTCCGCACGCTCAGCAACGCGGAGGACTCCACCGGCGCGCTATTGCCGGAACGGGAGCGCATGGCACCCTTGGGCAAGTTCCTGCGGCGGATGTCGCTGGATGAATTGCCGACCTTGCTCAACGTGCTGATCGGCGACATGAGCCTGGTGGGCCCGCGCGCCCTGCCGGCGGATTACGCGGCGTACTACACCCTGGCGCAGCGCCGCCGCCACGAATTGCGCCCCGGCCTTACGGGCTGGGCGCAGGTGGATGACAACCCGGACCGCAGCTGGGAGCGCAAGTTCGCCCGCGACATCGCGTATATCGATCAGGTCTCGCTGGGCTTGGACGCGAAGATCATCGCCAAGACCATCGGCATGTTATTGCGCGGCCGCGATCTCGACCACGGCGGCCAAACCCCGCTGCCGCGTTTCGACGAGATGATCGCGCGCCGAGAAGGTGCGGAGGACGTTTAGTTCTCCGTCACGTCCCTCAGGAAATCGAGGGTGCGCTGCTTAGCGATCTGCTTGGCGGCTTCGTTGTAGGTCGGCCGCTCGGTGCAGGTGAACCCGTGATCGGCGCCGTCGTAGACGTAGAACGAGCCGATGGGATGCGCCGCTTTGATCTTGGTGATGGCTTCCGGCGGGATGCTCTTGTCGTTGGCGCCGAAGTGATATTGCACCGGCACCTTCGGCAGCATGGTCTCGCTGTATTGGATGATGCGCGTGCCGTAATACGCAACCGCGCCGGCGACGCCGTCGACCTTCGACGCGGCGAGATAGGCAACCGCGCCGCCCCAGCAATAGCCGGTGACGACAACCTTGCCGCCTTCGCTCGCTGCTTTCACGCAGGCGGCGAGGTCCGCCAGGATCATCGGTTCGGTGAGCTTACCGATCGCGTCGCGCCCGGCCTGGAACTCGGTGTAGCCGATGACGAGGTTCTTCTGGATGCGATCGAACATCGCCGGCACCACGCACAGGTAGCCTTCTGCCGCGTATTCATCGCCGACGTGCTTCATGTGGTCGTTGAGGCCGAAGATTTCCTGGATGATGACGAGGCCGCCCTTGGGCGTGCCGGTGGGCCGCGCGATGTAAGCGTCGAGCGTGTGACCGTCCGTGGTCTTCAGCGTGGTGATCGAACCTTTGGCCATCGCGGATTCCCTCTGAGACATGAAACGGCAACACGAGTCGGCACCGTTGAAGACGAAGCGCGCTTATGTGGCGCAGCAACAAGTGATTGGTCAATGGGGGTTAGCCCGTGCCCGTTGACCTGCTCACGACACGGGCGCAGAGTTTTCTGGTTCGCGCGACGGATCGGAGCACTCCGGCCAAAGCACGAGGCGGTCGACAAGGAGCGAGCCCAGTCCGTGGCTCGCGATCCCCGGCCATCAAAAGCCTCGCACGTGCCGTGACGCCTTCGCCGCCGGGCCAATGACCGCGCGCATGGTGCTGAGGCGGTCCGTAATTAGCACAGGAGGGTGTCCAAAAAACATGACTCCACCGAAGCAGCCGCAGTCTTGAAAAAACAAGAACTGCCGACCCAAGGGCTTCCATGAAGCCCTATCAAACGGCGCTCTGGCGCCTCACAGACGGGACCTTGGTGTCCCGATAGAAACCTCGCCCGGCAAGTGTCGCGGCGGGGTTTCTGCTTTTTAGATTTGGCGCACGTCGACGAGATGGCCGGCGATGCCCGCCGCCGCCGCCATGGCGGGGCTGACGAGATGAGTGCGACCGCCCTTGCCCTGACGCCCCTCGAAATTGCGGTTCGAGGTGGACGCACAGTGCTGGCCGGATTCGATACGGTCCGGGTTCATGCCCACGCACATGGAGCAGCCCGCTTCGCGCCAGGAGAAGCCCGCTTCGGTGAAGACCTTGTCGAGGCCTTCGCGTTCCGCCTGCTTCTTCACCAGGCCCGAGCCGGGCACCACGATTGCCTTCACATGGGACGCGAGCTTCTTACCCTTCACGACGGCGGCGGCGGCGCGGAGGTCCTCGATGCGGCTGTTGGTGCACGAGCCGATGAACACGCGATCGATGCGAATGTCGGTGAGCGGCGTGCCGGGCGTGAGACCCATGTAGGCGAGACTGCGTTCGACCGCGGCGCGCTTGTTGGGATCCTTATAGTCCGCCGGGCTCGGTACCTTGCCGGTGATCGGCAGGGAGTCTTCAGGACTTGTACCCCAGGTGACGCGCGGCACGAGCTTGGTCGCGTCGAGCTTCACTTCGAGATCGAACGTCGCATCGGCATCGGTGGTAAGCGTGCGCCAGTAGGCGACGGCTTTGTCCCAATCCGCGCCCTTGGGCGACATCGGCCGGCCCTTGAGGTAGGCGAAGGTGGTCTCGTCCGGCGCGACCATGCCGGTGCGGGCGCCGGCCTCGATCGTCATGTTGCAGAGCGTGAAGCGGCCTTCCATGGAAAGTGCGCGCACCGCACTCCCGGCGTATTCGATCGCACAGCCCGTGCCGCCCGCTGTACCGATCTCGGCGATCACGGCGAGCGCCATGTCCTTCGCAGTCACCCCCGGCGGCAGGACGCCGTCGATGGTGATGCGCATGGTCTTGGAGCGCGGCATGACGTGACACTCGGTGGCGAGCACGTGTTCGATCTCGGAGGTGCCGATGCCGAATGCCAGCGCGCCGACCGCGCCGTGGGTGGAGGTGTGGGAATCGCCGCAGACTACGGTGGTGCCAGGCAGCGTCATGCCCTGCTCCGGCCCGATCACGTGGACGATGCCCTGGCGGTCGTCGTCGATCGGGATATAAGGCATCCCGAAGTCCTTCACGTTCTTCTTCAGCAGATCGAGCTGGGCCACGGACTCTGGGTCGTCGATGCGGGTATTGCGATCGGGAGTCGTGGGGACGTTGTGGTCGGGCGTGGCCAGCGCCGCGTCGGGGCGATGGAGCTTGCGGCCGGCGGCAGCGAGACCTTCGAACGCCTGGGGACTCGACACCTCGTGCACGAGATGGCGGTCGATATAGATGATGCAATCGCCGTTGTCGTAGCGATGCACGACGTGCGCATCCCAGATCTTGTCGTAGAGGGTCTTGGCCACGGTATGAGCTCCGAAAATGTGCCCCAGATGTAGGTCAAAGCCGCCTGCGCGGCAATCACCAGCCGGCGCGTAACCGCACATAGACCACCCGGCCGCGGGGGTCGTGGACTTTCGAATCATAGCCCGCGTTGGTGACCACCGGCGGCGGGTCCTTGTCGGTCAGATTCTGGGCGCCCAGGGTCAAATCCACGGCCCGCGCACCGGCTATGCCGCCCAGCGCCAGGGTGTATTGCGCGTCCAGGGTGGCTTGGGCGGCGATCGGCCGATTGGCGTTCTGATCGTCGCGATAGCTGCCCACGATTCGGACGCTCATACCCAGGGTGTGGCGATCGTGTTCCCACGTCGCGCCGCCCTGACCGCGCCACTTCGGCAGGGAGCGGGCGAAGTTGGTGAAGTTGCGGTTGCCCGCCACATCGCGCACGGCCGAGGTCGGCGAGTCCTGGATCAGGAAGCGGCGGAGATAAGTGCCCTCGCCGGTGAGCACGATGTCGCCGATGCGATACTTCGCGGCGAAGTCGAGGCCGTCGGTGAGCGCCTTGGAGGCGTTGATGTAGCTGGTGTCGATGCGCACGATCTGGCCCGCCTGGCGCTGGATGCGCGCGTCGAGCGGATTGGCATTCACCAGGGCTTGGGCGCTCTGCTTCACAATGATGTCGGTGTAGTCGTAGCGCCACGCGTCGGCGGACAGGGTGAGATGCGGGAGCGGCGCAAGCGTGACGCCGACGTTGGCGACGTTCGCCTGCTCCGGCAGCAACGCCGCCGCGCCCCGCGTGCGCACGCCGCGGAACGAGGTTGTGCCCGAGAGCGGATCGGCGATGTTCTCGAGTACGACTTGCACGGCTGACGTTTGGAAAACCGACGGCGCGCGGAACGATGTCGCAAACGAGCCGCGCAAACTGACGCCGTCCGTCGGCCGCCACAGCAGGCCGATCTTGGGATCGGTTGAGCTGAAGCTTCCGCCGCCGTCCTCATGCCGCAGGGCGAGTTGTGCTTCGAGACGCGCGGTGATCGGCACTTGCGCCTCGGCGAACAGCGCCCACACGGTGCGCGCGCCGCCGAAATCCGGACCGCCGATGGAGAACAAGAAGCGCTCCGCGTTGGCGGCGTCGCTCAAATTACCGTGGAATGTCTCGCGCCGAAGCTGACCGCCGGCGGCGATGCCGATGTTGCCGAGCTTGCCGCTGACACTGGCATCGAGGGCGGCGAGCGATGCGGTGTAGTCGTAGCTGTTGACGGAAACGAAATCGCGCACGACGGCGGGATCGTTGTAGGTGGCGTCGCCGGGCCGCGCGGTTGCCGCGGACCCGAACGGATTGAAATACTGATTGTTGTTCGGCCCGCCGCGACCGTTGAGCGCGGCGATGAAACGATCCGCCAGCACATCGTGAATGCCGACATAGAACGCATTGGCGCTGTAGGTGCCCGTCACGTCCCAATGCCAGGCGCCGAGATCGCCGCGCGCCCCGACCACGCCGCGCCAGGTGTCGGAGGCATGTGTCACCGTATCGCGGCCGGCGGTGGCGCCCAGCGCACGGCCGAGGAACAGCACCGGCGTGCGGAAGACGTTGCCCGGGTTGTCCGCCGGCACGGTGACGAGATTCAGGATCGGGAACGACGGCGATGTGCCGCGCGAGATGCGATCGCGGGCGTAACCGACTTCCGAGAACAGCTCGACCGAGTCACTCGCGGCGATATGGCCGGTGGCGTAGGTGTTCCATTTCCGCTCCTGCGCGACCAGATCGTAGTAGGAGCTGAAATCGAAGGTGCAGGTGCCGATGCGCTGCGAGGTGACGCCCGCGGGCTGGGGATTGCGCGGGTTGGGGATGCCGCCGGCCGCGCCGCCGCAAGCCGGGTCGATCACCGTAAACGCGCTACCCACCGGCAGATCCGGATAGGCCGGCGACGGACTGAGCAGGCTGAAGGCGCCGGGCTGACCGAACGAGGAGAACGCCTTGCCCGCGGTGAAGGCGCGGTCCCGGGTCGAAAGTGGGCTGCGATGCAGATAGCTCGCGCCCGCCACCACATGCCAGCGATCGTTGCCGCGACCGATGAGGCCGCTGACGGTGAGATCGTTCTGGCCGGAGCGTGTCGTGGTTCCGTTCTCGATGCGCGCTTCGGCACCGGTGAAATCGTCGCGGGTGATGTAGTTGGCGACACCCGCCACGGCGTCGCTGCCGTAGAGCGCGGCGGCACCGTCTTTCAACACTTCCAACCGCTGCAGCATGATCATCGGCATCAGCGCGTTGAGATCGACGAAGGTGCTGCCGTCGTCGGCGACGCCGCCGGACATGGTCTGCCGCCGCCCGTTGAGCAGGACGAGGGTCGCGTTCAAGCCGAGGCCGCGCAGATTAAAGTTCGAAGTGCCGACGGACAGGTTCTGGGTGAAGACATCGGTGTTGAACTCGGAACCGATGTTCGCCGGCAGCAGGCGCACGGCGTCCGCGACGGAGGTGAGGCCGGCGCGGCTCAGATCGTCTGCGGTCACCACCGACAACGGCGACGGGCTCGCCGCGGGATCGCGCAGGATGCGCGAGCCGGTGACCACGATCTCCTCGATGTCGGCGGCGCGGCCAGCCTGTGCCGCGAAGACGATAGCGCAAGCTGCAAGACACGCGGTGCGGCGCAGTGCGAACATGAACAAGGTACCCGACACATTTTTAAGGCGGCGTGTTTAGGCGATCAGGTCGGCAATGAGAAGCTTGACGTTGCGGAATGCGCCGTATGTCAGGCCAGCGGCGGGCCTGCGGGCGTGCCTGCGCCAATATCGAGCCATACCCGATCTCCGGTGCGGAAGAAGGTATCGTTGTGCTCCTTCCGGCCGAGGGTATCGAGCATGTGGCTGTAGGCGATCAGCCGCGGCGGCCGACCCGCTTCCACGCCAAGCGGCAACAGCACCGCCTCGAAATGCACCGTGCGCCCGGTGCTGGAGTGGATCTCGCCCAGCTGGCGCATGCCGCAGGGATGCGTCGCGACGGCAGTGCCGTTGTGACACAGCACATCGAATTTATCTTTCGGCAGGCCTTCGCCGAGGTATCGGCCAGTGATGTCGCGCTGCCAGCGCTCCACCATGGCCGTGCCCATAAACCGCACCTTCAATCCTTGGGGCAAAACTTCCTCGAGCATCGCATAGGGCATCAGCGCAACCGGTGGACAATCGAGAAATGTCCGCGACAGGGGCATGAGCCCTTCTTTCGGGAGGCTGTCCCAATGAGACAGGAAGGCCTTGCAGCTTTCGCTCTGGAATGTGGTCTGGATCGCTGCCGCGGTCATGCGGGCCTCGGCGCGGTGCCGCTTGCTCAATGCCGTGTCGCTCGTCATGCTCGCTGCCCCAGTCCCACGCGAAGGCGTCCCGCCGCGATGTCTCCCCACGCCACACAGAATGCGCCGACAGCGCCATTGATGGAACGGCGCTTTGTGCGCATTGCCGAAGGCCTGGTCCATCTGCGGGAATTGCCGGGGGATGGCATTCCCCTGGTGATGGTCCATGCCTCTCCGGCCTCGGCCCGGGGCTTGGAACCCTTGATGGAGGCGCTGAAGAAAGCCGGGGTCACGGGCCCCTTGCTGGCGCCGGACACCCTCGGCAACGGCGATTCCGCAGCGCCGACCGCGGACGCCCCAGAGGCAGACTACTACGCCGATAGCCTGCGGCGGGTGCTGGACGCCTTGGGCGTCGACAAGATCGATCTGTACGGTGCCCACACCGGGGCGCGGACGGCCTGCGAGTTCGCCATCCTGTTCCCGGAGCGGGTGCGACGCTTGGTCCTGGATGGGATCGTCGATTATCCGCCGGACCTGAAGCAGGAAATCCTGGCCCACTATGCCCCCGCCGTTGTCCCCCAGGAGGACGGCACGCACCTGCTGTGGGCGTTCAATTTCGTCCGCGACCAGGTGTTCCACTTCCCATACTTCCGGCGCGACGCGGCCCATCGCCAGACGAACCGGCCCATGCCGACGCCGGATGCCCTGCACGCCCATGTCGTCGATGTGCTGAAGGGGCTGACGACCTATCACAAGGCGTACGCGGCTGCGTTCCGCTACCCCGTGAAGGAGCGGCTGCCCCTGATCCGGCGCCCAACCCTGGTGCTGCAGGCGGATGTGGAACCCCAGGCGCTGCAAACCGCAGCGCCCAATATCGCCGGACTGATCCCGGACGCCGTCCGCCAGGTGACGACCGGCGGAGTCGCGGGAAAAGCCACGGCGATCGCGGCCTTCCTGACGTGATGTTAGACCGCAAAATTGCCCCAATTTGCGCATAGGCAGACCGATGGGCGCTGAGGGTATGGAGGTGAGGATGCGACGGCTTTTCTTGCCGTTGATCGGGCTTTGGGTCGCAGCCGTCGCGAGTCCCGCGATGGCGGCGGACGGGAACAGCAGTTGCCTCGATCTGGCACGCATGCGCACCACCAAACCTGTCGACAACCGCACCATCGTCGTGACGCTGCGCGACGGGTCGTTTCGCAAAATCGCGCTCGCTAGCAATTGCATCGGTTTGAAGATCCAGGGCGGGTTTGCCTACGAAACATCGATCTCGCAATTGTGTCCGGGCGACATCATCACAGTTCTTGGCGGTGGCGGTGACCGCTGCGGAATCGCCACAATTACACCGCTAGATTCGGCTGAAGCGAAAAGCCTGCTCGCCAAGCGTTGAACGATTTGAAGGAGAATGATCATGAAGCATGCCTCAAGTTATCTGCTCGCAGCGGTCGTGGTGTTTGGGTTCGGCGAGGCCGCCAATGCCGCCAAAGGCGACATGGTCGGTGACACGCAGCAGTGCATCCGCCTTAGCTCCATCGATGAAACGCCGGTGATCGACGACAAGACCATCGCCGTGCGTATGAAGGGCGGCGGCTACAAGCGCATCGACCTCTTGAACAAGTGCAGCGGCCTGAAGATTCAGGGCGGGTTCTCGCACGCCACGTCCACCAACGACCTCTGCACCACGGATCCGTTGCGGGTGCTGGAGCCGGTGGGCTCCACCTGCATGATCGATAAGATCGTTACGATCGACGCGGCGGAATACAAGGAACTGCGCAAACGGAAGTAAGAACGCCTTCCGACCACTCCGCGAAGAAGCGCCCGCAACAACGGGCGCTTTTTTGTTGCGGCTTGGTATAACGGACGGATGACCACTTCTGCGCGTCCCGTCTCGACCGGTGTGCTTGCGTCCTACGGCCTCGGCTGGATCGGCGGACAGGTCTTCCGTGATGTGCCCGCACTCGCGCTCATCCCGTTCATGACCACGGCGATCGGCGTGCCGCCGGCCGTGGCGGGCGCGGCCATCTTCCTGCCGAAGCTCTGGGTCGTGATCTGCGATCCGCTGATGGGGTTCCTGTCGGATCGGACGACCTCGAAATGGGGACGGCGACGACCGTTCCTGTTCTGGGGCTCGATCCTGTGCGGCATCACCATGGTCATGCTGTTCCATGTGCCGGCGTTGGAATCGGGTGTGGCGCGCGGCATCTATGTCGGCGCGATCTATCTGATCGCCTCCACCGCCTTCAGCATCTACTCCGTGCCCTATCTGACGTTCGCCTCGGAGCTGAGCAATGACACCCACCAGAACACGGTGGTGATGCATTGGCGGCAGATGGGCCTGGGTTTGGGCCTGATCGCCGGCAATGCGATGCCCTTGTGGCTGGTGAGCCAGGGCGGCGGCGGCGCGAGCGGCTTCGCCTTCATGTCGTGGGTGCTGGGTGCGATCTGTTTCGTGACCATGTTCACCACCTTCGCCGGCACCGCGTCGGTGCCGGTCGTCGTGCGCCCAAGCCACGCCGCCGTGCCGCTCAAAGAACAAGTGCGCCTGGTGATCCAGAACAAACCATTCCTGGTGCTGGTGGCGGCGAACTTCGTGCAACTGGTCGGCAGCGCCGCGGGCTATGGGGTGACGGCGCTGTACTTCATCTACTTCCTCGACAAGAGCATCGACTACCTGAGCACCTTCCTGCTGATCATGTCGGTCACCGCGATGCTGATCCCGCCGGTGTGGACCGCGATCTCGCGGCGCATCGGCAAGCGGGCGGTGTATACGCTCTCGGCGATCTGCTTCGCGGCGACCTACGCGTCCCTGCCCTTCGCGCGCGGCGACGGCGACGTGGCCATCATGTTGCGCGCCGTGTGCGTGGCGGTGTTCAACGGCGGCTTCAGCCTGATGGCGTTTTCCCTGATGCTCGATTGCATCGCTCATGACCGCGCCATCAGCGGGCTGAACCGCGAAGGGGTGTATTCGGGGATCTGGTCGGCGATGGACAAGGTCGCGTTCGCGTTCGGCGCCTTGCTGGCCGGCGTGCTGTTGAGCGATTTCGGTTTTGTCGAAAGCACCGAGGGCTTCGTGCCGCAGAGTGCGCAGGCGATCGAAGGTATTGCGATCATCCTCAGCGGCTGCGTCGGGGTGGCGTCGATCCTGGCGGCGCTGATCATGACGCGCTTTCCGCTGCGGGATGACCCGCGCGCGCCCGCCTCAGCGTGAGGGATTGCCCGCCTCGACCGCGGCAATCGCGCGCAGGGATGCGAGGGCGATGGTCGTGGTTTCGCTTGCACTTTCCGACGGCGAAATGACATGGGCGGGCCGCAGGAACTGCGGCGCGTTGGCGACCGGGTGGAGCTTGCCGGCCTTCATGTCGGCGGCGATGACGCGTGCGGGAAAGTAGCCCGCGCCGCCGTGGGCGAGAATGTAGCGCAGGCCGAGCGACCCGAGACTGACGTGGAACCGCGCCGCGTTGTAGTCGGGGTAATGGTCCGAATGCCAGGCATCGAAATCCGGGCCCCAGTCGACGAATACATAATCCGGCGCGCCGGGGCCGGCGTGATCGGGGCGCGTGGCCACCATCACCAGGTGTTCGTCCATCAGCTTTTCGATCTTGAAGCCGGGGCGCGCCTCAGGCGCGTACATCACGGCAAAGTCGAGCAGGCCATCGGCGAGATGGCGCATGAGCGATTCCGGGGTGCCGACTTCGGCGCGCACCGCCACATCCGGCCGGTCGCTGCGGAAGCGGCCGACCCAATCGAGCAGGATGCGTTCCCACAAGCTGAACTGTCCGCCGACGTTCAGCACGGCGCGCATCTCCGCCGGGAGCGCGATGTCCTGGCGCGCCTGCTGGAGGACGTGCAGCAGCGTCGCCGCATGGGGCTGGAAGCGCTTGCCGGCGGTGGTGAGGGTGACGCCGGATTTGCGCCGCACGAACAGCGGTTGGCCGAGGCGCAGTTCGAGTTCCTTGATGCGCGCGCTGACGGTCGACTGCGTCACATGCAGGGCGTCGGCCGCGCGGATGAAGCTGCCGGCCTCGACGACCTCCAGGAACGTGCGGACTTGATCCATATCCATGGCAGGCACTTACCCCAATGATGCGCCGCGGTCGTTTGTGAATTCGGCTTATCGAATAGCTGCCGCGTTCATGCGCAACAATATCGATAGCTGAGGAAAAGCAACGGGTCGAGATGGCGTCGGCAGCCCGTCCGCGCCGCGTTTTAACGCGGGAAATACGCGGTGAAATTTCGGGACTTGTTCCGGGGCGTTGGGGCATCGGACACAGCGATGGGAACAAAACCGGAACGATAGCGCTGCGGCTGAGGTTCGTCAAATGGCGCAGCGTCTGGCAGTTCCGGCGGCCTTCACCGCTGCGAAGGCCGGAGTCGCCACTGTGATCATGGGCGGCGCTTCGTCCGGCACCACAGCCAGAGAGCGAACTACTAATGCGCCTCTACTCAGTTCGGACATCCAGCTATAGTTACCTTGTGCGGACGCTTGCAAATAGAGTTGCCAAAGGGCGATATAGACTTATATGTCTATTGACTTAAAAATCCAGGAGCTGTTGCACGCCAGGAAGCTGTGCTTGTACTCTCCCGCCTATCCCGACCCGGACTTTCATATGGGCCGGGAGCTTTACATGACCGACGACGTGCGAAGCAGATGCCCGGCCTCGGGGCGATCCTGTGACAATACCATCACTCCCCAGATGTTGGCTGAGGCAAGGGCTTTGTTCGACAAGTTCGTCGGCGGTGAGGAACTTGAGGAAGACGTGCATCTTAAGATTTTGGACCCAAAGCTTCACGGCATCGTGGAATTACGAATCACGCAACCCCACAGGCAGCAAAACCGGATCGTCGGTTTCTTTCCGCGCAAGAACCTGATGATTGCCGTGCGAGCGCGATTGCGAGGAACTCTTGGCGACCGTGGAGACGGCGGGTGGACCAACGCGATCGGCGCAACTTCGACGTTCAAAGCCAGCCACCTAGGCGATGAGTGCATTAAGAGCGTCCGCATTGATGACTATATATCGAATGGGGTATCGGCATGGAAATGAGCGAGAAAATGAATCAACCGGTGCCATTTACCAACGAACAAAAGCTGCTCTATCGAGCGAAATTTCGTCAGCACACAGTCGATGCCCTGCGCGCGCTGTTTCGGCGAGCGCACAAGAAAAACGGTCTGACTCAAAAGCAGATTGCGAGCATCCTTCGAGCAGACGAGGCTCAAATTTCAAAGCAACTTAGCTCCGAAGCAAACCTTACGCTGAATTCGGTTGCAGACCTCGCACGTGCTATGGGCGCACGTCCTGAGTTCAACTTCAAATCGTTGGACGAGATCAAGCCAGTTACGACGGCAACGAAGAGCGACGAGGGCTTAGTTTTCCTGTGCCATTCTGCCTCTTCTACAGAACTCATTGAGATCAATGACGTCCAAGTAGGACCCATCTCCCCTGAAAAAATTCGTGGGATGCAGAGATGGAAACTCGGCAAAGGCGATTCTACAAAGCTGGATCAAACCCCCAAGATGCTCCAACTACTTTAAGACCGATGGCCACAGCACCTTGCATCTCGGCGTCGCTGATTGTCTGTGACGACATTCGTCACGAAAACAATGGCAAGCGACAATACATCGGCATCTACACCGACGGACTGATCGTGTCGGAGGTGCCTTTCACTCTTCCGCAATTATGGTTTATTGGAACTATCCAAGGGCCCCGAACTGGAGGATTTCCCGCGCACGTCCAGATGAGAATTGAGCTTCCGGGCGGTGCGATTCACACATCGCAGCCTCTGAAGTCGCCCAGCAATCTTCCTACATTTGACAACCCCGAAACTCCGATGTGGAAAGCTGTTCTCGTTCATCGCCTAGCCCCGTTCGAGATTTCCAAACCAGGGCGAGCAAAGGTGTGGATGGTAACGGAACACGAAGAATTTTATGCCGGAAGTTTGAAGATAGGGACGCAAGAAGGAACTGAAGATTCTGTAGATATCGTACCAATACTTTCGACATTAGCGTTCATCAAACAGCACAAGGAAGCTGTTGAGGAAGACTCCTCGCTCCAATCTGAACTACTGACTTTAATGACAAATTTCATTCCTAACGCCGCTTTATTCAAAGAAGCGACAAACGAATTGATAGTCCCAAACGGGCCGAACAATTATCTTTTGATTTCTATCAGCCCGATTAAGCGAATGGAGGACATCTCAGTTGAGTTTTCTGAAGGCGCCACGGGCGAGTGGAAAGCAAAGAGAATTGGTCCTCATATAGCCACGCTGGAAATCTCACATTTGGTTCCTGGTGCAACCGGGGCTAACTTCACTGTACGAAACATTGCCGGACGTCAGGCCTAATTCCCCGTGCCTTGCATCGGCAGGCCGGAGCGCATGATGGCTTGGAAGCGGCGGTCGCCGCTGCGGATGCCGAGGATGCTGCCGGGGAGGACGTCCTTCTTGTAGGTGAACAGCAGCTGGCCCTTGTGGGTCCATTGCTGCGACCCATCCTCGAGCGTGACCACGGCCCAACTGCCGACCGGCGCGGCGGTCTTGTCCGCCAACAGCGGGGTCCAGTCGGTCAGGGAGGCGATATTGACGTTGCCGTTGCGACCGCGCCGGTTCTCCTCCAGCACGTAGATCGTATGCCCCTGGGCATCGGCGATCAGTTCGCCCGCGTCGGACTGACGGTAGGATGTCCACGTCGGCACCGGCGGCGGCGGCTCGAGCACCACGGCGTGCCAGTCCTTGGACGCCTTTTCGCCGGACACCTCGGCGATGAGTTCATCGCCGCTGTAGCGGTACACGGGCTTGCCGCGGAACGCCCATTGCTTGGCGCCGCTTTTGCGGACGATCGGCTTCCAGTCTGCGAGTGGGTGCGCGAGTTCCGGCGCCAGCACGGGAAGCCAGGTGCGGGTGCAGGCTGCGTCGCAGCGGCTGCCGTCCGTGTCGCCGTCGCGGGAATACAGCGTGAGCGCCTTACTGTCGGTCAGCACGTAGCCGATGATCGTGCGCTGGATGCCGATGCCCGGCGGCACGGGGATCGGCACATAGGCCGTCTGCCATTGATTCTGGACGCCGTCGCCGTTGGTGTCGCCGGCGAGCACGTCACGGCTGTAGCGATAGAGCGGCTTGCCGCGAAACGCCCACTGCTTCGAACCATCCGCGCGGGCGAAGATCGTCCACTCAGGCTCAGGCTTGGCATCGGCGGCGGCGATGAGCGGCGGCCACACTTGGGCGCACGGTCCGACGCAGGTGGACTTCTCCGGCTGGTCGTCACGTTCGAACATGTAGAGCGTCATGCCCTTGGTGTCGGTGATCAACGCGCCGCGGCCGCGCTGCTGCAAGACGACATCGGCCGGAGCGGCAAACGCAGGCGCCGCCAACGCAATCAGCGCGGCGATGGAAAGCAGCCGGCGCATCACGCCAGAATCTCGGTGATGGGCTTGGAGGTTTGCAGGGACTTGGTGCCCCACTTTTCGATCGGCACGCCCATGGCGCGCATGAGGGTGAAGCCGATGCGGGTGATCGGGTCGCCGTTGCCGACCACATGCAGGCCGGTCTTGAGGCGACCGCCGGCGGAGCCCGCAAGATAGGTCGGGATGCCGTCGATGGTGTGGACGCGGGCGTAGTTGGTTTCGCTGGTGGCGAACACCACGGAGTTGTCGAGCAAGGTGCGGTCGCCTTCCTTGATGCTCGAGAGCGCCTCGATGTAGGTCGCAAAGGCGTTCATGCAGGTCTGATTGAACCAGAACGTCAACGGCTGGTAGCCGAGATGCGGATCGATCGCTTCTTCGTGCGTGAGCAGATGATGGGTATAGGTCTCGCCGTTGCGGCGCACGTTGCCGAAATTGTCGGTGAAGACCATGTTGAAGACGCGCGTCTGATTGCAGGCCACGGCCATGACCAGCAGCTTGGTCATGAGCTTGTGGGAGTCGATGACGTTGCCCATCTCGCGCACGGAGGCGAGGCGATCCGCCGCCGGATCGGCGGGACGCTGCGGCACCGCGCAGGCTTCGTTCTTGGGCGGCTTCTCAAGTTGCAGCGCGAGCTGATTCTCGACCTGGCGGACCGAGGTGAAATATTCGTCCAGTCGCGCCTTGTCCGCAGCGCCGACGCCTTTGATGAAGTCTTTGCTTTCCTCCAGGTAGGATGACAGCACGCTTTTCTGGAGCATGATCGCCGGGTCGGGCTTGAAGGCCGCTTGGTTGGGATCGACGAACTCCGGCCCGAACAGGCGCGAGTACAGCGCGACCGGCGAGCCTTCCGCCGCGCCGCGGCTGTTGGTGCCGCGCGCGCTGTAATTCTCGCGCGCGATGCCGACCGATGTGACGTCGAGGGTCTTGAAGCGGGTGGTGGCGCCGATCACGTCGGCGATCATCAGATCCAGCGTCGTGCCCGGAATTTCGCCGGCGCGCTTGGGCGCGGAGCCGACGCGGTTGGTGACCCAGCCGGTGAAGTGGGTGTAGTTCGAGTTGCCGTCGAGGGGCACATTGAAGTTGCCGAGATACGTGATCTTGTCGCGGAACGGCTTCAGGGCCTGGGTTTCCTCCAGGAATTCGATGCCCGGTCCGGTCTGCGCCTTGTCGACAATGGCGCGGCCGGGCGTGTGGCCCATGCCCCAATACCAAGTGCCGAAGCGCACCGGGATGGGCGCGCCGGTGGCGGCGAGCGCGGTGCCGTTCTCGTTCAGGAAGCAATCCAGGAACGGCAGCGCCATGGTTCCGACACCGCCGCCGAACGCTGCGCGCAGAGCGCGCCGGCGGGAAAAGGGCTTCGGGACGAGCACGGTCATGACTTGCTCTCCTCATGTGAAAGGGCGGCATTTGCCGGAGTTGTGCCAGCGCTTGTGGGGCGCACGTCGTAGAACGCTTTGCTGGTGGCGATGCGGTGCAGAAGCTTGCGCACGCTGTAGCCGTCGCCGGCGAAGGACGATTGGAAATACGCAAGCACGTCCTTGTCGTCGCGCTGCGGCGCACGGCCGAGGGCGTAGGAATACAAGCGGTTGACCAGACAAGACGACGTGGCGGGATTGTCGTGGATCTGTTGCGCCAGCCCGGCGGCGTCCTTGAACGGCTTGCCGTCGAGATCGCCGGAGGGATCGATGGTCTCGCCGTTCTCGGTGGAGCGCAGGGCGCCGGCGCCGTCGAAGTTCTCAAGCCCCAGGCCGATCGGATCGGTGATCTTGTGGCAGCCCGCGCAAGCATCCGCGGTGCGATGGCTGGTCAACCGGGCTTTCGCGGTCTTGTCCGGCGAGTTGTTGTCATTGAACTTCGAGAAGTCCACGTCGCCCGGCGGATCGGGCACTTTCTGACACAGCAGGGTTTCGCGGATGGCGCGGCCGCGGATGGTGGGCGAACTGCGGCCGGGATGGGAGTTCACGGCGAGGAACGCGATCTGCGTGAGGATGCCGGCGCGCGGATCGGTCTTGGCGAATTCGTAGGTGGACCAGCCGCCATCGGGACGACCGGCCGGCACCTTGTAGATGCGCGCGAGCGGCGGCGACACGAAGGTGCGCCGCGTCGTGAACAGATCGCGGTAGTCGAGATCGCGCACGGCGACATGATCGACGATGGTGCGCAGCAGTTCTTCTTTCGCGTCCTCGTTCGCCTTCACATTGAAGGTCGGGTAGATGACCTGATCCTTCTCCAACGTCTCGAACTTCTGCAGGTCGAGGAAGTCGGTGAAGAACGCGCGCACGCCGTTCTCGAACTTCGGCGATTCCATCATGCGTTCGGCCTGCTTCTCGAGGCCGTCGGCGCTGTCGAGGGCGCCCTTCGCGGCCGCGTCGAGCAGCATGGTATCCGGTGCCGAATTCCACAGCAGATAGCTCAACCGGGTGGCGCGGGCGTAGGGGGTCAAGCGCTGCTGCCCCGGACGCACCGGGTCCGGCTCGGTCATGTCGATCACGAACAGGAACTTCGGCGTCATCATCAGGCCGGAGAGCGAATAGGTCAGGCCTTCGTAGAAGTCGCGGCGCTCCGCCGCGACGTCATGGGCGGCCTTCACCGAGAGCGAAAGTTCAGTCGCCGTGAGCGGCCGGCGGTAGAGCAAGCGGCCAACCTCGGTCAGGAACGCTTGGGCGCAGGCATCATCGGGCGCGTCCACGGCGGTGGGTTTGCACGCGACCAGGGTGGCGCGGTTGGCGGGACTCATCGCCTGCGCGGCGATGGAGCGGGCGAGCGCGTAATACTGCTCGAAGCCTGCCGGCGTCACGCGGGCCGCGCGCGCATCGAGCTGGATCAGGCCGTCGACGCGCGCGAGGGGATCGAAGCGGCCGCCGTAGGTGATGGTGGGGCCGAAGATATCGAGGATGGTGTTGCGGTACTGTTCCTCCGTCAGACGGCGCATGTCCGGCGGGGCGCCACTGCTCTGCGGCTCTTTGGGTCCGCACGCCGTCAGCAGGAACGCCGCGGCGATCACACTCGAAGAAAGTTTCAACAAACCGGCGCGCATGACTTTAACCCTCTGGCGGCGTGCTGCCGGCGGGCCGCTGCCGCGACAGCTGGCCGCGGATTTCGCCGTTGGGATATTTCACCGTGTGCAGATTCACATACATGCGGCCCGTGAGCAGGTACTCGAGCTGGCCCTCGTTGAGGGTCACCGAACCTTCCAAGGGGGCGCGCGGACCTTTGGGCGCCAGGTCGATCAGCACGCCGGCTTCGCAGCCGGGCGTTTGCGGGCCGTGGATGGAGGCGCTGGTCAACGGCGAGGTGAGACCGCTGTAGGTGACCTTCCAGGTGAACTTGAGGGTCTTGCGGTCCAGCGTGACGTCGAAGCGGCCTTTGCCCGGACTATAGGTCTCCGCACTTTCTTCGTCGGCGGATAGCTCGGTGTAGAAGGCGATCGGCGGACCTTCGGTGTCGGCCGACTTGTTGGCGGCGTCGCCCTGAAGCTTGCTGATGTTCGAGCTTTGCGCAAAGGCCGGCACGGCGAACGGCAACGCAACTAAAACGACGGCCACACACGACAAACGCATCACGAACTCCCTAACGGGCCGCTTGGCGGCTCTGTTTTTCCGGATGCAAGGCGAAGGCGGCGAAAGCGTTGATCTTGAAGGCCGAGGACAACATGGTGCACGCGCCGGTCTTCGGATCCGGGTAGCCGTCGGCGAGTTTCTGGGCGGCCTCGTACATGGCGTTGCAGCTGAAATAGCTGATCACGATGGCCACGCCCAAACCGCTGACGTAGTGCATGAAGGATTCGACATCGTAGTAGCCGGTGACCATGCCGGTGGCGGTGCGCCCGTCTTCGGCGATCTCGAGCTTCAGGCCCAAGTCCTTGATGACCGGATTGATGAAGTTGTAGTTGCCATAGAACGGCAGGCGCACGTCGCCGCGGCCGGTTTCCAAGACGCCGTTGACGATCTTGCCTTTGACCGAATCCGCGTAGCGCGGTTTCCCATCCACGGTTTCGATGCGATAGGTGGAGAACGGCAAGGGTGTGCCGGCGGAATCCAGAGCGAATTGGTCGATCGAGCGGTAGAAGGTGACGGTCACGTCGTCGTCGTTGCGCGGATTGTCGACGCCGGTGATCTCGATCAGGATCATGCCCAGGCCGCTGGTGCCGCGCATTTCATTGGCGTTCAGATCGACCAGCCCGCCCTTGCGCCAGCCGTAGGTGCACCCGACCAGACGATAGAGTTGGTTGTCGATGCCGGCTTTGCCATCCGGCGTGGTGAACTTCGTGTGCTTGCAGGTTTTCGCGGTGGCGTGGCCGTCGGTCGTGCCGTCGAGGTTCTCGCCGTAGGCGAGCTTGCCTTCGACGACGCGCAGCGGCGGATCCTTCACCAGGGTGGGGATAAGGCAGACATCCTCGCCCTTGGGTCCGCGGGCGACGGCGAGGTTGTGGCGGTTCAGCGTCTGCACCAGGCCGTCTTCGGTGAGGCGGGCCCGATCTTTTTTCGACAGGCCGCGCCACCAGTATTCGTCGTTGCCGACATTGAGACCTTCAGGACATTCGTCCATGAAGCGGCTCTCGTACATGGCGGTGAACCAATCGCGCACGACGAAGGTGAGCGTGCCGGATTGTTCGGCCGCCATGCTTGGCCGCAAAGACAGCGCGGCGAGGAACGCCAAAGCTCCGGCAGTAGCGGCTAAGCGGGTGTTCATGAAGACGCCCTTCGCATGCACAGCTGATCTGCCGCAAACGTACGCGAAGGTGTTGGCCAAAGCTGGCAAAGGCGAATGTGCATTTCACTCCGTGAAATCGCACAGCGCGAATAAGGACACAGCGTCCCACGCCGCGAGAGCACGGCCATGGCATTGATCGACCATTGCGCGCTTCGCTCTTCTCTTCTCGAGGCGCAAGTCTCCCGGGGCTTCTCGCAATGCGCGCTGTGGGAAGGTCCGTCCGGATGATCAAGCCATCGCATTGGCATTGGCCGCGTTTTCATAATATCGAAACATTCGATATTAAGGTCACAAACAATTCATTTGCCCGATAGAAGGCCGTCCCCTAAAAGCAGCCCCATGACAGCGCCTGGAACCCCCGTGGAGACCCTGCCACTGGCCCAGCCGTTCGGTAACGGTCACCGGGAGCCCCAGGCGCTGCGAGAGACACAACCGGCTGACGCGATACGTGCAGCCGAAGCGGCGCCCAAGGCGCCTTTGCATCACCCCGCCCGCGCCAGGGGATGGACAGGGTTCCTGACCCGAATCCTCGGCACCACCACCGACATATCCGGATCGCGCGCGTAGGCCCCCGGTCCTGGGCGCGATCAGTCCGGCTCGACCCAGAACTTTTCCATGTCAGTGCTGCCCGATGGCAGGCATTGCGACTTCAGGAACTGCACCTGAACGGTGAAGGAGCCCTGCGCCCCCGCCTGGGAGGTATGGCCCTTGCCGTTGCAGTCCTCGGCGAAAGCGAAGTCGCCGTGGCCGAACTCGTAGGTCTTGCCGTCGGCGAGGCCAACGATGATCGAGCCGAACAGCGGGATCAACAGGGTCGGCTGATTGGCCGGGTGGAAGTCGAGGAAGTTGTGCGGGGGGGCTGCGTTCAGCGTCAGCCGCTCGACCTTCCGCCGCAGCAGCCGTGGCATGCCGCCTTGGCTGGGCGGCGGGGGCACCTTCACTTCTTCCGCGCGGGTCAGTCCATCTGGCCCGGTGTAGAGGTGATAGACGCGCTTGATCCACGGGATCGTGCTGGCGACCGCGGCTTGGGCCGCATCGCCGGTCAGACCGCTCCAGCCCAAGGCCGCGCCCGCGCCTGTAACGGCATTCCGCAAGAGATTGCGACGCGCCAGGGTGCTCGTCATGGGGTGGCCTCTCGGTTAAGCGGCGAATTGCACAGCGTAGACCGGCGGCAAATGGGCCGATAGCTGATGCCAGGCTTCACCACCGTTTTCCGACACCCACAGGCTGCCGGTGGTGGACCCCATGGCGAGCCGCGTGCCGGTCCGGTCGATCGCCAGGCCATGGCGGTAGATCAGGTCGAAGGCGTTGTCTTGTGGGAGACCTTCGCGAAATTCGCTGAAGGTCTTGCCGCCGTCGGTGGTGCGGGTGACCACCACCTTGCCGTCCACCGGAATACGGTCCTGATCCGAGTGCGCCGGCACGAACCAGGCGGTGTTCGGGTCGTGGGGATGCACCGCCACGGCGAAGCCGAAACTCGACACCGGCGCGGTCGTGATCTCGTGCCAGCTATTTAAGCCGTCGGTGGAGCGGAAGATGCCGTTGTGGTGCTGGCACCAGTACACATCCGGCGACGACGGGCATTGCACCACCATGTGCGGATCCTGGATCTCCGGATCGTTCTGCAGGTCCGGCGGCATGAAGCGGGCAATCATGCCCTGCGCGCCGACAGCCTATGTCTTGCCGCCATCGGCCGTGCGCCACACGCCGCCGCAGGACACGGCCACCGCCACGCCGTTTGGATCGCGGGGATCGACCACGATGGAATGCAGCGCCGGGTCGACCGTGCCGCCGCCCATCCAGCGCTTGCGTGACGGATGGTTCCAAAGACTTTCATTCAAGGCCCATGTGGCGCCGTGGTCGGCGGAATGGAACAGGCCGCCCGGCGCGGTGCCGCACCACAGTTGGCCGGGACGCGCCCAGGCCAGCGACCAGATGCCGACGACAGCGGGCGCCTTCTCCGTCTCCTCAGCGCCTTCGACTTTCGGGAATGCCGGCGGCGCAAGCTCGGTCCACGTCGCGCCGCCGTCGTCGGAGCGATGCAGCTTGGTGCCGAAATGACCGAGGTTGAGGGCGGCGAACACGGTGCGGCCGTCGTCGGATGCGAGCGATAGGGACACCGGCGCACCGGCGAATGCGGTGCGCAAATGCGTCCAGCCCGCGCCTGCGCGCTCGTAAATCATCAGCCCCTTGCGGGTGGCGACGTGCAGGCGATTTTGACTCATGCGGTATTCCCTCCCGAAAGGGCTTGCAGCACATGCAGGTCGCTGGCGGCCTGAAGCGGATAGTTTAGGGCGTCGGCGCGGACATGCGCGCCGTCGACGAAGATCGCGATGTGCAGCCGCAAGCGGTCTTGATCGTCCAGGACGTAGCCGCGCAAAGCCGGGTAGCGCGTGAACACATCCCGCAAGGCCTCGGCAACGGTGGTGCCGGCGGCATCCACCGGCGCGGGCGGCGCGATGCGGGCAAGATGCGCGGTGAAAGTAACCAGGGCCATGTCGGGATGCTGCATAACCGCGCTTGAGCTTGCAAGCGGGCGCGGCGAAAGTGGGCGCCATGGATGTGGCGGGCGCTCTCAAACAAATCGCGGCGGTGGGCACGGAGTCCGCGGAAGGCCGCGCCGCGTTGGCCGCCCTGCCCCGCACGGCGGCGTGCATCCAGCTGCTGCTGGACGCCGCGCAAAATGCCTGGATCGCCGATCAGCGCACACCCGCCGGGACACTGGCGCGGGACCTTGCGCGGCGCATGGTGGAACTCGTGCCGGATTTCGCCGATGGCTATCGCTTGCTGGGCTTCGCGCATCTGAGCCGGGGCGAGCCACGCGAGGCTTATCTCGCGTTGAGCGCCATGAAGGCCGCGCCGAACGCCGGCAACTTCGACAACTTCCGCGCGCTTGCCCGCCATCTCATGACCGGGCTGACGCCGGTGAGCTTCGATCTCGGGGGACAGCGCTACACCTTCGAGCTGACCACCCACAATGCGGCGGCGATCGAGGCCGGCGCCTTCCACAGCATCGGCCTGCTGACCGAGTGGGAGGAACTGCAGTTCCTCGGCGCGCATCTGGGCCAGCCGAAGCGCATCGCCGAAGTCGGCGTGCTGGTGGGCAACCACACCGCTTACTTCCTGAAGGCATTCGCGCCAACGCACGTGACCCTGATCGACGCAGACCCGGCGAATGTGCCGTTCATCCGGGCGAACGTCGGCCACAACTTAGACCCCCTCGCCGCACCCGAGGTGACGCTGCACACCGCGTTCGTCGGGGCGAAGGCGGCAAGCGATGTGCCGTTCGCCGGGGTGACGGTGCCGCAGAAGCCGTTGCGTGACCTTGTGCAAGGGCCGGTCGATTTCCTGAAGATCGATGTCGACGGCGGCGAACTGGGATTGCTGGAGGGCGCGGCCTCCGTGATCGAAACCTATCGGCCGTCGATCATGATCGAAACCACGCCCGCCACACACGATCCGGTGGTCGCGTGGTTTACCGCGCGCCGCTACACCCTGCTGCGCGTGTTCGACCGTGGCGGGTATCGGAATGTGGTATTGACGCCGACATGAGCGCTTCAGCCGACGACCTTCGCAAAGCCTTCGCCCGGGCGGTATATTTCCATTCCGTCGGCGGCATCCTGACGCACAACTCAGGCTGCCTGCTGGAAGGCTGCCTGGACCTCAATATCCCGGTGAAGGTCTGCGCCCCCAAGATCACGTCGCGGCCGATTTCCATGCCGTTGCAGGACGTGGACCTGACACCGCTGGTGACGCCGCCCTACGCTGGCTACGCGGGCTACATCGTCGACATCACCCATACCAATCATTACGCGCCGTTCGAGGGCATCCAGGACGGCCACATTGCTTATCTGAACCAGAACGATGTCGGCATCTTCAGCCGTATCCCCGACAACCAGCTGATGTTCATCGCCCATGCCAACCGCTTTGCCTCGCGCGGCGGCCTGCGGCGGCCGATCGCGTTCGGCATGAGCAAGGGCCTGATCGCGGCGACGGAGCGGCGCAAACCGTTCGCGCAGCGCAAAGACCGGGCCTTGCGCAGCTTCCGCGCCTCTATGAACCAAAGCGTGCGCGCGGCCTTGGACATCAGCTACGTGCCCATGTTGGAACGCCATCTGCCGATTGACCGGACGATCTTCGAGCCCGGGCCCTACCTCGACTCGATGCTGGAGGCGCCGATCTGCCTGGCTTATGGCGGGGATTTCTACAGCCCCCTGATGGAGAACCCGTTCTTCGCCGAACGGGAGAAGGCCCTGGCTGCGATGCATCATTTCGAGCGGTTCGAAAAACCCGCAATCGTCATGCGTTGGGATAGCTGGCGGCTTTGGGAATCTTTCACAGCCGGCTGCGTGACCGTGCATCTCGACTTTCAGAAGTACGGGTTCGACCTGCCGCACCTGCCGGAGCCGTGGGTGCATTACGCGCCGCTCGACATCGACAACCTCGCCGCTTGCGTCGAACAGTTGATGGATCGGCGCAAGGAGTGGGAACAGATCGGCGAAGCCGGTCGCGCATGGGCGATCGCACACTACGCACCCGCACCCACGGCCATGCGCGCGCTCTCAACGCTGCTCGAGTGTGGCGCGAAGGTCGCAGCGCCGTGAAACCTGCGTGAACTTGCCGCAATGTCGCGCCGCTGCGATTGACAGAAATCGCGCGCACTTTTATTCAACGCACACGTTCCGCTACTTCACCGCAACAACAGCAGGAGGGCCGCACATGATTTGCAACCGCGCAGACAGCTTCGCGCGCCGTTCCGCGTTTGCGGTACCGGGCACGACGACCGTTGCCGTTGAAGCCTTTTGGCTCACGCACTCCGTCACGACCACGGTCGTCCACCTTCACGGGATGCGACCGAATTCGAAGCGTAAAAACAACCGCTTCCCCGTTTTCTAAGCCGCGCGGTCCTTCGGGAGCCTCGCGAGGCCAACCCGAAGAAAGACCGCGTCATGAGACCCTTCCCCCCGCATTCTCCCCGCTTCACCCAGGAACTGGGCGCGACCCTGCATCTGGCAGCACCGATCGCGCTGGCCATGGTCGCGCAGTTCGGCATGGGCGTGACCGATACCATCATGCTCGGCGCTTTGGGCCGCGAGCCGCTCGCCGCGGGCGGTCTCGCCACCGGCATGTTCTTCTTTAGCGGCAGCGTGTTGCAGGGATTCACCACGGCGGTTGCGATCCTGATCGCCCATGCCCGCGGCGGCCGCGAGGAACACCGCATCACGCCGATCCTGAAGGCCGGCTATGCGCTGGCGGTGATCGCGGCGCTGCCGCTGATGGTGGTGCTGTGGTTCGTGGAACCGATCTTGCTGAAGGTCGGCGAGCCTGCCGCCTTGGCCGCGAACGTGAAGGCGTATCTGCATGTCCTGATGTGGGCCGCACCCGGCTTCCTGTGGGTGGCCACGCAACGCTCGTTCCTGTCTGCGATGGCGCGGCCGCAGCTGGTGTTGTTCGTGAGCTTGGGCGCGTTGGTGACCAACGGCGTGCTGAACTACGGCCTGATCCACGGCAGGTTCGGCCTGCCGGAGCTGGGCTTCGTCGGATCCGCTGTGGCGAGCTTGGCGACAATCTATCTGCAGCTGGGCGCGTACTCCGTGTCCATGCGCGTGATGCGCGGGCTGCCGCGCGCGAAAGTGAAAGGCGCCATCGCGTGGAAGATCGTGCGGGAGCTGGTGCATCTCGGCTGGCCGATCGGCATCACCGTCGGCGTGGAAGCCGGGTTGTTCTTCGCCGGCGCGTTGTTGATGGGCCTGTTGGGCACCACCAGCCTGGCGGCGCATCAGGTCACCATCCAGGTGGCAGCGACCCTGTTCATGATCCCGCTCGCGCTCGGCCAAGCGGCCAATGTGCGGGTGGGGTATCACGCCGGTGCCGGCGCGATCCACGCGGCGCGCACGGCGGGCTTCGCGTCGCTGACGATCTGCCTGGCGACCGCCCTCACCGGCGCGACCCTGACGATCGTGTTCGCCAAGGAGATCGTGCTGCTGTTCGGCCTGGAGGAATCGCGCGATGCCGAAGTGATCGCGCTGGCGACCCGGTTGCTGGCCGTGGCGGCGGCCTTCCAGCTGGCCGACGGCGTGCAAGCGGTGGCCGCCGGCGCGTTGCGCGGCCTGAAGGACACGCGCGTGCCGATGATCGTGGCCGCGCTTGGCTACTGGGCGGTCGGGTTTCCGGCCGCATGGCTGCTCGCGTTCCCCTTGGGCTTCGGCGCGGTCGGTGTCTGGTGGGGCCTCGCGTTGGGCTTGGCCGTTGTGGCGTTCCCGCTGACGTGGCGCTTCGTCTACGTCAGCGGCCATAGCCGCGACGGCGCGTCGATAGAAGATGCTGCGCGCATGGCGTTCGCGCCTGTCGCAGCCTGAGGCAGACCTTCCCCCGAGGCTGCCTCTGCCGGCCGGCGTCTCTCCCCCACGCCGGTGTGTTGCGTGGCGTAGGAGTACCCCCTCCTACGCCACGTCCGGCGCGTAATGGGTTTTCAGCGACGAGACTAGATCTTCGAACGCGATGGTCTGCACGCGCGGATCTGTCTTGCGCACCATGCCGGCGTCGGGGTCGGTGATCACGTTGATGACCGTGGTGCCTTCGGATGCGAGGGCGCGTTGGATCGCCGGGGAAATATCAGCGGGATTTTCCACGCGCACGCCGTGGGCGCCGTAAGCCTGGCCGATGAGGTGATAATCGCAGTGGCCAAGTTCGCAATTGATATGCGTGCCCATGTTCTTGATCTGGCCGTGCTTCTCCGTGCCCCAGCCGGCGTCGTTGGAGATCAGGCAGACGATCTTCAGGCCCGCCAAGGTCGCCGCATTGAATTCCGATGGATAGAACCCGAACGCGCCGTCGCCGGTGACGAGCACCACGGGGCGCACCGGCGTGCCGTTCGCCGCTGCTTCTTCCTTCATGGCCGCAGCGGCGCCGATCGCGAGCGGCGTGCCGACACCCATGGAGCCGAACGGGTAGTGGTCCATATACGCGCGTTCGCCGCGAATGCGGAGAATGGCATGGGCCCAATTCTGGATATCCGCGCCGTCGCCGGCGTAGATCGCGTTCGCTGGCATTTGCGTCATGAGGTCGCGCATCATGCGGTAGGGGTGGATGGGTGCGGCCGGTTCATTGCCGAGTTCGGCGATGCGGGCCTGGCGCACCTTCATGCCGTCGTTCACCCACGCCGTGCTCAACGCCTTCATGCCGCGAGCGGCGAGGGCCGCATCGAGCTTCTCAACGAACAGGCGGGCATCGGCGACGATCGGGAGATCGGGCACACGATTACGACCCAGTTCCTCGCCGTGCACGTCGACCTGAATGAACTTCGCTGTGTTGGAGAACCGCGGCGGCAAGCCGTAGCCGAAGCGTTGGGTGAAGCGCAGGCCGAGCGCCAGCACGACGTCGGCCTGTTTTGCCGACACTTGGGCGAGCGGCCAGGGGAAGCCGAGCTTCAGATCTTCCGGCACGAGGCCGCGACCCAGGGCGTTCGCGAGGACCGGAATGCCGTAACGGGCGGCAAGCGCGCGCAACGCCGGACCCGCGCCCGACAAAGCGGCGCCGGTGCCGGCGAGGATCATCGGCCGCTGTGCGCCGGCGATCATGTCGGCCGCGCGGGCGACGGCGTCGTCGTTCGGTTCCGGCGGAAGCGGCAGGGCGAGAGATCTGCTGCTGCGCTCTGCGACCTCCGCGGTTTGCGCTTCCATGCCGCTGGGGATCCCGAGCACCGCCACACCGGGGCGGCCCGATAGCGCGTGACGCGCGGCGACGTGGATGTATTCCTCCAGCCGGTTCACATCCGGAACGGTGCGCGCCCACTTCACATAGGGTGCGACCATGTCGAGGCTGTCGGGCTTCTCGCCCGCCGCTTCGATCTGCGACGGCGCGGTAGTGGACACCAGGACCAGGACCGGCGAGCACGCCGCTTGCGCGGTGCAGAAGCCGGTCATGGCATTCGGGATGCCTTGTTCACCGACGATCATGGCGATGCCGAGCTTGCCGGAGGCGCGGGCGTAGCCGTCGGCCTCAAGCACCGTGGCGGCCTCGTGGCGCCCGGAGATGAACGTCCACGGATGCTGCGCCTTGTGCTTCTCCATGGAGAGCAACAGATGCGCATGCGCGGTGCCGGCGAGCGCGAAGCAGGTGTGGACGCCATAGTGCTGCAGCGCGCGATTGATCACGTCGCCGCCGGTCATTTTGTTGGTGGGGGTCATGAGATGCATTCCGTCCGCTGAAATCTCAACCTGTCATCCCGGGCGAGCGCAGCGAGGCCCGGGATCCACTCATCAACGTGCACCCATCACCACGGATCGCACAGTTCGTGCGCCCTGTGGAGTGGCCCCCGGATCGCGCCGCTGACGCGGCTTGTCCGGGGTGACAGCCTGAGCGTGGGCTGGTGCTTTGCATCCTACTCCGCTGCGCGGGGGACGCCGCCGGGGGTGAGCCCTTCCGGCGGGATGATGCGCAAAGACACATCGAGGGAGTTGAACGCCTCGATGCCGGTCTTGGTGACGCGCACGGTGTCTTCGAGGTGCAGGTTGCCCCAGCCGACTTCGTAGTAGGGCATGTCCAGCGTGAAGACCATGTTCTCGCGGAATTCGAATTCGCCCTGGCTGCCGGGCATCATCGGGCCGATGGGCAATGGGTGATCCGTGTGCTCGAGGCCCACGGAATGGGGCGTGCAAATGTAGAAGCCCTCGAAGCCTTTCGCCTTCACCGCATCGAGCACGGCCTTGGTGAGATCCTTGCCCTTCAGGCCGGGCTTGATCATGTCGTAGGCGACGTCGCAGCCGAACTTCACGGCTTCGGCGCGCTTGAGCATTTCATCCGTGGGCGTGCCGCAGATCGCGAAGCGGCCGATGTCGCCGTGATAGTGCTGGTATTCGCACAGGCCGTCGAAGGTGATCAGATGATCCTTCTGGATGATGCCTTTGCGTTTGCCCATGTGGCCGTTGGACATGTAGACGGCCTTGCCGCCTTGCTTGGCGATCTCGACGTTGTAGATCAACTCCAGTTCCGTCTGCGGCAAGCCGACGTGCAGGGAGCTGATGCATTTGTTGACCGCGATCTCGTTCATGGCCGAGGCCTTGCGCAGCAGCGCGAGTTCCGGCTCCGACTTCACCATGCGGATTTCGCGAAAGATGGTGGTCGCCTCTTTGCCCTTGAGATTCGGCAGGCCCATCTCGTTGAGCCAGGTGATCACCCGCGGATCGTCGGTGCCGACGGTGGCATTCTCAAGGCCCGCATCCTTGATCGCTTTCTTGAGCGCGTAGGTGGCGTTCACGGAATAGGTGCCGGTAAACTTTTGCGCGAACGCGAGATAGTCGCGTTCCGCCGGACCTTGATCGCCGGGCCTCACCGGCCAGCGCATGCCTTCCTGAACCGCTTCCGGCTCTTCGACATCGGGATCGAAATCGCGGCGGTCATAATAGAGCGGATGGGTGTAGGCGCAGATGTTCGGCACCCAGGTGGCGTTGGGCGTTTCGTGGAAGCGCAGCAGTTCCACTGCCGTTGCCACCAGCGCGGCGGGCGCGTCTTCCTTCCGCGGCAACACCGCGTAATTGAAGAACGTGCGCCGCATGCGCATCAACGGACCCCAATAGTCCGTCAGGTAGTAGATGTTGATCTGGTTGACCGCGACCAGGCCATCCAGCTTGTGCTTGTCCATGATCTCGTAAGCGCGCGGCTTATTTAAAAGCATGGACGGGTTCCTTTCGGGGCGCGGACTAGAAGACGTCGACTTTAGAAGACGATGACTTGCCGCACCGTAGCGCCGGAGGCGAGACGATCAAACGCCTCATTGATGTCGTCGAGCTTTACCTTGTCGCTCATCAAGCGATCCACCGGCAATTTACCGGCGCGGTAGAGGTCGATATAGATCGGTATATCGCGTAGGGGCACGCAGGAACCGAGATAGCTTCCCTTCAACGTGCGCTCCTCGCCGACCAACTGCACCGGCGCGAACGACATGGTCTTTTGCGGATGGGGCAGACCGGCGGTGACGGTCTCGCCGCCGCGGCGGGTGATCTTCCAGGCCAGTTCCAGCGCCGGGATCGAGCCGGCCATTTCGAAGGCGTAATCCACGCCGCCGCTGGTGATGGCCTTGATCTGCTCCGCCGCGTCGGGCGCGGTCGCATTCACCGTGTGGGTGGCGCCGAGTTGCTTGGCCAGCGCCAGCTTGTCGTCGCGTACGTCAACGGCGATCACTTGGCGCGCGCCGGCTGCCACCGCAGCGAGCAAGCTGTTCAAGCCGACGCCGCCGAGACCGATGACCGCGACGCGCGCGCCGGCCTTCACCTTCGCCGTGTTGAAGACCGCGCCGACGCCGGTGATGACCGCGCAGCCGAACAGGGCGGCTTCCTCAAACGACAACGTCTTGTCGACCTTCACGCAGGAGTTTGCCGCGACGACCGCGTGATCGGCGAACGCCGATACGCCGAGGTGATGGTTCACATCCGTCTTGCCCTCATGCAGGCGCCGCTTGCCGGAGAGCAAGGTGCCGCTGCCGTTCGCCACCGCACCCGGTTCGCACAGGGCCGGGCGGCCTTCGGCGCAGGGGATGCAGTGGCCGCAACTGGGCACGAACACCAGGACGACGTGATCGCCGACAGCAAGCGAATGTACGCCGCTGCCGATTTCCTTAACGATGCCGGCGGCTTCGTGGCCGATCGCCATCGGCATGGGGCGGGGCCGCGCGCCCTCGATGACGGACAGGTCGGAATGGCACAAGCCGGCCGCCTTGATCTGCACCAGCACTTCGCCCTCGCCCGGCGGATCGAGGTCCAACGTCTCGATCTTCAGGGGCTTGCTCGTGGCGTAGGGGGCCGGGGCGCCCATTTCGTGGAGAACGGCGGCGCGAATCTTCATGGCTTGCTTCCTGTCTAAAGATGCCGCGGTTTTAGGACAGGCTTGCCGGCCTGTCATCCGAGACGTAAGACAGACCACATCATGAGCATTGGCTGGTATTTTCTTTGTGCGATCTTTTTCCTGATCGTCATCATCCTGGCGGTGCCCAGCGATGGCGCTCAGCCTTCGGACGCTTTCCGGTCCCCGACGTCGGCGCGCCAGATGATGAACAGCCCTGATCCGACGATCAACGCCATGCCGGTCACGACCAGCGGACCCGGCAGCACCCCGAACAGCGCCCAGCCGTAGAACGTGGCCCACACCAGGGCGGTGTAATCGAGCGGCGCGAGCAGCGACGCGGGCGCGTAGCGGAATGCGATGGTCAGGGCGAGATGCCCGAGGCCGGCGGCGGCGCCGGCCAGCAGCATGGCGGCCAGGATGGGCCAGGTCGGCGTAACCCACAGGAACGGCAGCGTGGCGGCGGACACGGCCAGGATGGCGAGCTGTGGGAACAGCGTGAGCGTGGTCATGGATTCCGTGCCGCTCAAGACACGGTTGGTCACCATATAGAGCGCGTAGCCGAAGGCCGCGAAGATCGGCAGCAGCGAGATCCAGCGAAACACGTCCGTGCCGGGCTGGACGATCAGCAGCATGCCGGAAAAGCCGATGCCCACGGCGATCATGCGCCGCCAACCGACATGCTCTTTCAAAAGGGGCACGGAGAGGAGCGTCATGAACAGGGGCGCACACATCGCAATCGCCGCCGCGTCCGCGAGATGCATGACTTCCAGCGCCAGGAACCAGCCGTAGTTCACCGCGACCAGGAGCACGCTGCGGCCGACATGGGGCCACGGGCGGCGCGTGCGCCAGCCGGCGGCCCCCTCGCTGCGCCACAGCAGCGGCACCAGGATCGCGACCGCCACCACGCCGCGGAAGAAATTCATCTCCATCAGCGGCGCGCCCTGGAGCGCCCATTTGCCGGCGGCATCCGTGACGCACAACACAGCCGCGCCGCCGAGCATCACCAGCACCCCGAACAACCGCCGTTCGGGGTAGAGCGCACCGGCCTCCCGGATCGGCTTCGGCGGGGGTTCAATGTCCATAACCGCTTGTGACACAGCGACTTAACGCAGTCCAGGCGGGCCGGTACTTCACCCCACCTTGCCGGGGACAAGAGGTCCTGCTAAGCCTCGGCTCCATGACGCAGCGGATTATCGACGGCCGAATTACCCGCCCGATTCTCTAAGAGAATCGGGTTGCCGGTATTTCGTCTGTCGTCATCTGTCCCTAAAGGACCTCCGCTGCCATGAATGCTTCCAGCACACTCTCTGCCGACACCGTGAAGCGCGCTGCTGCGCGCATCAAAGGTCAGATCGTGCACACGCCTACCCTGTTCTCCGAAGCGCTGTCCCGCGCCACCGGTGCGAATGTCTTCGTCAAATACGAGAACATGCAGCACACCGGCGCCTTTAAGGCGCGCGGCGCCATCGCCAAGCTGACGACGATGAGCGAGGCGCAGAAGAAGGCGGGTGTGATCGCCATGTCCGCCGGCAATCATGCGCAAGGTGTCGCATTCCATGCGGGCCGTCTGGGCGTGCCGGCGACCATCGTGATGCCCAAGGGCACGCCGTTCATCAAGATCCGCAGGACCCGCGACTATGGCGCGACGGTCGTACTGGAAGGCGAAACGCTGGTGGATGCGGCGAACGCGGCCACCAAGCTTGCGGACGAACAGGGCCTGACGTTCATCCATCCCTATGACGACGACGAAGTGATCGCCGGCCAGGGCAGCCTGGCGCTGGAGATGTTGGGCGACGTGCCCGATCTCGAGGTGATCGTGGTGCCCGTCGGCGGCGGCGGGCTGATCGCCGGCTGTGCGCTGGCGGCCAAGAGCATGAAGAACGACATCGATATCGTCGGCGTGGAGCCGGCGTTGTATCCGTCCATGACCAATGCCCTGCAGGGCCGCCAGAAGCCGTGCGCGGGGTCGACGCTGGCCGAGGGCATCGCCGTGCGCGACATCGGCGCGAAGGCCGTCCCGATCGTGAAGGCGCTCACGCGCGCGGTGGTGACCGTGGACGAGACCAACATCGAGCGCGGCATCGCGATGTTCGCGACCTTGGGCAAGACGGTTGCGGAAGGTGCGGGGGCGGCATCGCTCTCCGCCCTGCTGGAACACCCCGACATGTTCCAGGGCCGCAACGTCGGTTTGGTGCTGTCCGGCGGCAATGTGGATGCGCGGCTGCTGTCGTCGGTGCTGATGCGCAGCCTTGTGCGCAGCGGCCAGGTGCTGACGCTGCTGATCGAGATGCCCGACAAGCCGGGCCAGCTGCATGCCATCGCCGGCATCTGCGCGGAATTGGGGGCGAACGTGCTGGAAGTCTCCCATGGCCGTTTCGCCATGGACCTATCCGCGAGTTCAGCGCGCCTGGCGATCACCATCGAGACCCGCGACGAGGACCACGCCCGCGAGGTGATGGACTCGATCCGCGCCGCCGGCTTCAAGCTGCACGTGCGCGACCCGAACGCGCCTTGAGACGCGGCGCTATTTGATAAGCCGCGACACGGCCTTGAACTGCGGTGTCCCGGCGATGTGGAGCCACTCGAACAGCACCATCTCCGTGTTCACCACGGAGATCGCGTTGTGGCGCATACGTTTGGTCGCGAGGTCGATGCTCTCGGTTTTGCGCGAGCTGACCGCGTCGGCGACGACGTAGACATCGAGCCCCATGTCCTTGAAGCCGAGCGCGCTTTGCAGCACGCAGACATGGGCCTCGATCCCCGCCACCACGAGCTGATGGCGCCCGGCCCCGGCGAGGGCACGCACGCGCGCAGCCATCGCCGGATCCGCCGCTGCGGAGAAGTGCATCTTTTCCAGCACCGGCGCATCGCCGCGGGCGTTGCCGAGACGCTCCACCGTTGCGCCGAGGCCTTTGCGGTATTGCTCCGACACGGTGCCCGGCACCTTCAGCTCCGACGCGGCCTCGAGCAGGATGGCGCAGCGATCGAGCAGCGCGTCCTTCTCGTGCATCGCCGGAACCAGACGCTCCTGCATGTCGACCAGCAGGAACTGGGAACGGGCCGCATCCAGCAGCACGGTCAGACCGACTTCTGCTTGGTGAACAGGTTCTTGAACGCTTCCTTGTCCGGATTGCCGAGTTTCATCACATCGTCGAGCAACGTCACGCCACGCTGCACGGCCGGGCGTGCGGCAACGCGATCGCGCCACTTGCTGACGTTGGGGTACTTCTTGATGTCGATCTTGTGGAACCACTCGATCTTCACCCACGGATAGGTGGCCATGTCGGCGATGGAGTACTTCTTGCCGGCGAGGTAGGGCTGCGTCTTGAGGCGCTTGTCCATGACGCGATAGAGCCGCTCAGTCTCGGTCTTATAGCGGTCGATGGCGTAGGGGATCTTCTTCGGCGCATAGCGCAGGAAGTGGCCGCACTGGCCGAACATGGGGCCGACGTTGGCGACCTGGAAGATGGTCCACTGGATCACCTCGGAGCGGCCGGCCGGATCCTTGGGCATGAACTTGCCGGTCTTCTCGGCGAGATAGATCAGGATCGCGCCGGATTCGAACACCGTGAACGGCTTCCCGCCCGGTCCGTCGCGGTCGACGATGGTGGGAATCTTGTTGTTGGGGTTCAGCTTCAGGTACTTCGGCTTGAACTGGTCGCCCTTGAGCATGTTGATCGGGTGGACCTGATACTCCAGGCCGCATTCCTCCAGCATGATGGGGATCTTGTGGCCGTTCGGCGTGGGCCAGTAGTACAGGTCGATCATGGGCGTCCCTTCATTCGTGAGATCGGCGTTTATAGCAATGACCCGGGCGGCCGAGTAGACTGCACGAGATGGAAACACCGGCTCATCTGCGTGGACCGTGGGCGCCGCAAGGCAGCCGCATGAACCGCAAGAAGGTCATCGTGGCGATGACCATTGCGGTCTTTTTCATGCTGGCCGTGCCGATGACGTTCATCTTCGGCGGCCTTCCGCCGTGGCCGGTGGTGTTTTGGTTCAGCGCCAGCCACGTCTTCTTCTGCTTGGTGGTCTTGCGCGTGAAGCCGTACACGGGGCCTTACGTGCAGCCGGTGAACGACATCGATCCGGCGATCTGGGATCGGTCATGAGCAAACGCGGCAAGCCGCCGGGCAAAGACCCAAAGAAGGCGCCGAAGAAGGCGTCGTTGCCGGCCAACGATATCCTGGATCTGGAAACCAAACGCAGCCAGATACGCGTCGCCAAAGCGCGCGACAAGATCACCAAAGCCCTGGACGACCCCGAAATGCGCGCCCAGATCGTCGCGGCCATGCGACGGATGATCAACGAGGGGAAGGCTTAGGCCTTCTCCGGCCCCACGGCGACGATGGCTTTGCCGATGTTCTCGCCCTTCATGAGCTTGATGAAGTGCGGGATGGCGTTCTCCAATCCTGAGACGTGATCCTCTTTGACCTTGAGGGCGCCTTCGCGGACCAAGGGCCCGGCAACGCTCAAGAACGTGTCGCGGTCGCCGTAGTAGTCATAGACCACCAGACCCTTCACGCGCGCGCGCTTGCCGATGAACGGGCCCATCTGGATGCCGGTGAAGCCGCCGGCGTTGTAGTCGTTCGGCCGGCCGCAGAGCGCCACGGTGGCGTAGAGATTGAACTGTTTGCAGACCGCCTGAAGCATCGTGCCGCCGACGTTGTCGTGATAGCCGTCGATGCCGTCGGGACAGGCGGCTTTCAGCTGATCTTCCCAATCCGCCTGCTTGTAGTTGACGCAGGCATCGAAGCCATAGGTGCGCGTGACCAATTGGCACTTCTCAGCGGAGCCGGCGATGCCGACAACGCGTGCGCCGGCGCGCTTGGCGAGTTGCCCAGTGACCGCGCCGACCGGACCTGCCGCTGCGGAGACAACGAAGGTGGAGCCCAACGTCGGTTGGATGAGATGCGTGACGGAGGCCCATGCGGTCAGGCCCGGCATGCCGAGCGCGCCCACCGCCGTTGAGAGCGGCGCCAGCATCGGATCGACAAAGGCGACCACCTTGCTCGCCTCAACCGCGGCGTAGTGCTGCCAGCCCGATTCAACGACGATCACGTCGCCGGGTTTGTAGTCCGCGTGATTGCTGCGGATCACGCGCGCGACGTTGTTGCCGTGAATCACGTCGCCGGGCTTGAGGATATCGTAGCCGTAGTGATCGCCGCGCATGGCCTTGCGCACGAACATGTCGAGCGACAGGTAGATGTTGCGCACCAGGATCTGGCCCGGACCTGGAGCCGGCATCGGTCCATCGATGAAGCTGAAATCCTCCGGGACGGGCACGCCGTCGCGTTGACGCTTCAGAACGACTTGTGGATTTCCCCCGGCCATCACACTTTCTCCGGCGCTATGGCGACAAGGGCTTTGCCGTTGTTGAGGCCGCTGGCGAGCTTCACGAAATGGGTCGGCGCATTCTCGAGCCCGTCGACGCGATCCTCATGGATCGCCAGCTTGCCTTGCTTCATGAGCCGCGCGCCGATCTTCTGAAACTCCGGGAATTTATCGTAGTAGTCGTACACGACGAGCCCAAGCAACTGCGCGCGCTTGCCGACCACCGGACCCATGTTGTTGCCGGCGAACTCGCCGTCGGAGGTGCGGTTATAGAGTGACGCGAGCCCGCACATGATCACCTTGCCGTAGAGGGCCATCTGCGTGAGCAGCGTATCGAGCATCGGCCCGCCGACATTGTCGAAGTAATGGTTGATGCCGTTAGGGCATGCGGCCTTCAGCCGCTCCGCCCAATCCTTGGCCTTGTAGTTGATGCAATCGTCGAAGCCGTACGTCTCGATAACCGTCTTGCACTTCTCGTCGCCGCCGGCGATGCCGACCACGCGACAGCCTTTGGCTTTGGCAAGCTGCCCCGCGGTGCCGCCGACAGGACCTGCGGCAGACGAAACAACGAAGGTATCGCCGAGCGTCGGCTGGGCGAGTTTCTCCACGCCGGCCCAAGCGGTGAGCCCTGGCATGCCGAGCGCGCCCAGATAGGCCGACAGGGGCGCTTCGGGTTTCACCTTGCGCACTTCGTCATGGGCGCTGCCGGAGGAAACGAAGTACTGCTGCCAGCCGGACTCGGAAACAACGATCTCACCGACCTTGTAGTCCGGGTGCTTGCTCTCGATCACTTCGCCGAGACAACGCCCGTAGATCACGTCGCCCTGATTGAGCCGCGTATGACCCATGTGGCGCCCGGCGATGGCGCCGCGTTGATAGGGATCGAGCGACAGATACATATTGCGGATCAGGAACTGACCCGCACCGGCGGACGGCCGCGCGGCTTTCGTAACCTGGAAGTCGGTCGCCCTGGGAACGCCTTCGGGCTGTCGCGCGAGTTGGACTTGAAGATTCTCAGCCATCGTCAGCCTTTCCACGTCATCAACTGGGCCTGAAGGTCCTCGACCAGGAAATCGCCGAGATACCCGGCGCGGCCCGCGGATTCCTTCAGGAAGGTTTGCATGTCTTCTTTCGTCGCCTGCGCGGCGCAGCCCTTGAAGCGGCCATGGAGACGATCACGCACGTAGCTGACGGCGGCGTTGAAATGCTGCTGCTTCGCCGCGGCGATCCAGAGCTGCGCGACGCGGCAATCGTCCTGCGGCACGCCGGCGTATTTGTGCGTCATCAACATGCCGACCATGAACTTGGCCTGGCGATAGTTCAGCTCCGCGGCGCGATTGAACGACTTCAGCGCGGGGTCGACCTGGTTGTCATAAAACAGCACGCGGCCGAGCTGATAGGAGAAACGCGGCACGTCCGGATGCGCCGCTACGGCGGCCTTGCAGGCCGCGATGGCCTTGGGCAGGTCCACGTCCGGCCGCTCGACACCGACGGTGACGCGGTCCGGGTCCGGCGGATTGGCGGCAAGCCGGTCGCAGTCGTCCAGCACTTGCGGCGACGCGGGCGCAGCCGCCAAAACGGGCGCGGCCAGCACCAATGCCAGGAACATGACCACGCTGCGCATAGCCCCCGTCTCCACGCCTTGTTTGAGGTTGGGGGATGCTATACCCGCAGCACCATTCTGCAAACGGGGCCGGCCATGATGCTCATCGAAAATATTCTGCTCCTCCTGCACGTGATGTTCTTCTGTTACTGGCTGGGGACGGACCTGGGCGTGTTCTACTCCGCAAGGTTCATGCGGCGCGCGGATGTCAGCGCGGAGGCGCGGCGGTATTGCTTCCAGATCTTCGCATTTCTGGATCAGGCGCCGCGCGTGTCCATGGCCGGGATCGTCACCGTGGGCGCGACCCTTGGCATCCTGCGCGGCTATATCAAGGTGGATCCGATCTGGATCCTGCCGATCTGGATCATCGGCATCTTCTGGGTGTTCACCGTGCTCTATCTTTACGTGAACGAGCATCACCCGGAGAAGATCAAGACCCTGCGCACGATAGACTTCAACTTCCGCCTGGTGATGATCGCCTTCCTGGTGGGCCTCGCCGTGTTGTCGCTGATGGGCAAGGGCGTGATCGAGGATGCGTGGCTGTCGATCAAGATCCTGCTGTTCGCGGGCGCGATGACCTGCGGCGTGATCATTCGCGTGCAGATGAAGGACCTACCCCGGTACTTCATCCCGATGCTGAAAGGCACCGCCACGCCCGAGGACATCGCCATGTCGCAGAAGATGATGATGGCGGTGCGACCGCCGGTGCTGACGATATGGGCGATCACGGTGATTGCGGCCGCACTCGGGCTCTGGAAACCGGTTTGATATTTGGGGCGTGATCTTCGAGAAACCGGTACCCACTTTTTCGGGTCACGCCCTGGCGCTAGCGCGCAAATCGGTGTTGTCTAACGTCTCGTGAATCGGTCTCGGAGGCGCGGCATGTACAATCTGCAAGGTAAGGTCGCTATCGTCACCGGCGCCGGGCGGCCGAAAGGCCTGGGCGAAGCCATGGCGAAGCGGCTCGCGGCCGAGGGCGCGGCGGTGGTGGTGCACGACATCGGCCAAGTGAAGGGCGACATTGCGCCGGCCCATGGCGTCGGCAAAGCCGCCGAGATGGATCAGGTGGCGCAGGAGATCGTTGCAGCCGGCGGCAAGGCGATCACGTTCCGCGGCGACATGCTGCAGGAAGCGGATGTGGAGGCGATGGTGAAGGCGGCGGTGGACGCCTTCGGCCGCCTCGACATCCTCGTGAACAATGCCGGGATCGGCTATCTGTTCGGGCCGCTGGTCGATACCAAGATCGAGCATTGGGATGCGGTGCTGGGCGTGAACCTGCGCGGCTGTTTCCTCGGCATCAAGCATGCCGCCAAGCAGATGATCAAACAGGGCCAGGGCGGGCGCATCATCAATATCGCGAGCCAGGCGGCGAAGTCCGGGTTCGCGCACACGGCGGCGTATACGTCGTCGAAGCATGGGCTCGTCGGCCTGACACGCGTGGCAGCGATTGAACTCGCGGCCCACAAGATCACGGTGAACGCGATCTGCCCGAACCACGTCACGACCGGGTTGGGTGCGTGGCAGAACGATTTCATGTCCAAGGCGCAGGGCAAGAGCGAGGAAGATTATCTCGCAGCGATGCGCGCGCGCATTCCGCTGGGGCGCACAGGGCAACCAGACGATATCGCCAAGGCCTGCGCATTTCTGTGTTCGGACCAGGCGGATTACATTACCGCGGAGGCGATGAACGTCTCCGGCGGCGAAGAATATCATTGAGGAGTAGCGCGCTATGGTGTGGGAAGCGGTCAAAGTCGGCGAGAACCGGTATCGGGAGCGCGGCGGGCGCTATTTCGAGGACTTCAAAGTTGGCGATATCTACGAGCACCGCCCGGGCCGCACGATCACCGAGACCGACAACATCTGGTTCACGCTGCTGACGATGAACACCCACCCGCTGCATTTCGACAGTGCGTACAACAGCCACACGGAATTCAAGAAGCCGCTGGTGAACTCGTGCCTGACGGTGTCGATCGTCACCGGGATGAGCGTGTCGGACATCAGCCAGAAGGGCATCGCCAATCTCGCCTGGACCGATATCAAGCTGCCGCATCCGGTGTTCGCCGGCGACACGCTGTACTCGGAAACCGAAGTGCTGGAGACGCGACCGTCGAAGAGCCGCCCGGGCCAAGGCATCGTGCGCGTGCGCACCACCGGCAAGAACCAGGACGGCGCGGTGATCTGCACCTTCGAGCGCACGGTGCTGGTGATGGGCCGGGACAACGAGATTGAGGCGAAGGCGGGGTATTAGAGGCGCCTCCCGCGCATCCCCGCTACATCGCCTTGCGCATCTCTTTCCAAGCGTCCGTGAGTTCGTCGCGGAACTTTGGCGCGGCGATGTTCGTCAATGCGGCGGCGCGGGCATCGATGTCCAACGCGCGCAGGTCTGCGCTGCCGTATTCCGTGACAACGATCGGCGCGTCGCCGCGCGGGTTGGAGATGACGCTGCCGCCCGCGTGCGCCGGGATGATGCGCGTGAGCTGACCGTCCTTCGCGGTGGCGGGAAGCGCGACGATGGCGCGACCGCCCCTCGAGGCCTGGGCGCCGCGGATGAAGTCCGTCAGCCCGCCGGTGCCGGACACCTGGCGGGGCCCCAGCATCTCCGCGTTGCATTGGCCGAGCAGGTCCACCGACAGCGCGCTGTTGATGGCGACGAAATTGGGGATCGCTGCGAGGGTTGCGGCGTTGTGGGTTTCCGTCACCGCCGCGAAACGCACACGGTGGTTTTTCGCGATCCGGTGCGCGAACGCGTTGTCGCCGAACGCCACGCCGGCGACGATGGCGGCGTCGTCATCGGCAATTGCGCCCGCATCGATCAGCTTCGCGACCGGTTCGGAAATCATGCCGGAGAAGAATCGCAAATTCCGCCGCAACGTGATGGCTTGCAGGATCGCCGTCGGCAACGCGCCAAGACCGATCTCGAGCGTGTCGCCGTCGCGCACCCAGCGCGCGACCTCCTCGGCAATTGCGACTGTGGCGGGATCGGTTCCGGCACGGGAGCCGACTTCGTGCAAAGGCACGTCCAATGCCACGACCATGTCGAGGCTATCGTAGGGAATGGCCGGCCCCCGGCTGCGCGGCATCTGCGGGTTGATGAGCCCGATCCGTACCTTCGCGGCCGCGGCGGCGATGGTGGTGAAATCCGCGGCGGTTCCGACGGAGCACAGGCCATCCGTGTCCGGCGGCGACAGATGCAAGAACGCCACGTCGATGCCGCGGCGTGCGAACCACTGGGGAATCGCACTGTACGGAATCGGGTGATAGGCAAAGCGCCCGGCCGCGAAGCTTGTGCGGTATTCGGGCGCAACAAAGAATCCGCTCGCGCGGGCCGCGGGATGGATGTCACCGTAGTCCACCCGGTTCACACCCGGCAGCCAGACGCCGGTAAAGCGGACATCGGCGCAGGCCGCGGAATCGGCTTTCAACGCCGCCACCAGGGGGGCGCTTTCGCCGCTGGTGCCGGGGACGTAAACCGTGGAACCCGGCTCCAGGCGGCGGACGGCATCGGCAAGGATGAGCGCGACCGGCATGAGGTCTGGTGTACCGGAGAAGCCCCCGTAAACGCGAGCGATTCATCAGGCGCACCCCATCGCGTCCGATCAATTGCACTCCCCGCCCCGGCATGCTCTAAACCGCCGCACCGCATCAGCCGTGATGAGTTCCCATGAGCACAATTTCCCACGACGAACTTGAAGCCATTCGCGATTCCGTGCGCGCCCTGTGCGAGCAGTTTCCGGGGGCGTATTGGCGCGACCTGGACGCCAAACGCGAGTATCCGACCGCCTTCGTGAAGGCGCTGACGGAAGCGGGCTTCCTGGGCGCGCTCATTCCGGAAGAGTACGGCGGCAGCGGACTGGGCCTGCGGGCGGCTTGCGCGATCCTGCAGGAGATTCACAAGAACGGCTGCAACGCGGGTGCGGCCCACGCGCAGATGTACACCATGGGCACAGTGCTGAAGCACGGCAGCGATGCGCAGAAGAAGGACCTTCTGCCGAAGGTCGCCTCGGGCGAGATCCGCCTGCAGGCGTTCGGCGTGACGGAGCCGACCTCGGGCACCGATACGCTGCAACTCAATACCACCGCCGTGAAGCAGGGCGACCACTACGTCGTCAACGGCCAGAAGATCTGGATCAGCCGCGCGGAACATTCGGACTACATGGTGCTGCTGGCGCGCACCACGCCGAAGGATCAGGTGAAGAAGAAGGGCGAAGGCCTGTCGGTGTTCCTGCTCGACATGCGCGAGGCCAAGAACAACGGCATGACCATCCGGCCGATCCGCACCATGATGAATCACGCCACGACCGAGATCTTCTTCGACAACGTGAAGATTCCGGCGGCTAACCTGATCGGCGAGGAAGGCAAGGGCTTCAAATACATCCTCGACGGCATGAACGCGGAGCGCACGCTGATCGCCGCGGAGTGCCTGGGCGACGCGGAGTGGTTCATCAAAAAGGCCGTGGCCTACGCGAACGACCGCAAGGTGTTCGGCCGCCCGATCGGCCAGAACCAGGGCATCCAGTTCCCGATCGCGCGCGCCTATGCGCAGTTCAAGGCGTCGAGCCTGGTCGTGGAGCGGGCGGCAGACCTGTTCGACGCCGGCGAGAAGTGCGCCGAGGAAGCCAACATGGGCAAGATGCTCGCGTCCGAAGCCTCGTGGGCGGCGGCGGAAATCTGCGTGCAGGTGCACGGCGGTTTTGCGTTCGCCGAGGAGTTCGACGTCGAACGCAAGTTCCGCGAGACCCGCCTGTATCAAGTGGCGCCGATCTCCACCAATTTGATCCTCAGCTACCTCGCCGAACACGTCCTCGGTCTGCCGCGCTCGTTCTGAGAGCCTCGGGCCCCCGAATCTATTGGGGGAACTTAGCCGCGGTATTGCTCGTTCTGGTTCCGTAAAGCTGTGCGGAGCGCGAGGCAATGCGGCCTGTTTGGAAGTGGATCGGCGGAGTCGTCGGCGTGCTGGTCGTCGCCGTCGTGCTGGTCGTCGCCTTGTTCAATTGGAACTGGCTGCGCGGACCGCTGGAATCGCGGCTGTCCGCCGCGACGGGAAAGGACGTGACCATCGCCGGGCCGATCACGGGCGAATACGCCTGGACGCCCACAATCACCCTATCGGACATCAAGATCCTCGCGCCCGACTGGAAGCCCGATCCGCAGGTTGCGAGCATCGACAGGATCGAATTCCAGATCGAGCTGAAGAAGCTTCTCGGCGGCACGGTTTCGATCCCGACGTTACGCATCGAAAAGCCGGTGGCGAAGCTGGACCGCCGCGGCGACAAGGCCAATTGGGATATCGCCGCGGAAGCCAGCGGCCCGTCGAGCCGCCGCAGCTTCCCCTTGCTGGGCGACATTGTGGTGACCAACGGTGCGGTATCCTACCGCGACCCGGCCAAGCATCTTTCGCTCGACGGCACGATCGCGTCGCTGAAGGGCAATGGCGGGCCCGGCGGCGGGCCGTTCAAACTCGACGGCAAGGGCACCTACCAGAAGGCGCCGTTCACCCTCAAACTCACGGGCGACTCCCTACTGCATATGCGCGGCGGAAAGGACCCGTACAAGGTCGAGGTCACGGCCGATCTCGGCAACACGCACGTTGTCGCCGGCGGCACGATCGAGGATCCGGTGAAGATGACCGGGCTTGCGCTGGGCTTGCAGATCCGCGGCGACAACGCGGAGGATCTGTACGCCTTTTTCGGCATCCCCGCCCCGACCACGCCGCCCTACAAGCTGAGCGGAACCCTCGACCGCCCGCAGGCGCACGTGTGGACGTTCCACGATTTCGGCGGCACCGTGGGCGTGAGCGACCTGAACGGCGCGCTCACCTTCGATCTCAGCAAGAAGCGTCTGTTCATCTCGGGCGTGTTGCAATCCAACGTGCTGAGGCTGTCCGATCTCGGCGTTGTCGTCGGCGCGCCGACAAAACCCTCGGCGCAAGCGCCGGTGAACGCGGACCAGAAGAAGGTCGCGGCCGACTTCGCGCAGAGCGATCGCTTGCTGCCGGATGCGCCGCTGCAAGTGGACGCGGTGCGCAATGTCGACATGGACATCAGCTTCAAGGCCGCGAAGGTGCATGCGGAAGACCTGCCGATGGACCGCATCGATCTGCATTTGATGACCGATGGCGGCGTGATGACCCTCGATCCGCTGCAGATCGGCCTGGCCGGCGGCTTGCTGCGCGGGACGGTCGCCATCGACGCGCGCGGCGACGCGGTCAAAAGCGATTCCGACATTCGCTTCAGCGAATTCAAGATTGAGCGCTTTTTCGCCCCCACCGCGGACAAGATCCCAACGGCCACCGGCGAGATCGAAGGCCGCCTGCGGTTCACAGGCACGGGCGATTCGCTGCGCAGAGCGCTTGGCACGGCCAACGGCACGGCGAGTTTCGTCGTCGCCAAAGGCACCATCAGCAAATGGGCCTCCGCGCTTCTGGGGCTGGATGTGGCCAAGGCGCTGGGCGTGCTGATCTCGGGCGACAAGAAGATCGAACTGAACTGCTTCGTCTCCGACTTTGACATCAAGAAGGGCGTCATGACGCCGCGTACTCTGGTGATCGACACGGACACTGTGCTCATCACCGGTAAGGGCATGATCAGCTTGACCGAGGAAAGGTTCGACATGGAGATCAAGGGCCAGTCGAAGAAGCCCACGCTGTCGTTGCGCGGCCCGATCCATGCGACGGGCACCTTTCGCCATCCGAATACCGGCTTGGGCAGCGAAGCTTATGCGCGGCTCGGCGGGTCGGCCCTGCTGGGCGCGCTGCTGACGCCGGTCGCCGCCATCATCACCTTCATCGATTCCGGCAAGAACCACGATGCGGATTGCGGCGGCCTCGAAGCGAAGACCCAGGCCAACGCGTCCAAGCAGCCGCCGGTGGACACCACCCCGCCGCCACCCGTGCGATCCGACGGTGGGCGTGCGTCGCGGCCCGCGCGGATCGCGCCGAAGGTCGGGCCGGCACCGGCGAAATAGTCCCTGCGATACGCACCAAAGCGGTTTTGCGCCGCTGCGTCCGCACGCCTATGATGCGGCCTGCGACTCCGTGTATTATCGAGGGGACCGATGTCGACCACAGCAGCCACAGGCCAACCCATCCGTCAGCGCGACCATAAGGTCTATCAGGGGACAATCGCGTATCTGTCCCATAAGAAGGACCGCATGAATGAGGAGCGCGGTCGCGAGTTCTATACCCTCGTCGTCCATGGCGACGGCTCCCGCACCATGACAGTGCACACGGAGATCGACGACCGGCCGAGTGTGCATCGCGACGCGATCTATTCCCTCGACAAGGAATGGCTCCCGCTGGACTGCATGATGCGCCTGACGGTGGGCGACAAGTTCATGGGCACCGGCTGGATGAAGTTCCATAACGGGTGGGCGGAGTGCGAGACGTTCACCGCCACGGAAGGCCGTGTCAGCCAGAAGATGGACACGACAGGTCGCCTGAAGACCTTCCAGAACCATGCCATCGCCTGCGACAGCTGGCACTTCAAGCATTACGACTTCGCCAAGGGCGGGATCCAGCGCATCTCGCAAGTGCTGCTGTCCTCGCCCGATCACCGCGGCGCGACCGGCCCGCTGTTCTACGAGATCGGCATCAACATGACCTACGTCGGCAAAGAGACGGTAACGGTCGGCGCGGGAACGTTCGAGGCCTACCACTGCCAGTTCCCGGGCACGAAGGAATTGCCGGAAGAGCATCCGCCCTACGAGGTTTGGATCACGGCCGACGGTGAGTTCACCTTCCTGAAGGGCGGCGTGGCCGGTTACATGCAGACCTATTACGAACTCACGTCCTTCACCGAAGTGGCGATGAAATGAGCGCTACCGATAGCCAGGGGATCACACAGCGCGACCATCGCATCATCCGCGGTCGCATCGCCTATACGTCGGATAAACCGGAGCGCAAAGGCCAGGAGCGCGGGCGGGAAACGTTTGTGGTTGTGCTGCATAACGACGGCCGCCGTTCCCTCACGGCACATGCGGAGATCGACGACCGGCCGAGCGTGCTGCGCTTCGCCCAGCTAAATGTCGACAAGGACTGGCGTCCAACCGACGCCGCCGTGCGCATCGATGTCGGCGATAAGTTCCGTGGATCGTCCTGGTTCCGCTTCGGGCCGAAGCAGGCGGAGTGCGAGGGCTTCACCTCGGTGGAGGGGCGCATCAGCCAGCAGTGGCCCCTGGAGACACCGGCGCCATTCTTCGGCACCCATGCGCTAGCCAACGACGGCTGGTGCACGCAGCTGTTCAACCTGAATGGCCCGAAGACGCAGAATCTTCCCAAGTCGCTGATCTGTTCGCTCGACCATCGGGGCGCGACCGGGCCGATGCTCGGCGAAGTCGCCGTCACGTTGACGTTTGAGGGTCGCGAAAAGCTGACCGTCAAGGCCGGCACGTTCGATGCGCTGAAATTCAGCTTCGGCGCCGTGGACGGCATGCCGGTGGAGCACCCGATCTATCACGTTTGGGTGACGGCCGATGGCAACTATACCTTCCTTAGAGGTACAGTCGGCGGCTACATGATGACCGCCTACGAATTGGTCGAGCTCAGCGACAGTCTCTAAGTGAGGATTACCGTGAAGCGCACTTTCATCCTGGCCGCCGCCGTCGGCGTGCTGCTTGCCACCGCAGCGCATGCGGCCGAGGAATCCATTGCCCAAGTCATCGCTGAACTTGGCTTGAAGGAAGACGCAAAGCCCGTGCGTGACTATGCGGGCTGGAAGAAGCCCAAGACCGTTGTCATGGTCGTCGACTCGCCCGAGCGCCTGAAATGGATGCAAGAGATCGCCCCGGGCGTGAAGCTGATCCCGGCGGTGAACACGGAAGGCGCGATCCCGCTGATCGGCGACGTCGATGTGGTGATGAACGTCGGCTGCAACCCGACGATCGTGAACGCGGCGAAGAAGGCACGCTGGATCCACAACGCCAACGCCGGTGTCGAGCAGTGCCGCGGAATCCCCGCGCTGACCAGCGGCAAGGTCCTGTTCACCAACATGGCCCGCGTGAACGGCGGCACAATGGCTGAGCATGTGATTGCGCTGATGTTCGGACTGACGCGGGGCATCGTCACCTTCGCGAAGGCCACCGAACGCGAAGAATGGAACCCCCGCCTCGTGACATTCTCGCAGATGTGGGAAGTCCGCGGACGGACGATGTTGGTCGCTGGCCTCGGCGGCATCGGCACGGAAGTGGCGCGCCTTGCCCATGCGCTGGGCATGAACGTGATCGCGACGCGCGGCTCCGGCACGACCGGGCCGGACTTCGTCAGCAAAGTCGGCAAGGGCGAGGACCTCGCCAAGTTCGCGGCAGAGGCCGATATCGTTGTCGGATCCTTGCCTCTCACGCCGGAAACGAAGGGCGTGTTCAACAAGGCGCTGTTCGACGGCATGAAGCGCGGATCGCTGTTCATCAACGTGGGACGCGGCGAAAGCGTGGTGCAGGACGACCTGATCGCGGCGCTGAATAGCGGTCAGCTCGGCGGCGCGGGCCTCGATGTCACGACACCGGAACCGCTGCCGAAGGGCCATCCCTTGTGGAAAGCGAAGAACCTCGTCGTTACCTCCCACACCTCCAGCTATTCGGAGCAGCGGACCGACCGCGTGTGGGCCGTCACCCGCGAGCAACTGCGCCGCTACGTCGCCGGCGAGAAGATGCTGTCGGTCGTGGATGCGCAGCGGGGCTACTAAGACGGCCGCAGCCCGCACAACGGAACGCCTGACACTTACACCCGTCTCGTCCGCAGACGGCGCGACTTTCCACGCCTACTGGGTTAACAACAGGGCACATCTGCAGCCGTGGAGTCCGATCCGTGAGGGTCTCGACACGCTGGCGTATTGGGATGCGTGGGCCGAACGTGCCGCAGCAGCGGAACAAGCGGGCACGGCGGTTCACTTCGGGATCGATTACGAGGGATCGATGATCGGGCAGATCAATCTGACCGAGATCGTGCGCGGGGCCTTCCAAGCCTGTTACCTTGGCTTCAGTCTTGCCGCCGATCGGCAAGGCAAGGGCTACGTGCGTGAGGCGGCAAAGTCGATCATCGCGTTTGCTTTCGATGATCTCGGTCTGCATCGCATCATGGCCAACCACATGCCGGAGAACGTGCGCAGCGCGGCAACCCTTGCAGCACTCGGGTTCCAAAAGGAAGGCTTCGCGCAGGCCTATCTATGCATCGCCGGCACCTGGCGCGATCACGTGCTAACGGCACTGACGAAAGCTGACTAGAACGCGCTCCGCCCCCTTAAGGCATCTACCTTCGCACGGTAGGTTCTGCTGGCGCGAATCTCAGTGGCATTGCGCAGGCGAATTACAGCATCGCCCGCACCTGCGGCAGTGACCGACGAAATTCGCTCCAACTGGACGATTGCGCCCCGATGAATGCGCAAGAATCGGTTCGGGTCGAGACGCGCCTCCAGCTGCGCAAGCGACTCTCGCACCAGGTGGGTATGCGCGCCGACATGAAGCGCGACGTAGTTTCCCTGGGCTTCAAGCCAATCGACGTCATCGACCTTCACGAAGATTGTGGTTCCACGCCCGCGGACGGCGATTTCGGCGAGGAAGCGCGTCTCGACTGTGGTGGACGCGTCTCGACCGATCGTCGCTCGCACCCACTCGAGGCCCACGGCCAATGATGCGAGACAGATTACCAGCAGCGCCCAGTTGTAATTGAGTTCGTGGAGGATTGCGGCAGGGATCGGCAGCGCCTTGCGCACGAGGATCATCTCCGCCAGAACGCAGGATGCCGTAATCATCGCCACCGAAAGCAGCATGATCCCGGCCGCTTGAATCAAAGCGTTCTTCGCCCAGTCTCCTGCGCGGATCGGAAAGCGGCGCATCTGCATGAAGAGAACGGGTGTCGCTAGGCCGCCAAGGAGAGATGCCCCCAAGATGCGGATGCATTCCTGATCCGGCCTCAGGGCGTATCCAGCCATCACCGCCCGCCCGATATTGCCCGGCTCGAGCAGCAGCAGGATGGTCAGCCAGTAGAGTGATCCCAGCACCACCTGCTGACGGCCACGGAGGCGGTCGGCAGCAATGAGTGCCGGAACGGCGGTGATCGAATGAAAAATCATCGTCTTGGCCCGAATTTGTGACGATCCGCTTTGTCGGTGACGCGAACGGAAGCCTCACCAGCTTGGCAGAGGCCCCTTCTCCTCACAAGTTGGACGCCTTGTCGAAGCATACCTGAGGACCTCATGTCACACCGAAGCAAGGCGATGTTTGCGTTGCTTGTTCTGATACTGGCCGCCTGTAACGCCACGCCGTCTGTCCGCGCAATCGATCCAATTCGGACCGTGTCCGGCCTCGTACAGGGTGACGTTGAGGGCCTGGTCCGCGTGTATCGCGGAATCCCCTTCGCTGCTCCGCCCCTTGGCCCTCTGCGCTGGCGAGAACCGCAACCCGCGACACCGTGGCCGGGGATTCGGGATGCGCGCTCGTTTGCGCCGGCCTGCATGCAGGCTGGCGTGTCGATGCCCGGCGAACGACCTCCGGCGGTGAGCGAAGACTGCCTGTACCTGAATATCTGGGCGCCCGTTCGCGCGAAATCCCTGCCCGTCATCGTTTGGATTCACGGCGGCGGCTTTACCAACGGTTCGGCGTCCATGCCCTTGTATTGGGGGGATCGGCTAGCCGAGAAAGACGTGATCGTCGTGACCATCGCCTATCGGTTGGGCCCATTCGGCTTTCTTGCCCATCCCAACCTGACGGCTGAATCCCCGCATGACACCTCGGGAAATTACGGCATCCTCGATCAAATCGCGGCGTTGCGGTGGGTCTCGCGCAATATCGCAGCGTTTGGCGGTGACCCGGGGCGCGTCACAATAGCGGGACAATCGGCAGGTGCGATTGTCGGTGAGCCTCTTGCTGGCGTCACCGCTTGCGCGTGGATTGTTTCACGGCGCCATCGCACAGAGCGGCGGGATGTTCGAGCCGTTGCAGCTTGCGCCTGGTTTCGCGCTGGAAGCCGCAGAGAAAGATGGCCAGACCTTCGCGATCGCGATGGGCGCTGCGAATATCGCAGACTTGCGTGACCGCCCTGCGCAAGATTTCCTCGATCCGGCATTCTACAAGAGTGCGCGACCCACTCACCCCGTGATCGATCGCTACGTCGTTCCACGTGGGCCCTATCAAGCCTACGCAGAGGGGTTGCAAAACGACGTGCCGGTTCTTGTTGGCTCGAATGCCGATGAAGCGCGTTCGTTGGTCGCCGACGTGTCGAAAATTCGCGCGGCATCATTCGCCGAAGATATCGCGCGTTCGTTTGGACCACTTCCCGCCGCCCTCATTGAAGCGTATCCCCATGCAACGGACGCCGACGCCGTAAGCGCACGCCTCGCGTTTGAGCGCGATCTGAGATTTGGCTGGGATATGTGGGCATGGGCGCGATTGCACGCGGCCCATAGCCGGACACCTGTTTACTACTATCACTTCGACCGTGCGCCGCCGTTTCCACGCGAATCGCCGTATGGCGGCTGGGGGGCCGGACATTTCGTCGATCTCTGGTACATGTCCGATCACCTCGACCAAGACTCATGGGCATGGACAGACGATGATCGTCGCCTCGCGCGCGACATGTCGCAGTATTGGGTGAACTTTGCCCGCACCGGAAACCCAAACGGCGGCGCATTGGTCACGTGGCCATCGTTCGACCACAGTGAGCGGGTGTTATATTTGGGGTCTTCGATTCGCGTCGGCGGCGTTGCAAATCGGCAGGCGCTGAGCGCCTTCGATCGAGTCTACGACAGCTTACGCGGGTCGGCAGAACCAAAAAGAGCGCCGTGAGTCGCCCTTTTTTGTCGGTCCCAGGCCTTTTTCCGGGCGGGGTTAGCCCGATAAGATGCGCGTATGGCAAAGATCAGAGGCGTCTTCGACGAACACCTGCGCGAAGTTTTGCCGCCGGCGTTTCGCGCGCAAGCGGCAATCGCCGCCAAGTGGGGGGCGCCAACAACGGCGGCTGTGATCGAAGGTTTGGCGACGGAAGTTGCCATTCCGGGCGGCGCGCTCGATGCGGTGCTCCGGGATTGGACGGACACCGACCCAAGCAGTGCCCTGTCCCTGCGGCTTGCGGGCGCGATCCATCGGCTGGTGCTGGACGGAAAAGCGCCGGCATTGGCGGCGATCTTCCCCTCGGCCGGCGGCACGGCGGACCCGCCGCGCGCGTGGCCGTTGGCGAAGACAGCGATCCTGGCGCACACGGACTTTATCCGCGCCTATCTCGCGCGGCCGCCGCAGACGAACGAGGTCGCGCGTTCCGCCATGCTGCTGGGCGGGTTCCTGGAGATCGCAACAGCCACCGGGTTGCCGCTGCGCCTGTTCGAGATCGGTGCCAGCGCAGGCCTAAACCTGTGCTGGGATCGCTACCGCATCGAGACGTCGCAATTCGCGTGGGGGCCAGCGGAGTCCGAACTGACGCTTAAATGCCGGTGGGAGGGTCCACTGCCGGCGCTGCCGGCGCGTGCGGATGTGATCGCGCGGGCGGGCTGCGACCGGGACCCGATCGACCTGCGCAATGAGGACGATCTGCGCCGGCTCGAATCCTATTTCTGGACCGACCAGACCCATCGGTTTGACAGGTTGCGGCGTGCCCGCGCGATTGCGCTGCAGGAAGGCATTCACGTCGCCGCAGAAGACGCGATGGCTTGGCTGCCGCGGCAGTTGGCGGACCCGCATCCCGGCGCCACCACGGTGATCTATCACTCCCTGTTCTGGCAGTACCTGCCGCCAAGCGTGCAGACGCGGCTGCGACTCTATATCGAGGCGGCGGGATTCAAGGCGAAGTCGGAGGCGCCGGTGGCTTGGCTCGCCATGGAAATGCCGGACATGAAAAGCCCGACCGAACTGACGCTCACGCTTTGGCCCGGCGGCCAGAAGCGCGTGCTGGCGACCGTGCACCCCCACGGGGAGGTTGTGCACTGGAAGACGTAGCCGGCGCTTTTTTCGCCGTCTTCTTCTTCGCTTTCTTCGCGGGCGCTTTCTTGAGCTTCACCGCGACGCCGTGAGCTTTCATCGCCCAAGCGGCCGCCAGTTCGTTGTCCTCTAGCACGTCGTCCGGCACGCGCCAGTACGGCAGCTTCACCGGCTTCCCGCGCATGGGATAGCTAAAGGGTTTTGCGCCGCGGGCCTCGTAGTCCGGCTGATTGTCGGCACTGACTTTGAAATACAACTCACCGCGGGCGATCAGGCCGAACATCACGCCGCCGCGATACAGGCCAAATCCACTGAACATGGGCCGCGCGGTGACACCGCGGCAACGGGACAGCTGCTCAAGCACGTAGTCCGTGAAGGTTGTGTCCCTGGCCACTCACGACACCGGAAAGTTCGGCTTCCGCTTCTGGGTGAAAGCCGTGAAACCTTCCTTGAAGTCCGGGCCTGAGAAGGCATCTACGAACAGGCGGCGCGTCTCGCGGGTATCGTCGTCGGCGCCGTCGAGGATCATCTGCACGATGCGCTTGGCGCCGCGGGTGGTGAACTGGGACGACGCCGCGATCTGATTGGCATACGCCTGCACGACATCGTCCAACTGCGCGGCCGGGACGAGCTTGTCTACCAGGCCGATGGAAAGCGCTTCGGCCGCGTCGAGAATGCGGCCGGTGTAGAGGATATCCTTCGCCCGCGCCGCACCGACCGTGTCCACGAGGCGCTTGGTGTCGGCGACGCTGTAGACGATGCCTAGCTTCGCCGGGGTAATGGCAAACTTTGCCGTTTCGTCGGCGAAACGAAAATCGCAGCAAATCGCAATGCCGCACCCGCCGCCGATGCACGCCCCGCGCACCTTGGCGATGGTGGGCTTCATGCTGCGGGCAAGGCGCTTTTGCGATTCGTAAGTGATCTCCGCCACCTGGTCGGCAACCTTAGGATCGGAGAAGGTCTGTTCGAATTCGTCGATATCGGCCCCGGCCGCGAAGGTATCGCCCTCGCCGGTCACGACGATGACCTTCACCGCGGTATCGCGATCGGCCTCTTCCACCAGAGCCATCAGCCGCCGCCACATTTCCAACGTGAGGGCGTTCCGCTTGGCCGGGCGATTCAGGTGCAGCGTGGCGACGGCGCCGTCGCGACGGGCGTAGACAGAGTCAGGCATGTGTCTTGCGATCCGTTAAGGGTGCGCACCTTATCCGACCGGGGAACCCCTGAAAATATCGGCAAGCACGTAAGGCATGAAATTCCGACTGGTATCTAGTCAACCGGACACCGCGGGGTAGTATGAGGGATGGTCTCTACACTCAAGTCCACCGAAACCGCCATCGACCACGTCGGCGTCGTCGCCCGCGATATCGCGGGTCTACGGGCGGCCTACAGCCGCCTGGGCTTTGTGGTGAGCCAGGCCACGCCGCTGATGCAGCCGGGGCCGGACGGCAAGGGTGACGTGTCGCTGGGCCAGGTCTCCGCCCACGTGAATTTCGTGGACTCCTATCTTGAACTCACCGCGGTGCGTCACCTCGGCCAGGGCAGTCACCTCGACAAGTGGCTCGCCAGGCATGAGGGGCTGCACATTCTGGCGCTGCAGACCTCCGACGCGGCGGCGAGCCTGCGCGATCTGATCGGCGCTGGGCTGGTGATGCCGCCTTTGCGCGCGGCGTCTCGGCAAGCCTCGGCCGGCACTTTGAGCGGTGCGGCGAAGTTCAAGTGGTTCGAACTGCCGGAATCCATCGCCCGCGAAGGATTCGTCTGCGTGGTGGAACACATCACGCCGGAGCTGGTCTTCGGCAATGACGCGCATCCCAATGGCGCCTGGGGCCTGCGCACCGTGTTCGCGGTAGTCGAGAACATGGACGAAGCGTTCGCCCGCTACCAACGCCTGCCGGGCACCAAGAAAAAATCCTTCCTGGTGGGGCGGTCGATCCTGATGCGCGATCAGCAGTTTGTGGTGGTGGAGCCGAAGGGCTTCAATGCCCTGTTCCCCGGCGCGACGGCGCCGACCGCGCCGGCGCTGGGCGGGTTCACCCTCGCGGTCGCGGATATCGCCGTGACGCGCGGCGTGTTGGAAGCCGCCGCTGTGCCGTTCCACTTCTGGGGCGACAAAGGCATCTGGGTCGGCCCGGATTTCACCGGCGGCGCCGTCCTGGTGTTCGTCGAGGAACGCCGCGAAACCGAAGACGTCTAGAGCGACACGATCTTCGGGAAATCGCGCTTCCACGCGTGAACGTCGAAGCCCGGAAGGTTGAAACAGGTGAAGGTTTTGCCCAAGACCTTTTCGCTCGCCAAGGACTGCAGCACCACAGCCGCCACATCTTCCCGCGATACCATCGCCCCGATATTGGCGTCGTTCGTGAGCAGCGCCACATTGAACTCACCGCCGGGGCGATCCCACATGCCGACCGGACGAATGATCGTATGGGGAACCCCGGAAGCGGCGAGGCCCTTTTCTCCCTCGAGCTTGTAGCGCAGCACCGCGGCGAACCCGGTCGCGGTCTGGTTCGCCGGATCGGTGACGCCAACCGAGGAGATCAGCACGTACTGTTTGGCCTTCGCGGCCTTGGCTTCCTGGGCAAGCGCGATCACGCCGGCGGAGTCGACAAGATCGGGCTTGTTGGACGGATCGCGGAAACTATTGGAGCCGATCGCGAACACCACACGGTCGCAGCCTTTGGCGATGCCTTTCAGGGAGGCGACTTCTTTCACGTCGGCCTTGATCCATTCGGCCTTCGGCACGTCCTTTTTCGCTTGGTCGATATTGCGCGAGAACGCGCGCACCTTGGCGCCGTTAGCCAACAGCATGGAAACGACAAATTTCCCGGTGCGGCCCGTGGCGCCGGCCACCAGGATCGTCTGCCCCGCAAATGAAGGCATCGGCGGCGGCGGACCGGGATTGCGGTTCTCCTGCGCCTGCGCCGCACCGACGACACCGGCGGCAGCAGCACCCGATAGGATCAGACGACGCGACAGTTGCGACATGAAGGGCCCCCCATAAGCTCGATTGGTCCCCGAAAAGATGCGCCAGCGGGCAGCCGCGATGCAAGAGCATCGCAGCTGCGCAGCGTCACAAATCGGTCAGCCGCCTACTTCGCTGCGGCGTCGTGCTTGCGGCCCAGGAGATAGCCGTTGACTGCCCACGCAGCAGCGAGGACCGCAGCGACAAACGCCGCCACCATCGGGCCCGCGTGCAGCGTGTCGATGGCGGTTTGGGCCTGCGCACCGACGTAGTCCGCCCCGCGATAGACCGGCACGTCGATAAAGCTTTTGGCTTTGTACTTCGTCTCCGTGCTGAGGGGGCTGAACAGCATTTCGCGGCCCGGCCGGATGAAGGCGTATTCCCCCCAGCGTCGGACCGTGTAGACCACGGCCAGAATTGCGAAGGAATTGGCAAAGGCCAGCAGCACGAAACCCGCGACCATCACGATGGGAACAATGGTGAGCAGTGCCTTCACGCCGAGACGTGAGGCCAGGTAGCCCGTCAGGAACAACTGGGTGATCACCGTGAGCGACTGCACCACGAAATCCATGTTCGCAAAGACTTCGGTACGACGGGTGGTGTCCGGGAAGGTCTCTTGAACGATACGGATCTGCTCGAAATACAGGAACGTGTTCGCAGCCGAGAGCAGAACCACGAACAACGCGATGCCCAGGAGATAGGGCGACTTCAGCACGATGGAGATGCCGGCGAAGGGATTGCCGCCAAGGCCTTTTTCGGATTTCGCCCCGCCCGTCGCAGCCGCCGCATTGACGCCCGCGGCTTCCTGGCGACGCCACTGGCTGATGAGAATGCGCTGACAGACGATCGCGCAGACAAAGCCGCCGGCTCCGACCATCATGATTCCGGAATTTCCGACGGACCCCACAACAAGGCGGGTCACCAACGGGCCTGCCAATGCGCCGGCCGTACCGCCCGCGGCAATGAAGCCGAACAAGCGCTTGGTTTGCTCAGTGGTCAACACTTCCAACAGGAAGCTCCAGAAGACCGAAATCAGCATCAGATTCAGCACGCTGATCCAGACGTAGAAGATCGCGCCGACGGTGAGGTTCTTCTCATCCGCACGCAGATAGAACGCCATGACCGCGAACGCGATTGCGACGAAGCCGTAGATCCAGGGCAGCAACACACTGCGGCGCACCTTCGCCACCAAGGCGCCGTAGACCGGAATGATGATGATCGAGAACAGGGCCGTATAGAGCCACAGGCCAGCGACGGTTTCGCGACCCAGCAAGGTCCCGATGGTCTCGCGGACGGGGCGCGCGGCAAAATAGCTGCCCATGATGAAGAACAGCAGGAAGAAGGCCGCGATCACGGTCGAGAATTCGCGTGGCTCGATTTTGGACGTGGTCTTGAACAGACGCGCAAACACGCCGGGCTTGGAGCTCTCAGACATCGACACACTACTCCCCTCGCAAGATAGGGCGGGACTATAGACGGGATTCGCCGCCGTTCGAGAAAGGTTCTGTGTAAGAAAAGATGTTCCGTGCGGGAAAGCGACGACCCTGCCCACGGCGCGGACGCATACGCGCGTGTGTCACACAGCGCCAGCGCTTTGGCGCCGGGCCTTTGGCATACTTCCTCCCCTCACCCAACCCGGAGATCGTCATGAAGCCCACGCGCCGCACGCTCATCGCCCTGGCCGCAGTCGCCCTCGCCACCCCGGCTTTCGCGCAAGGAATGAAGGCGCCCGCCAAGGGCAAGACCGTCGGCACCGTGCTGGTGACCGGCGCCAATCGCGGTATCGGCCTTGAGATCGCCAAAGCCTACGCAGCCGGGGGCTACAAGGTGATCGGGACCGCGCGCAAGCCCGCCGAGGCGACGGACCTGAACGCGCTGGCCAAATCCAACCCCAATGTGACGGTCGAGCAGCTGGACGTGACCAGCGACGCAGAGATCGATGCGCTCGCCGCGAAGTACAAGGGCGTGGCCATCGACATTTTGGTGAACAATGCCGGCGTCACCGGCGACACCAATAAGCAGCGCTTCGGCAGCATCGACTACACGGACTTCGCCGCGGTGATGCTGACCAACGTCAAAGGCCCCCTGAAGATCTCCGAAGCGTTCATCGACAACGTGGCCGCGAGCGGTCAGAAGCGCATCGCGGTCATCACGTCGAGCGAAGGCTCGATCGCGGGAGTCACCGCCAACCGCCAGCCGTTCTATCGCGGCAGCAAGGCGGCCGTGAACATGGTGATGCGCAACGTCGCATACGCCGTGAAGGACAAGGGCGTGATCGTCACCCTGGTCAACCCGGGCCCGGTCGACACTGATATGATGAAGGGTGCGCGCGGTCGCATGCCGCTGCGCGAAGTGCCGACCGCGGCGAAAGACGTGATCGCCGTCATCGCCAAGACGACGATGGAAAAGACGGGTACCTTTCAGAGCTTTGACGGGACCGACCTGCCCTGGTAAGGGCGGGTGTGGCGAAGAAAACAAAAGTCATCATCGTCGGCGCAGGACCGGTCGGGCTGGTCACAGCCCTGCGGCTGGTGCGCGCGGGTTTCACGGTTACGGTCCTGGAACAGGCGCCGGAGCTGCACGCGGAGCCGCGCGCGTCGACCTTCCATTGCTCGACACTCGATCTGCTCGACACCATGGGGCTGGCGGACCAATTGATCGCCAGGGGGCGCACCGCGCCGCACTGGCAATACCGCATGTTCGAGACCGGCGAGGCCGCGGTGTTCGACATGAGCGTCTTGGCAGGCGAGACGCGCTTCCCGTTCCGCCTGCAGGCGGAGCAGTTCAAGCTGGTTGAGCTGACGGCGGAACAGTTGGCGCTGGAAGCCCCGGGCATGATCCGCTTTGGCGCGAAGGTAACCGGTGTATCGCAAACCGCCGATACCGTCAGCGTCGCTGTGGATCAGAACGGCACATCGGACGTTCTTACCGCCGATTGGCTGCTGGGCTGCGACGGTGCCTCCAGCGTTGTGCGCATCGGTCTCGGCCTCGGATTCGATGGCGAGACCTATCCGGTGCCGAACGTCACCCTGGGGATCAACTTCGACTTCACCGGCCACATTCGCGGCCTGCTGAATGTGAATTACTTCTGGTCCGCCAATGGCGGCTCGTTCAGCATGTTCCACACCCGCGACATGTGGCGCATGGGCTATTCGCCGCCCAAGGGCATGAGCGATGAAGACGCGCTCAAGCCGGAAAATGTTCAGCTGCAACTCAACACCGTGTTGCCGCGCAGCGCGCCATATGACGTCGCCGTGGCGCGGCTGTATCGCATCCACAAACGCGTCGCGTCGGACTTCCGTGTCGGACGCATTCTGCTGGCGGGGGACGCCGCGCACCTGAATAGCCCCTCCGGCGGGTTTGGCATGAACGGCGGCGTGCACGACGCGTTCAACCTGACCGAGAAGCTCATCGCCGTGGAGCGCGGGGCGGATGCGGCCGTGCTCGACCGCTATGTCCGCCAGCGGCGCGCCGCAGCCGTTGCAGATATCCAGGCCACGTCGGATGCGAACTATAAGCGCCATCGGGAGCCGGACCCGGACAAGCGACGGGTGGAACTCCAACGCCTGCAGGCGATCACGCAGGACCGGGCGCTGATGAAGGATTTCCTGATGGAGAGCGCCCTCATCGCCAGCTACCGGCGGGCGGAAGCGGTGCCTTAGCTGCGGACGTGGCCGCCGAAAATGAAGTAGGCTTGCCCGCTATTTCAGGAGTTCCCATGGCCCGCGCCCATCTTGAATATATCCAGACCCAGACCGTGCCGTGGAAGCAACTCGGCAAGGATGCGCTGTCCCGCCCGGGCGCGCGGGTGAAGCCGCTGTCGGACGATCCCGACACCAAGGCCTGCACCTCGATCCTGCAGTATCCCGCTGGCTGGCGCATGGACCGCCCGCACTATCTCGCCTGCGATGAAGAGTTCTTCGTGCTGCGGGGCAGCTTTGCGATCGGCGGCGTGACCTATCGCAAGGGCGATTACGCGTATATCCCTGCCGGCATGCCGCGCCCCGAGATGATGAGCGACGACGGCGCGGATGTGCTGACCTTCTTCGAGGGTCCGCACGAGAGCATCTACGCCGACGCGCCGGACGATCTCTACGATCCCACCAAACTGATCGCGCGCCTCGTCACCAGCGAGATGCCGTGGGTGCCGCTCAGCGACCCGCTGCTGGCATCGCTTGCGACCGGCGGCGGGCGCAAGGTGCTGCGCCAGGATCCGAAAACCGGTGAGCGCACGTGGGTCCTGAAACTGGGGCCGGACGATCCCAAGACGTTCACGGCGATGAAGACCGAAACTCATCCGGTGGTTGAAGAGACGTTCTTGCTCGAAGGCGAGATCTCAATGCAGTGCGGCGTGCAGAAGCCCGGCGCGTATTTTTGGCGGCCCGAGGGCATTGAGCACGGCCCTGTGGGCACGTTGACCGGCATGCTCGGGTTCTTCCGCTGCAAGGGCGGCCCGCTGACGACCCAGTGGTCGGAGAAGGCGGTTCCCATCCAGTGGGAGCGGCCTTACAAACCGGTGCTAACCCCGACCGCCGCGGCGTACGCTCACAACAGCTACGACCCCTCCCTAGCTTACTGAGGCCCATGTCCACCACAGCGCGACCGATCCGCAAAGGCTTCATCAACGCCGGCGGTGGGCAGATCCATTTTCGGGCGGCGGGTTCCGGCCCGCCGATCATTTTGCAGCACGACAGCCCGCGATCGTCCGTGCTGCAGATCCCGCAGCTGGAGGCGTTCAGCGACACGTTCACCGCCATCGCCATCGACACGCCGGGGTACGGCAATTCGACGCCGCTGAACCTTGGCCGCCCGCTGGAGATTCCAGATTTTGGCCGTGCACTGGCGGAAGCCGTGGCCGGGTTCGGCGTGGAGCGGGCGCCGGTGTACGGCGTGCATACGTCCTCGAAGATCACGCTCGCGTTCTCCGCGGCGCATCCGGAGCGGGTCGCAATCGCGATCACAGATGGCCTGTCGATGCCGGCGACCGTCGATCATGCGTTCATCGACGCCTACATGAAGCCGTTCGTGATCGAGGAGTCCGGCGGCTATCTCGCGGCGGAATGGACGCGGGTGCTCGACTTCCAGACGTGGTTTCCGTGGTTCACCAAGAGCAAGGCGACGCGGCAGGTGCGCAAGGCGCACAACATGCAGACGCTGCACGAATACAGCATGGACCTGTTCATGGCGGGCCCGCACTTCTCCGATGCCTATCGCGCCGCCATGGTGTTCCGGCCCCTGCCCTATATCGAGAAGCTGAAAGCCCGCACGCACATCATGTGCCGCCAGGATGATGTGCTGCACGGCTATCTTGCGGCGCTTCCCGATCCATTGCCGGCGGGATGCACCAAGGAAAGCGTCGTGCCGGATCGCGAGGTGTGGCGCAATCGGCTGCGCGAGCTGTTCACCGAATATACCGACTGGAAAGGCGCCGCCGGCTTCACGCCGCCGGATCCCTTCGCCGCCAGCGGTACGGCGGACCGTGTGCTCTCCAGCTACGTGGACGTTCCCGGTGGCCAGATGTTGGTGCGGCGAACGGGCGATGCCAAATCCGGCCGCCCGATCCTGTTCCTGCACGACCTGCCGGGGTCGGCGCGCGCGGACGAGCCATTGCTGATGGCGCTCGCGAAAGCCGCCGGCCGGCCGGTCTACGCGTTCGATCTGCCGGGCTGCAATGAATCAAGCCCGGCAACCTTTGCCACCGGCGCGGGGATCATCGATGCGATCCATGCCGGGCTCGGCGCCCTGAAACTCGACGCGGTCGACGTCGTCGCGACCGGGCTGAGCACCGCCTTCGCCGTGTTGCTCGCCGCGAGCCATCCGGGACGGGTGAATCGGGTTCTCGCCGATGCGCTGTTCGTGGCCGATCCGTCGCAACGGACGGAGATGAAGGTCAACTATGCGCCGGACCTGCGGCCGCAGCGGGACGGCAGCCACTTACACCGCTGCTACCACATGCTGCGCGCGCAGGAACTGAGCTGGCCCTGGTACGACGGCTCGGCTACGGCCGTGCGCAAGATCGATCCGGAACTGGACGCGGCGTCCCTGCACATCCGGCTGATCGATACGCTGAAGCAATATGCGCATTTCGCGGAGCCGATCCTGGCGGCGTGCGAGATCGACGTCGAAGGCCTGTTGCCCAAGCTTGGCGACAAGCTGATCGTCGCCGTGCGCGAGGATGACGTGCGCTATGCCGCGGCGGCGCGGAGCACCGGACAAAAAATCACGCGCCCCGGCCCGCTTGGCGCGCGTGCGGATGTGTTCGCGAAGGCGCTGTCACCCTGAGTTGATCGGCCTCTCCCCTTAAGTCAGCGCGGCGGGAACTGCTTACGCCGCGGGGCGTAAGCGCGTATATCTCGCGATATGGCCCTCAAGGCACCCGACTTTTCCGCGATGCGCGAGACGTTGCGGTCGCGAAACTTCGCCGTTTTCACCATGGGAAACGGGCTCTCGGTGTTGGGCACGTGGATCCAGCGCCTGTCGGTCGGCTGGCTGACGTGGGATCTGACCAACTCCGGGTCGTGGCTCGGCGCGGTCGCGTTCGCGGAGTTCGCGCCGGTGGTCTTTCTGGCGCCGTTCATGGGGGTGGTCACCGACCGCGTGGACCGGCGACGCCTCGCGTTGGCGGGACAATATCTTGCCGCGCTGCAAGCCCTCGTCCTGGCAGGCCTGACGCTCGCCCACGTCATCACGCCGATGATGGTGCTGGTGCTTCAGGTCTTTGCCGGCATTGTGCAACCCCTGATCCAAACCGCCCGACTGGTGCTGGTGCCGACGTTGGTGCCGCGCGAGCGCGTCGGCAATGCGGTGGCGATCACCTCGCTGGTGTTCCACACCGCACGCATCATCGGCCCGATGATCGCCGGCTTCCTGATCACCGCCATCGGCGTCGGCTGGTCCTTCGCCGCCAATGCTGCCAGCTACATCCCGGTTGTTTGGGCGCTGAAGTCGCTGCACCTGCCGCCGCATCAACCGCGCGCGGGCGCCGATCCCTGGACCAAGATCCTCGATGATGCCAAGCAGGGCTGGCACTACGTGTTTGCCCACCCGGTGCTGGGATGGGTGGTGCCCATGGTCGGCATCATGAGCCTGTTGACCTGGTCGATCGGCGACATGCTGCCGGGTATCACCGACCATATGTTCGGCCGCGGCGCGACCGGGCTTGCCACCTTCACGTCGGCCCAAGGCGCGGGCGCAATCCTGGGCGGACTGATCCTCGCGCAGCGGCCATCGGCAAAAGGGCTTTCGCGCATCGTCGCGTTTGGGATGATCGGTAACGGCATCCTGATTGCCGCGTTTTCGTTGACCTCGGCGTTCTGGCTCGCCGTTCCGGTCTTGTTGGGTTCGAGCTTCTTCAGCGTGATGGTCGGCGTTGGCTCCCAGTCGCTCACGCAGACCACGGTCGAGGACGATATGCGCGGACGCTCCATGAGCGTTTGGTACACCATTACCCGCGCAGGCCCCGCGCTCGGCGCCGTGATGCTGGGCTCCGCCGCGAGCGTGTTTGGATTCCAAAAGCCGCTGTTCGTCGCGGGCATGCTCTCCGCCCTCGTGGCCGCGGGCATGTGGTGGCGCCAGGTCAAGCGCCGGCAGCGCGGCTAGAACGGCTTGGTTGCGCCGAGGAACGCAGTGGTGCCGATGCCGATCCAATAGACGTAGGCGAGCCGCCGCCCCATGGCGAACTCGCGCGTGAGGCGGTCTTCCAATTCCGGCAGATTTCCGCGCACGGCGATCTCGCGGAAGATCGTCACCCAATGGCGCATGATGAAGCGCAGCGCGAGCCCGATCACCAGCATCAAGCCGTAGACGAACATCTTCGCGGCATACCACTTCGCCGTCAGCGGACCGCCGGTGATGAGGGAATATCCGGCGACGCCCAGCAAGGCGGGGATCAGCACATAGCGGATGCGTTCATCCCAGATCGTCAGTTTTATGCCGCGATCCGTGTCGCGAAAGATGAAGGCGGACCAGCACAAGCCTAGCCAGGCCGCCGTCGCGATCCAAACGGTAACGATGAAATCCACGCCCCACGGATGGGTGCCGAGGTTGTAGCCCATGTGCAGACCGAGCGGCAGGAGCAGGATGATGCCGCTGCGCGCCAATATGTCGATGCGGTAAGCGGTCTCCATATGCCGGCGACGCTCGTCCAGCGGCAGGCGGGTGTTCATGATGTTGTAGGACGTCTGGAACACGCCCCATTCGCCACCCAGCCAATAGACCATGGCGATGATATGGGCCCAGCGCAGGGCGTCTTCCGGATTGATGTCCACGGGTGCAATCTCCAGCGAATTTCACGGAACATGCGCTGGGTGACATCCATGCGCGATGACAAAACGCAACTTGAGCAGTCGCATTTTAAATCAGGCTAAGGCGCCGATCCGATCACGTCGATCCGCCAGGTTTCAGCATCCGGCTGATGACGATATGGGATACAGTGATGCACGCGGCCAACCGGCGCGCCCATCACATCGCGCAGCGCGTGATAGACGCCGGCGTGCGCAACCAGCAGCGGCACCGCATCTGGCGGGAGTTGCGTGAGAATGGATACAACCGCGGTGGCGACCCGGGATTTCAACACGGCGAAGGTCTCCGCCCCTTCGATCACGCGACCCCCGATCCAGTCGCGAATGAAGGGATCGGCGGGATCGTCCTCGCGCGCGCCTTGATAGACGCCCAGGTGCGCTTCCTACAGGCCGATCTCGGCGCGCAAGGGCCAGCGCCCATCGGCAATCAATTCCGCCGTGTCCGCCGCGCGCGACAGCGGACTGTGAACAATCGTGGAGATGGGCAGGGCGGCAACGACGGCGCGAGCTGCGATGGCTTGCATGCGCCCGCGCGCGGTCAAAGGACGATCAAGCTGCCCGATGCAGCGGCGCTCTACGTTCCAGTCCGCCTCACCATGGCGGAGAAAGTAGAACGCGCGCGGCGGGATCTGGCGCATCAGCAGGCTCCTCGATCTTCGCGCTAACGGTCGTCTTCAGGGCAGACACACCCGACCTGCGACACTACGTCTTCGGAAGCTTAACGTTGCCCTTGCGGTCCAGGGTCCACTGGGGGTTCCAGGCGACCTCCCACATGTGGCCGTCGGGGTCGGCGAAGTAGCCAGTTTCACCCCCCCAGAACGCAGTTTCCGCCGGGCGCAGAATCTTCGCGCCGGCCTTCTTGGCGCGGGCGAGTTCGGTTTTCACGTCGCGGCGATTGCGCACATTGTACGCGATCGTGACATTGCCGAAGGGGCGATCGCGGCCGGCGCGCGGAGCGATGTTCACCTTCGCATCCTTTGCCAATTCGGTCGTGGTCCACAGCGCCAATGCCATGCCGTTGGCCTGGAAGAAGACGACGCCGGGATTATTCCCGCACGGCGTCCAGCCCAGCGCCTCGTAGAACGTCCGCGCGCGCGCGAGATCGCGCACGCCCAGCGTCACCAGACTGATGCGGTTTTCCATCGCGCGCGGCCCCGCACTCAGCTGAATCCAAGGACGCCGGGATTGAGCTGGCCGTCGCGATCCGTCTCCGCCTTGAAGGCTTTGATGAGCCGCGCGGCACCCGGTTCCAGGTTCTGGAGATAGGGATAGGTCTTGCCGATCTGGTTGGAGGACGCGCCCCAGTCGCCCATCAACGTGGCCATCTCGGCACGGATCTTATTCACCAGGGCGCGGGCTTCCGGATCGGCCTTCGGCTCGGGCCCGAGCTTCTGCAGGTGCGACGGCTCCGCCGTGCGCTTGTGCACCGGCAGCCATTCGTCGAACCAGTGGAACACCGGCTCATAGCTGTATGAATGCGAGCCGAGCGCGATGTTGAGGCGCGTCATGAACACGCCTTTTGCGTCCATCTGCTCCTTGTAGCTGTCGAGCAGCGCTTCGGCGGCTTTGATGAACGCAGGTGCGACGGAGTGCGGCACCTTGGCGTTCAATGCCGCCCAACGGTCGCCCTTCGGCCCGAGCACGCCATTCAACGGCAGGAAGGGGTTGGCGCGAATGGCCTTGGGGATGGAGTTCGGAATCTCCGCGCCGCCTTGCCTCGCGGCACGCGCGCGAATCTCGGCGATGTCCGCGGCGACCGCCGCGTCGGATCGGCCGGCACAGACAACGTGAATCGAGTAGACATCGCCGTCGATAAAGTCGCGACCGGCGGTGACCAATTTCGCGCCTTCCTTCAGGCCCTTCAGCAATCCACCCTGTCCGCCGATCACTTTGACCAGCGTATTGATATCCTGCTTCAGATTGTTGCCCGCCAAACCCTTCTTGGTGGACGCCGGATCGAACACATAGGCTTCCTCAGCCGCGCCGGAGCGTGCGATATCGGCAAGCGCGAGAATGGTCGCGTCGACGGTCGGGAACACGAAGGACGCGTAGTCCTGCGCTTCCGGCCATTCGATCAGGCGGAAGCTGGCTTGTGTCTTGATGCCGAAGGCGCCGCCGTCATGAGTGAACATGCCGGTAAGGTCGGGACCGTAGGTGCGATAGAACGGCTTGCCGTTGCGGAAACCCGCCTGCCCGGTGTTGACGATGGTGCCATCCGCCAGCACCACTTGCAGGCCGAGCACGCAATCCGCCGCCTGGCCGTAACGCGCCGTCCCCATGAACAGCGCGCCGTTGGAGAGGCCACCGCCCACGGTCGCTTTGATGCCGGAGAACGTGCCGAAGAACGGCAGGCGCAAGCCCAGCGGCTTGAGCGCGTCGTAGATTTGCGCCCACGTCACCCCGGCTTCCACCGTGATGTACATGTCCTCTTTATTGATCTCGATGATGCGGTTGAGCGTGCCGACGTCCACCATGATGGTGTCTGCCCGCAGGGGCGTGTAGCCGCCGGTGTAGGTCATCCCGCCGCCGCGGCCGATGACGGCATAACCCGCACGCGTGGACGCAGACACGGCCTTCGCCAGGGTCTGCGCATCCTTCGGGCGAATCACCGCGGCGCAGTGGGCGCCCTCGGAATAGACATCCGTGGAATAAAAGCGGCGTTCTTCCGCATCGGTGATGACAGCGTCGGCGCCGACGATGCCCGTCAACGTGTCGATCAGCTGATCATTGGGGGGGATGCCATCGGAGCTCATCAGCGTGCCTCAAGAAAAAATGCAGGGCTTGAAGCGTGTAAGTTTACGCGCTTCCGGGTCAGCCTTGCCAAGGGATTCGGCGAAGCTTGCTAGGCGGGTTTCTTGAGCATCTGCACCTGGCCGTCGATGATCTTCCAGGTGACGCCGCCGACATGGTCGCCGACAGCGGGATTGAACGAAATCGGCCGCACGCTCTCCCAGATATCCGCCTTCGCATAGGGATCGGCATCGAACAGCGCCTTGGCTTGTTCGGCGGTGTCGACCTTGTAAAGGATCAGCGAACCCTTGTAGACGCCGGGGATATCGGAGGGCTCCGGTCCGGCGATGAAGATCTTGTCGGCGATGGTCTCGATATACCGCAGGTGATCCATCAGAAATTTGCGGCGCACGGCCGTCTGATCGCCGCGATCGGTGCAGAGATAGCCGTGGATCATGATCGAGGCTCCTAAGGGCCGAACGCCTGGATGCCGGTTTGCGCCCGGCCGAGGATCAGCGCATGCACGTCGTGCGTGCCCTCGTACGTGTTGACGGTTTCGAGGTTCAGCAGATGCCGGATGACATGGAACTCGTCCATGATGCCGTTACCGCCGTGCATGTCGCGGGCTTTGCGCGCCACATCGAGCGCCTTGCCGGTGTTGTTGCGCTTGATGAGCGAGATCGCTTCGGGCGCGCCGGTGCCCGCGTCAAGCATGCGGCCGACGCGCAAGGCGGCGTGCAGGCCCAAGGTGATCTCGGTCTGCATGTCGGCGAGTTTGAGTTGGATCAGCTGATTGGCCGCGAGCGGCCGGCCAAACTGACGCCGGTCGAGGGTGTATTGCCGCGCGGCGTGCCAGCAGAATTCCGCAGCGCCCATGGCACCCCAGGCGATGCCGTAGCGCGCCTTGTTGAGGCAGCCGAACGGACCGCCGAGGCCCTTGGCGTTGGGCAGGAGGTTCTCTTCCGGGACATGCACCGCGTCCAGCACGATCTCGCCGGTGAGCGAGGCGCGCAAGGAGAACTTGCCTTCGATCTTCGGCGTTGACAGGCCCTTCATGCCCTTCTCGAGGATGAAGCCGCGGATCACGTCGTCCTCGGTCTTGGCCCACACCACCAGCACGTCCGCCGCCGGTGCGTTGGAGATCCACATCTTGGCGCCGGATAGCTCGTAGCCGCCGGGGACCTTCTTCGCGCGGGTCGACATGCTGCCGGGATCGGAGCCGGAGTTCGGCTCCGTCAATCCGAAGCAGCCGATCCATTCGCCGGTGGCGAGTTTCGGCAGGTACTTCTTGCGTTGGTCTTCCGAGCCGTAGGCATAGATCGGGTACATCACGAGCGAGGACTGCACGCTCAAGGATGAGCGATAACCGGAATCCACGCGCTCGACCTCGCGCGCGATCAGGCCGTAGGCGACATGGTTGACGCCGGCACCGCCGTATTCGGTCGGGATGGTCGGCCCGAGCAAACCGAGCTCGCCCATTTCGCGGAAGATCGCCGGCTCGAAGGTCTCGTTGCGGAAAGCGCGCAACACCCGCGGCATCAGCTTGTCCTGCGCGTAGGCCCGCGCCGTATCGCGAATCAGGCGCTCGTCTTCAGTCAGCAGGTGTTCGAGGTCGAGCGGGTCTTCCCACACGAAGGTGGCTTTGGCCGGCTTTGACATGGGTGACTTACTTCCAGGCGCCGAAGAGATACATGCCCTTTTTACCGGGCGTCTTGATCTGTTTGCGGGCGTTCGCAAGATCGTGTTCCGCGTCGTGGCGGTTCACGGTCTGCACCCATGCGGGATACATGCCGGCGTCGCGCTGCTGCGGCGCCCATTCCTCGAACACTTTTGCCGGATCGAAGCCAGCGCCGATCATCTCGTCGCGGAAGTTCAGCGTGTGCAGTTTCGCCCAGAACGGCTCGTTGTTGTACCAGGCGTCCCAGTCGCGCAGGAACTTCTCCATCATGGTCGTGCCGGCGTCGAAGTTCGGCTGCTCGAAGTTGAGCGCCAGACCGCCGTCGCGCAACAGGGTGCGGATGTGCTTCAGCATGTTGCGGAACGGACCGAGCGCGGTTTCGTGCCAGACCATGGTGGTCTGAATCCAATCCACGCTGCCGGGCGCGAGATCGAGGGTTTCGCCATCGGCCTGCAGGAACGTGATGTTGTTCACGCCCATGGCTTTGGCACGGGCATGCCCGTAGCGCAGCATCGGCGCGGCCACATCCACCGCGATCACCTCAGCATCCGGGAACAGCTGCGCGATCGGCAGGGCATTGAACCCGCCGCCGGCACCGAGATCGACGATGCGCTTCGGCTTGAAATCCGGGAACGCGGTCTTGACGAAGGTGGCAATGGTAAGGCCGGGCCAGTCGCTCTTGCCGCCGGTGCCGCCACCCGCGGTGACGAAGTGGCCGCACTCATAGAACGCGCCCGCCGCAACGTCGCCCGGCGATACCTCGCGCTCGTAGCCGCCGGGGCTCAAGTGATTGTCCACCGCCACATACTTCGGGACGGCCACTTTGGGATCGAGCTTCAGCGTCGGCGCGCCATCATTGAACTGCTTCGCTGCCGCGTCGATGGTGTCGATCTGACGCAGGACCATCGCGCGCCCCGCCTGATGGCGCATTTCCTGCGCGCCGCGGCGCAGCGCTGCCCAGAACTGATAGAGCGGATCCTTGCGCATCGCTTCGCGCACTTCCGTCGTCGCGGCGAAGTCGCGCCCGTGGACCTTCTTAAAGGCAGGCTCAATACGCTTGGCGTAAACCGCGGGCATGGCCGGTGCGAGTTTTGCGCCAACATGCGACACCAGGTTGATGAGGTAATTCATGCGCGCGGTTTCGTCCGCCGTGGCGGTGCCGAGCATGGGGTGGCGCTGAAGCGCACTGTAGGGCGGCGGCAACGCCACGGTTGCGACCGGTGTGGCCGGGGTCGCCACGGCCGTGTTTTGGCGGGGGGCATCCAGCACGAGGAGATATCCTTTGCAGCCTAAAAGGCCGTCCTAAGAGGGTTTGTCATATCATAGGGCGGGGGCCTCACAAGAGGGGCGTTTCACCCCGCAAACAGCCGGCATGGGCGGCATTGCTGGCCCGGGAGGGCATCGCTAGGATGCCCGCCTCTTCCTCCGCGCCGGTCAAAAGAGGGCCCTCATGAGCCACGCTAAAGCCCTCCGCAAGCTGCTTGCCGGACCCGAGGTTATCGTTGCCCCGGGCATGTATGACGCCCTGACGGCCCTTCTGGTCGAGCAGGCCGGCTTTCCTTGCGCCTACCTAGGTGGCGCGAGCATTTCATACAGCCGGATCGGACGGCCGGACATCGGGCTCACCTCCCTGAGCGAGGTCGCCCAGGTCGTCGCGCATGTCCGTGAGCGCATCTCGATTCCCTTCGTGGTGGATGCGGACACGGGCTTCGGCAACGCATTGAACACCCAACGCGCGGTAAAGATGCTGGAGCGCATGGGCGCCTCGGGCATTCAACTCGAAGATCAGACCTATCCCAAGCGCTGCGGGCACCTGGCCGGCAAAAGTCTTGTGCCGACGGCAGAGATGGTCGGCAAGATCAAAGCCGCGATCGACGCCCGCGAAGATGCGGATACCGTAATCATCGCGCGCACGGACGCCATCGCGGTGGAAGGCTTCGATGCGGCGCTGGCGCGCGCCAAGGCATATACGGACGCCGGCGCAGACATGCTGTTCGTGGAAGCACCGCAAACCCCGGAGCAGCAACAGGCGCTCGGCGCGGCGTTTGCCGGCAAGGTGCCGCTGCTCGCGAACATGGTTGAAGGCGGACGCACGCCCCTGAAGCCCGCAGACGAACTGCACAAGCTGGGATTCAGGTTCATCATCTATCCCGGCGCGATGATGCGGGTGACCGCGTTTGCGGCAGCGGAGTATCTCAAGGTGCTGAAGGCCGACGGCACGACCGATCGCTTCCGCGACCGCATGTTCGACTTCAAGGGGCTGAACAACGTGCTCGGCCTGGACGACATCATGGCGGCGGGCGCGCGCTACGACGCGACGCTCAAGAAAGCCGCCGAATAAATCTTCCGAACTTTTTTCCTGTACGAGGACGATATGGAACTTTCCAACAAGACCGCTCGCCAACTGTTTGAAGAGGTGAGGTCGAATCCCGCCCGCAAGAAGTTCGGCTTCGGCGAGAAAGCGGCGCTGATCAACATCGACGTGCAGAAGGCCTACACCCGCACGGACTTGTACAAGACCGCCTACGAGACCGATCCGAACCAGATCAAATACATCAACGAGCTTTCCGCCCTGATGCGCGCCCGCAAGTGGCCGGTGATCTGGACCTACGTTGCCTATATGGAATCCGGCGAGGACTGCGGCGTGTGGGGCACCCGCACCGATACCCCGGATTCATTGCAAAACATCAAGTTCGGCAGCGACCGCGCCAAGCTCGACGAGCGTTGCGAGGTGGACTACGTGAAGGACGCCGTGATCCTGAAGAAGATGCCCTCGCCCTTCCACGACACCCTGGTCAACTCGCTGTTGACCTTCCACAAGGTCGATACGGTGCTGATCACTGGCGGGTCGACGTCGGGCTGCGTGCGCGCTTGCGGCGTCGATAGCCTGTCGCATGGCTATCGCACCACGATCGTCGAGGAATGCGTGGCCGACAAGCATGAGAGCTATCACTTCGCCAACCTGACCGACCTGGCGATCAAGTACGCGGATGTGGAATCCGTCGAAACGGTCAAGACCTGGCTGCGCGGCACGAACTAAGAAAAGGACTGACGCTGTGAAGAGCGATCTCGAGCTTTACGACTACTGGCCCTACGCGGACCGGCCCAAGATTGTGTGGCCCAATGGGGCGAAGATCGCCTTCTGGGTCGCGCCCAATATCGAGTTCTACGAAGCCAATCCGCCGATCAATCCGAAGCGCAGCCCGTGGGCGCGCCCGCATCCGGATGTGGTGCCGCTGGCGACCCGCGATCACGGCAATCGCGTCGGTCATTGGCGGATGATGGAGGTGATGGACAAGTACAAGGTGCGCGGCTCCATTTCCTTGAGCGTCGGCCTGATCGAACATCACCCCGAGATCATCAAGGAGTGCGTGGACCGGAACTGGGAGTTCTTCTCCCACGGGATCTACAACACGCGTTATTCGTACGAGATGGACGAGGCGCAGGAGCGCGCCATCATCGAGGATTCCATCAACACGGTGCAGAAGGCCACGGGCCAGCGCATCGTCGGCTATCTCGCGCCGGCGCTGACGCACACCGAGCGCACGATGGATCTGCTGGCGGAATACGGCTTCCTGTACACCTGCGACCTGTTCCAGGACGATCAGCCGCAGCCGATCAAGGTAAAGTCGGGCCGCTTGATCTCCATGCCGTACTCCCTCGAGATCAACGACATCATCGTCTACAACAGCTATCTCGCCACGCCGCGCCGCTATGGCCAGATGATCAAGGATCAGTTCGATCAACTGCGGACCGAGGGCGAAAAATCCGGCACCGTGATGTGCATCCCTCTGCACGCCTATGCGGTCGGTCAGGCCCATCGCATGGCGCCGTTTGAAGAGGCGCTGGAGTACATCACGTCGCAGCCGGACGTGTGGGTCACCACCGCCCGTGAGATCGCGGAGTATTACTACGAGAATTATTACGACGTGATGCAGGCCGACATTCTCAAGCGGAAGGCGGGGTAACGGCCATGACTCTTCCGAAGGAATACCTCGAATACCCGCTGCGCCGGTACGGCTACGACCACGACCTCTACGATTGGGCGATGATGCCGCAGCGCAAACCGGTCACCTGGCCGAACGGTGCGAAGATCGCGGTGTGGGTGGCGACCGAACTGGAGTTCTTCGCCCTCGACCAGCCGGCCAAGCCCTTCAAGGCGCCCGGCGGCATGGTCACCCCGTATCCGGACCTGCGCCACTTCACGACACGCGACTACGGCAACCGGGTCGGCATCCAGCGTATCTGGGATGCGCTCGACCGCCACAAGATCAAGTCGTCCGTGGTGATGAATTCAAAGGTGGCGGAGCGTTACCCGTATCTTGTGAAGAAGATCAACGAGCGCGGCGACGAGATCATCGCCGGCGGCGTGGACATGAGTTCGCTGCACTACGGCGGCATGGACGACGCTGTTGAAGCCACGCAAGTCAAGACGGCCACCGATACCTTGCGCAAGCTCAGCGGCCAGAAAGTGCGCGGCTGGCTGTCGCCGGCGAAGTCGGAGAGCTTCAACACCTTGAAGCACCTCGTCGCCAACGGCCTGGACTATGTCTGCGACTGGTCGAGCGACGACATGCCGTTCGAGATGCGCGCACCGGGCGGTGGCACGATCATCGCCATGCCGCATTCGCCGGAGCTGTCGGATCGCAAGATCATCATCGACAACAAGCACAACGAGGACGAATACGTCGAACAGATCCAGGATCAGTTCAACTGGCTGTCCAAGGAAGCGGACCGCTATGGCGGACGCATTCTGTCGGTGCCGCTTGTGCCCTACATCAGCGGCCTGCATTTCCGGGTGAAATACCTCAACCAGATGCTCGACTGGCTCGCGAGCCAGAAGGGCGTGTGGTTCGCGACCGGCAGCGAAATCCTCGACGCCTGGAAGAAGCAACAGTAGCCCGGCTCCCTGTCACCCCGGACGCGCATCGCGCGCTCCGGGCTGACAGGCTGAGTGTCACACAGCAACGGTGACGTCATGCGCATCTGCTTCTTCGGGGAATCCTTCGTCAACGGCTTTGGCGATCCGACCTACCAGGGATGGGTCGGGCGCCTGTGCGCGATGGCGTTGGCGCAAGGCTACCCCCTCACCGCCTATAACTGCGGCGTGCGGCGCGCGACCAGCGACCTGGTTCACGACCACTTCCTCGGCGAAGCGGAACGGCGCCTGCCGCCCGAGCATCGTGGCGCAGTGGTGTTCTCCTACGGCGCCAACGACAGTCGCCTAGAGCACGGCCATCCGGTCGTGACCTTCCAGCGGCAGATGGACAATACGCGCGCGCTGCTGGTCGCGGCGACGAATCGGTGGCCCGCGCTGATGGTGGCGCCGCCGCAGCCCCGGGACGGCCAGCGCGACAGCGACGCAGACGCGCGCAGTCAGGGCATGAAAGGTGTTTGCGCGGAACTGGGTGTCCCGTTTTTCGACACCGGCGCCGCGGACCTCGGCCCGTGGTACGCCGAAGCGGCAGCCGGCGACGGCGCGCATCCCGGTGCCGGCGGCTATGGGGCGCTTGCCGCGCTTGTAGACTCGTGGTCAGCTTGGCGACGTCTTCTCGACCAACTCCGGAGTTGATCCATGGCGGACCCGCTTCTGCTTCGCATCCGCTGCGCCACGGTGGGCGCGCCGGACGTGGACGCATTGGTCGCGCTGTACACCAAATGGCTTGGCTATAAGGCGGTCGAACGCGCCACCGTCGATGCGGCGACGGCAACATCCTGGGGCGCACCGGCGATGGTCGGCCGTGCTTCGGTGTTGCTGCAGCCCGCGACCAAGGCGGACTCCTACATCCGCGTCGTCGGCATCGATCTGGTGAAGAACTTCCGGCCGCTGACGACGTGGGGCTGGGGCGCGATCGAGATCCTGGTCGAGGATCCGTACAAGCTTCAAAAGAAGCTGACCGACAGCCCGTTCATGATCGTCGGCAAGCCGCGCCCTTTGAACGGCTTTCCGACCATCCACGCGATGCAGGTGCGCGGGCCTGCAAACGAGGTCCTTTACCTCACGTGCGACAAGGGTCCGCGCGAGACGTCATTGCTTGAGCAAGCCGGCGCGCCGGTGGGCCGGCCCTTCATCATGGTGATCGCGGGACCGGACGCCGCGATGATGCAGAACTGGTACGCCAAGCATTTCAAGATGGCGAAGAACCCGATCTCGCACACGCCGATCGACGTGATCCAGCATGCGCAAGGCCTGCCGGACGATCATCAGTTCACCATGGGATTCATGGCCATGAAGGCCAAGAGCCACTACGTCGAACTCGACGGCTATCCATCGGGGACCGGGCCGCGGCCGCGGCACCACGGCCAGCTGCCGCCGGGGGTGGCTTCGGCGTCCTTCGAGGTGGCGAACCTCGACAAGCTGAAGCTGGCCTTCATCGCGCCGCCCGCAAAGCTGAAGGGCAAGCTCTATAGCGGCGCGCGCAGCGCCACGGTGGTCGGGCCCGCCGGCGAAATCATCGAACTGATCGAGACCTAGGAGAGACCACCCATGGAACGCCGCACATTTATCGCCGGAAGCCTTGCGCTCGGTGTCACGCCGGCCGCCGCGCAGGATGCGCCGACGCCGACCGCCGCGCGCATCAAGATCATCACCACGGCCGGGCCGGATCTGAAGAAGATCGAAGACTGGTACACGGGTGCGTTCGACTTGAAAGTGCGCGAGCGCGGCAAGGTGAGCGCGAACGCCGCGAAGAGCTGGGGTGCCCCGAAGGCCGCGGGTCGCGGATACATCCTCATGAGTTCGGACGGCAGCCCTGACGTGTTCTGGCGCGCGGTCGAAACCGACATCCCCGCGGGCTATACCCCGATGACGACGTTTGGGTGGAACGCTTGGGAAATCATCGTCGACGATCCCCAGGCGGCCTTCGAGAAGATGAAGAAATCGCCCTTCCGCTATATCGCCGGACCGAACCCGCTCAAGAGCACGAAGTCGATTGTCGCGAGCCAGTTCGAGGGGCCGGCGAAGGAAGTGTTCTATCTGACCTGCGAAACCGGCGACCGGGCGAAGTCGATCCTGCCGACTCCCAAAGGGTTGATCGATCGGCCGTTCATTCTTGTGGTCGCGGGGCAGGAGATCGAAAAGCTGCGCGACTGGTATGCCGACACCTTCCAGATGGCGAAGGGCCCAATCAACAATTCCGTCGTTGAGATCATCAACGACGCGCAAGGGATTGCGCGCGACACGCCGCGGCCGCTGACGCTCCTGAAGATGAGCCAACACGGCAACATGCTTGAGCTCGACGGTTATGTCGGCGGCAAGGGCGCACGGCCGCGCAGCGACGGGCAACTCCCGCCGGGCAACGCCATGGCGAGTTTCAATGTGCCAAGCCTGGACGCGATCAAGGTGAAGTTCATCTCTCCGCCGGCCAAGCTCGAGGGTGCGGCGTACGGCGGCAAGCGCGCCGCGACTGTGGTCGGCGTGGCCGGCGAGCCGGTTGAACTGATCGAACTGTGAGAATGACGATGAAGCATTTCCTTCGCACCACTGCGCTCGCGCTCACCTGTTTTGCAGGTGCGGCCTTGGCGCAGGCGCCCACCGCCGCGCCGGAGGCGGCGCCGCTGATCAGCCGCATCAAAATGGCCACCGTCGGTGCGCCGGACATCGCCAAGGTGGAGCAATGGTACGCCGCGCTTGGCTACAAGGTGCGCGAGAAAAGCACGGTGTCCGCGGCGCATGCCGCCAGCTGGGGGGCGCCGAAGACCGCGGGCAAGCCGTTCATCCTGATGTATTCGGAAGGCAGCCCGGATGTGAACATCCGCGCGGTGCAGACCGATTCAGTGCCGGGATATAAGGCGCAAACCACGCTCGGCTGGAATGCCTTCGAGATCATCGTCGACGATCTCGACAAGGTGTATGCGATGGTGAAGGCCTCGCCCTTCAAAATCATCGGTGAGCCGAAATCTCTCGGTGGCGGGTTCGCCTCGATCCACGCCATGCAGGTCGTTGGTCCCGGCGAGGAGGTTCTTTACCTCACAAGCGAGAAAGGCGATCGGGCGAAGTCAAACCTGCCAATGCCCAAGTCGATGGTGGATCGTCCGTTCATTTTCATCCTTGCCGGCCATGACGTGCAGGCGCTGCAGGATTTCTATACCGCGCAATTCAATTTGAAGGCCTTCGGTCGTTTCGACGGTCCGGTGCCGCAGATCGCCAAAGCACAGGGACTGCCTGAGACTCAGGTGTTCGGCCTGGGTCTCGTGCGCATGCGCGAGCGCGGCAACAATATCGAACTCGATGGCTACCCGACGTCGGCCAAACCGCGGCCGCACGCCGAGGGCCAAATCCCGCCGGGGAATTCGTTCGTCAGCCTCAACGTCGACAACATCGGCGCCCTGAAGGTGAAGTTCATCACCCCGCCCGCGGCGCTGTACGGCCCCAAGGGCATGGCGGCGAGCTACGTCGGCCCGGCCGGCGAACTCGGCGAACTGATCGAGAGCCCGCGGCCCTAAGTAAGCACCGCCGACACCACGTGCCTCTATTCAGCGGGATGTGGCTGCGCGCCGCGGACGCCTTGCGCAACAGGCGCGCCGCGGAGCGTCAGCAGCGCGCCGAGGGCGAAGAGCAGCCAGGCGATCATCGACGAGGTGCCGCCGTAAGACGCCCACCACTGCGCGCCGCCGAAGGCCGCTGAATAGAGCGCGCTGGGGAACAGCACAGCCGCTGCGAGCATCAGGAGCGCCGCACCGCGCAGCACGAGTTGGGCGAAGCCACCGCCGACCCGTTCAGCAACGAGCGTGACGAGGATCAGCGAGAGCGCGTGGCTCATCTGGAACTCGGTCGCCTGTGTGAACAGGCTGACGCCGCGTTCCGCCGTGCCTTCGGGCACAAATTTGGAAAGCCCGTGGGCTGCGAAGGCGCCGAGCGCCACCGACGAAGCGCCCGCCAAACCGGCGAGGCTGAAAAACGCGACTCCGACGCCTGATATTTTTTTCATGGGTTGGTCCCTCCCAGATTTTGACTAGCGCGCCTGCAGCGCCATGGCCTTTTCCAGCACGCGGAAGCCGGCAAGAAATCGCTTCTCCGCCTCCGCGACGGATAATGGGATCAGCTTAACATCGTTAAGGGGCTTTTCCTTAAAGTTGAGGACGGAGCGGCATTCCGAAACACTGAACCCGGCAAGTTGTTCGGCTTCCGTGGCGGCGGCGATTCGGTCAGCTTTCTTGATCAGGGCCACATCAGCGGCCGGGAGAATTGGGGCCAAACCGAAGCGGATATGGATTGCCCGGGTCAGTCCCCGCTCCACTTCCTTGAATACGTCCCCCACCACGGCCTTAAGGGGCGTGATCAGGTCGTGGGTGACGTATTCCGAGGCGTCATGCAGCTTGGCCGCCATCAAAAGACTGGCCGGCGCCCGCGGTTTCAGGCGGCGCACAATCTCGACCACCAGGTCGGAATGCTGGGCGATGCTCCAGGCATGGGGGCCTATCGTCTGGCCGTTCCAGCGGGTATTTCGCGACAAACCGAGGGCGATATCCTCGATTTCGACGTCCAGGGGAGAGGGTTCGACCAGGTTGAGCCGGCGCCCGGAAAGCATCCGCTGCCAGGTGCGGGGGGCATGTTCGGCCAACCGGCGGTGGGTGGCGGCGGCCTCGGTCATGGGTTCACCGACAGGTTTAATTCTTTCAACAGAAAGAATACCTTATAAGGGCAATACAACGTCCGCCAGAAGCCTGGCGGACGAAAGGCCGTGCTTGGGGAAGTACAGCCTGTGGTGACGTTACGGGGTACGTGAGTCGCGGGGATGGTACAGGCGACATCAGATTACCTGAAGCCGATCTCGTTCCTGATCGTGGACGATAAGTCCTACATGCGTCACGTGATGAAAGGCATCCTGGAAAGCCTGGGCGCCAAAACCATCGACGAGGCGGACGACGGGAGGAGCGCGCTGATGAGTATGCGGAGTTGGCCGCCGGATATCGTGCTGACCGAATTCCGGCTCCATCCCATGAGCGGCTTCGAACTCCTGAAGGCGATCCGTGCCGAAAAGGGCACGGTGCGGTTCACGCCGGTGATCATGGTCACCTCCGAGACGCGCCGCGAGAAGGTGATCCTCGCGCGCAACGCGGGCATTACCGAATTTGTCGCGAAACCGTTTAACGCCAAGAACTTGATCCTGCGCATCCGCGAGGTCGTTGAGCGGCCGCGGCCGTTCGTGGACGCGGGCGTGTATTTCGGTCCGGACCGACGCCGGCGTACCGAAATTCTGGCGGAGGGCGAGGATCGACGCGGCCAAGGCAAGCCGGCGCCCGGGCCCGAGCCGAAGTCCCGCAGCATGACGCAAGACCAGATCGACCGTCTGATCGCGAACGACAGCATCCGCGACACCTGATCCATGACCGAGACCGTCGTCATCGTCGGCGCCGGTGAGGCCGGCGGCCAGACTGCCATCAGCTTACGCCAGGGCGGCTTTACGGCACCCATCGTCGTCATCGGCGACGAAGGCCATGTACCCTATGAGCGGCCGCCCTTGTCGAAGACGTATCTCGCCGGCGAAGTGGGCGAAGAGCGCATGCACATGCGGGCGCCGGCGTTTTATATCGAGAAGGACATCACCCTGCGTCTGCGTGAGACGGTGGTGCATCTCGACCGACCGACGAACAGCGTGCGGCTGGCCAGTGGCGAACATGTGCCGTATCGCTGGCTGGTGCTGGCGACCGGAGGACGTGTGCGCAAAATGACTGTGCCCGGCGCCGATCTGCCGGGTGTGCACTATCTGCGCACCATCGACGATGTCGCGGCCTATCGCGATCGTCTGCAGGCGGGCCTGCGCCTTGTAATCGTGGGCGGCGGCTACATCGGACTTGAGGTCGCTGCAGTCGCGCAGAAGCGCGGCTGCAAGGTCACCGTGCTGGAGATGCAGCCCCTGGTGCTCAATCGGGTGGTCGCACCGGAGATGTCGCGCTTCTACACCGACGTACACAGCGCCGCCGGCGTGGACATCCGCACCTCAACCGCCGTCACCGCCTTTGAAGGCGACGGGAAGATCGAACGGGTGCGCTGCGGCGGCCAGGTGTTTGACGCCGATCTGGTGATTGTCGGCATCGGCATCGTTCCCAACGTGGAGCTCGCTGCTGCTGCCGCGCTGACCATCGACAATGGCATTGTGGTGGACGATTGCACGCGTACGGAAGATCTCAACGTGCTGGCGGTGGGCGATTGCGCCAATCAACCGAGCGGCTTGTACGGCGGACGCATGCGGCTTGAGTCCGTGCCCAATGCGTTGGGACAAGGCAAGGCGGCCGCGTCGGTGATCCTGGGCACGCCGACCCCGTTCACCGAAGTACCGTGGTTCTGGTCGGACCAATACGACCTGAAGCTTCAGATGACCGGCCTTTCGCAGCCCGGCGACAGCGTGGTGATGCGCGGCGACATCGCGGGCCGGCGTTTCTCCGCCTGCTATCTGCGCGACGGCGTGCTCGTCGCCTGCCATAGCGTCAACATGGCGAAGGACTTTCTGCAGTCGAAGAAGTTGATCGCGCAGAAGTGGCGGCCCGATCCTGCGAAACTGGCCGACGGCAATGCGGCGATGAAGGATCTTGCCGCTTCTTAGGCCGCGGCCTTGGTGCTCAATTCCGGAAACGCTTGCGCCATTACGCGCTCGAAGTGGGCGACGAGATTGCCGTACTTGGCGGTCGCGGCGGTCAGCGGATTGGTCCACGGCTGGCGCACGATATTGCCGATATAGGCCGCCATACAGGCATCCACGACCGTCGGCGAATCTCCAAAGCCGTAGGGCCGCGCACCCAGCCAATGGCCGAGGGCCGCGACGTCGGCGATGCCGAATTGATAGAGCGTCTCGCGGCTGTGGCGTCCGAGACCGTGACCATGGAGCGCGCGCCGGACATTCCGTCGTAGCAGATAGGCGATCGGCGGCTGGAGTAATCCTGGCAGGCCCAGTAACTCTTTCAGGTATCCGTCGCTTTCCCGTTGGCACTGCGGATCGACCCAGCGACCGTAGACCATCACCCAGTACAGGTGTTCATCCAACATGCGTTGGATCGCGAGGGACTCCGCGCGCTGGGCGAGCGTGAGCCGGCCATCGAGCTTGTGGCCGCCGGTACGTTCCAGATGCTCGATGATGAGCGAGGAGTCCGTGAAAATTTTGCCGTCCAGGTCGATGTACGGCGCCTTGCCGGTGGTGGAGCCGGGGCGGCCGCGCACGGTGTGCACGGTGTAGGGCATCCCCGCGAGCCGCAGATACGTCTCGAGCTTCATGCAGAACGGGCTCGGGTTCGGCAGGCCATTCATGCCGCCTTTGAACTGATAGAGCGTCAACGCCATCGCCTGAACCTCACATGAATCCGCCGACTTGGTGTTGCCAGAGACGCGCGTAGGCGCCGTTCTTGGCAAGCAATACATCGTGGGTACCCTGCTCCACCACCCGGCCGTTCTCCAGCACGACGATACGATCGAGATGCATGATCGTCGACAGGCGATGGGCGATGGCGATCACCGTGCGTCCTTCCATCAAACCTAGCAGGCCGGCCTGAATCAGGTGCTCCGCCTCGCTGTCGAGGGACGACGTCGCTTCGTCCAGCAGCAGGATCGGCGCGTTCTTCAGAAAGGCGCGCGCGATCGCGACCCGCTGCCGTTCGCCGCCGGAGAGTTTCATGCCCTTCTCGCCGACGACGGAATCGTAACCTTGCGCCCGCGAGGCGATGAAATCGTGACAGTGGGCCGCTTTGGCGGCGGCCAAAATCTCGTCTTCCGTTGCGCCGGGCCTGCCATAGGCGATGTTCTCGCGCACCGAGCGGTGAAACATGCCCGGTGTCTGCGGCACTTCGGCGAAAGCATCGTGGACCGAGTCCCAGGTGACCCGCGCCACATCCTGGCCATCGACGAGGATGCGGCCACCCGCCAAGGGAAACTGGCGGCGCATCAGCTTGATGAGCGTGCTCTTGCCGGCGCCGGAGGCGCCCACCAGCCCGATCTTTTCACCCGCGGCGATGCTGAGATTGAAGCCCTGGAACACGGGCGTGCCGTCGGGGTAGTTGAAATCGACGTTGCGCAGATCGATGGCGCCGCCGCGCACCTGCAGCGGGATCGCGCCAGGGGGATCGACAATCTCGTGGGGGGCAAGCACGGTTTTCAAAGCATCCGTGAGCTGCCCGAGGTTCTCGAAATAGCTAAAGAGAATGTCGCCGAAGGACCGGACGTAGGCGCCGACCAGCATGTAGAGCGTCACCAGCATGGTGAACGTGCCGACGTTGATCTCGCCGCTGCGAGTCAACGCGAATGCGCTCCATGCGAGCCAGGCCAACAGGATGAAGCTGACGCTGTGAAGGATCACGCGCATCCGGACTGCAGCGACTCGCACGCCCATGAAGGTTTTCGCTTCGCGACTATTGAACGGATCCAAGGAGGCGCGCTCATGGGACGAAGCGGCGAAACTTCGCACCAGATCCCAGTTCGTTGCCGCATCGCCCATGCGGCCGGACTGCTCCGACGCAGCATGCGAGCTGGCTTGTGCGAGGGGACGCAAGCGCTGGGCGAGCGCACCGGCGAGGACGCCAAAGAGCACGATGAATACGGCGCCCGGCAGCAGGAGATGCGGCGCGTTGTGGGAGACCATGACCGCGGTGGTCCCGATCAGCACCAGGAAGCGAATCGAGTAGCCGGCGATATGATCGACCAGGACGGCGGTGGAGCTGGCGGCGCTTCGGATCTTATGCGCCAGGGACCCGCTGGTATGATCCATGAAATAACGCGGCGCGTGTTCGAGAAGATAGGCAAACAGGTCCTCGTGTATCCGTGTGCGCATAACAATGTGCACGCGATAGATCGCGCCCGCATAGGCATTGGAGACGACGTAGCTTCCGAACCACGTGCCGCAGAGCCCCACGAACCACAGAGTCGGATTGCCGACGCGCGGATCGGCGAGCACGGTGACCAACTGACCGAGCACGAAGGCTTGCACGGTGTCGATGACGGCGACGATTCCGAAGAGGAGGGTGGACGTGGCAACGGGGACGGGGAATTCCCGCACATAGCGCCAGGTGAAATCAAACGGCGCGCGCGGCAGATTCAAGGATGGCGCAGGCGCGTGGCGCGCCACGGCCACGCCGGCGGTGGGAAGGCGCGTATCGTCGGGCATGATCGCGATTCTAGCGGAGACGGTGGACTCTGACTCGCCAAAAAGGCGGACGGCCCTTTGGAAGATGCGTTAGGCTAGAGCCTCGAACCCTGGGCAACGGTGCGGTATGGACGATTTGTGGGACATTATCTGCGTGGGCGCCGGATCGGCCGGCTTGCCCCTGGCGATCCAGGCGGCCGCCCGCAATGCAAAGATCCTGCAGCTCGAAGCGGATTCCCGTGTGGGCGGAACGCTCTACTGGTCGTCCGGTCAGATTTCCGCCGCAGGGTCGCGCCTTCAGCGCGAACATGGCATCGCCGATTCCCCGGACGAGCACTATGCGGATGCGCAGCGGATCGCCCACGACACGATCGATCCGGTGGTCCTGCGCCTGTTCGTGGACAACGCGGCCGGTCTGCTCGACTGGCTGATGGACCTCGGCTTTAAGCCCGCGCCCGGCACGCCGGTCGCAGGCGAAGCCCATGAGCCCTATCGTACGCGACGCTATCAGTGGGGCACCCAAGCCGCGGTGTCGATTTTGGATGTACTGCGGCCGGTGCACGAGGCTCTGGTGAAAGAAGGCAAGATCGACCTTCGCCTCGGTCACCGCATGCGCAAGCTCACCACGGACCTCAATGGCGCGGTGAACGGTGTGGAAGTAGAGGCGCCTGGCGGCAAGGTGATGACCTTCCGCGGCCGCAATGTCGTGCTCGCGACCGGCGGCTATGCTTGCAGCCCCGACGTCTGGGCGGAGCTGACGCCGCAATATCCGCTATGCTCCTACGCCAATCCCTACTCGCGCGGCGACGGCATCCTTGCGGCGCGGGACTTGGGTGCGCGCGTCGATGGCAGCGAGAAGTACCTCAACACTTTTGCCGGTGTGCTCGACCGCCCGGACGATCCGCGCAGCGGCACGTTCTTATTGCTCTCGCCCAACAAACGCAGTGTGTGGGAGATCTTCATCGACGCCGCCGGCAAGCGTTTCATGCGGGAAGACCATCCCAGCATCGACTATCGCGAGCGCGCGCTGCTGCGTCAGCCGGGAACGGCCATGACAGTGCTGTACGATGAAGGTATCCGGCAGAATGCGCCGGCGCTGTTCGTCATGCCGCCAGCGGATGTGGGCACCCGCTTCGGCAATCATCGGAACTATCTAGTGGCGGACACCCTCGAGGACTTGGCGCGGCAACTTGACGTGTCACCCGCCACGTTGCGAGAGACGGTGGAGGCGTACAATCAGGCGGTGAGGTCCGGAAACGATCCGGCCTTTGGCCGCCATTTCCTGATTCGCGAGATCGCCACGGCACCGTTCTACGCTGTGCGCGCGCAGGGCATTACAGTGGTGAGCCCGGCGGGGGTGGCGGTCGATTCGGATTTGCGGGTTTTGCGCGGCGATGGGCAACCGATCCCAAATCTTTACGCCGCCGGCGAGGTCCTTGGATTTACCCGGAACTCCGGAAGCGCGTTCGTGGGCGGGCTTTCCCTGACCCCGGCGCTGACGTTCGGCAAGCTTTTGGGCGAGCGCCTGCTGCGGTGGTGAGCGTTATCGCAGGAGATGACAACCTAAAGTAGATTTTGCCGTGTCCCTGATTACCCCACAGATGTAACGGCATTCTGGACGGGACCCAAACACGCGCCCATACTTGTGGCCATTGAAACTGTGATCATTTGGCGTCGGGGCCGTCACAATGGTGCAACCACTTCGAACCTTAAGCCGCGGTTTGGAAGTCTTACGGGTTCTGAACCGCAACAACGGGGCCGGCTTACGGGTCCTGGCCGCCGCGACCGAGTTGTCGCGCGGGGCTGTTCATCGCCTGCTCGAGACGATGGTAACCGAAGGCTACATCCGAAAAGTCGAGGGGCGCTATTTCGTCGAGCGGAAGCTGCGCACGCTGACGTCGGGTCTGGAAGAGTCCGATTGGGTGAATGTCGCGCAGCCGGTGATCGAGGAACTCTGCCGCGACGTGATGTGGCCGATCTCCATCGTGCGCCCCAATGGGCTCGGGATGCAGACCTGCGCCGGCACGGACCGCATGACGCCGTTGCGTCATCACGTGGTGCCGATCGGGTTGAAGGTACCCATGATGGCGAGCGCCGGCGGCCGCGCCTATGTCGCGTTCCAATCGGAGCCGGCACGCAGCATGATGATCGACGCGTTGGCCCGTCAGGGGGAATTCCCGCAGGACCGCGAGTTGTGCGTCAATGCGGAATCGGTCGCGGAGATGCTCGGCGCGGTGCGCTCCAAGGGAGCGGCGGCAGCCAAAGGAAAGAACCGGACAAGCATTGTCGCGGTGCCTATTGTTAAGAACGACAGTGAAGTGTTGGGCGCGCTGTGTCTTCGCTACTTCACGGCGTCACTGACCGTTGGTGAAGTCATGAAACGCCACCTCACCAAGATGCAGGCGAGCGCTCAGCGCATCGCTGACGGCGGGATCGTCCGCCCGCATTAGACGCGGACGACGCCAGAAATAGAAAGGCCGCGATCATCAGATCGCGGCCTTTTTCATTCGCAAGCAAATTGGATCAAACGCCCGTGCCAGGCATCTGCTGGCCGTTACGCATCAGCGTGCCGAACAAACGACCGTCGCCGGTACGAATGCCGCGGGTGTCGCCGGGGGTTTTGTCGAGAGCGTGGGTGTAGATCGGCTGGCCGCGGAAGGCCCACTGCTTGTTGCCGTCTGCCCGATCCACAATCGACCAGTTCCCCACCGGCTTATCGTCCGGTTTCGCAAACAGCGGCTGCCAGGGGCTACCGGCGCATTCATCGCCGCAGTTCGGCGCATTGGGACCGGCACCGACGACACCGCCGCCGCCACGTCGGGCGTTGCGGGTATACATGGTGAGACCCTCGGCGGTGGCGAGAATTTCGCCCGCGTCGATGCCTTGGATGGTCACCCAGGACGGCCGTGGCGGCGGTGGCTCAACGACAGCGGCATGCCACTTTGGATCGACGCCTTCGCCGCGCGTCTCCGTGGCGCGCACGTCGACGGAGTAGCGGTACACGGGCTTGCCTTGGTAGGCCCATTGGCGCGTGCCGTCGTTGCGCGCAACCAGAGACCAATCGCCCTTCGCGTCGGCCATGGCCGGCGCAAGTACCGGCATCCATGTACGCGCGCACTTGGCATCGCACGCCGACTTACCGACGGAGTCCTTTTCGTAGGTATAGAGCGTCAAACCCTTGCCATCCGCCAGCACGTGGCCGAGCAAGGTCTTCGAGATCGTGACCCCGGCCGGGGTCGGGATCGACATCACAGCGGTATTCCACTGCTGGCCGACTTCGTCGCCGTAGGTGTTGCCGGGACCGACATCACCGGCAAACGCGTAGAGCGGCTTGCCGCGATAGGCCCACTGCTTGCTGCCGTCGTTGCGGCCGATCACCGAGAAATCGCCCACCGGGGCGGCGTCCGCGGCGGCGGCAAACGGCGGCCACTGCTTCGCGCAGGCATCGTTGCAAGCGGACTTGCCGGGATTCTGGTCGAGGATGGTCGTGTAAAGCGTCATCCCCTTTTCGTTGGCCATGATCCAGCCGTGGCCGTGCTTATCGAGCTTCACGCCCGGCGGTGCCGGGGCGGGCTCGATGGCGAGAACCACGCCGCCGCTGAACGCGAACAGAGCGGCAGCGGCGGCAAATGCGCGAGCGAGCTTCATCGAATGTGCCTTACGCCAGGATGTCCGTGATCGTCTTGGAAGTCTGGAGCGAGTTGGTGCCCCACTTATCGACGCGCACACCCATGATCTGCTGGATGGTGAGACCGACGCGGGTGATCGGATCGCCGCCGCCGACCACGTGCATACCGGTCTTCACGCGGCCACCGGCTTTGCCAGCGAGCCATACCGGGACGCCGTCGATGGTGTGGACGCGCGCATAGTTGGTTTCGCTGGAGGCGAAGATCAGGCAGTTGTCGAGCAGCGAACCCGCGCCTTCCTTCACGTTGGCGAAGGACCGGACGTAGTGTGCCCAACCATCCATCGCCTGCTTCTGGAACCAGAACACCAGCGGCTGATAGCCGGTCTTCGCGTCGATGGCCTCTTCGTGCGTGAGCAAGTGATGGGTGTAGCTCTCGCCTTCCTTGCGCACGTTGGCGAAGTTGTCGGTGAACACCATGTTGAAAACGTTGGTCTGATTGCACGCGACCGCCATGGTCATCAGCTTCGTCATGACCTTGTGGGTCTCGACCAGCTGATTCATCTCACGCGCCGATGCGACCTTGTCCTTCGACGGCTCGGGCGGCTGCTGCGGCACAATGCAAGCGTCGTTGTGCGGCGGCTTCTCAAGCTGCAGCGCGAGCTGATTCTCGACTTGCCGGATCGACGTGAAGTACTCGTCCAGGCGCTGCGCGTCGGATGCGCTGATGGTCTTGAGGTAGTCCTTGCTGTCTTCCATGAACGCCGACAGCACGCTCTTCTTCAGCATGACGCGCGGGTCCGGCTTGAAGTCGGCGTTGTTCGGGTCCACGAAACCGGGGCCGAACAGGCGCATGTAGACGTTGAGCGGGCTCACCTCGGCCGCGGCACGGCTGTTGGTATTGCGCGCGCTGTAGTTTTCGCGCGCGATGCCGGCGGAGGTAACATCGAGGGTCTTGAAGCGGGTGTTCTTGCCGATCTGGTCAGCGACCAGCAGGTCGAACGTGGGCGCCGGAATCTCGGTACCCTTGGTCGGCGCGGAGCCGGTTCGGTTCGCAACCCAGCCGGTGAAGTGCGTGTAGTTCGACCGTCCGTCGAGCGGCATATTGAAGCCGCCGAAGAAGTTGAGGTGCTGGACGACGTCCTTCAGCGAATCTGTTTCCTCCAGCAGGCCGATCCCTGCGCTGGTGGAGCGCTTCTCAACGACTGCATGGTTCGGCGTGTGGCCCATGCCCCAATACCAAGTGCCGAGACGGACCGGCAGCGGGGAGCCTGTCGCGGCGAGCGCGGTGCCGCTGTCGTTCAGGTGCGAGTCCAGGAACGGCATGGCCAGGGTGACGGCGGCGCCGCCAAAGACGTTACGGAGCAGACCGCGACGGGAGAGAGCAGGACGACGGATCAAGAAGCTCATGAGCGGTTCTCCTGAGAAACATTTTCAGCCGCTTTTGAATCCTTCGGCGGCGAAACGGCGAAGATAAAGTCACTCAGCGCGATGGTGCGCAGCAGTTCCGGAACCTTGTAGCCATCCTTCTCGAAATCCTTTTCGAGATAGGTGATGAGCGGCGCATCGTCACGGCTCGGCGTACGGCCGACGGCATAAGCCGCCATCCGGTCGACGAGGCACGACGGCACGGCCAGGCTGTTGCGCATGGCTTTGCCGAGGTCCGCCGCGTTCGTGTAGGCCACGCCGTCGAGGTTACCGGTGGTATCGATCGGCACCTCGTTTTCGGTGGTGCGGAATTCGCCGGCGCCGTCGAAGTTCTCGAGCGCGAGGCCGACCGGGTCGGTCACCTTGTGGCAGCCGGCGCAGGCCGGAGCCGTGGCATGGGCGGTGAGGCGCTGCTTGGCCGTTCTGTTCGGCGAATTCGGATCGTTGAACAGAGAGAAGTCCACGTCGCCCGGCGGATCGGGCACCTTCTGGCAAAGCACCAGTTCGCGGATGGCCCGACCACGGATGGTCGGCGAACTGCGGCCGGGGTGGGCGTTCACCGCGACGAAGCCAATCTGCGTGAGCAGGCCGGCGCGGTTATCGCCCTCCGGGAACTCGTATTCGGACCAGCCGCCATCCGGATGCAAGGCCGGCACGTGATAAATGCGCGCCAGCGTCGGCGTGATGAAGGTTTTCCGGGTGGTGTACAAGTCGCGATAGTCGCCATCGTGGTTGATCAAGTGGTTCGTGATGGTGCGCAGCATCTGCTCCTTGGCGTCTTCGGAGGTGCGCATGCCGTACACCGGATAGATCACCGGATCTTTCTCAAGCGTCTCGAACTTCGCGAAGTCGAAGAAGTCCTTGAAGAAGGCGCGCAAGCCGCGATCCAACCGCGGCGAGGCGATCATACGTTCGACTTCACGCTTCAGGCTGGAATCCTTGTCCAGCTCGCCCTTCTCCGCCGCGGTGAGCAGCTGTTCGTCGGGGGTGGTGTTCCACAGCAGGAAGCTCAGGCGGCTGGCCTTCGCGTAGTTGGTCAGCTTCAGCTGGCCGTCACCTGCCTTCTCGGTCGTGTCGGCGATGAACAGGAACTCCGGCGTCGTGAGCATGCCGGACAGGCCTTCTGCGATACCTTCATAGAAATCACCGCTAATGCCGGCGTAGTCATGCGCGGCCTTCACCGGTGTCGCGAGTTCGCGCTCGGTCAGCGGGCGGCGGTACAGCAGACGCCCGGCCTTGGCGAAGAACTGCTTCGCGCAGGCGTCGTCGGCTGCGTTGGCTTGCGCGGGCTTACACGGGATCAGGTCGTCACGGTTGTCCGGGCTCGTCACTTGGTTCGCAACCGAGGCGGCAAGATCGTAGTACTGCTCAAAGCCGGACGGCGTGATGCGGGCGCTGCGCGTGCCCAGCGCGTACAGTCCGTCCGTGCGCAGGATCGGATCGAAGTGACCCGCAATCACGATCTGCTCGCCGAACACATCGGCGATGATATTGGCGTACTGTTCTTCCGTCAGGCGACGCAGGTCGGGCGAGCCGCCCATGACCTTGGGTTCCTTAGGACCGCAGGCGCCCAGCGTGACCGCGATAACAACAGCCGAAACTCCGGCTAACCAACGCATCGTTACAGTTCCTTTCGTCACTTATCGGCTCGACGTCTTCGGTTGGTCTTCCGGCTTCAGGACGAATGCCCTGTAGGCCACGAAGCGGAATGCCGAGGAGATCGCCGTGCACTTGCCGGTCTTCGGATCCTTGTATCCATCCGCCAGTTTCCGCGCCGCCGCGGCGAAACCCGGGCAGCTGAAATTGGCGTTGCCGATCACGGGGCCGGAGCCGACCACGTGATAAACGAATTGGTCGAGATCGTAATACCCGTACACCATGCCCGTAGCTTTTCTGCCCTCGTCCGTGATGTTGATCTCCACGGACATGTCTTTGATCTGCGGATGCATGAAGTTGTAGTTGCCGTAGAACGGCAGACGAACGTCGCCCGTGGAGGTCGTGACCTTGCCGTCTTTGATCTTGCCCTTGAGGGAATCGCCGTAGCGCAGCTTGCCGTCCACCTTGGCCGGATCGATGCGATAGGTCTGATAAGGCAACGGCGTGCCGTCCGGGGCCTGCGGGAACTGGTCGATCGAGCGGTAGAATGTGATGGTGACGTCGTCGTCGTTGACCATGTCGTCGACGTTGGTCACTTCCATCAGGATCATGCCGAGGCCGCTGGTGCCGCGCATTTCGTCGGCGTTGATCTCGTAGATGCCGTCCGTGCGCCAGCCGTAGATGCAGCCCGTGAGGCGATACATCTGATTATCGATCGCCGGTTCGCCGTTCAGACCGGTGAACTTCTCGTGCGCGCAGGTCTTGTCGGTCTCCTTGCCGTCGGCGGTGCCGTCGAGATTCACGCCGTAGGAGATCTTGCCTTCGACCGTCGCCATCGGCGGATCTTGAACGAGGTCCGGATTGATGCAGACGTCGCCGTTGTTCGGACCGCGATGGACAGCGGCCCCCCAGGTCGCGAGCGTGGTCAGCAGGCCGTTCTCGGTCTTCTTCGCCCGGTCTTCGCGCGACAGCCCACGCCACCAGTATTCGTTATTGCTGATGGCAAGGCCGCCCGGGCACTCATCGGCGAAACGGGTTTCGTAGACCGCCGTAAACCAGTTGCGCACCACGAAGCCGAACTTGCGCCCCGGAGGCGCCGCCGCGTCGGCCGGCGCCGCAACGCCAAGGCCTGTCGCCAAAGTGGCGGCTAGCAGCAGTGCCTTTGAAATCTTTGTCGCCATGGATCACTCCGTTCACGCGCTGAGGTAGTTACAAATGCGCGGAAATCAAAGGATATCATGGCCCAACCCCCCATTCCCGCGCCGAATTGGAAATAGATTCACCAGGCGGGCTTACTTCGCCTTACGTGCGCGGCTTCACTTCTTCCGGACGGCGACGTTTGAGCTGCCCGCGCAACTCGCCTTCTTTGAACTTGGTGGTAAACACGTTCACGTATAGGCGATCGCTCATCAGATAAGCCAAAACGCCGTCGTTGATGATCGCTTCGCCCACAATCGGGCTCGCCCCCCCTTTGGGGGATAGAACCACCACGACGCCAGCGTTTCCGCCGGGCGTTTGCGGGCCGTGCAGGCTGGCGCTGGTCACCGGCGAGGTCAGGTTCGTGTAAGTCAGCTTCCAGCTCAGCTTCAGCGTTTTGCGCTCCAGCACGAACTCGATGCGGCCCGTGCCCGGGCTGTCGGTGACAGCACTTTCCTCGTCGGGGCTGAGATCCGTGTAGAACTCGATCGGCGGCCCATTGTCGTTGTTGACCTTAGGCGGCGCCTCGGCGACGCCTGCGAAAGCGGCGCCGGCCAACAGCGTCAGAGCCAACAGAGATGCGCCAATCGCGCGTACAATTTGCATTATCTCTCTCATTTGATGTGCACCCGCTTAAAGCTGGCGGCGACGTTGGGATCGCCGGATTGATAGCGCGCTTGGTCCGGATAAGGGAATAGGGGGCGCGAAAACTTCGGCTGAAATGCAGCGGCATTATCGCCCGTGAAACCGGCTGGCGGCTGAACCGGTCCAACTTCCTTATCTGCAACACCATATGCATTGATGAGATCAGGCGCTTTGCCGCCCTCAACCCAAGCATCGAGCGCGCCGAGCATGTCGGCGAAATTTGTGCCGCCGGTTTTGCAATGGCCGAGGCCCGGCATCAGGAACAGCCGCGCGAAGCGTTCCATCGCCTCGCGGCCGCCCAAGGTGCGCGTCGCCATTTCATAATAGCGGATGCTGACAGTCGCCGGGATCGCGGGATCGGCCCAGCCGTGGAACATGATGAGCTTGCCGCCATTCTCCGCGAATAGGCTGATGTCGGGATTGCCGGCGGTGAGGACACTGTAGCTGAGGCGTTGCGGATCGCGGTCCCAGTTGAATTCGCTTACGTCGTAGGTCGGACCGGGATCCAGCGCGAAGCCGAGGTAGCGCAAGTTCTCGAGCGCGAAGCCGTAATTTGGCGAGCCCTTGCCCTTGAGCAGGCCTTCCCACCCGAGTTCCGTGCCGTAGGGTTGACCGCCCACACGGGTGAGCGGACCCTTTGCGTTGCGCGGACCATCGTAGAACTTGCGCACGACCGCAACCTCTGCTGGCGTGAGGCATTGATCGCTTGCACCGCCCTTGCAGAGAAGTGTTGCCGGATCGAATTTGCAGGCGCGCGGATCGGAGATCAGTCCGTCCTTGAGCCCATCCAACGCGTCGCATGCATTCATCGACGCGGCAGCGAGGACCTTCAATTTGCTTTCCGGCATGATCGGCTTGCCGCTGGTATCGAGGTTCGCCATCACGTCCCAGGTCAGCTGGAGGGGCGGACCCATCGGCACATAGAGCACCGAGGCACCGGCGATGATGCCGTCGAAGTCGTACGGGTAACGCTGCGCCTCTACTAAACCTTGACGCCCGCCGGTGGAGCAGCCGCGGAAATAGCTGCGCTTGATGTCGCTGCCGTAGAACGCCGCGGTGATCGCCTTGCCGGCGAGCGTGGCGACGTGCGTGCCGCGGTGACCGAGGTCGATCTCCGCGAGCGGATTGGAATAGGCCCACTTGCCGTCCTGCATGGGCGCGCGGTGGCCCATGTCGGTCGTACCGCAGGCATAGCCGCGGCCGACCGCCTCGGCGCAACTGCTGATCTGTTCGAGGGTGCCACACATGGCGCCACAACCCTGCATCAGGAATTTGCCGTTCCAGTTCGCCAGCGGCAGCAGGAATTCGATGCCGACCTGCGGGGCGACATACCCCTCGACGCGGCAGGCGGCGGGCATGGTCGCGGAGGCCGCCACGGGTTTGGCCGCAATCACTCTCGTCGGTGCGTCGAGGACGTCGCTGAAATCGCGCGACGCAAGGGCCGCGCATTGTTCCGGCGTCGCCGCCCTTGCGACTGAAATGCCGCCGAGCAGCAGAGAGATGGCAACGACGATAAAACGCATACTTAGCCCCCGTTTTGCTTTGCCAATTCCAGTGTCCCAACAAGCAATCGCGGCCGCCACTGGAAAGTGGCGGCCGCGTTCACTCGCAGCTGGCAGACCTTGGCCTAAAAGCTGTAGCTCGCTTTCACGCCGAAGGTGCGCTTCACCGGCAGACCGATGCGCAATTCGTTGAGAATTGAGCCGCCATTGGTCGTCGGCGGCAGCGCTGTCGTGTAGCACGGTGGGCAAGGCCCATTGACGCCGTACACCGTGTCGTTGCCGCGCACCGCCTCAGAGAGAGACAGATTGTTGAACACGTTGTTGACGTAGAGCTCGACCTTGAGGCCATTGCCGCTATTCACGCCCGTGCGGAAGTTGAACAGATCGCGCGGCGCCAACCAGCCGACATTGGTGGCATCGAAGTAGACCTTGCCACGATGCTTGTAGTCGACGCGAGCAAACCACTCCCAATCGCCGGTCAGCGTGTCCGTGAAGGTCGGCGAAATGGTCCAGGCCCACGTCGGCGACTGTTCCATGCGATTGCCGTTCACATTGGTGCTGTTGCGGATCTTCAAGCCATCGGGCGTAAAGACGTAGTCCTTCACCTTCGCATCCGAGTAGTCGAAGGTTGCCGACACGGTGATCTGCTTGGTCATCGCGAGATCGGCTTCGATCTCGAGGCCCTTCAGGTCCACGGCGCCACGGTTGGCGACAACCGTCACGTTACCCGTGCTGTTGTCCGGCCGGGTGAAGAATGCCGTGTTGGACACCTGACCATCACGCCACGTCATGTAGTAAGCCGCGACCGTGGTGCGCAGGCGGTTGTCGAGCCACGTGCCCTTGTGCCCGATCTCGAAGTTGTCGAGCTTTTCCTGCTTGTAGGTGAGGTTCGAGCCGAGGGTGGAAACCTGGGCCAGGATCGATGGCGCCAAGCCGAACAAGCCGCCGTTGAAGCCGCCCTGACGATAACCGCGCGACCACGTCGCATAGGCCAACGAATTGGTTGCGAGCTTATAGTCGACGGTCACACGCGGCGAGAAGCTCTTGAACGTGTCCTTGAAGCGGGGTCCGGGGGTCGGGAAATTTTGCTGCTGCCCGATGCGGTCCCATTGATATCTGGCCTCTGCGCTGACCGCGAGTGCATCGGTGACGTCGAAGTACACGCCGCCGAACACCGCCGGCGTATACACCGTGGACTTCGTCGTAGGCTGGGTCGAGCGGCCGGCGATCGAAATGCCGTAGTTGGTGGTCCCCGGCGTCAGCGTCGTGAACAAGCTGGTGCCCAGGGTGCCGCGCAACCGCGCTTGTTGCGGCGAAGCTACGCGCGCTTCAATGCTCGAATCCTTCGTGATCCCCTGCTGCACCAGCGTGAACTGATGCCACGGCGTCGCGAAGCACTGCTGATTTCCCGCGGCGCAAGCCGTCGCGAGAGCAGCCGGCGTTGTCGGATACGACGGATTGCGGATATTCGAGGCATCGCGGTAGGTCTGGTCGACGATCGACTGCGACTTCGTGTAGTCGTAGGACGCGATCGTCGCGATCGACCATCCGGACTCAAATTCGTAGTCTGCGCGCAGGTGCACGTTTTGGACCTGACGGCGGAAGCCGAAGTGATTCATCCAGTGCGTATCGAACAACACAGGATAGCCGCGCACGTTGTCGAACAGTTCGCGCTGCACGAGCGGATCGACCACGTCGTAGACCGAGATAATGCGCTTATCGATCGCCTTGAGGGATGGCAGTTCGCCGCAGAACCACAATCCGCCGGTGCCGCCGAGCTGGCAGTTGAACAGTGCGCTCAAACCACCGGGCTTGATCGAGGCTTCCACCGGAGTTCCATCTTCGTCCTCGGAGAAGGAATAATAGCCGTGAATCTTCAGTCGATCGTTGGGCGTGGCGACGAGTGCTGCTGACACGGACTTGGTGTCCTGCTCGCCAAGCTTGCCGCCGTTGCGCGCGGTACCGCCGTTCTTGTACTGACCATCGAAATGAAACCGCCGCACGTTGATCCGGGCGGCAAGCTTGTCGGCGACGATCGGTCCGCTCAGGCTGATGGAGCCGTCGAGGCCACCGTAGGAGTAGGCCTCGGCCTCGACACGGCCGGTGAACTTGTCGGCGCTGGGTTCCTTCGTCACATAGTTGACGGCACCGGAAAACGTTGAGCGGCCGAAGTACACGCTCTGCGGTCCTTTAAGGACTTCCACCCGCTCGACGTCCGAAATGTCGGGCGCCGCGCTGCCGGCATACGGTGCGCCGTTGATGAACGTCGCGCCGACATTCACCGACAGGCCACGGAACGTGAGGCGCCGGCTTGAACGATCCACGCGGCCGTTGCCCTGCACCTGCGAAAACAAACCGGGGGTGAATTCCGAGATTTCCTGAATTGACTTCAAGCCGCGGTTTTCGAGCGCTTCGGATGTGAAGGCCGACACTGCGATCGGCACCTGCATCAGGCTTTCTTCCTTGCGGCGCGCGGTAACGGTGATTTCCTCGAGCTGCGGCCCTTGCGCGAACGAGATCCCTACGGGCGCGGCGGTTCCCAAGGCGGCGATCGCCAAAGCCGACGTTGTACGAAGCAGAATGCGTGCTGACATTTTCCCCTCATGTGCAGTGATTAACCCCGCCACCGTCCCGAATTGCCCCTCGAGAACGGTCGCGGCGAGGCCCCATCATACTGGACGCTCCAGACGACAGGACCCGGATATCACGCATAACGATATGCAAGAGTCGACTAATTGCTTGCGATGACTTCAATTAAAAAGTGATTTTGCCGTGCCGCAGGCGCGCACGGCGAATCAATTCCGTCGGCGGGCGGCGTGGTCCCTGATGCTATGGCGGCAGGCAGCGAACGCGCCGATGAAGCGCCTGGCTGCCGCGCAAATGACTACTTGAACGCGTAGCCGTCGGTACCGTGAAACGTGACGTTCAGGGTCGCTGTCGGCACGGTCGAGCGGAACGTGGAATGGTGCAAGGCCTTCCCGTGCACAAAGATGAAATCACCCGGCGCCAGCCGGCACACACCGCCGTCCTGCATCGTGATCTCGGCATGGCCGGACATCGCGCCCACGATGCGGGGCACATTGGTCAGATGCATCTCATATTCGTTGTCCAAAGGACTGTTCTGATTCTGCGCCAGGCCCCAATAGGCGGCAGTCTGCTTCTCGCTGATGGCGAAGGTGGCACTCACCTGCTTCAGCGGAACGTCCACATGGGTCGCGAAGGAGCGACCGTTGGCGTCGTAGCCCATGGCGCAGATTTTCATGGCGTTTCCCTTTTCCTCTAACGGCCCGAAGGTGCGGGCGTCGGCACACCGGACGGACGGGGCGCATCGCTCCCAAAGAAGGTCGACTCTTCAAGCAATTCCCAACGGCCGGTCTTTCCGACCACTTCGCGCAAGGCGTCGCCGGGACCGACCTCGAAGATTTCCCCGTCTTCGGTGCGACGCAGTCGTCCCTTGGTGACATACAGCAACGCATCCGTGCGCGGTTGAACGCCCGGGGGCGTCTCTCCGCCCTTGTGCATGTTGGCGAGCCGAATGGAATTGCCGTCGAAATTATAGCGCTTCACATGCCAGCGGGCGGTGCCCACCTTCGTCTCCGTGAGCTTCAAGTCGTTGCCGCGCACAACCTGAGCCTTGGGATTCTGCCCGGTATGATTGACGAAATACTGCAGCACGACGGTATCACCCGCCGGCTTCTTGTTGCGCATGATGCCGCTCGGCAGAAATGCGGCGTCGCCGGCCTTCAACGTCGTCGGTTTGCCGGCGATGTCGACGGTGACCTCGCCTTGCAGAATGTAGATTTCAGTCTCGTAGGTGATCTGGTGAATCACGCCCGCGGGCTGCTTCTTGAATGTGAGCACGCGGATCGTGCCGGTGGGGAACTTGTAAGCCCGCGCTTCGTAGCGCGAGGCATCGGCGGGCGCCTTGGCGACCGCTTCCTGACCTTCGGCTATCAGCGTGCGCGTGCCCGTCTGTTCGCCGGGGGCGCTTTGCACGACATCCCATTCCGCCATCGGTTTGACGATCGCGTCCTGCGCATGGATCACATGGAGATTCGCCGCCACCGGCGCTGCGGCGTTTTGTGCCCACGCCGGTGCGGCGAGCGGCAAGAAGATGGCGATGAGAGCGCCAGCGATCCGTCCGCGATTCATCACACTCTCCCTAAAACTGATAGCTCGCCTTGACGCCGAACGTACGCTTCACCGGCAAGCCGAGGCGCAGTTCGTTCAGCACGGACCCGCCGCGGGTTGTCACCGGCAACGCCGCCGTGAAGCAAGGCGGACAGGCGGTGCTGGTGCCGTAGACCACGTCGTTACCGCGCACCGCTTCGGTGAGTTTCTTATCGTTGAACACATTGTTCACGTAGAACTCCACCCGGAACGCCTTGTTGTTGATGCCTGCGCGCAAGTTGAACAGATCGCGCGCCGCGAGCCAGCCGACGTTGGTGGGATCGAAGAAGATCTTGCCGCGATGCTTGTAGTCGACGCGGGCGAACCATTCCCAGTCGCCCGTAAGCGTATCGGTGTAGCTGGGCGAAAGGGTCCACGTCCATTCCGGCGACTGCTCCATCTTGTTGCCGTTGACGTTGGTGCTGTTGCGGATCTTCAGGCCGTCCGGGGTGAAGATGTAGTCCTTCACCTTGGTGGTCTCCCAGTCGAACGTCGCCGAGACCGAGAGCTGCTGCGTGATCGCGAGATCGGCTTCGACCTCGATCCCCTTCAAATCGACTTGGCCGCGGTTTTCGGTGACGGTCGCGGACCCCGTGCTTCCGTCGGGCCGCGTAAAGAACTGCGTGTTGGAGACCTGCCCGTCGCGCCACTTCATATAATAAGCCGCGACCGTGGTGCGCAGGCGGTTGTCGAGCCACGTGCCCTTATGCCCGATCTCGAAGTTGTCGAGCTTTTCCTGCTTGAAGGTCAGGTTGGTGCCGAGGGTGGACAACTGGGCCAAGATCGACGGCGCCAGACCGAAGATCGTCCCGTTGAATCCGCCCTGGCGATAACCGCGCGACCACGTCGCGTAGGCCAGCGAGGTGGCATCTATTTTGTAGTCGACCGTGACACGCGGCGAGAAGCTCTTGAACGTGTCTTTGAACCGGGGCCCGAACACCGGGAACAGCTGCTGCTGACCGATGCGGTCCCACTGATAGCGGCCTTCCGCGCTGATCGTGAGCTGATCGGTCGCATCAAAATAGACGCCGCCGAACACGGCCGGCGTGTAGACCGTCGTTTTCGTGGACGCCTGGGTGAGACGTCCCGAGGCCTGGAAGCCGAAGTTGGAGCCGCCCGGCGAGCGGGTGGTGAACAAGCTGGCGCCGACCGTGCCGCGCAGGCGCGCCTCCTGTGGCGAGGAAACACGTGTCTCCAGGCTCCAATCCTCCGTCAGGCTCTGCTGCAACAGGGCAAGTTGGTGGAACGGTTGGGTGAAACACGGCTGGTTGGCTGTGGAGCCCGCGGGCGCCGCGCAGGCCGCGGCGAGTGCGGCCGGTGTCGCCGGGTAGAACGGGTTGGGAATATTGGAGGCGTCGCGATATTCCTGATCAACGATCGTGGCGTATTTCGTGTAGTCGTAGGACGCGATCGCGCTCACCGCCCAGCCGGACTCAAACTCGTAATCCGCACGCAGGTGCGTGTTGTAGACCTTGCGCTTGATGCCCCAGTGATCGGTCCACTTGGGATCGAAAGGCACCGGATAGCCGCGGACGTTGTCCAGAAGCTCGCGCCGGGTGAACGCGTCGAGAGTGTCGTAGACCGAAATATTGCGGCGATCGATCTCTTTCAAGGTGGGCAGCTCGCCGCACCACCAGGGTCCGCCGGTCCCGCCGAGGTTACACGACAGAATCGGCCCTAGGCCGGCGACCTTGAGCGTTGCAGTTGGCGGCGCCCCATCGTCGTCCTGGGTGTAAGAGGCGAAAGCGTTGATCTTCAGCTTGTCGCTGGGTTTGGCGACGACCGAGAAGGTCGCGGACCTGGTGTCCTGCTTGCCGAGCGTATCGCGGCTGCTGGTGCCGCCATTCTTGTACTGCCCGTTGAAGTGAAAGCGCCGAATGGCGACACGCACCGCCAGCTTGTCCTGCACGATCGGGCCCGACAGGCTGATGCTGCCGTCCAATCCGCCGTAGCTATAGAGATCGCCCTGAAACTTCCCGGTGAGCCGGTCCATGCTCGGGTCTTTGGTCACGTAGTTGACCGCGCCGGAGAATGTAGACCGGCCGAAATAAACGCTCTGCGGCCCCTTCAGCACTTCGACGCGCGCGACGTCGGTGACGTCCGGCGCGCCGTTGCCGACGTAGGGTGCGCCGTCGATGAATACCGCGCCGCTGAGCACCGACAACCCGCGGAAGGTCAGCCGCCGCGAGGAGCGGTCAACGCGACCGTTGCCGCCAACTTGCGAAAACAGGCCGGGCGTGAACTCGGAAATTTCCTGAATGGACTTGAGGCCGCGGTTCTCAAGCGCCTCCGCGGTCAACGCGGAGACGGCGATGGGCACCTGCATCAAACTTTCTTCCTTGCGGCGCGCCGTGACCGTGATTTCCTCGAGCGCGGGTCCTTGCGCGAACGCGCCCCCGACAGGGACGGTGGCTGCTATGGCGGCAGCTGTGAGTACTGCGGCCGTCGGAATCTTGATTCGAGATGCCATGATTTCCCCCATTGAGTGGATCGCTTAATTGCACCGTCCGCCCGATGCCCCTCGAGACGGATGGCGCCCTCTGTCGCTACACGCGCCTCATCGCTGCTTTACTTAAATGTGCCGTCTCCCGGCAGGTTGATCATGAGAAAGCCGCACGGGTCATGACTGACGACCCGCATCCGATGACCCTGCCCCGTGGTGTCCTTGAGCAGCACCATGTCGCCGCGGGAAAAATATCGGCTTTCGCCGTTGCTCACTGTCAGCGCCATGCTGCCGGACATCACGGCAACGACATGCGGCTCGGCCGCGCGCGCGAAGTCTTGCACATGACTGGGTTGCGCCAGCGCCATCTGCCAGGAACTCACGTCCTGGTTCTTCGCTTGGACGCGACGGCCGGGGCCGGTCTGCACCAGCTCGGTTTCGGTAAAGTAGGAGTGGCCCTGCGGGTCGACGGCAATAGTCGTAATGTTCATAAGCCCCCCGTGCCCACGTCATTGGACAGTCACAAAGGCTAGTTGCGCGCGGGGCATTATCTGAGAGGATTCCGGCAACATGTCTCACGGCGTGAGACATGCCCCACCTTCGTGGGGGGATGCCTTGGGATCGGCAGCAAACCGGCTCCTCTTTGCCCGCGGGCTGCGGCAGCGGAACGAACTTCAGTGTGGGGCTGTTGGCCGACCCGGGGAGCGGGTCGAAAAATTGGCGCGCCCGAAGAGACTCGAACTCCTAACCTTCTGATCCGTAGTCAGATGCTCTATCCAATTGAGCTACGGGCGCGCACTCCAGGGAAATTCGGCCGTAAAGCTGCCGAACTCCTGGAACAGTTGACCCGCGGAGGGGGTATGGCGGTCAAGCCGCCGCACCCCCGCGCGCGGGTGGAGTGGGATACTAGGCTCATGCCGGGCATGCAAGGAAAACCTGGGCGCGGGGTCGGCGCGCCTGGCGCGCGGAAAACGTACCCTAACCCCGTGCGCTCCTTGCACAATCGTAGCGAGCCCGCTCTGGCCGCTTGTCCTCGCAAAATCCATAGCGTAAAGTCGCTTCGGTCCAGGGTAAGCAAATTTGCTGTTTATCCCAAGACTTTGCGGGCGTTCCTTGACAGGAGCGGCCGTGAGGGGTCCGGGCGGGGCGTGAAGCGGAGCGGCGGCGGGGGCAACAGCCACCGCGCTGTTTGCGGGAACATGAATATGCGTGTGCAGGGGTTGTCGGTTCGTCTGCGCGAAGAGAGGCGCTGGCGTCACCGGAATTTGGTCACCGTTTCCATCGCGCTGGTGCTCGCCAGCTGCGCAATGGGCGGGGTCTCCGGCCGACCTGTTGCGGCCCAAGACGAAACGCCCGCACCTAAGGCAAAGATCTCCTCGGAAGCCGTCGCGCAGGCGTCAAAGCCTTCATCCAGCTTCGGAACCACCGCCGTGGGCCAAAAGGCCGCGCAGTTCCGCAGCGACTACGACAAGCTCAAATCAAACACCACGACGCGCAGCAACCAGCTTGCGTCGGTGCGCACCCAGACGGTGAGCAACGTGCAGAGCTATCATGCGCTGGTCGGCGGCATCCGCTCCCGCCTGCAGATGGGCTCGACCCCAGGCAATCCGGAGCTGCTGGCGCAGTGGAGCCAGGCGCAGACCCAGCTCACCCAGATCGACAATGACATTCGCACCCTGAACCAGCTCTCGGCGCAGGTGTCGGCGGACGCGGCCACCTCGGCCTACCTGCTCGACAGCATCCGGTCGTCGTTCTCACTCTCCGGCGCCTTGGAAGAAGACCACCGCCAACTGCGCCTGCTCGAAGACGAAGTTAATCAGAACGCCATCGTGATCGATCGCGCGCTGCAGGGCCTGAACGACGAAATCAATCGCCAGGCCCAGTATGTCGCCAGCGAGCGCACGTCCCTGGTGCAATTGGCTTCCGACATCAACGCGGGCCAGACCTACGGCGGCATGCAGCGCCGTGCAGCGCCGCCGCGTGCCGTTGCCAGCATTACCCCGGCGGTGTTCAACGAGCGTCGCCCGCTGGTGGTGATCCGCTTCGACAAGCCGGACGTGGCCTATGAGCCGGCGCTGTACCAAGCGCTGAGCCGCGCCCTGGAGCGCCGCCCGGATGCGGTGTTCGATCTGGTTGCTGTGGCGCCAAACGGCGGCAATGCCGCCACGGCAAAGCAGAAGGCCGACGGGGTTCTGAAGTCGATGACCGGGATGGGCCTGCCGGCCGATCGCGTCTCGGAGACCGAGATCACCAGCCCGACAGCCGCCACGCCGGAAGTGCACGTCTACGTGCAGTAATTCCGGGACGTCAGCCGCGTAGGCTTACTTCTCTATCGCCACATTATCGATCAGGCGCGCCCGGCCAAGCTGGGCGGCGGCGAGCATGCGTCCCGGCTCGGCGGCGCTGGTCAGCGGCACCAGCGTTTCGGCGTGGCGCGCCTCGACGTAGTCGATCTTGCCGAAGCCGGCTGCGGCGATCTGGTCCTTCGCGGCCGTGAGGCTTGACGCGATATCCGCGCCGCCAGCAATCGCCTTCGCCGCAGCGCCGATAGCGGCATAGAGCGCTGGCGCCTTCTTGCGCTCTTCCGCCGTCAAATACGCATTGCGCGACGACAGCGCGACGCCGTCAGCATCGCGCTGCGTCGCCACGCCGATGATGTCGACGGGAATGTTCAGATCCGTCTGGAGGCGCTTGATGATCGCCAGCTGCTGGTAGTCCTTTTCGCCGAACAGGGCGATATCCGGACCGGCTTGCAGCAAGAGCTTCGTCACCACCGTCGCGACGCCGTCGAAATGGCCCGGCCGGTGCGCCCCATCGAGGACATCGCTCAGGCCCGCCACCCGGACCGCCGTTGCGAACCCGTCCGGATAGATGGTTCCAACTTCAGGTGCATACAGGAGATGCACACCGGTTTTGGCGAGCATGTCGAAGTCCGCATTCTCTTGCCGCGGATAGGCGGAAAAATCCTCCGACGGGCCGAACTGCTTCGGATTGACGAAGATCGTTGCGACGACCCGATCGGCCTGCTGTAAGCCGCGCTGCATCAGCGCAACGTGTCCTTTGTGCAGCGCGCCCATGGTGGGCACCAGCGCCACCTTGAGATGATCGCGACGCCAGGCCGCAATGCGCCGACGCAAGGAATCGACATCGCGCACCATGATCAGCGTATCGGCGGAAGCCATAAGCAAAGTTACCTTGAGGAGAAAATGGCGCGCGGGCTTATATCGTAGCGCCCCATCTGAAATCCAGAGGGTGAAATTGGGGGCGTGAAACGCGGAACGCGAGTTACCGCTTGGGCTTCGCCCCGAACACCTGCTCCGGCCCGGGGAAGCGGCGGGCACGCACGTCGTCGGCGTAGGCGGCGACCGCGTCGGAGACCTCCGCACCGAGATCGGCATAGCGCTTCACGAACTTCGGCGTGAAGGTGCCGAACAGGCCGAGGATATCTTCAGCAACGATGATCTGCCCATCGCAGTGAACGGACGCACCGATCCCAATCGTGGGCACGTCAACCGCCTCGGTCAGTGTGCGCGCCACCGGTTCGACCGTGCCTTCGACGACCATCGCGAAAGCGCCGGCCTGCGCGACCGCAATGCCATCGGACACGATCGCATCGGATTCGGTGTTGGTGCGGCCGCGGGCGCGATAGCCGCCGAGTTGATGCACCGACTGCGGCGTAAGGCCAACATGACCCATGACCGGGATCCCGCGGCTCGTCAGGAACGCAATCGTTTCGGCCATCTCCTGGCCGCCTTCGAGCTTCACGCCGGCGCAGCCGGTTTCCGCCATCACACGTGCGCACGCCTTGAAGGCATCTGCCGGCGACGCCTGATACGAACCGAACGGCATATCGACGATGACACAGGCTTGGGTCGAACCACGCACGACTGCTTTGCCGTGCGCAATCATCATGTCGAGTGTGACCCCGAGTGTCGTCTCAAGCCCGTAGACCACCATGCCGAGAGAATCGCCCACCAGCAGCAGGTCGACGTGTTTGTCCATGAACCGCGCCATCGGCGCGGTGTAGGCGGTTATGCACACCACGGGCTGAGCGGCGCCCTGACCGGGCACCTTGCGCGCGGCGATGTCGCGCACGGTCATGCGCCGCGAAGGCGCGCTACCGGACGTGCCGGATTGCGAAATGGTGCTCAACGAAATGCCCTTCTGTCAGCTGGGCAAGTCATACCACAGGGTGGGGCGCCAGGGTATCTGAGGCCGGGACCGCGATCGTAGATTTCGACGACCGGGACGTCGCCCCCGCGAAAAGCCGCCACGGCGATATTGCACCCCGGCTGAGGCTGGACGTGCGGAACGGCCTAAAGCAGCGCACGTATGCAGTATCCGGTGCCGCGAATCGTGTGGATTAGCTCCCGTTCATAGGGCCTGTCGACCTTGGCACGCAAGCGGCTGATATGGCTTTCGACCACGTTGGTTTTGGGGTCGAAGCTATACTTCCATACATGCTCCAGCAGCATCTTGCGCGTGACCACCTGCCCCATGTGCTGCAGCAGAAACTCGAGCAACTCGAACTCGCGGTGCTGGAGTTGAATCTCGCGGCCGGCACGCGCAACACGGCGCGAGAGGAGATCCATTTCAAGATCGCATAGCTTGAAGCGCGTCTCAGGATTGTCCGATTGCCGGCGGCGTCCAAGCGCGTTGACGCGCGCGGCCAACTCCACCAATGCGAACGGTTTGACAAGATAGTCGTCCGCGCCGGCATTGAGCCCGGTGACGCGATCGTCCAGCGCGTCCAACGTGCTCAGGATCAAGATCGGCTGGGCGAATCTACCTTCGCGCAGATCGCGGATCACCGTCAGCCCGTCGCGTTTCGGCAACATGCGGTCGACGATCAAGACGTCCCAACCGCTGGCGGAAGCACGGGCCATTGCGGCCTCGCCGTCGCCGGAGACCTCGACGTTGTGGCCCTCCCGCCCCAGGCCCTCACAAATGAATGCGGCGGTTTCGACATCGTCCTCGATCAGAAGAATTTTCACTTACAGTCTCAACACAAGCCAGGCGTTCGACGCCCGTTTGGGGATGGGATGTGGGAGGGTCGTAGTCCACAGCGGGTTGGTCAAGCGCGGCCCGTACGATGTGCACGTCTCGTGGACTGCGCACGTGTGGCTGGGTCCCCCCGATCGGATTGACGTTGCGATCGCCATCCCCGGTGCGGCGACCCGAAGTTGGGAATCCAGAAGGTCCTGCGCGGTATTGGCCTCAGCGCGGCCGGTAGTACCAAAGCACGAGGCCAATCGCACCGACGAGGAAAGCGAGCCCCAGGGCAGTTGATCCATTCATCGCGGCAGCCTGATCAGGAAGGTCGTACCGTCGTCGCCGGTTTGTACAAGCTGCACATCGCCGCCCTGGGCGCGCAAACTCTCGCGCGCGATCGGCAGACCAAGGCCCGAGCCGCCTGACCGCGCCGACCCGGCAAACGGCATGAACAGATTCTCCATCGCGCGCCGCGACAATCCGGGACCGTTGTCCACCACCGCCAACGCCGGCGCGAGATCCGGGCGCCAGTTGATCCTCACCTCCGTCGCGCCGGCCTCAGCGGCGTTGCGCACCAGGTTTTCCAGCGCGCGCTGCAACAGATCCGGATCGATCGGCACCCGCAGATCGGCGGGAACGTCGATAGCGATACGGCAATTTGGAAGCGCCGGCGCGAGCGTCGCGGCGACCTCATGCACGACAGGTGCGACCGGATGCAGTCGACGGTGGACGTCGGGCAAGCCTTCCTGTGCGAATTTCAACGTCGACTTGGACATCGCCACTGCACGTTCGATGGCGCGCACGATGCCGGCGGTAATGCGTTGCGTCTCCGCATCGGCGGAAGCCGCCAAACGCTCCGATTCCAGCATTGCGGTGGCGAGGATATTCTTCAGGTCGTGCGAGACCTTCGTCACAGCCGCACCGACGGCCGCGAGGCGTTCGCGCTGGGTGAGGGCCTGGCGCAATTGAATTTGCATTTCCGCCAGCGTTCGTTCCGCCACGCCGACTTCGTCGCCGCGCGCCGCGGGCACGATCACACGCGCGTGGTCCTCCGGTGCCTTGCGGAAGGCGATCATGCTGTCGGTGATTTTGCGCAAGGGAAATACGGCGAGCCATTGAATGCTGGCATAGACCAACGCGGCCGTTGTCATGGAGATGAAGACGCTGACCGCAAGCACGCGCGTAGCGTAGTCGTGCATCTCGCGCCGCAACGGCTCCTCGTTCAGCACCGCCTCGACCGTGACGTTGCGGTTGGCGTGGCCGTAGTCCATGACGCTGAAGACCGGATTGCCCGAACGCAGCAGGACGGCAAATGCGTCGGCAATGTTTACCCAATCCGGTGAATCGCGCAGATCGTACACGGTGGGGATTTGCGGGGGGATGCGCGGCGCCAACGTGAGGGGCGGATACCCTTCGCGGGTCAACGTCATGCCGAGCATATCCGCCTGGTCGAGCAGGCGATCGCGCAATGCCGGCTCGATACTGCCGGCGGCTTCAAGGGCGGTCAGCACAAGGTGCGCTTGGTCGAGTTTGTCCCGCAGGTACTCCAGGCGGAAACGCGCCACCGATGGCGCGAAGATCAGGACTTCCGCCAGCATGACGAAGCCGACCGTCAGGACCAGCAGCCGGGCCGAAAGGCCAAAGCGGACCACGGTCGAAAATGGCACCGGGGCCGCCGGCGGCGTCGCGAATCCCGCCGGGTCCGGCCGGGTTGCGGCTGGGGAGGGGAATACGGATGGCTTGCCCTGGTCATTCATGGCGTGGGCATGGGTTGGGAACTCGGACTCCGGATCGGGGCCACGTCAGGGCAAGGACCCCGCAATGACCGGCGGAAAGACCGCCCTTTATCCCCCGCCAGGGCCCCTAAATCATAGACTTTTCCGGGGATTAAGGCGGGGTCAGGCCGCGAAAAGGGCCGGATTTGGTTGACTCACCCGGATACCCCCCGTATACACCGGCGCCTTGAACGGACTGGAACGCTCCCCCGTGACTGGCGGAGTGTTCTTTTTTTCGCGAAAACTGGAGTTGTCGACGTGAAACGCACGTATCAACCGAGCAAATTAGTGCGCAAGCGCCGCCATGGCTTCCGCTCCCGCATGGCGACTGTCGGCGGCCGTAAGGTCATCGTCAGCCGTCGCGCCAAGGGCCGCAAGCGTCTGTCGGCTTAAGCCGCACCGGCTTCCCTGCCAGGGGTATTGGACCCTTACCCGGCCTTCCCGGCGGTGAACCCAAGTGGTGAACCTATGCGCCGGAGTTGGACGTCCTTGAAACGCCGCGCCGATTTCCTACGGATCGCCGCCTCTGGCCTGCGTCGGTCCACGCCCGCGTTCCTTCTTCAAGCCGCCGCTGCGACCACGCCCGATGAAGGCGTCCGCGTGGGCTTCACCTGCAGCCGCAAGGTCGGCAACGCGATTGCCCGCAATCGGGCAAAGCGCCGCCTGCGCGCGCTCGTGGACCAGGTACTCGGCGGTGTGAAAACCGCGCCGCTAGACTACGTGTTGGTCGGGCGCACAGAAGCGCTGACCCGCGATTTCGCCGCCATGGCCGCCGAACTTCGTCAGGCGCTGACGCGCGTCGGTCAGCCGAAGGGCCGTAGCCCAGGAGCGGCGCCGGAATGAAAGCCGTCACAATTATTTTGCGGGCGCTGATCCGTACCTATCAGCTACTGGTCGCGCCGATGCTGGGACCCGTGTGCCGTTTCACACCGAGTTGCTCGGTCTACGCTGCGGAAGCGATTGCGGTGCACGGGCCTGTCCGCGGGGTCGGCTTGAGCGCCGCGCGCCTGTGCCGTTGTCATCCGTGGGGCGGAAGCGGGCATGACCCTGTGCCATCCCGATTGCAGTGCGCCTCCGTAAATCCCACTTCCTGAATTCTTCTGGCTGGAAATCCATCTCTCATGAGCGAGAACCGCAACACCATTCTGGCGATCGTCCTGTCGCTTGCCATCCTGCTCGGATGGGAGATGTTCTTCGCGCCAAAGAACGCGCCGAAGCCGCCAACACCGGCAACAGCCACAACGCCGGCGGCCACCGAACAGCCGCCGCCGGGCCCGCCGCTCGCTGGCGCCGTCTCGCCGCCCGCAACCTTGCCGTCGCCGGGTGGGGCGGAAGAGAATCCAGCGCGCGAGAAGATTGTCGAAGCCGAGACGCGCGTGAAGATCAGCACGTCGCGCCTGCACGGCTCGATCTCGCTGAAAGGCCTGCGTTTCGACGACATCACGCTCGCCGAGTTCCACGAGAAGCCGGATCCGCGCAGCCCGGAGATCACCCTGCTGTCGCCGCTGGCGGCGCCGAAGCCCTACTACAGCGAAGTCGGCATGATCGGCAGCGACAGCGTCAAGTTGCCGACGGCCGCGACCACCTGGACTGCGGATTCCGCCGACGCGACGTTGACGGAGAAGACGCCGCTGATCGTCCACTGGGATAACAGCGAGGGCTTGCGCTTTAGCCGCAAGATCAGCGTCGACGAAGACTTCCTGTTCACGGTCGAGCAGACCGTGGAGAACACCGGTGACAAGGCCGTGACGGTTTATCCGTATGCCCTGGTGGCGCGTCTCGATACCCCGGCGACGCAGGGCTACTACATTCTGTTCGAGGGCCCGCTGGGTGTGTTCAACGGCACCAAGACGGAAGTGAAGTACGCCGACCTGATCAAGAAAGGTCGCGAGACATTCGAATCCACCGGCGGCTGGGTCGGCATCACCGATAAGTATTGGCTCGCCACCGTCGCGCTCGATCAGGCGACCAAGGTGAACGCTACGATCAGCCACACCATGGCGGGCA
>CANJPQ010000010.1 GCA_947476275.1 Fidelibacterota bacterium
CCCCCCCCCCCCCCCCCCCCCCCCCCCCCCCCCCCCCCCCCCCCCCGCGTCAAGGTGACGCAAATGGACTTATCCACAGCGAGCCCGTCCGTTAACGCATGGCTGGGCTGTGGGATTAACTCCGCCAGGTCAGCACAGTCGGCGTGATCGGGTTAAAGGGCGGGCGATCCTCCGCCGCAGCCGCCAGCCATTCCCGCTTCAGTTTGAAGTACCACCGGGTCTGGGTGTCGGCGTCCCGCACCAGCATGGTGGCCGGCGAAAACGCGAGACCTTCCTGCATCGCCATGACCGCGCGCCGGTCCTGATCCAGGAACCGTTCCGCCATGGGCCGGACGAGCGGCCGCCACAGCGGGGCGGGCGGCACGTCCCAATACATCACGTGATGCACATCGGTGGTGTCGGCGGTCACGGGCGTACAGGCGGTCAGCCCGGCGTAGCTGTAGCGTCCTGTGCTGGCGTGTTCGATGCGCACGGATGGCAGCGTGTAGGTGATCTCGGTCTGCGGCTGGCCGCCGAGGAACAGGCGATAGGCGCGGCTGTTGGAGGACGCGGTGTGCTTGTCCATGCGCCACCCCAGCCCACCCACGACCGGCGAGAAGCTCTTGCGCTTCTCATGCACGCTCTTGCGATTCCGCCAGAGCGCGGACTGATGCACGAAAGCGCCATGTGCCGGATCCATCAGGCCGATCACGGCGAGATCGATATTGCACGGGAACCGCATCACGAGGTGCAACTGCGGCCGGCCATGACCGACCGTCGGGACCTCGGGGATCGGCGGCAGCACCGCGTTGCGCCCGCCCACGAACACCCAGATGTTGCCCTGGCTCTCGCGCACGGGATAGCGCGTCGCATGGATGTCGCCCGGTTGCGGGCGCTGATCCGCCGTCTGCGAGGGAATCGCCGTGCATTGGCCGTTCGTTGCAAAGCGCCAGCCGTGATAGGGGCACTCCACTTCGCGGCCGTCGAACGTGCCCTTGGAAAGCAACGTTCCGCGATGCGGGCAAGTGTCGCGCAACGCGAAGACCTGACCATCGGCATCGCGGCCGATCAAAACCGGTTCGTTCAAGAGGGTGCGATGAATCGTCGCGCGCGCGGCCACGGCGGTCGATGGCGCAGCGTAGTACCACGCATCGCGCAGCATCACGCCTTTCACGGCGGCGGTGTCGTCGGCCTCGGATGTCGGCGCGTTCATTGCAGAATCAGTTCTAGAGCAGGTGATAGCCTTTGAGCGCGGCGCGCAGGCGCGTCGCGTCATGGAACAGGTGCCCGTGCATTCCCAGGGCAATCGCCGCCGCCACATTATCCGCCACGTCGTCCACGAACAACGTGCGTTGCGGCGCGATTTCGAACCGTGTGAAAAGCGCCTGGAAGATCCGCGGGTCCGGCTTCTTCACCTTCTCACGGCCGGAGACGACGATGCCATCCAGGTGGCCAATGATGTCGTGGGATTCGGCGTGGCGGAACAATTCCGCCGGCCAATTGCTGAGCGCATAAACCGGCACGTTGCGCGCCTTCAGGCCCATCACCACCTGCGCCATGCCTTCGACTTCGCCGGCAAGCATTTCATCGAACCGGTCGTAGAACGCCGCGATCAGGTCGCGATACTGGGGGAACTTCGCCGTCAGCGCCGCGGTGGCCTCCGCGCACACGCCACCCGCGTCCTGGGCTTCGTGCCAGCTTGCGGTACACACCTCGTTCAGGAATTGCTCCATCTCCGCGGCATCCGGGATGAGCTTGCGGTACAGGTTACGGCGGTCCCAGTGCAGCAGCACGTTGCCGATATCGAAGACGACGGTGTTGATGGTCATGAGGCGGCGGCTACCAGGGGCGCGAGCGCAGCATCGAGTTGTTCGGGCGCGATCTCCAGCGTGAACGGCCCGTCCGTCCACAACAGGACGCAGCGGACGGTGTGCCCGTGATAGATCCGCTGCAGGGCGGCACGATACACCGCCATCTGGAATACGTATGCAGGATCCACATCCATCGCGCGCCTGGGGGGCGGGCGGTTGGTCTTGTAATCGATGACCATCACCTCGGCGTCGGTCACGGCGAGACGGTCGACCTGGCCCGCAATAGCGTGGCCGTGGACAAGGCCCGAGATCGGCACTTCCGCCCGCGAACCGGGCCCGAATAGCGGCGCGAAGTCCGGCGCGTTCAGCACGGCCAAGGTCTCCGCGACCAGCGCCCCTTGCACGTCAGCAGGCAGGCTCCACGACGGGCGCTTGACGAAGGCTTCCGCTGCGGCGCCGCGTTGCGCGATTGGCAAATTCGGGAGGCTCTGCAACAGCCGGTGGATGATGAGGCCGCGCTGGAAGCGCAGGCCCTGATCCGCCAACGGCGATTGCGCCGGCGGATCGGACCGTGCGGCCTGCGAAGGCGCGAGCGGCCGCGGCGGCGTTTCCTCCGGTGGCGCGGGATCGCGCATCCACGGTTCCATCGTCCGGGTTTCCGTCTTCACGGGCGCGGCCTTTGGTTCCTTCGGCGGCGCGGTTTGGGGGCAGGTGAGTCGCAACACCTCCGCACCCGGCAATGCGGTGTCGGCCGTAAAGAACGGATCGGCTGTCACCTCGACGCCGGCCAATCCATCGAGCCCGCTGCGGATCATGCCGTACCAGGTCTTTTCCACCGGCCCCGGGCGGCGGGTACGCCAGCCGCAGATATACAGGCGATCTTCCGCCCGCGTCATGGCGACATACAACAGACGCCGGTACTCCTCATCGCGCAGTTCGTCCGCTGCGTCGCGCAGGCCCCGGCAGACGTCATCCATCGCATCGGCCCGCGGCGGCCATAACATCAACGGCGGCGTATCGTCGGTCCACATCAGCTTCGGGCGCATGGTCGGCGGCGTGGCGGTGTCCGGCAGGAACACGATCGGCGCCTGAAGGCCTTTCGCGCCGTGAACGGTGATCACCCGCACCGCGTCCACGCCGGTTTGATCCAGGTCGCGCTTGATCTCGGTCTGGCCGCGTTCAAGCCAGTGGAGAAATCCTTCTAAGGACGGTGGATGGGTCTCTTGATAGGCCAACGTCAGGCGCAGGAACTCGTCGATGGGGTCGTCGGCTTCCTCACCCAGGCGTGCAAGGAGTTTGCGGCGGCCGTCGCCGGTGACGAGGATATGCGCATACAGCTCCGCGGGCGTGGCGTAGTCGGTGCGTGCGAGCAAGTCTTCCAGGAACTTATGCGCCGAACCGAAAACAGACTCCGCGCCGGCGTGGGACTTCAAGACGTCCCATACGGTTCTGTCGCTGCGGCCGTGGGCGAGCGTGAACAGCTCCTCCTCGGTAAGGCCGAGCAGCGGGCCTTTGAGCACCGTCGCAAGCGTCAGGTCGTCGGCGGGCAGCAGCAAGAAGCGCCCCAGCGCCATCAGGTCCATGACCGCGAGCTGTTCGGTGAGCACCATGCGATCGACGCCGGCGACGGCGATGTCGGCTTGCTTTAGACGACGCACCAGTTCTTCCACGAACGCCGTGCGCCGGCGCACCAGGATCATGATGTCGCCGGGACGGATCGGCCGGCCCTGGCTGACCAGCATCTCGCGGTCTTTCACCATCTGCGCGATGCGCTTGGCGACCAGGGCGGCGAGGCGCAATTCCGGTACGTCGCCCGCGGTGCGCTCAATCGGCGGCTTCCATGTCGGCAGGTCGTCTTGGGTCGAAGGCTCTACCAGCGGCCATACTTCAACCAGGCCGCCCGCACCTTCGCGGGCAGGAAGGTGGCTGAGCGGCTTGCTTCCACGCACGACGCCGGCCGCGACCAACGGATTGGCGAATACGGCATCGACTGCTGCGAGCACGGCTTCGACGGAGCGGAACGAGACATTGAGGGTGACCGAGGCCCACTCCGCGCCTGCGGCTTCCACTTGGCTCTGGACGTGCTGTTCCATCCGATCGAATTCGTCGGGGGCCGCACCCTGAAAGCTGTAGATCGACTGCTTGCGGTCACCGACCGCAAACATGGTGCGGGTGAGTTCGCGCGCGCCTTCGCCGACAAAGAATTCGGATGTGAGCGCTTGCAGGATCGCCCATTGATCCGGGTTGGTGTCCTGCGCTTCATCCACGAGGACGTGATCGATGCCGCCGTCGAGCTTGAACAGCACCCATGCAGCGAAGTCGGGGCGTTCCAAAAGCTGGCGCGCCTTTTGGATGAGATCGTCGTAGTCGATCCAATTGCGCTGCGCTTTGGTCAGGCGATAGCGCTCCAACACATGCGCACCGATCTGCAACAACGCGCCCGAGCACACACACACGTCGACCGAACGGCGCTTCGCTTCCAGAGTGGCCAGGCGGTCCGCTTCGCGCGCCATGATCTCCGCGGCCTCTGGGCAGGACTTGCACGCGGCCTTGGTGATCAGATTCTTGCGCGGTTGGCCCTCGGCCGTGAGGAAGAGCCTGAGATATGCCTCGAATGTATCGACGCGGTCTGCCGATGCGAGCCACATGCGAAGGCCGGCCGCGCGCTCCCGATCCTTGTCTGACCCTCCATCCATCGCCGCGGCGGCGCGCTCCAGATCGGCGCGGGCGAAGGCTGTGTCGGCTACTGTGGCCTGCATCAAGCTTTCGTCGGTTTCACCGGCGGCGACACTCAATCGCTGCGCCAGGCGGGCGAGGATCGGCTCCATCTTGCCGTCCGCATCGGCGATGAGATGTGCGAGCTTGCCGCGCGCCCGGACCACTTCGCCGAGCAGATCGTTGAAGTGGGTTTCGTGGACCCGCGCCGTGATCACCGCCATCGCGTCGCCCAACACCGCGCTTTGGCCTTCGCGGGCCGCGGCTAAGGTATCTTCCAAGGCCTGGGCCAGGGTCTCTTCGGAATCGCGTTCGTCAACCAGGGTGAAGTGCGGCGCAACCTCGGCTTCCAGGGGAAAGCGTCGCAGGAGCGATTGGCAGAACGCGTGCAGGGTGGAGATCTGCAAGCCGCCGGGGGCTTCCAGCACTTCGGCAAAAAGGCTGCGCGCGCGCTTGACGATCTCCGGCGTGGGATCCCTTGTCAGGTGCTGCCGCAGGTCATCGTAAAGCTCGTCCTCCGTGGCCGTGACCCAATGGGCAAGCCGTTCGGCGACGCGGTTGGACATTTCCGCCGCTGCCGCTTTTGTGAAGGTTAGGCACAGGATGCGGTTGGGCGCTGTGCCGGTGAGCAGAAGCGCGAGAACGCGGCGGGTTAGAACCGTCGTCTTGCCGGAGCCCGCGGATGCGCTGACCCAGACGCTGGCTGCGGGACTCACCGCGGATTTCTGATTGCGCTCGGCAAGAGCGCGCGGCGAAACGCCGGTCAGGGGGGCAACGGCGGCGCTCACGAGCCCTCTCCGCCGGTCACCGCACCCCATTCCTTCACGCGCGCGAGATGGAGATAGTCGCTATAGGTTGGCGCGGTTTCCGGATTGGGCCGGGCGGCATAGGGCGTTTCAGGCTGATCGAATGTCGCGATCAGTTTCTCCAGGCCTTCGCGCGCCGTCTTCGCCATCTCGGTCGCGTCGCCCTTGATGGGTTCGATATCGCCGCCGTCGTCGCGCCCGTGCAACTGCCAGAAGGCAAGCGAGCGCACGACGGACTTGGGGATTCCTTCGAATCCGCCGGCGGCGATCATCGCCGCCTCCAACGGCAACTGCGGCGCAAATCCGGCGAGGACCTCGCGGCTGCGCGGCGGCGCGCCGGTCTTGTAGTCGATGATGGTGATGCCATCCTTCATCTGGTCGATGCGGTCGGCACGGCCACGCAAGACGAACGGCCCGGCGGGACCTTTGAGTGTCATTTCGCCTTTAATCTCGACATGAGCCTGCACCAGATCGCCGCGGCGGGCGGTTTCGGTCTCCACGAACCATTTCGCGATGCGCGCAAAGCGCGGCCACCAGAAGGCTTGAATCCCCGGCCGCAGCGCTTTCTGGCCAAAGACATCGTGCCCCACGGCAATCAGTTTCTCCAACGCATCGGCGGGCAAGTTGCCGGACGGATGGGCCCGCACAAACCGATCCAGTGACTCGTGGATCAGCGAACCGTAATCCGCCGCGCCCGGATCTTGTTCGAGCGGGTCGAGCGGCTTCAAGTCCAGCACATGGCGTGCATAGATGCTGTAGGGGTCCCGCATCCACTTCTCGATGTCGGTGACGGACAGGCGCCGTGGGCGCGCGGCGACCGGCGGCGTTGGCGCGGGCGCGGGCGTGGCGCGCGGCTCGTGCTCCGGCCGCGTGAGGCTGTGGGCCCACACGGGCCAAGTGTCACTCTCGTCCTTCCAAGAGGATTCTATCCCCGCTGCGGCGACGACGCGCGCGAGGCGCATCAGCCACCGCGACGGAACCGTGGGCGTGCCGTCCACTTTCACCGCGCGCGTCAGCACCACGCGCGGGGCGCACAGGGCCTGCGCGATGTCGTGGGCCGCCAAGCCGATGCGCCTTTCAGGTGAGGGCAGGCCGAACTGCTGGCGCATGGGGCGGCCCATCCAGGGGTCGGCTTGCGCGTCCGCCGGCCACGTGCCTTCGTTGAGGCCTGACAGGATCAACACATCGAAGCGCTGCAACCGCGCTTCCAGCGGACCGAGAATGGCCAGGCGCGGGTGGCGGCCGTACCGGGGCCGCACCACGCGGCCGGCCATCAAGGCTTCGAGCACCGCGAGATAGCTCGCCGGATCGATCGGCGCGAGGACGTCGGCATCGCGGCTGAGTTCGGCGATGAACGCCGCAGCGGCCTCGCCCGCATCGCCGGCCCACACGCGCAAAGGACCCGGCGTCTCCGGCGTGTCCGCCAGAGCCTCCGCCATTTCCATATGGGCGGCGAGGAGGGTGGCGAGCGGTTGCGCAGGGCCGCGAACGAGCGCCGGAAATTTTCCGCAAGCGGCGGTGAGCAGCGCGAGCCATTCCCGCGCGTCTTCGTTGTCGACCGGCACCAGCGACGCCAATCCCGCAAGGCCCGCCGGCGGGCGCGGACCACGCAGCAGGGCGATCTCCGCCGTGCGGGTGAGATCGCGGAAGCGCGCGGTGTCCTGCCCGCAGGCGGCGAAGGGGTGCTTGCATACGGCAAGCGTAGCGACGGGCGCGAAGTCCTCCAGCACCATGGCGGCGGTAAGGCGCAGGAACGCGCCCACGGCGGTGCGCTCAAGCGGCTTGCCGGCGGAGTCATCGACCGCCAGTTCCCAACGTTCCAACTGTGCGGCAACACGTTCGGCCAGACGGCGGTCGGGTGTGACGAGCGCGGATGTGCGTCCTGGCATCTGCACCGCATCGCGCATGAGCAGCGCAACCGTCTCGGCTTCTTCGCGCGGCCCGGCGCAGTCGAGCCGCGTGAGTCCGTCGACCGCGTTGCGCGGCAGTTCGCTCAGCGGTCCGCCCGGCTGGGTCCAGCGATCGGTGGTTTTCGCCGGGCGCATGCATTCCGACACCAAGCGCTCGCGGGACGTGGGCGCATCGGTTATTGCGGCCGGCCAAGGTGCAACGGCATCACGCTCCATGCGGATGCGGTTCAGCAGGTGCTTCAACCCGAACTGCGGGTGCGATTCTTCCAGGAGTGCCCAGGACGGATCGTCCAGCACCGTATCGAGCCCCGGCAGCACGACGCAGCCGTCCTTCATGCGCGCGATGACGGAAAGAAGATCCGCCGTCGCGGGGATGCTGCCGGTGGACCCCGCGGCGACCACGGGTCCGTGCGCCCCGGCGGCCCAGATTTTGGCCTGCAGCGCGAACACGCGATTGCGATGGTCCGCCGGATCGATCACGCCGTTCTCGCGCAAGATGTCCGGCCAATGGGTGGTTGCGATCTCAAGGAACTTGAGCGTGATCTGCCAGTGAGTCGCATAGGTATCCGGTACGAGCTTTTCCAGGCGGGTGAAGTCCAATCCCTCGGTCTGCACCTGGTCGAGCAGGCGCGCGAGTTCCGCCGCCAACTGGATCGCTTGCTCCGGCCGCGGCGTCTCGCCCGCGGCACGGGCAAACTTCTCGACTTGAAGGGCCAGCAGCAGCTGTCGCCGCAACGGCGCAATCGGCACGGGCAGTTCTGCATCCAGGCCGGTGGCGAAGCTGCCGAACAAGGTCTCGTCGCTGTCGACATCGTTCAGCGGCATCATCCGCGGCAGCAGCAGCGGATCCCCCTCGGTTAGGCGCAGAAAGGCTTCGCGCAAGGACCGCGCCGCGCGCCGCGTCGGCAGCAGCACCGTGACGGCGGCAAGCGCCAGCGGGTCGTCGCCGGCATCCGTGAGCAGGCCTTGTGCCAGCGCATCGACAAACGGCACGGACGCAGAGATGTTGAAGACCGTGGGCTGGCCTGCGCGACTCAGCCGGCGCCAGCCGGCCTGTGCGGCACTCACGCCGCACTCCGCTGCAAAAGCGCGGTGGTCTCCGGCACCGCCTCTGGCGTGCCGACGTGATACCAGTCGCCGTCATGCACGACCGCGACCATACGTCCGGCGGCGATGGCGCGGTCCCAGATGCGGCCCATGGAAAAAGGCTCGGCACGCTCGCCGGCGAACACACGCGGATGGATCAAATACAGGCCGGTGCACACGAACGGTGCGTGCGCCGCGCCGCCGCGCCGGCTCATCGTGCCGTCGGCGGCGACGAAGAAATCGCCCTTGCCGTCGAAACCATGGGCGGTCTCGAGGGGATGCACCAGCATCACCACATCATGCTTCGCGTCGTCCCAAAGCTCGGCCAAGCGGCGCAAGGCCGGCCTATGTGACGGCGCATCGACAATGATGGCGTCGCAATTGCAGGCGAAGAAGGGTGCGTCCCCCAGAAGCGGCAGTGCATTCACGACGCCGCCGCCGGTGTCGAGCAACAGCGCGGTTTCGTCGGAGACGATGATGCCCGGCGTTCTGCGCTGCGCCAGGTGTCGGCGCATCTGATCGGCGAGATAATGGACATTCACCACGGCTTGCGTGACGCCGGCCGCCGAGAGGCTGTCGAGCGTCCAGTCGATCAGCGCCTTGCCGGCGACTTCGACAAGCGGCTTGGGGATCGTCTCGGTGATCGGGCGCATACGCGTACCAAGGCCCGCCGCCAGCAGCATCGCGACGGTGGGCTTGGTGCTCATGCCGTCACCGGGACGACGCGGGCTTCGGCAGGCACATGGCAATCGAGCCACGTCTTCAACGGCGCGAGATGCGGGTGCGCCAGGCAGGCATCCATATAGCGCCACAGGCGCGGGATGTGCTGGAGGTACTGCGGCTTGCCGTCGCGCACGTTCAGGCGCGCGAAGGTGCCGAGCACGCGGGTGTGGCGTTGCGCTGCCATCACTGCCCAGGAAAGATCGAAATCTGCGCCCAGGCCGGGGAATGTGGCGCGATAGCGCTTCTTCATGCGCGCGACCAGGCCGGGATCGATGTCGCGCCGCGCGTCTTCCAGCAGCGACATGAGATCGTAGGTGACCGGACCCGCCACTGCGTCCTGGAAGTCGAGCAGGCCGCAGGCCTTCACGCCGTGGCGGTCGAAAAGGCCGAGAAGATTGTCGACATGGTAGTCGAACAGGACCAGCGAGGTCGGGGCCTTCCATGCGCCTGGCAGAATCTCATTCCAGATCGCCTCATACTCTGCCTTCGCGTCATCGCTCAGCGCCGGGGCGCCAACCATTGGCAGGTACCACACGTGAAGCCGGTTGACCTCCTCCAACAGGCGCGGGGTGCCGTAGGGAATCACGCCTTCAGGGATGGCTTTGTCGGCCGGGACCATGTGCAGGGCGCTCAGCGCATCGACGGCGAGGGCGTAGAGTTTTTCCTCCGACTCGCCGCGGGCCAGCAGCCGCGTATAGGTGTCGTCGCCGAGGTCTTCGATCAGCAGAAGCCCGGTGTTGGAATCCGTGGCCAACACATCGGGCACGGAAAAGTCGAGGGCGTGTAGATGCCGCGCAATCCGCAGCCAGGGCCGCACGTCTTCATGGGGCGGCGGCGCGTCCATGAGGACCGCAGTGCCGCCAGCGCGTTCCAATCGGTCGTACTTGCGGAAAGACGCATCGCCGGCGATGCGCCGCCGCACGGCATCGCCCCAACCGGCTTTCTTCAGAAAGCGCGCGATGATCTTCTCGCGGTCGGTCTCGTCCTGAATACTCACGCGACTGACTCTTCCGGCAAACTTGGCTGCCATCGGCGGACGACGTCGGCAAAGCTGCCGTGTCCTGTCACGCTTGCGCGCCGGCCGCTGCCCGCTTGTTCCAGCATCACGTCGATGCGGTTTGTCGGCAGCCAGCGTTCCAGCCGTTCCGGCCATTCGATCACGGAAATGTCCCCGCCCAAGGCGTCCTCGAGTCCAAGTTCGATTGCGTCCTGCGGCTGTTTTAGGCGGTACAGATCGAAATGCCAAACCGTGCCTTTGGCCGTGGGATAGGTCTGCACAAGGGTGAAGGTCGGGCTGACGATCTCCTCGGTGGTTTCGGGCTGCAATGCGTCGATCAGGCCGCGCGCAAGGCAGGTCTTGCCCGCACCGAGGGGGCCTGCGAGCGCGAACACCGCGCCGGGCTGGGCGAGGGCGGCGAGGGCGGCACCGAAGGCAAGCGTGGCGCTTTCCGCGGTAAGGGTGAACACGCGCATCCGGGAAATCTAGCCCACCGAAGCGTTGCGCAGGGGCACCGCCGGCAGGCGGCACGTCAGCACGACTTCTGCAGCGGTGGTGTCGATCTCGACTACGCCGCCATGAAGTTCGGCCATGCGCCGGGCAAAGTGCAGGCCGAGCGCGCCTTGATCGAGTTCCATCGGATTCTGCGTCGAGGCGGTGTAGCGCAAGGTGAGTTCCGCATGCTCGCCGGTGCGGGCGACCCGCAGCGCCACGGTGCTCTGGTCCACCGCATTCAGGGCCGTGATGAGCAGGTGATACAGCGTTTGCTTGAGCCGCGTGACATCGCCCACCACCCAGCCGGCCTGTTGCGGGCAGTCGATGCTGAGGGTCGCGCCGCGCCGCCGCGCTGCTTCGCGCGTCAATGCGGCGACGCGCGTGACGATCGTCGCCAGGTCGACCGTATCGAGGCGCAGGGTCTGCTGGCCGGCTTCCAAATCCGTCAGATCGGTCATATCGCCGAGCAGCGCCTTGATGTCTTCTGCGGCGGTCAGGATTTCCGCCGCGATGGAGCGCAGGCCCGGTTCCTGCCGCGGCGCCAAGCGTCCGGCCAACTTGGCGATGGCGGTCAACGGGCCGTGGGCTTCCTCCGCTGCATGCGTGATGAAGGCGCTGCGCAGCTTTTCGACGGCCCCCAGCGCTTCGGCCTTGCCGCGCAGGGATTGTGCGACCCGCTCGGGCGCGGAGACGTCGTTGTAGCAAAACAGCACGCCGCCGTCGGGCAGCGGCACGGAGATGAATTCGAGGACCGAACGGTCGCGGCGCACGACGCGGCCCTGTTGGGTAGCGCGCTCGCGGTCCGCTTCCAGCGCCGCCAGCATCACGCCCTGATGGCGCGCCCACACCGTCATGTCATCGAAGAAGCGGCGGAAGGCGTCGATCACTTCCGGCATGGTCGGGCCTTCGGCAAGCGCGCTCAGGCTCAGGTCCCACAGGGACGCGAAGGCCGGGTTGGCCAGGCGCAGTCGCCCATCGGCACCGAACACCGCGACCGCTTCCTGCAGGTTGTCGATGGTCTCGCGCTGAACGGCGATCAACGTGTTGTAGGAGCGTTCGAGGGCGAGCTTATCGGTGACGTCTTCGTAGGTAGTCAGCAAGCCGCCCATGGGATGCGGCGCGATCACGCGGCGCAAGGTGCCGCCGTCGGGCAAGTGCAGCACGTCTTCCAGCGGCTCAATCAAGGAGTTGAACCGCGCGACTTCCTTTTCCTTATACGCCGGGAAGTCGGCCACTTCGGGCAAGCGTCGCTCGGCGCGCAGTGCGTCGAGCACGGTGGCATAGGTGGGGCCTTCCCGCAGCCAGCCTTGATCGAGCGACCACAACTTCGCGTAAGCCGCATTGAAAAAGGCGAGCCGTGTATCCGCGCCGAATACGGCGATGGCGGTGCCGAGACGCTCCAGCACGTCGGCGTGCGACGCGGCTTCGCGCTTGAGGCGGACCTCAAGTTCTTCCTGGCGCGTGATGTCGTAGGCCAAGCCCGCGGTCAGGCGGCCGCTGCCGTCGGAGAACAACGACGCGTCGCCGCGGTCGGGCCGCAGCGCCACGTCGAGATTGACCGCGGACTCCGTCACTTCCATCAAGCGGCGGCTGCCGTCGATGACCATGTGGAACGGCGCGCGGCGCATTTCACCAGACGCACGCGCGGCCGCGGCCAGCGCTCGCGCTTCGCGCACCGACACGCGCGGTGCCAACTCGCGGCCCCGGGCGACGACATCGGTGGGGTCCTTGCCGTCCACCGCGCGCACGTAGGCGCTGTTGCAGTAGATCAGCGAGAGATCGTCGTCACGCAGCCACACCGGATCCGGCACGCCGTTGAGTGCCGCTTTCAAGAGATCGCGCTCGCGGCGCAGGTCCGCGGTTTCCTGGGTGAGGGTGTCGACCGCCGCGACGCCTTCGGTCACATCGCTGATCCACACGACGTCGGCCAGCGTGTTGCCCTCATCGTCGGCGGCACGCAAGCCCCGCGCCTGGATGCGGCGCTGGGTCGCGGCATGGAGGAGCGAGATCTGGAAACCGTCGCCGTGGCCGCGCAACAAATCCACCGCTTTGCGCAGGGCATCCTGAGAAGGTTTATCGAAGCCCTCGACCACGTGATCGAAGTTGGCCTCCAGCCCGTGGAACAGGTCGAGCAGCACGGCAAGCCGGCGGGAGCATACACCGGCAGTGGCTTCATCGGCGCTGCGGCGCCACGCCGGCGGCAGGGCATCGTCTATGGCGACTTCGGGTATCACGAACCACGCGAAGTATCCTTCAGGCGCGGTTTCGAGCGCGGACTCCAGCGCCGATCGGGCGTAGTAGGCACAATCCTTGGAGAGTTCCGCGCGGCGCCAATGCCGATGCTGGCGCACCAGAAGCCATAGGGCGGGAACGCCCAGAATAATAATCGCGGCAGCGCCAGCGATCCATGGCGCCGTCAGAAGATCGACGGCTTGGCTAAATTGCATATCCCTCGGCCACCCATCATGGCGACCACCCACGAACGCCCCTTCGGCGGGCGGGAGTGTATCGCAAAGATACGGCCGTGGCACGGACGGCGCGGGCAAAGCCCGCGCCTAAATTGTGAAAATGTGAACCGGGCGAGGACGTGCCCGGTTCTATCCGCCTTAGTAACGGCCCGCCTTAATAACGATACGTCTCGGGTTTGAACGGCCCCTGAACGCCGACGCCGATATAGCTCGCTTGGCGCGCAGAGAGCTTGGTCAGCTTTGCGCCGACTTTGGCGAGGTGCAGTTCGGCGACTTTCTCGTCCAGGTGTTTCGGCAGCACGTAGACCTTCTTCTCGTATTTTGCGCCGTTGGCCCAAAGCTCCATCTGGGCCAGGACCTGGTTGGAGAACGACGCGCTCATGACGAAGCTCGGGTGGCCGGTGCCGCAACCGAGGTTCACCAGTCGGCCTTCCGCCAGCAGGATGATGCGCTTGCCGTCCGAGAACTCGACCTCGTCCACTTGCGGCTTCACGTTGTGCCACTTGAAGTTCCGCAAGGCCTCGGTCTGGATCTCGGTGTCGAAGTGGCCGATGTTGCAGACGATGGCGCGGTCTTTCATGTTGCGCATGTGATCGACCGTGATGACGTCGAGGTTGCCGGTCGCCGTCACGAAGATATCGGCACGCGGCGCCGCGTCTTCCATGGTCGTCACTTCGTAGCCTTCCATCGCCGCTTGCAGCGCGTTGATAGGATCGATCTCGGACACCATCACGCGGCAGCCGGCCTGGCGCAGCGACGCCGCCGAGCCTTTGCCCACGTCGCCGAAGCCGGCGACCATCGCAACCTTGCCGGCCATCATCACGTCGGTGGCGCGGCGGATGCCGTCCACCAGGCTCTCGCGGCAGCCGTAGATGTTGTCGAACTTCGACTTGGTGACGCTGTCGTTCACGTTGATCGCCGGGAAATGCAGGCGGCCTTCCTTGGCCATCTGATACAGGCGATGCACGCCGGTGGTGGTTTCTTCGGACACGCCCTTGATGTTGGCGAGCACCTTTGCGTACCAGCCCGGCTGTTCCTTGTTCCGCTTCTGGATCGCGGCGAACAGCACGGTCTCTTCTTCGTTAGTCGGCTTTTCGACCAGCTTCGGGTTCTTCTCCGCTTCGCTGCCGAGCACGATCAGCAGGGTGGCGTCGCCGCCGTCGTCGAGGATCATGTTCGGCGTGCCGCCATCGGCCCACTCGAAGATCTTGTGGGTGTAATCCCAATACTCTTCCAGGGTCTCGCCCTTCACGGCGAACACCGGCGTGCCGGCTGCGGCGATCGCGGCGGCGGCCTGGTCTTGCGTCGAGAAGATGTTGCACGACGCCCAGCGGACGTCCGCGCCCAGGTGCTTCAGAGTCTCAATCAGAACCGCGGTCTGGATGGTCATGTGGAGCGAGCCGGCGACGCGCGCGCCCTTGAGCGGCTTCTTCGCGCCGAATTCGGTACGCAGGGCCATCAGGCCGGGCATCTCGGTCTCGGCAATGGCGATCTCTTTGCGGCCCCAATCGGAGAGCGAGATGTCTTTAACCTTGTAATCGGGCGAACTCATGGGGCGTGGGGCTCCGGGCATGGGGGCGAAATCGAGCGCCGCGTATACCAGCCGAGGCCCTTGGCGGCAACCTTGCGAGGCCTTAGGCGCGGCTTTCCGGGGGAGCGATCTCGTCCAAAAGCGTGCGAATGCGGCCGGGATCGGATTCCGCGGTAATCTGACGGACCCGCCCCGTGATGGCTGCCAGGTTGAGCTCAAGGATGCGCTTTTTCACCTTGGGCACGCTGGCGGGGGCCATGGACAGTTCAGTGATGCCGAAACCCAGCAGGAGTGGCGTCAAACGGTCGTCGCCGGCAATTTCCCCGCACACCGAAACCGGGATTCCCGCCGCCGAGGCCGCTTCGGCCGAAAACTGGATCAGCCGCAGCACGGCGGGATGCAGCGGGTTGTAGAGGTAGGCCACCTGCTCGTCAGTGCGGTCGATGGCCAGCGTGTACTGGGTCAAGTCGTTGGTGCCGATGGCGAAGAAGTCCGCTTCCGCCGCAAGGGCATCGGCCGACAGGGCCGCGCCGGGGATCTCGATCATGATGCCCAGGGGCGGCAAAGGATTGGGCAGGCGCACTTTCTTTGCCAGGAGGCGCGCAGCGATGCGGGCAATGATCCGGCGGACCTCGCGCACTTCCTCGACGATGGACACCATCGGCAGCAGGATGCGGATCGGCCCGAGCGCGCTTGCCCGAAGGATTGCAGATAATTGGGTCATGAGCAGCTTGCGCCGGCTCAGGGAAAACCGGATTGCGCGCAGGCCTAATGCTGGGTTCGGGCCCGGCTTGAGGCCCACCAGATTGCCGAGCTTGTCCGCGCCGACGTCGAGCGTGCGCACGGTTACGGGCCGTCCGGCCATGCTCTTCACGACGCCGGCGAGTGCCTTGAATTGTTCTTCCTCACCCGGCAAGTCCGGACGATTCATGAACATGAATTCGCTGCGGAATAAGCCGATGCCTTCGGCGCCGGAAGCAAGCACGCTCTCGACTTCGCTCGGCAACTCGACATTGGCCTGGAGCTTGATCGCGAAACCGTCGAGCGTGACGGCAGGCACTGTCTTGAGCTTCTTCAGCGACTGCTGCGTCTTCAGGAACGTGGCGCGGTGCTGACGATAAAGCTTTAGCGTTTCCGCCGTCGGCGAGACGATGACCTGTCCGCTCTGTCCGTCGACGATGACGGTATCGCCATTGGCGATGCCGTCCATCATGTCCGCTGCCGCGACCACGGCCGGAATACCGAGCGAGCGCGCGACGATCGCCGTATGGCTTTCAACGCCGCCGAGCATGGTGGCCAGGCCGATCACTTGATCCGGATCGAGCAACGCTGTGTCGGCGGGCGACAGCTCGTCGGCGATGATGATCGCGTTCTTGGGGTAACTCTTGCGCGCCTTCAACCCACTCGCGCCGGTGCCCAGGGCTTCGACAAGCCGGCGGCCGACCTCGCGCACATCCTGCACGCGCGCGGCCAAGTAGGGATCGTCCATGGAGGCGAAGGCCTCGGACATCAGGCCAATCTCTTTCAGCACCGCCGCTTCGGCATTGATGTTGTCTGCGGCAATGCGCCGCTGCACGCCGCGGATCAGCCGCGAGCCGGAGAGCATCTGCTGGTAGGCCTCGATCAGGTAGCCGAGTTCTTCGCCCGCAGCGTTGCCCATCTGCTTGGCTTCGGTCTGGAGGGTTTCCAGGCGTGCGGTTGCCTTTGCAGCCGCTTCCAGCAGGCGATGTTGTTCGCTGCGCACCTTCGTCGGCGGAATCGCGAATTCCCTGACGTTAAAGGCGGCGCGGCTGTCCTGGCGGAACGCTGTGCCGATCGCGACGCCCGCGCCGACTGGGCTGCCGGCAAACACCCGCTCAACGGCCGCGGATTCGTCGCTGCGCCGCTCCCTCGGGGTTTTGCTGTGGCCCTTCGGCATGGCTGTGGCCTGTTAAAACTTATTCTTCGTCGAACTTGTCGGCGACCAGCTTGAATAACGCTTCCATGGCCTGGGCGGCCTCCGGACCGGTGGCGCTGATCGAGATCGTAGAGCCTTGCGCGGCGGCCAGCATCATCAGTCCCATGATTGACGTTCCGGCGACTTCGGTGCCGTTACGCGAGACCAGAACCTCGGCGTCGAACTTCTCCGCCGTCTTGCAGAATTTGGCTGCGGCCCGGGCATGAAGGCCCTTGGCATTGCGGATCTCCGCTTCGCCGCTCAGAGGCTCCGACATGGTGAACCTCCTGTTAGCGGTCTTGCGCCAGGAGCGCGGAGGCAACGTTGATATACTTACGGCCCGCTTCTTGCGCCTGGGCGACGGCATTGCGCAGCGTCTCGGTGCCGCGCACCGAGGCGAGTTTGATCAGCATCGGCAGGTTGACGCCGGCGATCACTTCAATTTGCGCGGTCTCCATGATGGAGATGGCCAGGTTCGACGGTGTGCCGCCGAACATGTCGGTGAGCACGACAACGCCTTCGCCGGCATTGGTGCCTTCCACTGCTTTCACGATGTCGGCGCGACGCTGTTCCATGTCGTCTTCGGGACCGATGCAGACAGAGGCGACCTGCGCCTGGGGCCCGACGACATGTTCCATCGCGGCGACAAGCTCCACCGCCAGGCGTCCGTGGGTAACCAGGACTAGGCCGATCAACGGTTTCGATTGCGACATCGGGTGTGAGGTGTGTTGTTTCTAATTGGCCGCGGTCGGTTCGCAGCGGCCTCCCATCGATCAGGCCGGGGCGCGCGGGCCGCGGAGATTAGCCAATTCGTCACCTCAAATCGAGGCCTCGAAAATGGCGGATTTCAGCCATTCCTGCCTTTGGCCGGCCGGCCTGGGATGTCGCGGTGCCGCACTGCGAAGGTGACCTGCTGGGTGGCCAGCCAAGCCTTCAGGCGCTCCACCACGTAAACCGACCTGTGTTGTCCGCCGGTGCAACCCACGGCGATGGTGAGGTAGCTCTTCCCCTCCTTGGCATAGAGCGGCAGCAAAGGTTTGAGCATTGCGGTTGCGCGACTGACGAAGGTCTTCACCGCCGGATCCTTCTCGATATACGCCCCGACGGAGCGATCTAGGCCGGTCTTGTGGCTCAGTGCGGGCACATAGTGCGGGTTCTTCAGAAAGCGCACGTCGAGCACGATGTCGGCGTCCCGCGGGATGCCGTGGCGGTATCCGAACGAGGTCAGGAACACCTGCATGGCGCGCTTGGCCTCGTTGGCGAAGTGGCCCAGCAGCACGCGACGCATATCGGCAATCGACAGGCGCGACGTGTCGATCAGGATGTCGCAGTGTTCCCGCAGCGTCGCCAGCAAGCGTCGTTCCATTTCGACGCCGACCGACACGGGTAAATCGTGCGCCAGCGGATGCGGGCGTCGGGTTTCCGTGTAGCGCTGGCCGAGGACTTCGCTGTCGCAGTCCAGGAAGACGATAGTGGTTTCCACACCGGCATGATGGCGCATCGCGTCCCGTGCCGCGATCAGTTGGGCGGCCTCGAAATCGCGTGTCCGCACGTCGATGCCAAGCGCAAGCGGTCGCTCCGTGCCGCCGCCGGCGGCGACAACCGCCTGCAGCAAGGTCACCGGCAGGTTGTCGACGGTCTCAAAACCGACGTCCTCCAGGGCGTGAAGGGCGGAACTCTTCCCCGCACCCGACATTCCCGTAACGATGACGATGCGCGGAGCATTCTTGGTGCGTGTCGACTTGGCCCGCACAGACTTGCGACGGGTCTTCGCTTTGAGCGCACTGGATTTCGCGCGTTTCGCGCTCATGCGCCGGAGGCCGTGCGCCAGTTCTGCCGCCGTGCGGCCTGCCCCAGCACCACGCGCACTTTTGCCGCCGCCGAGACGGTGGCGGGATCGATGGTCAGCCAGGGCAGCACAACGCCGGCGATGCTGCAGGTGGTCTCATCAGGCATGCGCGGGATCTGCCCCCAGGGTGCGAGATCCACCACGAGGCCGATCACCGCGCGCGGCGTGAAAGGAACGCTGGCGATGCCGAAGCCGCGGATCTCCATCTTTCCGGCGATGAGGGCAGGGGCCGTGGCAATAAGCCCGTCGCCTTCCTCAATCACTTCACTGTAGTCGTCCGACACCAGCACGGCGCCATCGTCGATCAGGCGCAGCGCGAGATCGGACTTGCCCGCACCGGAGCCGCCGCGGATCAGAACGCCGATGCCGTCGACGGCGACGCAGCTTGCGTGGATTAGGATCATGGATCAGAGGTTGCGTCCTAACCGCGCTCGCGTCAATTGCCCCAAAAGTTTATACGTTCGTCCATGATCCAACAGATTTTCGCGGTCGTCGCCCCCGTCCTCCTCATCGCCCTGCTCGGATATGTGTGGGACCGGAAGGGCTTGCCGTTCGACACATCGATGGTGTCGTACCTGTCGAGCAACATCGGGGCGCCGTGCCTGCTCCTGTCGACCCTGCTCACGCGCCGACCAGATCCGTCCGCAATGCTGACCATGATGGGCGCCACCACGGCGATGATGGTGGTCACGGGCGTCGCCGGTTACACGGTCTTGCGAACATTGCGCCAGCCGATGCGCGTTTATTTGGCGGCCATGATGTTCCCGAACTCCGGCAACATGGGTATCCCGCTCACCATGTTTGCCTTCGGCACCGAAGGCCTCGTTGCCGCGGTTGCGGTGTTCGCCACCGTCTCCCTGTTCCAGTTCAGCCTGGGGATAAGCCTGGCGAGCGGGCGCTTCTCCCTGCGCGACATTCTGTCCAGTCCCGTGCTGTGGTCGATGGGGGCGGGGCTGTTGCTGTTGATCTTCGACATCAAGCTGCCCGCGTTTCTGGGCAACACCATCGACGTGCTGGCGGGCCTGGTGATCCCGCTCATGCTGCTGTCGCTGGGCACGTCACTGGCGCGGTTGCGGATCAGGTCCCTCAGCAGCGGACTGATGTTCGCCGCGGCGCGCATCGGTGGCGGGTTCATCGTCGCGCTCGGGATCACGCATCTCCTCGGCATGACCGGCGCCGCCCGCGGCGCGATGATCATCCAATCCTCGATGCCGACCGCGGTGTTCAACTACCTGTTCGCGCTGCGCTACGACAACCAGCCCGAGGAAGTGGCGGGCATCGTCGTGATCTCGACGATCGTATCGTTCCTCACGCTGCCGCTGCTGATGGCGTTCGTATTGAAGTAGAGGCGGTTACTTCGCCGGTAGGCGGACGACGAAGCGCGCGCCCAGCACTTTGCCCGACGTATCCTTCAGATTTTCTGCATACAGCACGCCCCGATGGGCATCGACGATCTGTTTCGAGATCGATAGTCCCAGGCCCGAGTGGGTGCCGAACTTTTCGCCTTCGGGGCGCTCGCTATAGAAGCGCTCGAAGATCGCCTGTTCCTTGCCGGGCGGGATGCCGGGCCCCTGGTCTTCCACCGACACCTGCACCCGGCGGCCGACGTGCTCAAGCCGAACGGTAATAGCGCCGCGGGGCGGGCTGAATGAGACCGCGTTGCCGATCAAATTGCGGAACACCTGGCCGAGGCGACCTTCGAGGCCGGGCACGTCGTATTCCTCGCCTACCGTCGCAATCACGTCTACGCGCGGCGCCTCTGGGTTGTCTGTGGCGTTCTGCACTTCGGCGAGTGCGGTCACAAGACGGCCCAGTTGCACGGGCGTGCTTTCGGCGCGCGACAGTTCCGCATCCAGACGCGAGGCGTCGCTGATGTCGGAAATCAGACGGTCGAGGCGAGCCACGTCGTCGAGGATGATCGCAAAAAGCTTCTTCTGGCGCTCGGGGTCGGCGATGCGGGCGACCGTCTCGACCGCGCTACGCAAAGACGTGAGCGGGTTCTTGATTTCGTGGGCCACGTCCGCGGCGAAGCGCTCGATGGCGTCCAGGCGGCTCCACAGGGAGTCGGTCATGTCGCGCAAGGCCGCCGACAGTTCACCGATCTCGTCGGAGCGGTTGGTGAGGTCCGGAATGGAATACTGCCGGCGCTTGGACGTGCGCACGCGTTCGGCGGCAATCGCCAGACGCCGCACGGGGTTGGCGATCGTGCCGGCGAGATACAGCGAGGTCAGCACCGTAAGGCCCAGAACCCAGGCGAACATACCCATGATCGAGCGCCTTACGGAGAACAGGCGTTCGTCGGCAGCGCGACCGTCGCGCGACACCAGTACCACGCCGACCACCTGTTTATAGAACTGCACCGGCACAGCGACCGTGAGGATTTTTTGCCGATCCTCGCGCAGGCGCACGGCAGCGTCGGCTTCGCCGTTCTCGAGGGCGTGGCCCACTTCTGGGAAGTCCGAGGCCTGCGCGGTCTCCGGCTCCTTATAGAGCGGCAAGCGTCGTTCGTACGAGAAGCGGCCTACGGTCGCTTCGTAGACCTCGCGGAAAATGCGATCGAAGACATTTTCCGTCGGCGGCAGGTCCTCAACCTGCACTTCGCCGCCGGGGCCGGACAGCAGGCGGGTATCGGCGATGAGTGCGCCGTTGCGGTCAAACAGGCGACCGCGCACCTGCGCCAAGCCCGCCAACCGGCGCAGCAGCGGCCGCGCATTGTCTTGATCGATCGTGCGTTGCGCGCCGTTGGGCGTGAAGGCGGGGAAGTCGCCGGCTTCCGTATCCACCACCACAGCACCCTCACCGATCGACGCGGCGATCAGCTGGCCCTGCGTGGCCAGCGCTTCGATCTCCGTGGCGATAAGCGAGTCGGCGTATTGGTCAAGGAAGAACAGCCCTAGCACCAAGAGCACCGGCGCGACCAGGTTCACCGCGAGGATGCGCATGGTCAGCGGCGAGTACACGCGCCGGCGCACGTCCGGATCGCGTGGCGGATCGGGCGGCGGATCGGTCGAGTGAGGCAGCTTCAGCGCGCCGATGCTCGGCGGCGCGTCATCGGCGGAAGCCCGCCCCTGCGGTGGATTGTCGTCGTCCCGCACGCTGGTTCCTTCGGGCGTGAAGCGCGGAGGCGTTATTCGGCGCTTGGGCTCCCCGGCGCGCCGGCCTCGTTGTATTTGTAGCCGACGCCGTAAAGCGTCTCGATGTGTGAGAACTCTTTGTCGACTTCGCGGAATTTCTTGCGCAGCCGCTTGATGTGGCTGTCGATCGTACGGTCATCGACGTAGATGTGCTCGCCGTATGCTGCATCGATCAGCTGGTCGCGGCTCTTCACGTGGCCCGGACGTTGCGCGAGGGCCTGGATGATCAGGAACTCCGTGACCGTTAGGTTCACCTGCAGGCCTCTCCACAGGCACAGATGCTGCGCCGGGTCGAGAACGAGCTCGCCGCGCTTCACGCTCTGGGCGGAGGTCGAGCCGGGCGCTGAAGCCTTTTGCGCTTCGAGACGGCGGAACACCGCCTTGATGCGCTCGATCAGCAGGCGCTGGGAGAACGGCTTCTTGATGTAGTCGTCCGCGCCCATGCGCAGACCCATCAGTTCGTCCACCTCGTCGTCCTTGGACGTGAGGAAGATAACCGGCATGGTGCTTTTCTCACGCAGGCGTTGCAAAAGTTCGATGCCGTCCATGCGCGGCATCTTGATGTCCAGCACCGCCAGGTCCGTCGGTTCCGACTGAAGGCCGCGCAAGGCCTCTGCGCCGTCGCGGTACGTGGTTACGGCATACCCTTCCGCCTCCAGCATCATGGAGACGGAGGTAAGGATGTTGCGGTCGTCATCGACCAGAGCGACGCGATAAGCCAAGGGGGCAGCCTCATTCAAGAATTCGCCGGTTCCGGCGGTTATGCACATCCCAGCAGAGCGGTGCATTATGGCGAAAGTTGCGCAGACGTGACCAGCGAGCGGCAGGCGGATATTGATCCGCTGATCACCATACACGCTTGTCGCGGGCAGGTTGTCCTAACATTTCCGGATATTGCAGTGCAAACAAGGCGTTAAAGGTCGGGTTCGGGCTTGCATGTCCGTTGCACCCCGGGCCCCGAAACGATATGTAGACGCGTTTTCGACTGGGGGCCGACAAGGCGGCTCCCGCACCCTCGGGACCCCCCGCCGAGGTTTTCCCCAATCTCTCAGGAGTCCCCTAAGTGACGCAGAGCGGCAATTCGAAAAGTTCAGTCGGTCTCGAGAAGCACGGCTTGAAGCCGGCCGGCAATGTGTTCTGGAACCTCGGCCGGGCCGAACTCATCGAACACGCTGTCAAGAACGGTGACGGCAAGCTCTCCAAGGATGGCGCGCTCGTTAGCCTGACGGGCCAGCACACCGGCCGCTCGCCGAACGACAAGTTCATCGTGCGCGACGAGACCACCGAGACATCGGTGAACTGGGGCAAGGTCAACGTCGGCATGACGCCGGAAACCTTCGACAAGCTGCACGCCAAGGTGCTGCAGTATCTGTCGGGCAAGGACCTGTACGTCCGCGACGTCTACGCCGGTGCCGACGACACCTACCGTCTCAAGGCGCGCATCGTGAACGAGAAGGCCTGGCACAACCTGTTCGCCGCCAACATGTTCATTCAGCCGCCCGAAGCGGCGCTGACCAGCTTCGATCCGGACTTCACCGTCCTGCACGCGCCTTACATGAAGGCCGACCCGAAGGTCGACGGCACCAACTCCGAATGCTTCATCGTCCTGAACTTCGCCAAGAAGGTCGTGATCATCGGCGGCACCATCTACGCCGGCGAAGTGAAGAAGTCGGTGTTCTCGTTCCTGAACTACAATCTGCCCGAAAAGGGCGTGATGCCGATGCACTGCTCGGCCAACATCGGATCGAATGGAGAAAGCGCGGTCTTCTTCGGCCTGTCCGGCACCGGCAAGACCACCCTGTCCGCCGACGCTTCGCGCACCCTGATCGGTGACGACGAGCACGGCTGGGGCCCGAACGGCTTGTTCAACTTCGAAGGCGGCTGCTACGCGAAGGTGATCAACCTGTCCAAGGAAGCCGAGCCGGAGATCTACGCGACCACCGAACGCTTCGGCACCATCCTCGAGAACGTCGTGATGGATCCGGTCAAGCGCACCCTCGACCTGAACGACGGCTCGCTGACGGAAAACACCCGCGCGTCTTATCCGCTGGAGTTCATCCCGAACGCTTCGGAAACCGGTCAGGGCCCGCACCCGAAAAATATCGTCATGCTGACCGCCGATGCGTTCGGCGTCCTGCCGCCGATCTCCAAGCTGACGTCGGAACAGGCGATGTACCACTTCCTGTCGGGCTACACCGCGCGCGTCGCCGGCACCGAAAAGGGCGTGAAGGAGCCGCAGGCCACGTTCTCCAGCTGCTTCGGCGGCCCGTTCATGGCGCGTCATCCCACCGTCTACGCGAAACTGCTTGGTCAACTGATGGACAAGTACGGCGCCGATTGCTGGCTGGTGAACACCGGCTGGTCCGGCGGCGGCTACGGCGTCGGCAACCGCATGAAGATCGCCTACACGCGCGCCATGCTGAAGGCCGTGCTCGACGGCGTGCTGGGCAAAGGCGAGTTCGTGACCGACCCGAACTTCGGCCTGCTCGTGCCGAAGGCGTGCCCGGGCGTTCCGTCGGAAGTGCTGCAGCCGAAGGCCACCTGGCCGGATAAGAAGGCTTACGACGTGGCCGCCCAGGACGTGGCGCGCCGCTTCGAAAAGAACTTCGAGCAGTTCGACGGCCATGTCGACGCGAAGGTGAAAGCCGCCGCGATCCGCGCTGCCGCTTAAGCGAAACGGCTCATACGACGATCAAGGGCTCGGTGCTTTCGCACCGGGCCCTTTGTCTTTCTCGATACGCGCCAATTCGGCTTGCGCTGCGATCTTGGCGAAGCTGCCGCGAATGTCGGCGGACGCGGCGGCGCGGAACTGCTTTTCCGCCTCGTCGCGTTTGCCGTTCAGGAGTGCCGCTTGTCCCAGGTAGAACGCTGCCTCGCAGCGCTGGAGCGCACCGTCGGCCTTTAGCAGCGCATCGGGGCCGGTCTCGCCCAAGAAGAACCGCACCGCCGCCATAGGCCAACGATCCGCCGGCCACGCCGCGCTGAGCTGCTGCGCGCTGCGCGCCAGCATGTCCGGACGATGCAGTCGCCGCGCGGCGATCGTGTGCCACACCGCCAGCGTCGGATTGGCCCCGGGACGGGCGAGGGCGGCGGCGAGATCGGCCTCAGCGGCGGCAAGATTTCCGCGCATGAAGCGCAGCTGTCCGCGATTGGCCAGCACATCGCCCGCATTGGGGTTCACTGCAAGGCTGGCGGAGAAATCCGCCTCGGCGATGGCGAACTGTCCCTGTAGCAGGCGCGCGAGACCGCGGCCGTTCAGCGCATCGGGTTCGCTTTGCTGCATTTGCAGCACGGCGGTGAAGTCGGCTTCGGCCGCGCGCAAACTGGCCGCCCGCAGGTTCGCGGTCGCGCGGAAGTACAGAAGTTCGACATCCGCGGGCGCGGCCTTCAAAAGGACATTGAAATCCTCCACAGCGCCCGCAGCCTCGCCGCTTTGAAGGCGCGCCACACCGCGGGCTTTGCGCGCGGCTGCATCGTCTGGCTGCGCTTTCAGCAGTGTGGTGAGATCGGCGATGGCGGCGGGGAAATTCTCCGCACGCCCAGCAGCGGTCGCGCGTCCGCGCAAGGCTTCGACTTCGTTCGGCTTGATCGCGAGCGCGGCTGTGAAGGCCGCGGACGCCTCGGCGCCGTGATCGGCGCGCAGGTGCGCTTGCCCGAGCAGGACACGGCTCTCCGTGTCGCGCGGATCGAGTCGGGACGCCTGGCCTAAATCCGCGATGGCCTCGATGAGCTTGCCTTGCGCAAGGGATGCTTTGCCCAGCACGCGGAACGGCAGGGGATTGTTGGGGGCATAGCGCCGCGCCGCGCGGAAGTCCGCCAGCCCCTCAGCCGTTGCGTTTCGCCGCAAGCGTGATTCGCCACGGGCCATCAAGGCCTCTGCGTTCGCCGGCGTCTTGGCGAGGACGGCGCTGAAATCGTCTTCTGCTGCTGTGCCCTGGCGCAATTTGCCGCGCGCCAGCAGGAGGCGGGTATCGTCCGGGACGAGCCGCAGGCCCGCATCGAGGTCGGTGAGGGCGTCGGCCGGGCGACCTTCCGCGGCAAGCGCTTCGGCGCGCGCACCCAAGGCGTCGGCGCGCGTGGCGGCCGGCAGGCTCGCATCGCCGGCGGTCGTCCGGCAGGCCGCGATCCTGGCCGCCGGCGCGGCGTCGGATGAGAAGCACGTCAGCCGGTCGTCGGCCAAGGCGGGAGGGGTTCCGACGAGGAAGAGCGCCAGCACCCACATGCGATCAGTGCGCTTGTGCCCAGCTGTCGCCGACGCCCGCATCGACCACCACCGGCACGTCGAGCGTCACTGCGCCCTCCATGATCGTCTTCACAACCGCCTTGGTGGCGTCGACCTCGGCGGTGGGCACCTCGAAGATCAGTTCGTCGTGGACCTGCAGCAGCATCAGCGCCGAGAGCTTTGCATCGCGCAGGGCGCCGGGCAGGCGGATCATGGCGCGCTTGATGATATCGGCCGCGCCGCCCTGGATCGGCGCATTGATCGCCGCGCGTTCGCCGAAATTCCGCACCGCCGGATTTTTGTCGGCAATGCCCGGGATCCACACCTTGCGGCCGAACAGTGTCTCGACAAAGCCCTTGTCCCTGGCTTCGGCCTTGGTCTTGTCCATGTAGTCCCGGATCTCGGGGAACCGCTTGAAGTAGGCGGTGATGTAGTCCTGGGCTTCGTTGCGCGGGATGCCGAGCTGATTGGCAAGCCCGAACGCGGAGATGCCGTAGATGATGCCGAAGTTGATCGCCTTGGCTTTGCGGCGAACCATCGGGTCCATGCCCTGGATCGGCACGTTGAACATTTCCGACGCGGTGGCTGCGTGAATGTCCTCGTTGTCCTTGAACGCTTTCTTCATCGCCTTGATGTCGGCGACATGGGCGACAAGCCGCAGCTCGATCTGGCTGTAGTCAGCCGACAATAGCACTTTGCCCTTGGGCGCCACGAACGCCGTGCGGATCTTGCGGCCTTCCTCGGTGCGGATCGGGATGTTCTGTAGGTTGGGATCGACCGACGACAGACGCCCGGTGCTGGCGATGGTCTGGGCGAAACAGGTATGCACCCGCGCTGTGTCCGGGTTGATCTCTTCCTGCAGCGCGTCGGTGTAGGTGCTCTTTAGCTTTGAGAGCTGGCGCCAGTCGAGCACCCGCGCCGGCAGGTCGTGCCCTTGTGCGGCGAGTTCCTCGAGGATATCTGCACCGGTGCCGTAAGCGCCGGTCTTGCCCTTCTTGCCGCCAGGCAGGCTCATGCGTTCGAACAGGATTTCGCCCAGCTGCTTCGGCGAACCGATGTTGAATGTCTCGCCGGCGAGCTTGTGGATATCGGTCTCGAACTCCGCCATGCGCGCGGCGAAATCCGCGCTCAGGGTTTTGAGCACCTTGGGGTCGACCACGACGCCGCGCGCTTCCATGTCGTGCAGCACCGGGATCAACGCGCGGTCCATGGTCTCGTAGACTGTCACCAACCGCTCATGCACCAGGCGCGGCTTGAGCAACGCATGCAGTCGCCACGTCACTTCCGCATCCTCGGCAGCGTAGGCGGTGGCCTTGTCCAGCGGCACCTTGTCGAAGGTGATCTGGTTCTTGCCGCTGCCGCACACGTCGCTGAATTTGATGTTGGTATGGTCGAGGTGGCGCAGCGCCAACTCGTCCATTCCGTGCCCGGTCTTCGCACCGTCGAGCACGTAGGAGATCACCATCGTGTCGTCGACGGGCGCGACCGCGATGCCCTCGTGCGCGAACACGTGCATATCATACTTGATGTTGTGCCCGATTTTCAGAACGCCGGGATCTTCCAACAGCGGCTTCAGCGCGGCGATCGCATCCTTGATCGGAATCTGCGGCGGTGCGGCGGACGCCGCCGGATCGCCGCCGAGATCGAGTTGACCTTGGGGCGCGTTGCCGACATGGCGCAGTGGGATGTAGCAACCGCTCCCCGCACCCAGCGACAGCGAAACGCCGACCATCCTGGCGCGGGCCTGATAGAGGCTATCAGTCTCCGTGTCGACCGCCACGTATCCTTGCGCTTGCGCGCGTGCGATCCAGCGCTGCAGGTCGGCCAGCGCCTGCACGCACTCATAGCGGCTGTGGTCGATCTTGGCGGCCGAGACCGGCGCTGGCGCCGGCGCGCGTACCGGGGCCGCGTTCGCGGCGTTCGCGGCGTCGGCGGTGCCGCCGAAGGCGCGTTTGATCGGCACGGTGCCGCCATCGAGCCAGTTGCTCGCACGGGTCACCAGTTGGCGGAATTCCTGCGTCTCGAGGAAGCTCAACAGCTTCTCCCGGTCCGGCGCATCCCACTTCATCTTTGCCAGCGTTTCCGGCGGCGGCACGTCGTCGCGCAGGGTGACGAGGCGCTTGGAAATGCGCGCGAGTTCCGCATGCTGCTGAAGGTTCTCGCGCCGCTTGGGCTGTTTGATCTCGCCGGCCCGCTCGAGCAGGGTTTCCAGATCGCCGTACTGGTTGATCAGCTCCGCGGCGGTCTTCACGCCGATGCCCGGCACGCCGGGCACGTTGTCGGTGGAATCCCCGGCCAACGCCTGTACGTCGATCACCTTGTTCGGCAGCACGCCGAACTTCTCTTTCACCTGCTCAGGACCGATCACCACGTCTTTCATGGGATCGAGCATCTCCACGCCCGGGCGAACCAGCTGCATCAAGTCCTTGTCGGCGGAGATGATCACCACATCCATGCCGTCTTCCACGCCCATGCGGGCGTAAGTGGCAATGAGATCGTCCGCTTCGTAGCCTTCCAGCTCTATGCACGATACGCAGAACGCGCGTGTGGCATCGCGTACCAGGGCGAACTGCGGAATCAGTTCCGGCGGCGGCGGCGGACGGTGCGCTTTGTATTCGGGATAGAACTCGTTGCGGAAGGTCTTCCGGCCGGCGTCGAAGATGACGGCGATGTATTCCTCGACGCTGTGGTCGCGCAGCTCGTCGAGCAGCTTGATCATCATGGACGAGAATCCGCGCACCGCACCCACGTGGGTGCCGTCGGAGCGCGTCAGCTGGGGCAGGGCGTGGAACGCCCGGAAGATGTAGCCCGACCCGTCGATCAGGTAGAGGCGCTTGGGGCTAACGTTCGGTGCGGCCAAGAGGCTCAGTGGCCGCTGGCGTGAGCCAGGGCGTCCTTCTTCAGCTCATAGCGGCGGCTGCAGTAGGGGCACTCAACGTGGCCCTCCACGGGACGGATGGTCATGAAGATGCGCGGATGGCCCAGCGCACCGCCGCCGCCGTCGCAGGCGACTTGCAGGGTGTCGACGGGAATGGTCTCGAACGGTTCAGCCATGGCGGCCCCCCAAAGGGCAAATTCCAGCGCGGTTTCGGGCACGTTTATGGGGCGTGCAAAAGGCGAGTTCAAGACCTCGTTGACGCCCCCGCCATGGGCTATAAGACAGGCGTCCCGTTTCGCCCCTGTCCAGGCCTCGCGTATCCCGTGTCCTTATCTCCCGCCACATCTCCCGTCGCGCCCGACTCGCTTCCCGATCTCGCCGTCGAGATCCGCAACGTCAACAAGGTCTACGGCGGATCCAACAAGCGTAAGCCGAAGCAGGCGCTGACCGACTTCTCCCTGGAAGTCCCGCGCGGTAGCTTTTTCGGCCTGCTCGGCCCCAACGGTGCGGGCAAATCTACCCTGATCAACATCATGGCCGGTCTGGTCAACAAGACCTCCGGCACGGTGAAGATCTGGAACTCGGATATCGACACCGATACGCGCCATGCGCGCTGCGCCATCGGCGTGGTGCCGCAGGAGCTGAATCTCGATCCGTTCTTCACGCCGAAAGAGGCTCTGGAAGTCCAAGCCGGGCTCTACGGGGTGCCGAAGAACGAACGCCGTACCATGGAAATCCTCGAAGCCGTCGGCCTCGCGGACAAAGCCAATGCCTACGCGCGCACCCTGTCCGGCGGCATGCGCCGGCGCCTGCTGGTCGCCAAGGCCCTGGTGCATACGCCGCCTGTGATCGTGCTCGATGAGCCCACGGCCGGCGTCGACGTGGAACTTCGCCAGCAGCTGTGGGCTTATATCCGTAGTCTCAACACGCGCGGCACGACGGTGCTTCTCACCACGCACTACCTCGAAGAAGCCGAAGAGCTCTGCGACCGGGTGGCGATCATCAACCACGGGCAGCTGGTGGCCTGCGACACCACGCGGGCGTTGTTGGCGCGGCTCGACAACAAGTCCGTCACGCTGCTGCTCGCGAACCCCATCCAGGAACCGCCGCCGGCGCTGATGCACTTCCACCCCACGCTCACTACGCCGACGGAACTTCACATCACTTACCGGCCGAGCAGCCGCGCGATGATGGAAATCCTGGAGGCGGCGCGCACCAGCGGGCTTGCCATTGCCGACATCCGCACGGAGGAAGTCGACCTCGAAGACATCTTCCTGCAAATCACCCGCGCGCAGCCGGAGCAGGCGGCTTCGTGAAGATTGCGGCGGTTTCGTTCGCGGTCTGGCTTCTCAGCGCGACACTTGCCGCTTGCGCTACCGTCTCCGCACCTTTGGGGGGCGCCGCCGCCACGCTGATGGTGAGCGACGATACCTTCACCACCGCCGATGGCTTGAAGCTGCCTGTGCGTGCGTGGCTCCCGGACGGCGCGCCGCGTGCGGTTGTCGTGGCGGTGCACGGCTTCAACGACTACAGCAAATCCTGGGGCAAGGTGCCGGACGCGCCGGGTGTGGGGCCGACGCTCGCGGCACAGGGCGTCGCCGTGTTCGCCTATGACCAGCGCGGGTTCGGCGCCGCGCCCTATCACGGCCTGTGGCCCGGCGGCGACGTCATGGCTGACGACTTCACCGCGGCGGTGCGGGCGGTACGCGCGCGCTATCCCGGTGTGCCGATCTACGGGCTTGGCGAAAGTATGGGCGGCGCGGTGATCATGACGGCGATGGCCAGCGCCACGCCGCCGCCGCTCGATGGCGCGATCCTGTCTTCGCCGGCGGTGTGGGGCCGCAAGACCATGCCGATGCTCTATCGCGTGGCGCTGTGGGTCGGCGCGCGCATTCTGCCGGGGTGGCGGCCGACGGGACAAAGTCTTGGCCGACTCGCGAGCGACAACCTTGAAATGCTGCGCGACAACGGTCGCGATCCGCTGTTCATCAAACAGACGCGCATCGATGCGGTTTACGGCCTCGTCAATCTGATGGATCGGGCCTTGGAGGTTGCGGGGTCCTTGCGCGGGCGGGTGCTGTATCTCTCCGGCCGCAACGACCAGATCATTCCGCCCACGGCCTCTGCCCAGGCGATGAAGAGCCTGCTCGCCGCTGACGCCCAGGCCCGCGCGGCGTTCTACGACACCGGCTGGCATATGATGACGCGGGACCTGCGCGGCGCCACGGTGATCGGCGACATCGCCTCCTTCATTCTCGCCCCCGCGGCGCCGCTGCCCTCCGGGGCGGAGGCCGACGCCCTGGCCCGGCTGGAGGCGCGCGCGACGGAGAAATGGGTGCAACCCATGGCTATTGTTGACAAAAAGGCCTCACCGGCGGGCGCGGCACCCTAATTGCCAGCCGCTGCGGCTTGCCCTATGTTCCGGCTCCCGCGCGCCCGTAGCTCAGCTGGATAGAGTATCGGTTTCCGAAACCGGTGGTCGCAGGTTCGAATCCTGCCGGGCGCGCCAATCTGCCGGTAATGTGTGCCGGCCGTGTGGGCGAGTTGAGCCCCTTTCCGCAAATGTTTACCAATTCCTAGCGGACCTGCGCCAAACCAGGACTTTGGAAACGCGGCGGTACAATGACGCTCCGTTTAGCTTCGCTTCTGGCTGCGCTGCTCGCCTGTCACGTTGCGCGCGCGGCCGCAGCTGAGTTGATCGGCTACTACGATCTCGACGCTCTCGGCATCCCGAAGTTCGTCAACGTCAACTACATCGACGTCTCAAAGATTTCCCAGATCTCAAAGTTCCGTTCCAGCGCGGGACACGACTACCACGATGACGCCGAATCCTGCCGCTCGATGAAGCACTACTTCATCGCGCCGGATGCGACGACGGCCATCGTCTCGCCGATCGCCGGAACGGTCACGCGGCTGAACAACGATTTTGACGGCAAGCAGGTGCAGATCACATCCGACCTGCAACCGGGTTTCATCTTCATCCTCTTTCACGTCAACCTCGCGAAGCCGCTCGCCGTGGGCGATCACATCGCCGAAGGTCAGCCGTTGGGGACCCATGTCGGCACGCAGACGTTTTCGGATATCGCCGTCGCGGTGAACACGCCGAAAGATTATCGCCTGATCTCATACTTCGAGACGCTGACCGACAATGCCTTCGCGGTGTTTCAGGCGCGCGGCATTGCGTCTCGCAGCCAGATGAGTTTCACCAAAGCGGAGCGCGACGCCGCGCCCTATCGCTGTCAAGGGGAGGACTTCGCCGGTTTGAAAGTGGACCCGAAGACCGAGTACGTGAATCTCAGCGGCGTACAGAGCATCACGTATCCATACTTGCCCTACACGCTCGCGCTGGCCGACAGCGGTTATCCCTTGGCGGCAACCGCGAGTTCGGGATTGCCGGTAAAAATCAGCTCCGCCGGGGCCTGCAATGTCGTCAACGACAAATTGATTGTGTCCGAAGCCGGCGAGTGCGTCGTGTACTTCAATCAACCCGGTGATGCGCGCTACCTGCCCGCAATTCAGCTCGAATACAGGATCACGGTCCTGCCGGCGCTAGCCGATGTTGCAATCGGCTCCGTGTTCTCCGGCGCTCAACCGGCCGCGCAGTCTTTCTTGCGCCTGTTCAACGCCGGCGAAGGGCCCGGAACCGTAAAGGTTAAACTCACCGACAGCGCGACGGGCCGGGCCGTAGCGACCTGGACCAGCCCCGCGATTCCCGCCGGCGCATCCGCCCAGTTTGCCGTGGCTGCGATGGATGCGGGTGTGGCTTCAAGCATCGCGCGACCGCCGCTCTATACCGCGGCGATCGAAACCACCATGCAGGGAACGGTACAGCACGTTCTATGGAATTCCAGCGCCGGCGCATTGACCAATCTCAGTACCTGCAGCACTGGCGCTACGATCAACCGCACCCAGGTCAACAACGTCCACTCCTCGTTGCTGCAGGCAGACTACCCAAGCACCGTCATTGTCACGAATACCGCGGCCGCCGAATCGCCCGTGCAGCTTGGCGTGTTTGACGCCACCAGCGGCGCACGATTGGGCACCTATGTGACGGCAACGGTTCCGGCAAATGGTCAACTTTCGATCGCCGTGCCGACGATCGAAGCGGGCGCGCGGATAACGCCGGCGGCGGGAGCAAATCACTACAACCTCAAGGCTGAAGGCTCGTTCACCGGGTATTTGCAGCACGTTGTGAATAGCAAGCTGGCAGGTTTGAGCGCGGATCTCACCACTGTGTGCCCACTACGTGTCATTCCGCAGACCACGGCGGCGACGCGCATCGGTTCGGTCTACTCGACGGCGCAGATCGACCTGCAATCGTTTATCCGCATCTACAATATCGGCGGCGTGCGCGATGGAACGGTCACCCTAACACTGGCCGATGCTGCGACCGGCCGTGTGTTGGGCGCGTGGAAGAGCCCCGGCATCTTTACCGGCGTCGCTCAGCAGTTCTCCCTGGCGACAATCGAGGCGGGTGCAGGGATTGTCGATCCCAAGCCTGCAGCCTATGTCATCGCGGTAAAGTCAGAATTCGGCCTGCAGAATGGATATCTTCAGCATGTCGTGTGGCGGCCGCGTGACGGCACGCTCGCCAATCTCACCACCTGTGACGACGGTGTGACGGCACTTCCGTTGCGTCTGCTGGACATTCACTCGAAAGTGCTGGCGACCGACTACCCGAGCACGATCATGGTCTTGAATTCCGGCAGTTTGGCGAAGAGCTTTGGACTGCGCCTCGGCAACGCGCTCTCGGGTATATTTTATGGCCGCTTTGTCGGACCGAGTGTGCCCGCCATGGGAATGGTGCAGGTATCGCCCGCAACACTTGAAGCGACGGCGCCGTTTATCCTATCCACGAACACGCCGCACTATGTCGTGGAGGAGGACTCGCAGTTCCCGGGCTTCCTCCAGCACCTCGTGACCAACAGAAGGCCAGGCGTCATCACCGACATGACGGCGATGTGCCGTCTCAATTGACGCAGCGAGACGACGCGGACGAGTTGTGTCTCTATGGCCCCGCGGGTGTTCCAGCCTTTGCTGCTGCCCAGCCGCGGATGATATGCGCCCAAGCATCGGCAGCCTTGGCGAGGCCGACCTCGGTCATGTGGCAATCATCTTCGGCCCGGCGGTCGGTGATCTTGTCCTGATCGGGGCCGGCGTAGATCTTTCGTTCTTGCGACACCACCGCGACTTGCGCAGCGCGCACCGCAGCTTCACCGGGCTTGGACTCTTCGCCGCAGTGACTTGCGATCGCCACGAGCACCGGGGCATCCGATACGGCGCGCAACCCTTCGATCATCTTTTCGAAGCGCCTGATGTAAAATACCGTTGGCGTACTCTCCACCGCATCGCTCTCGCCTTGCTGCCACAAGATTACGTCCGGCGCCAACCCGGCGCGTTGCGCCGCCGCTGCGCCTTGCGCGAGGCGGTCCTTGAACGCGAGGAAGGTCCAATCGGCCACCGAGGTGGAGCCGACCGCGATCGGAACGAACACCACCGCATCGGCGACGCCGGCGTCGATCAGCAGATCGCCTAGGCGGGGCATGAAGCTCCCGCCGAAGCCGTCAGTCCCGGCCATCGGATCGCGCGCGCGATAGAGCGCCCCGCCCTGGATGTCATAGTTGAGAACATTGGTGTGGCTGGGTTGCGTTCGCTTGGCGCCCCAGTTTCCGGCATTTGACTGTCCGGCAACCATGATGACGAGCCGCCGCTCGACCGGTGGAAAGGGAACGCTGGCCCGCTCTATCTTTTCATTGCCTGCAACGGTGGCCAGCAGTAGGTCCACCAGGCTCGAGGCTTCGGGCGCGACCCGCTGCAGGACGTCGTGTCCGAAGGCAAAGATAAACGCGGCGATAAGGACGATCAGAAGGTACGCGGTTCGGCGGCGCATGCGGTCCTCTTCGGAGACGGCAGGAAATCATGTGTTAGAGGTTGCCGCAACCTTGTGGCGCGCCCGCCGCCTTGGCTTGCTTGCCTGTTTCGCGAAATCCGGCCTAACGTCCCGAAACCACCTGGAGACGCCGAAGTGACCGCGCTGCCGACCCCATCGCCTTTACAAGCCGCGCCCCAGCTTCTCGCGCAAGGAAAGCTGGACGAGGCGGCGGCCCTGGCCGAACAGGTGCTGGCGGGCGATCCGGCCGATCCGAATGCCTTGCACCTTCTTGGCGTCATCGCACTTCAGCGCGGCGAACCCGACGCAGCACTGCGGCTGATCTCCGAAGCCTTGCGCGTCAAGCCGGCGATGCCGATCGCTCATTACAACCACGGCAACGCACTCGTGAAGCTGAAGCGCTATCCCGAGGCGTTGACGAGCTTTGAGCAGGCGCTTGTCCTGCGCCCCGACCACGTCGAATCGCTGATCAATGCCGCGGTTGCGCTCGCTGAGATGGATCGTCACAAGGACGCGGTACCTTACTTGGACCGAGCGCTTGTCTTGCGACCGAATGCCTACGAGGCGCTTTTCACGCTCGGCAACGTGCTCTTGCACCTCGACCGCAACGGCGATGCGGACGCGGTCTTGTCCACGGCGCGGGCCCTTAAGCCGGACTCCGCCCCGGTGCTGAACAGCCGCGGCGTCGCCTTAGGCGCGATGAATCGGCATCACGACGCGTTCGCGCTATTCGACGAAGCGTTGAAAGTGCAGCCGGACTACCCGGAAGCCCTCGGCAACCGTGCGACCGCGCTGCGCCGACTCAACCGCCTCACTGAATCGCGCGATGACCTTCTCCGCCTTGCGGCGATGAAACCAGGCGATCCGGACACGGCAATCAATTTAATGGTGACGCAGCTCGCATTGTGCGACTGGTCGGCTTATCAGTCAGCCATGCCGCGGATGCGCGACATGTTCGGCTGCGGTACGGCGAAGGTTACGCCGTTTGAGTCGCTTCTTCTGCTCCCCAGCGCGAAAGATCAATACGCCTACGCGACGCAATATACCGCACGCTATATCCAGGCGCGACGTGAGAGTCCGACGCCCCCGGCGGGCGACAAGATCCGCATCGCCTATGTCTCGACCGACTTCTTCCGTCATGCGGTATTGCACCTGCTCGTGGGCGTTCTGGAATCGCACGACCGCGACAAGTTTCATATTACCGCCGTTGCGCTCGGCGAGCGGGCGCCTGACGCGATGCGCAAGCGCGCCCAAGCCGCCGTGGACCGCTTTATGGTCATCACAGAGGCGGACGATGCCCGGGCGGCGGAACAACTGCGCGCCGAAGGCTTCGATATCGCCATCGACATTCAGGGCTACACGCGCGATTCCCGGCTTGGTCTGTTCGCCCGCGGCATTGCGCCGGTACAAGTGTCTTATCTTGGCTTCACCGCAACGCTCGGCGGCACGTTCATGGACTATATCCTGGCGGATCATCACGTCATCCCGGTGGGAGAGCGCGATTGCTTCACGGAGCAGGTGGTGTACTTGCCGGACAGTTATCAGCCCAACGATTCCCGGCGCCCTATCGCACCGACGACCTTGCCGCGGGTCGCTCATGGTCTTCCCGAGAAGGGCATCGTCTTCTGCTGCTTCAACAATCCTTACAAGATCATGCCGCCGGTGTTCAGTGTCTGGATGCGGATCCTCGCGGCGGTGCCTGACAGCGTGCTCTGGTTGCCCGCGGGCGGCCAAGAGGTCGAAAGCAATCTGCGCAGGGAAGCGCAGGCGCGCGGCGTCAATCCGGCGCGCCTTGTCTTCGCCCCGCGGATGCCCGAGCTGGCTGACCATCTCGCCAGGCTGCGCCATGCCGATCTGGCGTTGGACACGCAGCCCTACAATGCCCACACCACGAACAGCGATGCGTTGTGGGCCGGGGTGCCGGTGATCGCCTGTCGTGGCGACTCATTCGTGTCGCGCGTTGGTGTGAGCCTGCTGCATGCGGTCGGTTTGCCGGAACTGGCCGTGGACTCGCTCGTGGACTACGAGTCGCTCGCGATTGCCCTCGGGAAGGACCCCGCGCGGCTCGCAGCCGTGCGGCAGAAGCTTGCAGGACGCGCCGCCGCGCCGCTGTTCGATACGGTGCGCACGACCCGCCACCTCGAAGCCGCCTTCGCGACGATGCATGCGCGCCGCTTGCGCGGACTGCCGCCGGAGAGCTTCAGCGTGCCGCAGTTGTTCTGATCCGACCATGCTGACCGAGCAGGATCGCGCCCGGTTTGCGCATGCGGAATGTTCTGTCGCGATCTGGTCGCCCGTGCCACACGTCGCAAGCGAGGCGTCCCAGCACCTCAAGATTCTTGCACGCCAGCATGTGTCGCCATAGCTTCCGCCCATAGGATTGGAGCCGCCCGCAATGACTGCGTCGTCCATCGCTCTCGTTTCGCCCGCCTTCGCGCGGACCATGGCCGCCTACAACGCGGAGATGAATCGCCGTTTGTTCGATGCGGCCGGGCGCCTTTCACCAGAGGAACGCGCGCGCGATCGCGGTGCGTTCTGGAAATCCATTCACGGCACTCTGGCCCATATCCTATGGGGCGACACCAATTGGATGTCGCGATTCGACGGGTGGGCGCCGCCTAACGTGACGATCAAGGAAAGTGCCGCGGGGACCGATTTTGCCGATCTCGTGGCGCGGCGACGCGAGGCCGATGCGAAGATCGTCGCCTGGGCTGACCGACTCACGGAGGCCTGGCTGGCGGAGGACATGGTCTGGTTCAGCGGCGCGGCCCAGCGGGAATTCCGTACGGTGAGGGGCCTGTTGGTGACGCATTTCTTCAACCACCAAACCCATCATCGCGGTCAGGCGCACGCCATGATCACCGCCGCCGGCGAAACGACCGGGGATACCGATCTGTTTCTCGTCTTGGGCATGATGTAGGCGCGCGATAGCCGCATCCGCGGTGGATGCTCGCGCGCGATTCTGCGGCAGTCGGTCCTGTGCTTGCCATTGCCGCGGGAACCGGCCTAACGTTCGGTCGATTGAAAATATTTACAACAGGAGTCTGCCATGTCCGTCCGTGTCGCTGTCGCCACCGCCGCACTGCTCGCTCTGGCCGGGCCTGCCTTTGCCGACGCTGTGTCGGCGCCTGGCGCCAAAGTCTATTTTGTCGGCCTGAAGGACGGCGATACCATCGCTAAGGACGCGGTCATTCATTTCGGCGTGAAGGGCATGGGCATCGCTCCTGCCGGTGTCGATTTTCCGAACACAGGCCATCACCATCTCGTCGTCGATCTCGCCACGCCGCCGACGAACGACTACCTGCCGACCGACAATACAAAGATCTTCCACTACGGCAAGGGCCAGACCGAAGTCAGCGTGGAAGCGCTGAAGCTGACGCCAGGCAAGCACACCTTGCAACTGGTCTTCGCCGACCAAGATCACAAGCCGCACAACCCACCCGTTGTGTCGGACAAGATCTCCATCACGGTGAAGTAAGCGCCTGGCGACGATGCCGGAGACCGGCGTCATCTATGCGGCGACCAAGCTCGACCGCTACGTAGAGGAAGCATTTCTTTCGGCGCAAAGCGTCAAACGCTTTGCGCCGAATTTGTCGATCACCCTCTTCACCGATCGTCCCGCTCATCCGCTCTGCGCGCTGGGCCTGTTCGACCGCATCGAGACGATCGCCGCGGTGACCGGCTTTGACTCGGCGTGGGCGGAAGGCCAGCTCGGCCGCATCGATTGCCTGAGCCGCAGCCCCTATCGCCGCACGCTTCAACTCGACACCGATACACGCGTTCAATCGACCGACCTTGAGGCCGTATTCGACCAGTTGGGCGCGAGCGAAATTGCCATGGTCGAAGAGGCGGCGGATGTGAGCCTTTCACGCGCCCGTACCGGACGCCGGATGTTTAATGTCGGCTTCATATTGTATCGCATGACGCCCGGGGTCGTACGGTGCCTGGACGCCTGGGCCACGCGGGTGCGCCGCAACTTCGGCTTTGCGCTACAGACGCCGCTGCCGTTCGTCGAGGAACTATCCCATGTCTCCGACGAAGATGAACGCCGGGGACTCCTGCGGATGGACCAAGTCGCATTGATGGAAGTCCTGAGTCCGGAGCGAAACGAATTCGATCTCAGCTGCACCCAGCTCGGAAGCGCCTGGAACTATCGCGGCTCTGCGCTCGCGTATTGCCAGCCGGATCAGGTCAAGATCGCGCATTCCGACGCCTTCAAGAAGACGACCCACGCTGACATCCTCGCACTTGCCTTCGACAGCGAGGCGCGCGATCCAAAGTTGAGTGACAAGCTGTACGAATATGTCGCAAGTCGGCAGCCCCACCGCGCCGCCAAGCCGCCAAGCCGCGCGCTTTGCGCTGGTTCAAAAAGACGCCGGCACCGCCGGAGGCGTGGAGCACGACATCTCACCGCAACGCCGATCTTCACTTGCGCTACGGACAAGGCGACAAGGCGCTGCACCTTTACGGCGCTATCCTGGCCGCCAACCCCGACGACCCGTTCGCCGTGATGGGACATGCGCGTGTCGCATCACGTCTCGGGCAGGCCGACAATGCCGTGGAGCTCGCCTCGCACGCCGTAACGATGCGGCCACGATCGCCGCATATCCTGACACTGTACGGCTCCATGCTTCTCAGCGTCGGGCGCGCGCAGGAGGCGGTCTATCCACTCGAGCAGGCGCTCCCAGCCGGGGACGCGGCCTGCGCCTACCACCTCGGCAGTGCGCGCTTCGAGTTGGAGCAGTATGACGCGGCGGCGGCGGCCTACCGCCTCGCATTGGAGCGTGATCCGGAACATGTTCTTGCCGCGCACAACCTTATGCCTGCGCTGCTCGGCACGCGGCAATATGCAGAGGCGCTGAAGGTTGCGGACACGCATCTTGCCGCACGGCCATGGAATGTTGCGGCGCTTGCCTTCAAAAGCACGGCTTTGGCCGAACTCGGCGAGACGGCACGTGAACGCGATTTGGTCGATCTCGCCCTCGTCGCGTGCGAAACGTCGGCGCCGCCCCTGGGGTATGAGTCGATTGGCGAATTCAACGCGGCCTTGATCGAAGCCATCCTCCGCGAGCCGAGCCTCACATATCAGCCTAGTCAGCATGCGACCCGCGGCGGCTGGCACAGCGGCGATCTGTCGACATCCGAAGCACCGCCGATCCGGGCTTTAAACGAGCTCGCGATCGCGGCGGCGCGCCGCCGGATGGACGCCGTTCCTCGGGACACCGCACATCCATTTCTCAAAGCGCGTCCGCTGCGGTGGCGTTTCCACTCCTGGGCCGTCGTTATGGAAGACGGCGGCTTCCAAGTCCCGCATCTGCATGCTGCAGGGTGGCTTAGCGGCGTCTACTACGTGGAAGTCCCAGATGCCATCAGCGTCGCCGATCCCGCGCAAGCGGGATGGCTGAGCTTTGGACGAAGCGAGCCGCGCTGGCATCGTCCTGAAACGCGCACGGTCGCGCGCCATATCTGCCCGACGCCTGGCCTGTTGGTCACGTTTCCGTCGTTCTTCTGGCACGGCACCAATCCCACCAAGGATTGCGCGCGCCGCATCAGTTTCGCTTTCGACATTCAGCCTTTCTGATTGGGCGCTGGCATGGCGGGCTTCGGTGCGAGGCGCAGGTTCGGCACCTTGCCCCATTTCTTAATCCAGTGCTCCGCCGCCTTTACGCGCGCGAGATAAGTCGCTTGCAAACTATCGCCCTGGTCGGCGCGACGGTCCAACTCCGCCAATATCGCGAGCGCAAGATCGGCCGAGCCGTAGAGGTCGTGGGCCATGACTGCGAGCTTCTTCAGCTGATCGATCGACATCTCGTGAAGCTTCGTAAAGTCGCGGATGTAGACCGCATCTCCCCAAAGGACCTGGTTCAATGCCCCGAAAACTTCGTCGTCGTTCATATACGGTCTGAAGTACCTGCCGCACCAATTGACCAGGGAGTGGAACGTATATCCCGCACCGCGCAGGTGCCGATCGATGTCCCCGAATAGCGGCTGATTCTCATAGAGTTCGGCAAACTCCACCTCCGTCTCGAGCATCAGGCAGCTTCGCAGGATTTTTTTGCCGACCTTGAAAGCATCCAGTTCGGCGCCTTGGATGTCGATTTTCAGATAGTCCGCATCGCTGACTTCCTGAATGTCGTCGAGGCGGCGCGTCATGACCGTAACGGTATCCCGCACCACGGTCGCCTCGGCCAGCTTCTGGAAGCGCTCCAGCAACGCCATGTTGGGCTTCAGAAGCGAACAGGTGAAGGGGCTGCTAGTGAGATAGAAGGTCGCGCGTCCGCCTTTGCCGATGAAATAAGGCAGGTAGGTATGTCCCGCGCCGAACATCATGACTAAGCGCGCATGCTCGCTCACGTTTGGCTCGAATCCGATCATGTGCGCGTAGCCGCGTTTTATGAGTGTTTCGTAAGTCTCGGGCGATTCCACGAGATGGCTGGCGCCGATATGCACGATCTTGATTTTCGGCGTGTCCGGCAAGAGTGCCGTCATGCTGAAACCAAGCGGCGTGCGGCTGTCCAGCGTGTCGGCCTCGTCGGGCTGAGCGGCCAATGCCACGCCGGACGCATGCGCTACGATCTCATCGAACCCGCGCTCCAGGTTCCGGCAGAAGGTGTCGATCTGGAACAGGGGATAGGTCGGGATATTGCCTGCGAGACGAGTATGTATTTCCGCGAGCGCATCGGAATGCGTGGCGAGGTATATGGCGCGCGCTTCGTAGGCTGCGAGCGAGTCGCACGTCATGTCCTCCAGGCCGATCGCTCTGTTGAACGACGTGGCGATGCGGGAGGCAAACCGGTCGCCATGCACAGTCAGCACAGGAACGCCGGCCCACAACGCGTCCAGGGCCGAGGTCGCGCCGTTGAGGGTAATGGTGTCGAGGTAGATGCCACAGATGCGATGCCGCGCCAGGTGCTCGGCCTTGGAGGGCAACCGGGATGCGAACCGGATGCGGTCGCCGGCGATCCCTTGCGCCTTCGCCTCTTCGCGCATGGTTTCCTGGAATATCGCGTTGGAAGACGTGAGCCAGAGGTAGCTTCCGTCCACGGCCTTCAGGATACGCATCCAGGAATCGAGGATCGGACGGTCGATCTTCTCGGGGTTGTTGAAGGCGCAAAAGATGAATCCGTCTTTGGGAAATCCCGCAGACTCTCGCGTCGGTGTCGGCGCGATCTCGCCATAGGACGCGGGCGCGAACGTGTCTCGCAGCCGAATGACCTTTGCGCCGTATTTTGCGTCGTCCTCCGGCGGGATCACGATTGGGTCGGCAATCAGATAGTCGATGGCGGTGCTCTCGTAGCCGCCGGCGTGGCCCATCCAAAACGCTTGCAGCTGGGCGGGCCGCAGGGCGACGACCTCCATCAGACGGTGGCTCATGTAGCCGTCGAGATAGATCAGCAGATCGATCTTCTGCTCGCGGATCAGGCGCGCGACTTCGGACACCTTCGCGATTGTTTGGTGGAAGTGCTCCGCCCCTGCCATCGCCTTGTCCGTGTAGCCAGCGAATTGCTCTGGGAACACATGGAACACGTGGATTTCGTAACGCGCGCGATCATGGGCGCCGAATAAGTTCGCGGTGATGTGCCCGATCGGATGGTCGCGCAGGTTGTGGGACAGATATCCCACGCGCAGCCGCTGGCCGCGCGGCGGTGGGGAAAAGGCCGTCGCGATCGGGCCGCCGCGCAATGCCGCCCGAGCGGCAAGCTGTTTAGAAATTTCGCCGGTGATCTGGCGGTAGGCGTTGTCCGCCATCGGCCACATGATCGCGCGATAGGCAATCGTGGCGAGCGGCTCCCAGTACTCTTGTGATACGCCGCGGCGAACGATCGAGCGAACCATCGCCTTGAAGCGTTCGGACGCCGCATCGACCTTGCCCTCAGAGGTATCGAGTAGGAGTAGCCGCGCGTGGGAGAACACATCGTTCGGGTCGGTACGGACGAACCCCTCATACGCGGTTCGCGCGGCCACGAAGTCTTGTCCTTGCATCGTAAGCGCGGCCAGCGCCTTGGGTACATCCTGAAGGTCCGGTTCAACGACCAGGGCCTGCGTGTACGCCGCGCGCGCAGCTGCTTCGTTACCAGCGCGCTGAAAGACGCTGGCGAGGGCCGCGTGGCGCATGCCGGTCGGTTCGAGTTCGAGCGCGCGCCGACATTCGTACAATGCCTTGTCGATGTCGCCGCGTTGCAGGTAGCCGATACTCAGCAGGTCATGGATCTCCGGCAAATCCCGGGTCGGGATCGGCCACGCGCTGCGGGTTACGAAAGTCCGGTCGAACTCGCCGGTGACGAGGCGTCGCAGCAGTTGGCGTCCATAGCGTATCCAATGGCCGAATGCGGCGGCGCCGGCGCGGCGAAACAGCGCGTGCGCCCGCGGCCAATCCGTAAGGCGCGCTTGGCAGACCGCCGCGTTATAGAGTCCGTCGTGGAAGGACGGGTCCAATTCCGCGGCGCGTTCGAATGCGGCCGCCGCCGTCGGCTGATGTCCGATCGCCGAGGCTGCGAGCGCCCAGTCGAATTGGATCGCCGCGTCGTTGGGGGCGAGGTCCGCCGCCTTGCCCAGCAGCCGCGCCGCTTCGGCAAAGTCGCCAACCGTGAACTCAAGATAAGCCTGCAGATGAATCGCCGCAGGATCCACGGGATTTTCCGTCGGCGTTTTGGAACCCAGCCGGGCGGACATTGGTGTGCTGCGTTAGCGCTGAAGGAGATGCAGTTTTGTCGTCAACTGCACCACCGCGTCCGTGCGTCCGGTCTGTTCCGCGATCTGCAGCAGAATACCTAGCAAGTCCGGATGGTTGACGCGCTTGAGGACCCAATTTGCCAGCAGCAGGCGGCTGAAGGCCTTGAGCAGGAAGCTCGGTTGTCCTGGCGGAACGGGTGTGAGGGTGTCCGCAGTGGTGGGTTGGCCCGATCCCTCTGAAACACCGGATGCCTTCCGGGCGCGCCGCTGATGCCGGTTCATACCGATTCACGCTTTCTCGAATAAACAATTTTGCTATTCATGCGCGTAATATTCACCAGGAGTCGGTGCGATACAATGGCCCGCTCCGCAAGGCCGCAGGGGCGATTGTCACTGGGGTCCGACATCGTACTTTCACAGTTTCCGGCGTCTGGGAGCAGGGCGTGACCGCGTTTGCAGCCGAACTCGACCGCGCCCTTGCACTGCGCGAGTCCGGCGATACGGCCGGTGCGGCGGCGATCTATCGCACCATCCTTGCCGCAAATCCGGACGACATCTACGCGCACTATATGTTGGGCGAAGTCGCCATGGAGGCGCGCCGCTATGCCGATGCGGAACGACATTTCGCCAAGGTTTCTCAGGACCGGCCGGATATCGCGGCGGCGCACAGCCATCTCGGCACCGCGCGACTCAACCTCGGGCGGGCCGAGGAGTCTCTGACGAATTTTGAACAAGCGGCAATACGCGCGCCCGACGAACCTGAATTTCACAATAATTGGGGGACGGCGCTCCTGACCTTGAACCAGGCGGCCGCGGCGCTCCCGCATTTCGACCGCGCGCTCGCGATCAATCCGACCTACCTCGAAGCCCACTACAATCGCGGAATCGTGCTGCTGCATATGCATCGCGGCGCTGAAGCCCTGGCGGCATTCGATCGTGTTGTCGCCGCAGCGCCGCGTTTCGCCGACGCCCACTACAACCGAAGTCTCGCGCTCATTTCCCTGGGCAGAACGGAAGCCGGGCTCGAGGCTCTCGGACATTCTCTACAGATCAAGCCCGACAATGTCGTCGCATTGCAAATGCGCGGTGAGTTCCTCCAGACCCTGGGGCGTCATGACGAAGCCGCGGAGACCTTTGCCGCCGCCGCCGCCGCCGCCCATCGTCAGGGAAACGAAGAGAAGGCGACCGACATCTTCTGCCGCGGGTTCGGGGCGCGATTATACATCTGTGATTGGCAGAACCACGAGGCCGACACCGCGCGCTTTACGAAGATCGCAACAAGCGGTACGCATCCGGCCATTCCACTGACGTTCCTCTCCGTGCCGCGCACACCGGCGCAGGAACTTATTTGTGCTCGCACCTATGCGCGACATCGCTATCTGAGCGCGGCGCAACCGTTGTGGCACGGCGAACGCTACGATCACGACCGGATCCGCGTGGCCTATGTTTCATCAGACTTCCGGCGACATCCCGTCGGGTATCTCATGGCCGGGATCATCGAGGCCCATGACCGCAAGCGTTTCGAGGTCATCGGTGTGTCGTTGTGGCCGGACGACAGTGACATGCGCCGTCGGTTCGAGAAGAGTTTCGACCGTATGATCGACGTGGCTCTGCTCAGCGAGGTCGAAGCGGCGCGCCAGATCCGCGCGCTGGAAGTCGATATCCTCGTCCACCTCAACGGCTTCACCACGCCGGATCGCGTCGGACTTATGACTTATCGGCCGGCGCCGTTGCAGGTGAACTATCTCGGGTATACGGGCACGTTGGGCGTCGATTACGTCGACTATATCCTTGCGGACCGCTATGTGGTGCCGCCCGGGGAAGAAGCGTTCTATTGCGAGAAAGTCGTGTGGCTACCGGACTGTTACCAGGCCAATGACGGCACCGTTGCGATTGCCCCCGCCATCCCGACGCGCCGTGCCGCGGGTTTGCCCGACCACGGCATCGTGTTCTGTGCGTTCAACCGAAATCCGAAAATCACGCCCCAGGTCTTTGCCATATGGATGCGCCTGTTGCAGCGGGTGCCCGGCAGCGTTCTGTGGTTGACCGCGGGCATTGAAGCAGGGCGGCGGAACCTGTGCAGCGCAGCCGCGCGCCACGGCATCGCGCCGGAGCGTCTCATATTCGCCCCGACCACGGCGACGCTCTCGGAACATTTGGCGCGGCACACTTTGGCCGACGTGTTCCTCGACACGACGCCCTATCCCGCGCACACCACCGCCAGCGACTCATTGCGATGCGGCGTTCCGGTCGTGACCGTACGTGGCAATACCTTCACCGGGCGCGTGGCCGGTAGTCTCTTGCACGCCGTGGGATTGCCGGAACTCATCGCCGAGTCGCTCGCGGACTACGAAGACCTGGCCTATCGGCTGGCAACGTCCGCAACCGCACTGTCTGAACTCAAGGCCAAGTTGCGTCACAATCTTACAACCTCCGCGCTCTTCGATACCCACCGCATGACCCGGAGCCTTGAGAAGGCCTACACAATCATGTGGGAGCGACATCGGAGCGGTGACAGTCCGGCAAGCTTCACAGTGCCGGCAGAGCATTAGGCCAAGCCCCGCGCGGGGTGGCTGCGGGCCGTTCCCGCTTACAAAACGCCAGGAGTGAATGGCCCCACAAGCTTGCCACTTTGGGCCGTTCCGTATAGGGTCTGACCCCAGAGGGGTGGCCACAAATGCTTGGCTGCCAATGACTATTTTGGGGGCCGTCCGGTGATCGGTGCTTGCGAGCAAGCGCCGGACCTGACGCCGCGTGGGGCCTAGATCATGAGCGTGCTCTACAAAGCGCTGCAGAAGGCGGCCAAGGAAAATGAGGAGCGGCAGGCTGCTGCTCCGGCGGCATTTACGCCGAACGCTTGGCCGGCTCCGGCGTGATCCGCGCAGGCGGCTCGCGCGGCAAATGGCGCATCGCGTCCTTGGCGTTCCTGCTCGGCTCCGCGGTTCTCATGGGCGTGGCGTTCTATTTCACCAGCATCGCGCCGATGAATGAGCCGCAGGTGGCCATGGCACCGCCGCCGCGTCCGCGTCCGGCACCGCCGGCCCCACAAGTCGCGCCGCCGGGTGAACCGACCGCGGCGCCAGCAGCACAAGTACCCGCAGCACCTGCCGCATCTCCACAAGTTGCCGCCGCACCTGCACCGGCTGCCGCCGCGACCGCCGCGACCGCTGCTCCTGCTGCGCCGGCTCCTGCACCCGCCGCCCCAGCGCCCACACAAACAGCAGCCGCGCCCGCAACACCGGCCGCTGCTGAAGCACCGAAGGCTGCCGTGCCGGCCGCGCCCACGCCGGCCGCATCGGCGCCTTCACCGCCGCCACAAGTCGCTGCCGACACGCCGCCGGCTGCGGCGCCCAAGGCCGCCGAGAAGGCTGCGCCCGCACCGGCGAAGGCCGCCGGAGCGCGTGATCCGATGCCGAAACTTGCCGCAGACTCACCGGCGCGCATGCTCGATCCGCCGATCAACGTGCGCCGCGCCGAAATGGATCTTGAAGGCGTCGGCAACGCCGTAAGGGTCCGCACTGTTTCGCAAGCCGCTCAGGACACGGTCGGGACGGCATACAGCGCGCTGGTGCGCGGCGAATACGACACCGCGCTTGGTTTCTACGATCGCGCGCTGAAGCAGGAACCCAATAGCGTGCTCGCGCTGCTGGGCCGCGGCGCTTCGCTGCAGAAGCTTGGCCGCAAGGACGAGGCTCGCGTTGCGTACGACCACGCATTGAAGATTGATCCGCAGAACCGCGAGGCTCTCTCGAACCTGACCAGCATCGAGTCCGAGCGTGCGCCGGGAGATGCGCTGTCGCGCTTGATGGCTCTCGAACGCGACTATCCCGGCTTCAGCCCGATCAAGGCGCAGATAGGCCTTGCTTATGCCCGTATGGACAATCTCGAAGGCGCGCTCGACTATTTGCGCCGCGCAGTGTCGATCACGCCGACGGCGACGTTGTACCAGTACAATATCGCTCTCGTGCTAGATCGCATGGGGCGGCGCGAACAAGCTGTCGAGGCTTATGACCAAGTCCTTGGCTCGATGAGCGCCGGCCGGGCGCTACCGGAGATTTCGGTCGCGGACGTCCAACGTCGGCTGACCTTCCTACGCGCGAAATAGCGCAGGACCGGCGATGCCGTACCTCGCGCATTTTGGGCTGAAGGAACACCCCTTCACCCTGACGCCGAATACCAATCAGTATTTCCCGATCGAGAAGCATGTCGAAATCGTGCAATCGATCCAATTCGGCATCGCGCGCAACACCGGCATCCTCAAAGTCGTCGGCGACATAGGCACCGGCAAGACTATGTTGTGCCGGCTTTTGTTGCGCAAGCTCATCGCATCCAACGATGCCGTCGCCTACCTGAACGCCCCCCAGGTCGATCCAGACAGCCTGCTCGGGCTGGTGGCAGCGGAGTTCGGGATCGAGCCGGGCACGAAAGCACAGCTGCTCCAAAGCCTGAACGCATTCCTGCTCGAACAACACGCGCTCGGGCACAACGCGGTGCTGATTGTCGACGAAGCACAAGCGCTCGGCGTGGCGGGACTGGAAGCGGTGCGGCTGCTTTCGAATCTCGAGACCGAGCGCAACAAGCTCTTGCAGATCGTCATGTTCGGCCAGTCCGAACTCGAAGACCTGCTGCAGCAGCCGAGCTTGCGGCAGATCAATCAGCGCATCGGCTTTGCGTTCAACACCGGGCCGCTGAAAATCGACGAAGCGATCGCCTATATGCGTCACCGCGTGGCCACCAGCCGCGTCGAAGGCGTTGATTTTCCGGTATTCACACCGGCGGCGATGGAACTTCTCGCCCAAGCCGCGGAGTTCGTGCCGCGCGTGATCAACATCCTCGCCGATAAATCGCTGCTCGTTGCCTACGGCGAAGGCGCGATCCAGGTCAGCGATAAACATGTCAGTGTGGCGATCGATGATTCACGCACCATCGCGAAACGAGTGTTTGCGCGCAGGCCGTGGGTGCGACGCGCCCTCATCGGTCTGATCGCGGCGGAGATCGCGGCGGTTGCCGCCCTGTTCGCGTTCAGTCCGGTCCTGAGCGGCTGGGCGAAGCAAAACTTCGCACGCGTCACGGCCATGATCGCGCCGACGCGCGCCAAGCCCACCTCAGCGCCGTCCGAGGCAAGTGGAGCCCCTGCCGCCGGTATGCCGGGTTCCACCAAGGCCGCCAGCGACGACACCGCGCGCCCGGTCTCCACTGTAGACACGCCGGCGCGTGAACCCTGAGATAGACCATTTCGTCGCCATCGGCGCAGGCATCGTGCTTGGGCCGATCTTCGGCAGTTTTGTGACGGCGCTGACGTACCGCCTGCCGCGGGGCGAAAGTATCGCGAAGGGCCGCTCGCGATGCCCCGCGTGCGGCCACGCCCTCGGCCCGCTGGATCTCGTGCCGATCGTCTCCTGGGTCGCGAATCGCGGAAGCTGCCGCTACTGCAAGGCTGCGGTCTCGCCGCGGTACCCGGTCATCGAAGCGCTCTCGCTGTTATACTTTGTGATAACCGCGGTTGCTGTCACAGACCCGGTGCGAGTCGCGCTCGCGTTCTATTTCATTCCCATCGCACTCGCGCTCGCGATTGTCGATTTCGAGCACCAGCGGCTGCCGAACGTCCTCATCGCCCTGGTCTTACCTTTCGCTTTGGCGTGGCGCTGGTGGACCGGTCACGACGTGGGCGCGGGTCTGATCGCCGCGGCGATCACTTATGCCGGGCTTTTCGGGATGGATCGGATCATCGCCTGGCGCACCGGCGAATCGGGCATCGGCGGCGGTGACGCGAAATTGATCACTTTCGCGGCCCTCGGTCTGCCAGTGGTGCCGTTCTTCGTTGTCCTCGGCGTGGCGGGGGCCACGGGGATCGCGCTTGGCCTGTGGTGGGAGCGCCGGACGGGCCAAAAGCGCTTTCCGTTTGGCATCAATATCCTCTTTGCCTGGTGGCTATGCCTGGTTGTGCCCGTGGCGGAACTTGCTGCGGGGGGTTGAGCCGCCGCAATGCCTAGTGGAGGGGTGGCGGGGGGTCTGCTACTGTGTCGTCGGCGCCCTATCCGGAGGGATTGCCGCACGCGTTCGGCCCGCAATCCTGGATCATGTTCGGCGCCGTCCGGTAGACCACGATGTCGTCGAAATAGACGCCCGCACCGCTGATCGGCCGGAGCGTGTCCTGGCGGAAGGCTGTGTTCGAGGTGTTGGGAGACGCCGCCGGGGCCACGTTGTTCGCCGGCATGTTTGCGCCCTGGGGATTGGTGACCACGTACGTGGTCCCCGTCGTTTGCAAACTGCCGTTGGTGGCGAAGGCCCCGGCGCGGTCGCGTCCGTGGCTGACCAGCACATAAGCCGCCGCCGTCGTTTGGGACTGGGTGGCGTCGTAGTTCGTGACCGAAAGCGTTCCCGCCGGATAGCTCGTCGGCGTCGTCCGGTACATGCTGCCGTTCGCCGTCACCGTCAGGGACGAATCGACTGCGTAGCTGATGCGGCTGTTCCACGCATCCAAGATGTCGCTCTCACGCAGCCCGAGGGTCTTCCACGGCACGACCCCCACGGGATGCGCCGCCGCGCCGCCGCCGCCGTTTTGATTACACGCGGACCCGCCCGGTGCCGTACACGGGCGGCTACTCGGTCCATTCGGCCCGTAGTAGTCCGTGTCGGAATGCGACCATCCCGCATTCAGGTCAGTGTCGCTTGCGAGCGTGCCGTCGGCGGGGCACGGCAGGCAGCCGTTCTGCATGACGTAGGCTTGGAGCGCGAGTTCCACGCGCTTTAACTTAGACGTGGTTGTGGAGGTCCGGCTGCTCTCGACCACGGGCTTCAGGCCCACCAGGGAGCCGGCCATGATTACGCCGATCACGACCAGCACGATCGCGATCTCGATCAGCGTGAATCCGGCGATTCTCGCCCAGCGCTTTAGTATCCCACCCGTCATGAGACGCAATATACCGCATCCCACACGCCAATGCAGTAATCCCGACCCTGTGCTAAACCCTGGGGTATGTGGTCCGACGTTATCGACCTGCGCAATTTCTACGACCGGCCCCTCGGCCGGGCCGTGGTGCGTCTGATTTCGCGGCGTCTGCGCGCCTTGTGGCCGCGGCTTGAGAGCCAGCGCGTTCTCGGGATCGGATTTACAACACCCTACCTTGGCGCCTTCCGCGGCGAGGCGGAACGGGTGCTCGCGGTGATGCCGGCCGGGCAGGGCGTGATGCGCTGGCCGGACTCCGACGGCGGCGGGCTGGTCGCGCTGGCCGACGAAAATGTCCTGCCGTTCCCGGATCGCTCGATGGACCGCATCGTGATGGTCCATTGCCTGGAAAGCACCGCCGAGGTGCGCACCGTGTTGCGCGAATGCTGGCGTGTGCTGGCCGATGGCGGCCGGTTGATCGCCGTGGTCGCCAATCGTCGCGGTCTATGGGCCTGGGCGGAGCGTGCGCCGTTCGCGCAAGGCCGCCCCTTCTCCCAGCGTCAGATCACCAAGCTGTTGCGCGACGGCATGTTCGCGCCGATCGCCACGACCACGGCCCTGTTCATGCCGCCGGTGTGGTGGCGCGTGTTCGGTCCATGGGCGGCGGCCCTGGATGATCTCGGCGCGAAGCTGTTTCCGACCATTGCGGGTGTGGTGGTGATCGAAGCTGAGAAGCAGATCTATGCTGTGCCGTTCGATGCCGTGCCTGCACGCGCGAAGCGCAAGTTGGCGCACGCGCAGCCGGCGCCGATGGATCCGCAGTTGCCGATCAATCAGCCTTAAACGCCGACCCGCGAGAGCACGAAGATCGCCTGTTCGCCGAACAGATTGGCTTGCGGCGCAAGCGCGCTGAAGCGCCGCGGCACGCCTTGTCCATCGAGGGCATAGCCCGCCTCGATCTTCACACCCATGCTGCGGCACAGATCGACGAAATCCTTGATCGTGCAGAGATGGATATTGGGCGTGTCGTACCAGGTGTCCGCCAGTGTGTGGGTCATCGGCATGCGGCCGCCGAACATGATCGACATCCGCACGCGCCAGTGCCCGAAGTTCGGGAACGAGACGATCGCGCGGCGTCCGACCCGCAGCATGTCCTCCAACACCGCGCGCGGGCGATGGGTGGCCTGCAAGGTTTGGCTCAAGATCACGTAGTCGAACGCCCCGGCCGGATAATCCTTCAGGTCGTTTTCCAGGTTGCCCTGGATCACCGACAGCCCCTGGCTCACGGCCGCGCGCACGCGCGCCATGGACAGTTCGAGCCCGCGCCCGTCGACTTGCTTGTAGGTGCCGAGATAGGCCAGCAGCGTCCCGTCGCCGCAGCCGGCGTCGAGCACGCGCGCCCCGTTCGGCACCAGATCGGCGACCTGCTGAAGGTCGACCCGGATGCGGCCCGGAACCAAAGGCGGATGCGGTCGCGTCATGTTCATGCTCACACGCTCCGCCGCGGCAGGCCGCGGATCGCAGCGGCCCCGTCGATGAAGCCTTGTGCGGTCTGATGGAACTCCGGCTCGTCCAGCAGGAACGCGTCGTGCCCCTTGTCGCTGTCGATCTCCACGAAGCTTACGTTCGCGGCCACGGCGTTGAGGGCGTGCGCGATCGCGCGGCTTTCCGAAGTCGGGAACAGCCAGTCGGAGGAGAACGATATCAAGCAGAAACGCACGGGCGTTTTGTCGAACGCTTTGGCCAGCACGCCGCCGTTTTCCGCGGCAAGATCGAAGTAATCCATCGCGCGCGTGATGTAGAGATACGAGTTGGCGTCGAACCGGTCGACGAAGGTCAGGCCCTGGTGGCGGAGATAGCTTTCCACCTGGAAATCCGCATCGAAGCCATAGGTCAACGCCTCGCGCCCTTGCAGACGCCGGCCGAACTTCCGATGCAGCGCGGTTTCCGACAAGTAGGTGATGTGCGCGGCCATGCGCGCGACCGCGAGCCCGCGCTTCGGGATCTTGTCTTCGTCGAGGTAGGCGCCGTGGCACCAATCCGGATCAGCCATGATCGCTTGGCGTCCGACTTCGTGGAACGCGATGTTCTGGGCGGAATGGCGGTATGAGCCCGCGATCGGCAGGGCGCAGAACACGCGTTCCGGAAAACGATGCGCCCACTCCAGCACCTGCATCGCGCCCATGGAACCGCCGGCGACGCAGAACACCTGCTTCACGCCGAGGTGGTCCATCAACTTCGCTTGCGCCTGCACCATGTCGCGGATGGTGATCACCGGGAACGTCAGCCCCCACGGCCGTCCGGTGTCCGGGTTCAGCTCTTTCGGTCCCGTTGAGCCCATACAGCCGCCGAGCACATTGGTGCACACGACAAAGAACCGGTTGGTGTCGATCATGCGTCCCGGACCCACCAGGTCGTCCCACCAACCGGGGCGACCGGTGACCGGGTGCGTCCCGGCAACGAACTGGTCGCCGGTTAGTGCATGGCACAGCAGCACGCAGTTGGACGCGGCCTCGTTCAAGGTGCCGTAGGTCTGGTAGGCGATGGTCACGGACGGCAACGCCACGCCGGACTGCAACAGCAGCGGCTGCGGCAGGGTCAGGCGCGGCCCCAGCACGGGGCCGGGGGCGGGCGGCTGGGGCCGCACGGCGGTGGGTGGCTCAAGGCTCATATCGGGCGTCGATATCCATTGCCGGGCCAGCCACGGGGGCAGGGGCCCGAAAGGTTGGGCGCAAGACACCTCTGTACCCCAAAAGTGTCAACGTTTTCTTTGATTTTGGCCCCCCCAGCCCCTATGACTTGGGCCCTTTTCAAGGGCCTAAGGCCCGACGGGCTCATAGGGGGCCAGAAAGATGGCGCTACCGCAGCCGCGGCCCGGCGTCCTGGATCTCCCGCTCTACGTGGGCGGCAAGTCGAAGATCGCAGGGGTCAGCCGGGTCATCAAACTCTCGTCGAACGAGGCGGCCCTGGGGCCGAGCCCCCACGCCGTCGCGGCGTACGAGGCTGCGCGTGCCGATCTCGCCGCCTACCCGGTCGGTCCGTCCACGGACCTGCGCGAAGCCATCGCCGAAATCCATCGCCTCGATCCGGCGCGCATCATCTGCGGTTGCGGCTCCGACGAGATCCTGAATCTGCTGTGCCGCGCCTACGCCGGCCCCGGCGACGAGGTGGTCTACACCCGTCACGGCTTCCTGATTTACGGCATCTACGCAGCCTCCGTCGGCGCCAAGCCGGTGCAGGCGGACGAAAAGAACCTCACGGCCGACGTCGACACCCTCCTCGCCGCCGTGACGCCGCGCACCAAGCTCGTGTTCATCGCCAATCCGAACAACCCCACCGGCACCTACATGCCGAAGGCGGAACTCGCACGCCTGCGCGGTGGCCTGCGCGAAGACATCGTGCTGGTGATCGATGGCGCCTACGCGGAATTCATGACCGCGCCGGATTATGACGACGGTCTGGAGATGGCGCGCGCGCTGCCCAACGTGGTTGTGACGCACACGTTCTCGAAGATCTATGGGCTGGCGTCTCTGCGCATTGGCTGGGGCACGGGCCCCAAAGACATCATCGACGCGCTTGAGCGTCTGCGCGCACCGTTCAACACCTCCGGTCCGGCGCAAGCCGCCGCCATCGCCGCGGTGCGCGATCAGGCGCACGTTGCGAAAGCGCGCGCGCACAACACCAAATGGATGGGCGTTGCGATCCAACGCCTGCGTGGCCTTGGCCTCAAGGTCGTCGGCGAACACGCCAACTTCGTCGCGCCGGAATTCCCTGCCACCGGCAAGAAGACCGTGATCGCGGCGGATGCGTTCCTGCAATCCCGCGGCATCATCGCGCGTCGCGTCGAAGCCTACGGCCTGCCCAACCACTTGCGCATCTCCATCGGCGACGACGACGCGACCGCCCGCGTGCTCGATGCCCTGGAAGACTTCATGAAGCAGCCCTGATGCAAATCCTGTTCGAACGCGTCGCCTTCATCGGCATCGGTCTGATCGGCTCCTCGATGGCGCGCGCCATGCGGCGCGACGGCACCGTCAACACTATCGTGGCTTGCGCGCGCCGTGCCGAAACGCGCGAGACTGCCCTGCGCCTGAAGGTCGCCGACAGCGTCACCGCGGACTACGCGGAGGCCGTGAAAGGCGCCGATCTTGTGGTCATCGCTACACCGATTGGCACGAATGAAGAGATCGCGAAAATCATTGCGCCGCATCTGAAAGCCGGCTGTGTGGTGACCGACGTCGGCTCGGTCAAGCAGGCGGTGGTCGATGCCGTCGCGCCCCATCTGCCCAAGAACGTGCACTTTGTGCCGGGCCATCCGATCGCGGGTACGGAGCACTCCGGCCCCGAATCCGGCTTCCCCGAATTGTTCGAGAACCGCTGGACCATCCTGACGCCGCTGCCGCACACGGACCAAGCCGCGGTCGACAAGGTCGCGACCTTGTGGCGCACCATGGGCGCCAAGGTCGATGTGATGAAGCCCGGTCACCACGACATGGTGCTGGCGATCACATCGCACCTGCCGCACCTGATCGCCTACACCATCGTCGGCACCGCCACCGATCTTGCCGACGATCTGCGTCAGGAAGTCATCAAGTATTCCGCCTCGGGCTTCCGCGACTTCACCCGCATCGCCGCATCGGACCCCGTGATGTGGCGCGACATCTTCCTCAACAACAAGGACGCAGTGCTCGAGATCATCCAGCGCTTCAGCGAAGACCTCACGGCGCTGCAGAAGGCGATCCGGAAAGGTGACGGCGAAACGCTCGAAACTTTGTTCGCGCGCACCCGCGCCGTGCGCCGCGGTATCATCGACGCCAAGCAAGCGTAAGGAGGACACGTCCATGTCGACGGACTTGCATCTCATTCTCGCCAACAAAGCCTATTCGTCGTGGTCGATGCGGCCCTGGATCGCGATGAAGGTCGCAGGCCTGCCGTTCCGCGAGACCACCATCAGCCTCGGTCAGGACGCGACCTCGACGGAGATCAAGAAGCACTCCGCCGCCGGCAAAGTGCCGGTGCTTAAACACGGCGACATCACGGTGTGGGATTCGCTCGCGATCCTCGATTACCTCGCCGATGCGTTCTACGACCGCCACTGGTGGCCAAGCGATCCCCACGCCCGCGCCATGGCGCGTTCGATCTCCGCGGAGATGCATTCGGGCTTCCAAGCCTTGCGCAGCAACATGCCGATGAACGTGCGCCGCCATTGGCCCGAGCGCGGCCGCGCGCCCGGCGTGGCGGAAGACGTCGCGCGCATCACCACCATCTGGCGCGAGGCGCGCGCTCGCTTCGGCCAGGAGGGCCCGTTCCTGTTCGGCCGCTTCAGCCACGCGGATGCGATGTATGCGCCCGTGGTCACGCGCTTCAAAACCTACGTCGTGGACGTGGACCCCGTGTCCCAGGCTTACTGCGACGCGATCCTTGCGCTCCCGGCGATGCGGGAATGGTACGACCTGGCCGCGAAAGAGCCCTGGGTGATCGAGAAATACGAAGCGGCGCCGTAGCCCCTGCAACCGTTCCGCGTGCCGGGGCGTAAGTCCGCCATACGTTGCGTCGAGGCGCGCCCGGCTTTCTCTATCGCCGGTTGATATCGCGAAGCTGATTTCTCGTATTGCGGCGATGGGTTAAGCTCCCTTCGGCCAATGCCGCGGCGGGATCGGCGGACGGCAAAAACCGCTTTAGGGACTTAGGGTTAGGCGGAATGCGACGGCTTTGGGCAATTCTCAAGCGGGACCTGCGCGTCCACGCACGGGACGACCGCGGCCAGACGGTTCTGATCGTGGCTGCGGTGCTCATGGGCGTGGCCCTCACCGCCGCCGCCGTGTTCCTCAATCTCGACGCCGGCAAGCGCATCATCGAGCGCCTGAAGTCCGGCAATGCCCGTCAGGCGTCCGCGGGACCGGCGCTCATCGCCTACTAACTCAAAAGCAGCGGCACGAATGGCGCCGACGGGTTCCTGCCATGCCCGGACAGCAAGGACACCCCGGACGGCAACGCCGGGCCGACCGGCGGCGTCGGCGGATCGCCCACCGCGGCAACGATGCACACGTTCTGCGATGGCACGACCCATCCGAATGTTGGCGTGCTGCCATGGAAAGATCTCGGGCTCAGCCGCGACCAGGCCATCGACGCGCAGGGCAACTTCTACACCTACGTGGTGTCGAAGGATTCCGTTCAAGTGTGCCGGCAGATCACGCCGGACTACGGGTCCAGCGGCGCGGCCCTAACGGGTACGCTGAATTCCACCGCCGCATCGATCAACGTGCAGACCGTGTCCAGCACGTCGCTGGTCGATACCGGCCAGAAGGTGCCGTTCGCCATCATTGGCCATGGGCTCAACAAGCTCGGCGCGCGGTCCTACTCGGGCAACAAGGATTTGACCGACGCCCTGTCGGTCGGTGAAGTTGCCAACGCCCATCCGCATAAAGGGGCGGCTGCGTCCAAGACGGCGATCGCGAGCGGTCCTTACACCGGGCCCGACGGTCAGTCCACGGACGGCAGTTCCAGCACGGCGTTCGACGATCAGGTCTATATCCCCACGACCGCCGCGTTGGAGAAAATGTGCCTGAGCCTCGCCGGCAAGACGTCGGTCAACGCGACGCTCAACGAATCCTTCGGCGACAACAACGGCGCGTTCAACGCCGCCAAGGTCGATACCGGTCAAAGCGACGCGACGGTTGCGTTTGCACAGCAGAGCGTCAACGGCACCGCGACCAACACGTCGAACTATGTTGCGAATTTCGCCGGCGCTCAGGCGCTGTTTACCAACGCCGCCAACTATATTTTTAATCCTACCGTGCTGCCCGTGCATGTGGAGGCAATCTGGACGCCGGGACGGACGCTCAACTCGACGGTCTGCGCCGCCGATCCGGGCATGTCGATCGCCACGCGCGTCACCCCAGCCGACCGCACCGCGTCTTCCGACATATTCGGTGCGAACAATGCACACGGCATCACCTTCCGCTACTTCAGTACCGGCTTCGGCACGAACACCATTTCCATTCGCGACCAGAGCGGCGTTTTGGTGTCGTCGGCCACCAACACGAATACCGCGGACCAGAACTACACGCTCATTTGCGAGAAGACCTACCGGATCGAAGCCTACGACGATGGCAATCGCGTGTGGGCGCGCATCACCCAGACCGACGATCCCACGAACTATGCGATGGTCAGCACCAGCGGCATCACCAGCGATCTCGACGGCGACAACCGCGTCGCGTTCATCGGCGGGGGCACGCACGTAAATTATATCGACGATGTCGTCATCGGCCCGGCGATGCTGTCGGTTGAAACGGCTGTGAACCCGGACGCCACAAGCAGCACAAACTTCGACGGCAACCGTGGCGTCATCAGTGCCGGCCAACAGTTGCTGACTACATTGACAAGTGCGGCGACCTTCGAGGCGATGGTCCGTCCGCGCGCGTATCCCAGCACGACGGCTTCCAAGGCCGTCATCATGGGCCAGTGGAGTGAGGCGGATACGGCTGCAACTCCGCAGAACAATTCGTTCCGCGTCTACATCACCCCGACCGGCGCCGTTGGCGTCGATCTGGCCGGCGGCAAGGCTAACGGCGGCAGCGCTGCGGATACCAATGTCAACGAATCTCACACCTTCGGCGCAGTTCCGCTCGACGAATGGACGATGGTGTCGGTGGTCTACAGTAACTCGGCACAGACGGTGTCAGTTTATCTGAACGGCGTGCTTTCGGGCACGGCGACCACCACGATCAGCACGTCGTTGGCGCTTCCGGCGACAAGCCGCGGCATCTTCGCCGGCACCCACAATTTCTATGCCGGCGCCGACGGAAGCGGGAACGCGCATTATTTCACCGGCGATATCGCCGACGTCCGCTACTGGGACGGCGCGCGCACCGTCGCCAATATTGCCAGCACCTACCGCACGCGCTTGTCTTATCTCACCACCGGCGTCACCGAACTGGACGCGGCCTCGAGCAACATCCATCTCCGGCTGAACTGGAAGCTCGACGCCGATCCCTACAACAGCGACGTCAACATCACCTCGACCACAGCGAACAACACCGGCGTGGATACCGGCAGCTATTCGCCCCCGGCTGGCACGTTGACCGGTGCGACGGCCGCCACCAGTGCTCGCTATGTCGCCAGCTTGAGCGCCTTCCTGCCGCCGTTCGCGGATGATGTTTGCCCGGCCAGTTCCATCGCCGGGCTTCGCCAGTGCGATTTCCGCAATCGGTCGTCGAATGTGTTCGTCGGCTTGGCCGCGAACATGTTGATTCCGGCAAATCTGCAGAGCGTCTACGCCAAGCTCTGGGGCGGCGGCGGCGGCGGCTATTACAACAGCACCGGCTCGCTGCAGAGCGCGGGCGGCGGCGGCGGCTTCACTGGCGGCAAGATCTACGCGACCAACACCAGCACCACACCCTCCCTGATCGGCACCAAGTATCTGCGATTTGCCGTCGGCGGCGCTGGCATCGGCAACGCCTCGACCGCACTCAACGGTGCCGGCGGCGGCGGAGCCACCGCTGTGTCGCTTGCCGATACGGCGGGGGCGGCCACGGCCAGCGTGCTGCTGGCCGCCGGCGGCGGCGGCGGCGCGAGCTACAGCAACCAGACCGGCATCACCAGTTTCATTCAGTGCAGCACGGCGGCCGGCACAACCAACCAGTGCGGTCTCGGCGCGGGCGGCGGTGGCGCGATCGATGCGATCACCGCGGCGACCAATGCCCCCACACGGGCGCCGGATGCCAGCGCCACTCTGTGCGGCGGAAAGCCGGGCACGCTCGCGGCCGCGAGCTACGGCACCGACCCGACCAATATGTTCTGCAGCTCCGGCGGCATTGCGCCCACCAACGGCGCCACGGGTGGCACCGGCAGCGGCACCGCCACGGGCGGCGCGGCGCGTGTGAACAATACGGCGGGCCTGGGATCAGGCGGTGCCGGATACGATGGGGTCGCAGGAACAGTGGCGATTCCCGGCACGGGTATCGCGGGTGCTGGCGGGGGCGGCGGCGGCGTATACACGGTGGACGCGTCGTTTGTGCCCGCTACAGGTGGCGCAGGCGCGGGCGGGTACGAGCGTTTCTCGAGCACGACGATCACGGTCAACACTGCGCCGGCCGACGGCGATACGATCCGCGTGACGTTCTCGAACAGCAGCTATACGCCGACGACAGTCACGGCAAGCTACCCGGTTTCCGGTACGATTACCGCAAACACGCTTGCCACCAATCTTGCCAGTCAGATCGCGGGGACCAGCTCCGGATTCGGACTTTCGGCTTATGTCGATGCGACGCTGCTGAACACCGTTCACGTGCTCCAGCACGGCGACCGCTCGGAACTCACGACCGCCGCCGACGCCACGCTGTTTGGGGCCACCGGTCACGCGTCCACGACGCTGGATCTGAGCGCGGCGTGCACGGGGAATGTCGTCGGGACCATTACGGTGGTTGGGCCCGTCGCGATCGGGGATACCATCACGGCGAATTTCACCAACCCGACGCTTAGCGCCACATCGGCCGCCGCCGTCAACGGCGACGGCCCGACCCAACTGGCAACGAAGCTTGCGACCGCCATTAACGGCTTGTCGAATTTCAGTACCGGGCTTACCGGTGCCGTCATCACAGTCAGTAATTCTGCCTGCAATACCGGGACGCCGACCACGGTGACCACTGTGACCAGTGCGACGTCGCCGATCAGCATCAGCCCCACGACCTTGGCCACGTCCGGCACGTCCAACGGCTTCGGCGGCGGCGGCGGCGGCGGGTTTGCGCAAGCCTCGCCCTATGTGCGCAACGCCGCCGGACAAGCCGGCCTCACCGATCTCTACGGCCGCGCCGGTCGCAGCTCCGGGTACGGCACGGCGACGATCACCATTCCGGGTGCCCCGACGGGTACGCAGACCGTTGCTCTGGCTTTCAGAAACACCGCCCCCACAACGCCGACCACGCTTGTCACGATTACATCGGCCGCTCTCACAGGCGCCTCCACGCCGACGTCGGTCGCGGCGGACCTCGTCACCCAGATCAATGCCGACACGACGTTGCGGGCCGCGGGTATCACCGCTTCCAACGCAGCGGGCGTCATCACGTACCGCTGGACCGGTACGGCGTCCTACAATCCGTATTCGGTCGATGTCAGGGCGACGGTTTCCGATGGCAGCATTGCGACCGTTGCCTTCTATCCCGGCGCGACCACGGCAACGACCGCCACGAGCGTTTCCGCGAGCGGCTACACCACCGGTTACGACTATTACTATTCGCCCTCTTATGCGACGGGCGTGTCCGCGACGCCGGCCGCGGGCGGCAGCAGGGGTCTCTCCGGCACCTCCGGCCCTGACGGCAGGCCCGGTGCCGCGGTAATCATCTGGTAGTCGCGGCTTACGGCACCGCGAGCGGCGGCCACGCGATCTCCCGCAACGTCCCCAGCTGCAACGGTCCCGCGCTCACGGCGCGGTCTTGCAGCGTCAGCGGCACGGCGAGTTCCTGAACCCCGGCGGCATTCGGGCGCATCAACAGCGCCAGGCCCAGGCGCGCCACACTTGCGGCTTGCGCGGAAAGAATGCCGGCTTTGGCGAGCCCGTCCATCAATTCCGCGCCGCCTTGCACGCGCAAGCTCGCCGCGCCGGTCGGCTGAAGCTTCTCATCCAGCGCGAACGTGCCGCTCCCGGCCACGCGGATCGGCGCCCAGTCGAGCGCGGCGCTGCGGATTTCCACCGTGCCGCCGCCCGCGCGCCAAACGTCCAGCACCTGCGGCAGGGCCCCAGGCGTCAAGCTGCCCGTCAGTTCGGCGGTGAGGGCCGCCCGCGCGATCGGCGCGTCCAGCGGCAACACGCTCGGCGGCATTGCCACGTCGCGCGCTTCCATCTCCGCCCGCGCCGTCGGCGGCAGGGTGGGGCTGGTGGAGGGAACCGTGTCCGTGTCGAGAATCTCCGCGTCCACGCGGCCAGATCCGATGCGCACAAGTGGCGCGCCATCTTGGGTCGTGCGCACCGTCAGCTGGGTTGCCGTCAGCGTGCTGTGTCGCAAGCGTCCGCCCCAGGCCAAGCCAATCACGGCGCGCGCGTCTTCGGCGGCGATAAGCAGCGCCGTCCTTGGCGCGTCGCCATACGCCAGCGTATGGGTGCCGGCCACGTCGACGGTGAGACGGTGAAACCCGAGCGCCGCGGTGCTGATCACCACGCGCGGCGATCGAAATTCCCATCCACCGGCGCTCACCGGCGTGGTCGCGACCACATCCGGCACGGTGATGACGATGCGTCCCGGAAAACCCGCCGTCTGCCACTCCCCGGTGGCGATGGTCAGGCCGCCGCCTTGCTGCTGCGCCAGCCACGCGCGCGTGCCGTCGCGTACGACCTTCGCCGTGGCGAACCACGCCGCAACATATGCTCCCGCCAGCACCGCCACCGCGATGCCGCCGCGCGTGATCCACTTTGTGTGCGTCGGGTTTGTGTTCATCGTGGCATCGACCCTAACACGGCGCTAAAACCACGCCATGAGCGCTTCGATCCCATCGCCCGACGTCAGCGGCAAGCCTTACGTCCCCGCGCCCGTGCCCGACGGCGATCCGCCGCTGGATGTGAACGATCTGTGGGTGTTCGGCTACGGCTCGCTGATGTGGCGGCCGGGATTCGCCTTCGTCGAGACCAGCCCGGCGCGGCTGCCCGGCTATCGCCGCGACATGTGCCTGCTGTCGTTCCACTACCGCGGCACCCACGACGTGCCGGGCCTGGTGTGCGGACTGATGGCCGGGCCCAGCGGCGGTGGGGATTGCAGCGGCCGCGCCTATCGCATCGCGGCGGTCGATGCGGATCACGCGCTGGAATATCTCGATGCGCGCGAACTCATCACCGATATCTATATCCCGCGGCATCTGCCGATCTCACTGGCCGCGGGCCGCACCGCCGTCGCGCGGGTGTATCTCGCCGACACCGCCCACGAACAATTCGTCGGCGATTGGAGCGATGCGGACAAAGTGCGTCACATCCTGCAAGGCAAGGGCAGCGAAGGGCGCAGCCTGGAATACCTGCGCAATCTCGTGCAGCACCTGCACGAACTCGGCATCGCGGACGCCCATATGGAAGCGCTGCTAAAGGCCGCCGATACGCTGGAATCTACGTCTTGAGAGCCGCGGCGGCCGCGGCTTGGCGCTTCTTGAGCTCTTCGTCCGGACCGCCGCCGATGCCCAGGGCCGCTTTGGCATAGTTCGAACCGGCCACGTCCCAGCTCAACGCCCGGTGCGCCGCACCCGCCAACGTGTCCGCGAACATCATCTGCACTGGATTGCCATCGTCCACGCCCACCGCGCCCATGGCCTCAATCAACCGCAGGCCAGAGCGCCGCGACAGGTTGGCGATATAGGCGCAGTTGCGTTTGAAGCGCTGGGTTTCCATGTAGGTCAGGTCGCCGTCCGCCGCGGCCACACTGTTCATGTAATCCAGGTCGGCGCGATACAGCGCGTGTGCCGCGTCGATCTCGGCGGCGCTCTCCGCCACGCGCATTTGCAGCGCCTGGTAGTCCGCGACTTTGCTGCCGTCCAACGCCGTACGGCTGCCCATCTGCGCGATGAAGCTGTCCAGCGCGCCGCGCGCGCACCCCAGCGTCGGCCCGGCGACGGAATAGGCGAACACTTCCAACATCGGCAGCTTGTAGGTCCAGCCCGGGTTGAGCGTCTGGCCCGGCGAGGTCTTGCTGTTCAATGCCGCGACCCGCGTGACGCGCGCCGTCGGTACGAACACGTCGTCGACGATGATGTTGTTGCTGCCGGTGGACTTCATGCCCGGCACGTTCCACACGTCCTTGATGCTGTATTGACCTTGCTTGAACATGATCATCAGCAGGTCCGGCGGCCCGTCCGGCTTCGGCATCGGCGTCATCAGCGCGCACCAGCCGCAGTGATGCACGCCGCTGGTCCACATCCATTCGCCCGTGACGCGATAGCCGCCGTCGACCGCCACGGCCTTGCTGCCGGGATTGGAGGCGAACGCAGCGGCGATCAGCGCGTCCGGATTGTCGGTGAGGACTTCTTCCTGGGTCGCGACGGCGAACTTGCCCATCCACCAGTTATGGCTGCCGATGATGCCCGCCACCCACCCGGCGGAGCCGTCATGGCGCGCAAGCTCCATGGCGATATCGGTATGCGCCCCGAACGGCAGTTCGAACCCGCCCCAGCGCTTGGGCAGGCAGGCGCGCAGCACGCCACTGTCCACCAGGTCGGCCATGGTCTCGTCCGGCATGCGGCGCAGTTCCGCAGCCTTCTTGCGTCGCGCGACCAACTTCGGGCCCAGCGCCGCCGCCTTTGCAACCAGATCCGCCGTGGTGGTCATGGGCGCGCGGCCTAGCCGGTGATCTTGGTCTCGAACGCCTTCACATCGTCGAGGCCCAACTTGGTGTTGGTCTCGGCCAGGGAAGCCATCCGATCCATCCACGGGCGGGAATCGCCGGTCTTCTTCAGGTGCGCGAAGAATTCCGACACCTGCTTCACGATGATACGCGCGCTCGTCGACGGCCAGATCGTCAGCTTGAAGCCCATCTCCTCCAGTTCCTTTGCCGACAGCGTCGGCGACAGGCCGGTCTCGGACATGTTGGCCATCTGCGGACCGATGTTGAGCGCGCAGGCCTGCTTCATCTCGTCGAGCGATTGGGGTCCGTCGAAAAAGGTCATGTCGGCGCCGGCATCGCGAAACGCCTTCGCCCGCCAGATCGCTTCTTCCATGCCGTGCGGCCCGCGCGCGTCCGTGCGGGCGATGATCACGAGGTTTGGGTCCTTGCGCGCCGCCACGGCCGCCTTGACCTTGCGCACGGCGACGTCGCGCGGCTCGACGAACTTGCCGTGCATGTGGCCGCACTTCTTCGGCCACACCTGATCTTCAAGCTGCACCGCCGCGACGCCCAGGAATTCCATGCCCTCGACCGTGCGCTTCACATTGGCGATGTCGCCGTAGCCGGTGTCGATGTCCACCACCATCGGGATGTTGGACACGCTGCGCATGGCGCGCACGGTTTCTTCCAACTCCGCATAGCCGACAAGGCCCACGTCCGGCACACCCCAGCGCACGCAGGCGGCGGCGTAGCCGCTCATGTACACCGCATCGAAACCGGCCTGTTCGGCCAGGCGCACGTCCAGCGGTGAGCTGGCGCCGGGCACAACGATCATGCCGGGCTTGTTCATCATGTCGCGGAATTTCTTGCGTAGCTCGCTCATAGTTTCTCCTTATGCCGCCAGAATGCGGCTCATGGCTTCGCGCATGCGCGCAGGGATGGGGGTGGGGCGGTTGCCGGGGCGCGTGACGAACACGTGCACGAAATGTCCCGAGGCGGCGCATTCGCTGTCGCCCTCGATGAACAGGCCGACCTCGTAGCGCACGGACGAATTGCCCAGCTTGCCGACCCGCAGGCCTGCGTCCACCGCTTGCGGGAACGCGACCGATTTCTTGAACTCGCAATGGGTTTCGATGGCGAGCCCGACGATCTCGCCATGGGCGAAGTCCAGCCCGGCCTCGCGGATCAGGTACTCGTTGATGACCGTGTCGAAGAACGCATAGTACACGGTGTTGTTGACGTGCTGGTACACGTCGTTATCGAACCACCGCGTCGGGATGCGGAGGAAGTGCTTATAATCCGCGCGGGTTTCGGTGCGCTTCTCTCTTGGGTCTTGGGGCCCAGCCATTGTCCGGTTCCAAGCGAAGGGGCCGCCCGTATAGCCGGACAAGCGGGCAGCTTCGACTCTTTTTTAAAGTCGGCCCACGGCCATGGACCGGCCCCCCCCTGCGGCGGCCCCGCGGCTAGGGTTTCACCTCGGTATTCGTGCTCTCGCCCTGCTGCTGCAGGCTCTCCAGCTCGTCCTGCACGCTTTTCAGCACACGGGCGATGTACGCCGCCCGCCGTTCGGTGCGGATCTGGTTGACCGCATCGGTCAGCTCATAGGTCTCGATGTCGTCCTGCTTGAACAACGCATGTTTCTCGATCAGGCGCTCCACCGTATCCAGGCGGTCGCGGGTGACGGACAGCTCGCCCATGAGCGTCAGCACCATGGACAGCAGCTTGTCGGTCACGGAATCGAAGTAGATCGGCTTCTTGCCCTTGGCGGTGCGGGGCAGCTTCACGGGTTTCTTCGGGGCATCGGCCATGGGGTGGGTCCTATTTTTCCGCGGCGTAGACAGGGAAGGTGAAATTGGAATCGGAGTAGGGAGTCTGCCCGTCCGCCCAGGTGCTGTCGACCTGATGAATCTTGAACTTGGCCTTGTCGAAGCCGGCCTTGGCCGCCACCTCGCTCACGTCCAGTTCGCGCAGCTGCCCATAGAAGTGTTCGTTGTTGTTGTACACCTCCCACTCCCACAGGAAGCCCTCCAGCGGCGATTGCGCGCCGGCTTGGGGCAGGTCGAGGTGCAGCATCAATCCACCCGGCTTCAGGATGCGGTGGCACTCGTTGAAGATGTTCTGGATCGCATTGCGCGAAGTCTCGTGGAGCAGGATGTGCGAGATGACCAAGTCGACGCTGTTGTCGGCAAAGTTGGTCTTCTCCGCGTTCTGCTGACTGAAGTGCACGGCAGCGCCTAAGGCTTTCGCGCGAACATGGCCGTAGCGCAGCACGGGGGCTGCCACGTCGATGGCGTGGAATTCGCCGTCGGGCTCCTTTTGGGCCCAGTACACGATGCCCAGGCCGATGGTGGTGCCCATGTCCACCACCTTTCCGATCTTCCGGTTCGGCCATTCCTTGCGGAAGAACTTGTGGAGGATACGCCCAAGGCCGTCGTTCTCCGGCCCCATGCCGCCCATGGCGTAGAGGAAGGTGCCGCGCTCGTACACCGCGCCTTGCGCAATGTCATCGGGCACAGAATCGGTGTGATACGCGCCGGGCTGGAGATGGATGTCGGCTCCGGTGTGATAGCGCGGGATCTCCACGGCCGGATCGAGCGTCAGTGTGCCTTTGCCTTTCGCCGTTTTCGCCTTGGCCTGCAAGTCCGGCAGGGTGCGTTCCACCGTATCGATCACGGAATCCCAGATCATCTCCTGACTGGAGCGCTGCATCAGGCTCCACATCTGATAGTACGGATCCTGCGTCATGACCTTGCGCACTTCGTGCCGGTCCTTCGGTTCGCGACCGTTGGTTTTTGCGAACGCCGGCAGCACACGGCCGAAGTACGCGCCGAAGTTGCCGGGGAACACCTTGGCGGCGAGATGCACGCGGAAGTCGTTCACGAACTCCTGCCGCGCCGCCTCGTCGTGATTGGGCTTCGGGAACAGGTCGTGCATCGCTTGCTGCAGCATGGCGGTGTCTCCATAAAAGACAGTCGCAGGATTGAACCAGTCCCGCGGCGGCCAGACAAGCAAGCCCCGCGGGTGCGTTGTATCCGATCACTAGACGGTCATCGTATCCACCAGAACCGTCACATCCGGCAGGGTCTCCAGGGCGTCGATCTGCGCGAGGAAGCGTTCGCCGGCGGCCCGCGGCGGCGGTACGGCCGCGCTCTCCCAGGCCCACCAGAATTTCTCCAGTTGTTTCGCGCGCGGCAGCGGATGGCGCGGGTCACCGATGGCAAACGCGATTTCGCGGCGGCCGCTGCGGCCATCGTTCAGCGTGACCGTCACGGTCTGCGGTCCGAAGGCGGTCGCGTCGCCGGCCTTGTCCTCTTCCACCGTGACCCGTGCGGCGATGCGGTGCGTCTCCGGGTCGATCAGTGCCTCCGGCGCGAAGTCGCTGGTGGCAAGCCCGCCGCGCCGCAACACGGTCGCGCAGATGAACGGCACGCACAGTTTGGCGTACGTCGGGTTGGGTGCCGGAATGTCGGGGCGTCCCACCACCGCGTAGGACAGCGGCGGCAAGCGCACGTGCACGCCCGCGACATCGCTCGCGGTGAAGCGCAATTCCGCCTGCAATTCCTGCAGCGCCTCGATGACGTAATGCGTCGGCCGCCCGGACGGGAACGGTTTGTGCCCCATCTCCAGCAAGCGCCAAGTCTTGCCCCACGACGCCCATGTCGCGTCGATGGTGTGTTCGCCCTCGAACAGCGGCAGGTAGCCCCACGGCCCGGTGATGATGTTGCGCGGGCCGTCGATTTCTGCCGCAGCGAGATCGACCGCGCATAGAGCGCCGCGGGCGTTGAAGCCCACTTGCACGCCCAACAGCGGCGACCCTTCGACATGGGTTTGCATGGTGCCCGACGTCTGGCCGTACATAATGCCAAGGGCAGCCGCGATGTATTCCGCACTGAATCCGCGCAGCTTTGCCGCCACCGCCGTGGCGCCGAAGCCGCCGATACTGCCGGTGCGGAAGAATCGCATCGCGCCTTTCGCTGACAGGCCGATGTTGCACACCACGTCCACGCCGACGGCGACGGCGGCAATCAGGTCGCGCCCGGAGATGCGCCGGCCGGCGCGGCTCTGCCGCTGCGCTTCCGCGATGGCCGCCGGCAGCATTGCCGTCATGGGGTGCAGCACGCTGCCTTCGTGCACGCAGTCGAACTCGAGGCAGTGCACTTGATAAGCGTTCAGCAACGCCGCACTCGGCGCGGGCAGGCGCTTGCCGTGGCCCCATGCCGTTGCCGCGTCGCCGTCGCCCCAGCTTTGCGCGGCGGCGAGGATGCGGTCCGTGCCCGGTCCGGACGAACCGGCGATGCCGCAGGTGAATGTGTCGAGGATGAACGTCTTGGCCGCGGCAACCACGGCCGGCGGCAGATCATCATAGACGGTCGTCGCGACGTGGCGGACGAGGGCGTCGAGAGGATTTGCCGCCATGGGCGGGCTTTATGCGCCGCTGTCGGATGAAGGTGTGTCTTCGCCGTGCATGCGGAACACGCGCTTCAAGTAAGCATCGCGACGCGCCATGCGCTCCGCTTCGATCTTCTCGTCGGGGCGATACGCCTCGACATCGGCGCGGCTGATGGTGCCCTTGTTGTCGAGCAGGCGCTCCATCGTATCGAGGCGGTCGTACACCACCGACACTTCGGTCGCGAGTTCGAGGATGAAGGTCATCATCTGGTCGATCGCCGGGTCCTCGAAAAACTGCGGGCGCTTGCCCTTGGCGCGGCGCGGCAACTTGATGACGGGTGCAGCCATGGTCAGTTCACTTTCCTCAGGTTCTTCAGGTAGGCGATCACGTCGGCCTTCGACTTCACTTCCGCGTACTTCGCCTGCAGGTCGAACAGGTTGGCGTCGTGCGGCGCCTGGTGGCGGTCGCCGACCGCTTCGCGTATCACGATCGGGATGAATCCGTTTTGACACGAGTCAAGGGCGGAGGCGCGGACGCAGCCCGATGTGCTCCAGCCCGCATGCAGCACCGTGTCGATGCCGGCCGCGGTCAGGGTGGCGTTCAGGTTGGTGCCGCTGTAGGCCGACGCGTACTGCTTGGTGATCACGGGCTCATGCGGCAGCGGCTCCAGGCCGTGCACGAATTCGCCGTACTTGCTGCCGCGCTCGAAGTTGCGCAGCGCCGGTACCTTGCGGAAGAACACCCCGCCGTCGATGCCGCCGGGCACGAACTCCACCCGGGTATGCACGACCAGGATGCCGGCCTCGCGCGCGACGGCCAGCACTTCCTTCGCTGCTTCGGCGGACTCTTCGACGCCGGCATACAGGCTGCAGGTCTTATCGATGTAGGCGCGGGCGAAATCGATATGGAGCAGCGCCGGCTTCTTGCCGAAGTCGAGGCTGCCGCCGAATCCGGCGCCCGCGTAATCCGTATTCAGGGCCGGATCTTTTGAGTTGTTGGTCATCTTCGACCTTCCAAATTCCGTTGCTTAGATGATGCCGCGCGTTTTGTAGTCGGTGAACGTAGCATCGTCCATGCCGAGCAGACCTTTGTAGATTTCTTCGTTGTGCTGCCCGAGATCCGGGCCGGTCCACTGCACGCTTCCCGGCGTTTCCGACAGCTTCGGGAAGGTGCTCTGCATCTTCAGGGCGCCCAGCGCCTTGTCCTGCACCTCGATGATCGATTCGCGCGCCTTGTAGTGCGGATCCTTCAGCATCTCCGGCGCGCGGAACAGCACGCCGCTGGCCACGCCGGCCTTGTCGGTGAGTTCCACCAGCTCCGCCACCGTCTTGGTCTTGGTCCACTCAGTGATGATGCCGTCGAGCTCGGCCTGATGCTGACCCCGCGCCGTGTGGGAGCTGTAGCGCGGGTCCTTCGCCAGTTCCGGTTGGCCCATCGCCTCGGACAGGCGGGTGAACAGGCTGTCTTGGTTCGCGGCGATGAGGAAGTCGCCGTCTTTCGCCTTGTAGACGTTGGACGGCGCCACGTTCGGCAGGATCGAACCGGTGCGCTCGCGAATGTGGCCGACCTTGTCGTACTCGGTCACCAGCGATTCCATCATCTGCAGCACGGATTCATAGATCGAGGCATCCACCACCTGACCGCGGCCGGTGTTGTGGCGGTGTTCCAGGGCCATCACCGCGCCCATGCAGGCGTAGGTGGCGGCAATCGTGTCGCCCAGCGAAATGCCGACGCGGCTCGGCGGCGTCGACGGATCGCCCACCACATAGCGCAAACCGCCCATCGCCTCGCCCACGGCGGCATAGCCCGCTTTCGGCGCGTAAGGGCCGGTCTGCCCATAGCCCGAGACGCGGATCATGATGATGCCCTTGTTGAGCTCCGACAGGGTCTCGTAACCGAGGTTCCACTTCTCCATCGTGCCGGGACGGAAATTCTCCAGCAGGAAGTCGGACTGCTTCACCAGCGTCTTGATGATCTCCTGACCTTCCGGCACGCGGGCGTTGAGCGTGATGCATTTCTTGTTGCGCGCTGCCACCGGCCACCACAAGGAACGGCCGCCGGATTTCTCGCGCCCCCACTCGCGCAAGGGATCGCCCGCATTGGGCTGTTCGATCTTGATCACTTCGCAGCCGAAGTCGCCCATCAGCTGGCCGCAGAACGGACCGGCCAGAAGCTGGCCCATCTCGATCATGCGCAAACCCTTGAGCGGGCCGGTCGGTGTCGTGCTCATTTCGCGATCCTTGTCTGTGAGCGGGCCATGTCCCCGGTGTCGACCCGGGCATCGAATTTGACAGCGCCTTGCGGCCTTCAGGTGGGCAACCTACCTCATTCAGAACGAGGCATGCCGGCGCGGGCCGAGACTTAGCGGCCTCACCCGCATCAGGCAAGCCGTTCGACACCGCGCGCACCACTGCGTAACCACCCGGATGCGTGCCTTTGCACCGCTTGGGATGGGGGTCTAAAGTGACCCATCCCGGTTTGATAGGAATTCCTCATGTCTGCCAAGCGCGTCACTCTGGTCGAAGTCGGTCCGCGGGACGGCATCCAGGCCGAGCCCAAGATCCTGACCACACAGGAAAAGGTCGATTTCATTACGCGAATTATCGATGCCGGCCTGACCCGCATCGAGGTGGCCAGCTTTGTGAACCCGAAGCGCGTGCCGCAAATGGCGGATGCGGAAGCTGTGCTGTCCCAACTGCCGCGGGACGGCCGTGCGTCCTACATCGGCCTGATCTTGAATATGAAAGGGTTTGAGCGCGCCCGCGCCGCCAAGGTCGATGAAGTGGGGTATGCGGTTGTAGCGTCCGATACTTTCGCCCAGAAGAACCAGGGCATGACCTCTGAGGAGACCGTGAAGGCCTGGCAGGAGGTCGGCGCGCAGGCGAAGAAAGAAGGCTTCAAAACGTCTGTCACCGTCGGTGCAGCCTTTGGATGCCCTTTCGAGGGCGAGGTCAATCCGGACCGGGTGGTCGCCATGGTCAGGGCGTGCGCCGAGGTCGATCCTGACGAAGTGGCCCTGGCCGACACTATCGGTTGTGCCGATCCCCGCCGCGTCACCGAACTGGTGAAACGCGTGAAGGATGCGGTGCCGCACACCAAGCTGCGGGTTCATCTGCACAACACCCGTAATACCGGCCTTGCCAACGCCTATGCCGCGGTCGAGGCGGGCGTGGATTTCCTCGATGCCTCCACCGGCGGCATCGGCGGCTGTCCGTTCGCGCCGCGCGCCACCGGCAATATCCCTATGGAAGACCTGATCTACATGCTCAACCGCATGGGGGTCGAAACCGGCGTGGACATCAACAAGGTCATGGCCAATGCCGAATGGGTGGAAGAGCACCTGGGTAAGCCGATACCGGCCATGCTGGGCAAAGCCGGCGTGTTCCCGGACGTGGCCCGCCGCGCTGCCTGAGGCGGCGGCGCCATCAACGTTTGCGATATGTCATGATGCCGCCCGCGGCTGGGACGCTCGCGGGCGCAAGCCTGCAGGAACCGGTTGCCGCGCGTGAATGCCCTGGCAAACCGTCAAAATTCACGATATTGACGCGACCGCTTTCACCCTTTTCGGAGTCGCCTTTCGCTGCCGCTTTGGTCTACCGTTGCGGCTTCAAAGGCGGGGTTTAACCGCGAGGCCGGGTGCTTCCGAAAGGCTTCCGGGCCGGGCACACCGATCATCAAGTCAGACTAAACAGGGACGCGAACACACATGACATATCGCTTGGGCTGCGACGTCGGGGGGACGTTCACAGATCTTCTCCTGATCAATGAGGCCACCGGTGAAACGTACCGGCAGAAAACCCCTTCGACGCCAGCCGACCAATCCGTCGGCGTGATGAACGGCATCCTGCAAGTCTGCAAGGACGCGGGCATCGACCCCTCCGAGATCACCGAATTCATGCACGGCACCACCGTTGCAACCAACGCCGTGCTCGAAGGCAAGGGCGCGGTCGTCGGCCTGATCGTCACCGACGGCTATAAACAAGTGCTGCAGATCGCGCGCTCGTTCGTCCCCGGCGGCCTCGCCGGCTGGATCATCTGGAACAAGCCGCTGCCGCTCGCGCTGCTCGAGAACACGGTCGAAGTGAAGGAGCGCATTGGCGCCCGCGGCGACGTTGTGCGCGCTGTCGACGAAGCCTCCGTGCGCGCCGCGGCGGAGAAGCTGAAGGCGAACAACGTTCAGGCCATCACCGTCTCGCTGATCAATTCGTTTGCGAACGGCGATCACGAAAAGCGCGTGCGCACGATCGTCCAGGAAGTCTGCCCGGGCATCCCGGTCACGCTCAGCCACGAAGTGCTGCCCGAAATGTACGAGTACGAGCGCACCCAGACCGCGGTGGCGAACTCCTACGTGCGCCCGACCGTCAGCAAGTATCTCGGTAATCTCGAGAAGACGTTCGCCGCAACCAAGATGAAGGCGAAGTACAAGGTGCTCCGCTCCGACGGCGGCCTGATGGCGTTTGGCAACGCCTCCGACCAGCCGGTCGCGCTGATGATGTCGGGCCCCGCCGGCGGTGTCGCCGGTGCCTTGTGGGTGTCGCGTCAGTCCGGCTTCAAGAACCTGCTCACGTTCGATATGGGCGGCACGTCGACCGACGTGGCCCTGATCGAGAACGGCGAGCCGCAGCTGCGCCGTGAAACGCGTGTCGGCGACGTCACCGTCCGCGCCTCGTCGCTGGACGTGCGCACGGTCGGCGCGGGTGGCGGCTCGATCGCCGCCGTGCCGACGCTCACAGGTGCGTTGCGTGTGGGTCCGCAGTCTGCGGGCGCGGTGCCGGGTCCGGCTGCCTACGGCAAGGGCGGCACCGAGCCGGCCGTGACGGATGCCAACGTGGTCCTTGGTCACCTTCCGCCGTCTCTGATCGGCGGCGGCATGAAGCTCGATGTGGCGGCAGCACGCACGGCCTGTAAGAAGGTCGCCGATGCGTTGAAGATCTCGGTGGAAGAAGCCGCCGAAGGCATCGTCAAGATCGTCAACGAGAACATGTTCGGCGCGCTGCGCCTGGTGTCGATCGAGCAGGGCTATGACCCGCGCGACTTCGCGCTGGTGGCCTTCGGTGGCGCCGGCCCGCTGCACGCCAACGCGCTGGGCAAGCTCACCGGCTCCTGGCCGGTGATCATCCCGCCGGGTCCGGGCGTGCTGTGCGCCTACGGCGACGCCACGACGCGTGCCCGTAACGAAGCCTCCAAGACCTACGTGCGCCGCTTCTCCGAGACCAGCTCGAAGGAAGTCGCGAGCATTCTGAAGGGCCTCGCCAAGCAGGCCGCGGAAAGCCTCACCAAAGAAGGCATCCCGGCGAAAGAACAGACCACCGTCTACGAAGTCGATCTGCGCTACACCGGCCAGGGCTTCTCCGTGCCCGTCCAGTGCAAGGTGGACGGCTTCGAGAAGAACGGCCTCGCGGACGCCGGCAAGAACTTCGACGCCTATCACACCCGCCAGTTCACCTTCGCGCTCGATGCCGAGCACGAGATCGTGAACCTGCGCGCTGTGGTCGTGGGTGAATACCCCAACGTGAAGGCGATCCGCGTGAAGAAGGGCACCTCCAACCCCTCCGCCGCGGTCATCGACAAGAAGCACACGATCTGGAGCGGCGGCAAACGCCTGCCCGCGAAGATCTACGATCGCTCCAAGCTGCGGGAAGGCAACGTGATCGCCGGCCCGGCGGTTGTGACGGAATTCGACTCCACCACGGTCATCCTCCCGGATTGCCAGGGCGTGGTCGATCACGTCGGCTCGATCCTCATCACGCCGAAGGGCATGAAGGCGAAGGTCCCGGGCGCGAAGCCCGCGAAGGCCGCCAAAGCGAAGCCCGCCAAAGCGAAGCCCGCAAAATCAAAGTCCGCCAAGGCCAAAAAGCCCGTCGCTAAGAAGCCCACCGCTAAGAAAAAAGCGGCCAAGGGCAAGCGTAAGTAAACGGCCAGGACAGGAGAACCACACATGTCCAATACATCGAATAACGCCCAAAAGGCGCAGATCCTCGAAACCAACAAGAAGCCGTTCAATAAGAAGACGGTGGTCGATCCCATCACGCTGGACATCATCGAAAGCGCGCTGCGCAACGCGCGCTTCGAGATGGACGCCACCGTGTTCCGCACGGCGATGTCGCCTGGCATCCGCGAGCAGCACGACGCGTTCCCGCTGATCGCCAACAAGGACGGCAAGATGGTGGTCGGCCAGTTCGGCTCCTTCATCGGCGGCTTCCTGGCCAACTACGAAGGCACGGTCGAAGAGGGCGACGTCTTCTTCACCAACGACCCGTACAAGGTCGAAGGCGCGATCAGCCACGCCAACGATTGGCTGATCATCCTGCCGATCTACTACTCGGGCCGTCTGGTTGCCTGGTCCTGCCACTTCGGTCACATGACCGACAACGGCGGCAAGGTGCCGGGCTCCATGCCGACGGACGCCACGACGATCTTCGAGGAAGGTCTCGTGACCCCGCCGACCAAGCTCTACAAGAAGGGCGTCCTGCAGGACACGCTGCTCGAGGTGATGCTCAACCAGGTCCGTCTGCCGACCTGGAACCGCTCCGACCTCAACGCCGTGCTTGCCGCCTGCCGCGTCGCCGAGAAGCGCGTGAAGGAAATGTGCGACCGCTTCGGTGATGAAATCTTCGTCGCCGCTTGTCAGGCAGCACTCGACCGCAACAAGCGCGCGGTCGGCCACCTGATCGATCAGGCCATCAGCGAAGCCCCGGTGTCGTTCGAGGATTACGTCGACGACGACGGCCGCGGCCACGGTCCTTACAAGATCAAGTGCACCATGTGGCGCGAAGGCCACAAGGTCGTCCTGGATTGGAACGGCACCGATCCCCAGGCCATGGGCTCGATCAACTTCTATTTGAACGAGAACATGCTGAAGATGTTCTGGGGCATCTACATGATCATGGTGTTCGACCCCCAGATCCTCTTCAACGACGGCTTCTACGACCTCGTCGATGTGCGCATCCCGCAGGGCACGCTGCTGAAGCCGAACTTCCCGGCCGCTCTGTCGTGCCGTACGCACGCGCTGGGTCGCATCTTCGACACCTTCGCGGCCCTGCTCGGCCAGAAAAACCCGGACTTCCTGTGCGCCGCGGGCTTCTCGTCCTCGCCGCACTTCATGTACTCGGGCAACAACTCGAAAGGTGAGTGGTATCAGCTCTACCAGATCGGCTTCGGCGGCATTCCCGCGAAGCCCTTCGGCGACGGTCCTGACGGTCACTCCATGTGGCCCTCGTTCACCAACGTGCCGCAGGAATATCTCGAGGCCTACTTCCCGCTGCGCATTGAGCGCTATGAGACGGTCGCGGACACCGGCGGCGTCGGCAAGACCCGCGGCGGCAATGCGCTGCGCGTCGATTACTGCTTCCTGGAAGACGGTGAAGTCTCGATCCACGACGATCGCTGGCTGACCTATCCGTGGGGCGTGAACGGCGGCACGGTCGGCGGCCGGTCGGTAAAGATCCTGCATCGCGGCGGCTACGGCGGTCAGGCGATTACCTACGAACCGTCCGAGAACGGCTACAAGATCAGCGGCGCCGGCAAGTCCGGCACCTCGATCGAGTGGCACCAGTCCAAGTGCGACAACGTGAAGGTCAACAAGGGCGACATCCTGTCCTTCATCACCTGGGGCGGCGGCGGCTGGGGCAACCCGATCGAGCGCGACGCCAACCTCGTGGCCTCCGACGTCAAGCGCGGCCTGGTCACCGCCGACGGCGCACGCCGCTACGGCGTCGTCGTGAATGCGAACGGCGATGTCGATGAAAGCGCCACGCAGTCCCTGCGCAGCGAGATCAAGGCGAAGCAGCCGGCGAAGATGCCGGTGTTCGACCTCGGCCCGCCGCTCAAGACCACGCTGGCCAACGCGATGAAGGAAACCCGTCTGCCGGCGCCGATCCAGCCGGTGTTCCGCGCCACGGGCGATCACGCCAAAGCCGCCGAGTAAGGCCGAGGCACATTGAGACTAAGAAGGGCGGCCTCATAAGGCCGCCCTTTTTATTTGTGCTACACTGAGGCGTCGCTCGCCGGGGGAATTTCGTGACCAATCAAGCCGTGGATGATGCGCCCCTGTGCGATTTCCTCCGGCGCGCCGGTGCTGCCCCGGTGCTGGTGGACGTGGGCGCCTCCGGCAAGGTCCATGAGCCGTGGCTGCCGTTCTCCAAGGCGTCGATGTTCGTCGGCTTCGATCCCGACAGCCGCGATCTCGACCCGCGCTTGGGCGCGCACTTCCAGTCCCACCGCATCGTGCAGAAAATCGTCGCCGGCCCGGAGAAGACCGGCACAGCGGACTTTCACCTCACCGCCTTTCCGCACTGCTCCAGCATGCTGCGGCCGAATGCGGATGTGCTCGACGCCTGGCTGTTCGCCGATCTGTTCAAAGTGGAGCGCACGGTGCCGGTGGAGGTGATCACCCTGGCCGCGGCGATGGATGAGGCGGGCGCTGCATCCGTCGACTGGCTCAAGATCGACGCGCAGGGCTGCGACCTGTCCGTGCTCAACGGCCTCGATCAGGCGCGGCGCGACTCAATCCTGTGCATCGAGATCGAGCCCGGGTTCCTGCAATTCTACGAGGGCGAGCAGACGTTCCCGCTGCTGCACCAGGCGCTGGTCGATCAGGGCTTCTGGCTGGCGCATCTGAAGCCGCAGGCTTTCCCGCGCGTGCGGTCCGACACCCTTCACGAGGCTTTCGGCACCCGCATCGCCGCGACCGATCCGGCGGCGAAGCTGCTTGGGCTCAGCCCGACGGCGGCGGAAGCACGCTACTTCCGCACGCTCAAACATCTGCAAGTGCATGCGGACGCGGTCGCGCGCTACGCCATCGCCTGGGTCTTTGCCGTCAGCACCGGCCAATGGGGCCACGGCCTCGAACTCGCGCGCGCCGCCCGGATGCGCTTCGGGGACAGCGCCGAAACCCGCTTCATGTGGCAAAGCACGATCACGACGGTGCAGGCGCTTGCCCGCGGCTGACCCTTTACAAAACCCGCAGTCCGGTTGTAGAAGGCGACCCATGCGTATGACCAAAACCACGCGGACTACGAAAACCACGACGCTCCTCGGCGGAGCGCCTGGATCGTCCGCGTGCTGAGTCCTTCGCACTAACGCGCACTTTCAGGCCCCGCCGGATCGGACGGGGCCTTTTGATTTTCCAGGGCTCCCGTCTCTCCGGCCAACACGGAGACCACGCCCATGCCGCTTCAAAATCCCGTTGTCGCAATCGTCGGTGCCACCGGCGCCGTCGGCGAAGCCTTTCTCGATTGCCTTCAGCGCCGGAAATTCCCGCTGAAGGACCTGCGCTTGCTCGCGTCGTCGCGGTCAGCCGGGCGCACGGTGTCCTTCGCGGGCCGCGACCTGACGGTCGAAGCCTTGAACGACAACAGCTTCCGCGGCGTCGATATCGCCTTGTTCTCCGCTGGCGGCGGCATCTCTAAACGCTATGCGCCGCTGGCCGTGGCCGCCGGCGCCGTGGTGATCGACAACTCGTCGGCCTTCCGCATGGACGCGAACGTGCCGCTGGTCGTGCCGGAGGTGAATGCCGACGCTATCCGCACCCATCGCGGCATCATCGCCAATCCCAATTGCGCGGCGATCATCGCCATGACGCCGCTGTGGCCGGTGCATCAGGTCAATCCGCTGCGGCGTGTACAGATTACCACCTATCAGGCCGCCTCCGGCGCGGGCGCTGCGGCCATGGCGGAGCTGCGCGATGCCACACGCGCGTATCTCGACGACGAACCCCATACGCCTGCGGTGCTACCGCATCCGTATGCGTTCAACCTGTTCAGCCACAACACCGCCATCAACCCGGCGACCGGCTACAACGACGAGGAGACCAAGGTGATGCAGGAGGCGCGCAAGATCTTCGGCCTGCCGGACCTGCGGATTTCGGCGACCTGCGTGCGCGTGCCGGTCTTGCGCGCTCATGCGATTGCGATCAGCGTCGAATCCGCACGGCCCATGGCGCCGGCGGAGCTGCGCGCGATCATGGCAACGGCGCCGGGGGTACGGCTGGTGGACGACGCGGTGCGGAATTATTTCCCGATGCCCCGCGACGCCTCCGGCCAGGAAGACATCCTCGTGGGGCGTATCCGCCAGGACCTGAGCGATCCCAGCGGCTGTACCAATATGCTGTTCGTCTGCGGCGATCAGTTGCTCAAGGGCGCGGCACTCAATGCCGTGCAGATCGCCGAGCGGCTGCTATGAAGATTACTTCTTGCTGCCAAGCAGCTCTTCCTTGCGCTTCTTGTATTCCTTCGCCGACATGGAGCCCGAGCCGTAAGCCTCTTTGAGCTTCTGCAATTCCTTCTGTACCGCGGGCGAGGGGGCGGATTCGGCGCTCGCCTTGTCCGCGGCAAAAGCCGGCGCTGCGGCGGCCGGCAGCATCGCGATGACCAGGGCGGCGATGACATTCTTCATGGCGTTCTCCAGTGGGGCGTTTCGATGCCGCGGAGATAATGTCAGCGGCGGCGCGGCACAAGCGAAGGCCGTGTTAACTTGTGTATCCGTCCACGATGCGGCGATTTCAGAACGTAGAAATTGCATGACGACCGCGCGTTTAAGCGCTCGGTTTTGCCCGTCCCTTGCTCGATCCGGCCTTCCACAGCCAGTCGGCGCGCATGTCATACGCCGCGTCGAGCCGCTGTGCGACATCCGACAACAAGTCACCTTCGCGTTTGCCCGCCCAGGTCAGCAGCCGTTCTTCCGTGTCGGTGTGGGCTTCGGCGCTGCCATCGGCGCGCAGGTGACGCACGTCCGCGCCGTCTTGCGCCAACGTCCGTGCGACCATGAGGCACCGGTGGCAATCCAACGGCTCCTTCTCGGAGCACATCAGGCACAGCCACGTCTTCGCCGCACGTCCGCGCACGTCCGCCAACGCGCCGCGCACGCGCGGCGTTTGCGCCATGCGCGTGTAGTCGGGCCGGCCATTGCGCCACACGCTTGCATCTGTCGGCCGGCCTCCCAGTGAGTCGCCGAAGAAGATGTATTCCACGCCCACGCCCTTCAGCGCTTCGATCAGTCGCTTCTGCCCGAAGTGCGGGAAGCGGCGCGAGTGCGGCACGCTGCGCACATCGGCGATCGCCGTCACGCCGGCATCGCCGATCAGCTTCAGAAATGTGTCGAGTGGATGGTTCGAATGTCCGATCGTGAAGATCGGCATAAGGGTCTACACGCTCGCGAGCCAGTCATGCACCAGCTTGGCGAACTTGATCTTCTGCTCCTTGCCCGCCACCACGTGCGCCACGTCCGGCAGGTCGATGCCCTTGGCGCCGGGGATGGCATGTTCGATCGGCTTGGTCAGGCGTGCGCCGGTGACCATGTCCTGCAGGCTGTGCACGATCAGGCTTGGCGCCGTCACCTTCGCCAGATCCTTCTTCACGTCGTGGCTCAGGCAGGCGGTGAGGAAGCGGTCGTGCACGGCGTACTTGCCGCGCAGCTCGCGCCACGGACCGTCGGGCCCAAGCAATTTGTGCCGGTTGGCGTTGTAGTAGTCCGGGTCGAAACTCATCATGCACACGAAGCGCTGGAACGCCTCCCACCCCTGATCGCGATGCACCGAGCGGAACATCTCCATCTGGTCGAGGAACAGCGGGTCGGTGCATTCGCACCACGCGCCCATATTCAACATCGAGCGCACCAGGTCCGGCCGCTTGATCGCCACCACCTGGCTGATGCACGCGCCCATGCCGACCAGGCCGATGAAATGCGTCTTGCCCCAGCCGAGATGTTCGATCAGGCCGATGGCGTCGTCGGCATACATCTCGATCGACGGCGTTTTGTCCAACTCGTCATCCGACTGCTCGATGCCGCGATAGTCGATGATGGCGACCGCATGCGTGTCGGTCAGCCCGCGCGGCAGGTGATGTTCGCTGCCATGGCAAAACGTGCCCCAGCCGCCCATGAGCAGCACCGGGTCACCTTTACCGTGAACCTCGTAGTACATCTGATGATTGTTGATGCGGGCAATCGGCACGGACACACTCCACACGTCCTGGAAGACTTGCGCGGTTGTGCCCCGTTTTGATGGCCCTCGCAAGCAGTCGGGGGGTCACCCTGCCAGCAGCATGCCTTCCATGGTGCTGCGGTACAGGCGCCGCAGGTCCGGATCGTTGCGGTACACCAGCAGGATCTCCACCGCGGACTTGGCGATCAGCTTACGCGTGTAATCCACCGATCCATTCCGCAGCAGCCCCGACGGCTTCACCGCGTTCAGCACATTGTTCAGCGACTCCACATAGGCCCGGTGCGCCTTCTCGAACAGGTGCAGGTCGGCCTTGCTGATCCGCGTCGCCAGCAGCAGCGCATCGCCGTGGCGTTCCCAAAGGGTCAGATAGGTATCGATCACGCCGGCCATCATGGCCTTCGGCGGCAGGCCGTTGAGCGCGGTGAAGGTGGCCGTACCGGTGGTGAACACCGGCTCGACGATATGCACCAGTAAGTCCCGCTTGCTGGTGAAGAACGTATAGAAGGTGCTGCGGGCGATATCGGCGGCGGCGATCACGTCCTCGACGCTGACGTTCTCCACGCCTTCCGCCACGAATAGGCGCGCGCCTACGCCCAGCAGCGAGTCTCGCACCCGGGCCCGGCGCAGGGCGACCCGGGGGCGTATCGGCTGGGCCATTGAGGCCGCATCGCTGCGCAGAGCCAAGCCCATAGTCCACCCCCCGAGTCGTACAAACTTGTACGAACTTTATCGGGGCGAGCCCTTATGGGCCACTGGAAATTGGTATCAAGTATGTAACAACGTCCCTATTCCCCTTAACCGGGTGTGCCCTCCGCATCGGGCACGTCGGTGGACGGGAAAAGCGCGAAAATCCCGGCAACCACAATCAGCCCGCCGAAGAACGCGATGATCTGGCCGGTGTATTTTTCGGGCTCGATCCAGATGTCGGTATAGACGTTCCAGCGCCCCAGGATCTCCGCCACGTTGTAGGCGATGATCGCGGTGGGGATGCCGTAGCGGAACGCCGAGGTCACCCGGGTGAACTTGCGCAAGCGGTTCAGCAGGTACACCGACCACACCACAAACAGGAACAGGATGCCGTACATCGCCGGGTGATCGTCGCCCAGGATACGCTTGTCGTAGATCACCAGCAGGAACACGTAGAAGAACCAGGTCACGTAGATCGTCTCCATCGCGACGATCGACGACACGTTGCGCTGATAATTCAGGGTCGGCCGGCCCACCGGCATGCGCAGGTTGCGATGCATCCAGCGGAACGCGTTGCAGCGCGTCTCGCGGTTCAGGACGAAGAACGCGAGCGTGGAGAACAGCACGCCGATGGACGACGGCAGCAGCAGGTATTCCGCCTTGGTGACGACTTCGCCGTTCTCGATCAACGGCGGCACCGCCAAATGGTGCGCATAGAACACGAAGGAGAATTCCACCCATCCGTCCCAGATCAGCGTGCCGCCGATGAAGCCCAGCCATGTCGCCAGGTTCTCGTTGTCGCTGCGCCGCACGCCCCAGTACACGACGCCGCAGCCGACCAGGCCCATGATGATCGCCGCGGCGATCACGTGCTCGTCGCCGAACAGGCGCTCCATCAGCACCATCTGCGTGTGGCCCAGCCCCTGCAGGATGAACACCATCAGGAACGCGAATAGGCCGATGAATGGCGGCCGCTTGAAAACCGAAATCATGATTGGTCCCCTCCCGTGATGACGGGAAGTGTACGCGCGGGCGGCGGGTATGACGATAGCCGCCGCACAGAATCACGGCGCTGTGTAAGGCGAACAGTGGCGGGGGCGGATGTGTGAATACGTTGCAAGATCCACAGGTGTCATTGCCCGGTTTATCCGGGCAATCCATTCATCAACACGTGCATGCGCATGATGAACCATGGATCGCCCGGATAAACCGGGCGATGACAATGCAGGGTGGGGAAGTCGCCCCTTACCCCTTCGCCTTCACCGCCGCCTCATGGTCGGCGCTCAACTTCTGGTCCATCGCCATGACCTTGTCGTTGGCTTCGCTGTGGCAGCGCTTGATATAGGCGTCGATCAGCGGCGTCTTCTCGACCAGGCCGAACATGGTGATCCAGCCCATCGCCACCGACCACAGCACGTCGGCCACGGTCTTCTTGTCGCCCAGGATGTAGGGCCCTTTGGCCAGTTGGTCGGTGACCGTCTTGATCACCGCGTCATAGCTGCCGTAGGGCGAGGCGCGTTCAAGCGGGACGATCTTGTTCATCCTGTCCCCGATCGCCGGCTCGAACGCGGAGCCATAGAAGAACAGCCAGCGCAGGTACGGCCCGCGCAGCGGATCGCCGATCACCGGCGTCATGCCCGCTTCCGGGTACAGATCGCCGAGATAGGCGTAGATCGCGCCCTGTTCCGTGATCAGCGCGCCGTTGTGGGTGATCGCCGGCACCTTGCCCAACGGGTTCACCGCCAGGTACGCCGCCCCGCGCTGCTCGTTGGCCTTCATGTTGAGCACCTTCAGCTCATAGTCGGCCTTCAGTTCCTCCAACAGCACCACCGTGCCGGTCGAACGCGTCATGGGCGAATGGTAACAGACGATATGGCGATTGCCGGACATGCGTTCTACTCCGCTGCGGATTTTTTCGAGGCGCCGATCTTATCGAGATAGTCGATCACGGCGGATGAATTTACCACGTCACAATACCGCCGCCCGCAATCCTGCAGATTGGAATTGTGCGGCCCCGGCTCCACGTCGCCGCAGCAATCCTCCACCGCGATCACCCGGAAGCCATAGGAGAACGCATCGACGATCGACGCGCGTACGCAGCCCGAGGTGTTGCACCCGGTAATGATGGTGGTGTCCACGCACTGCTTGGTCAGGAAGCTCATCAGCGGCGTGCCGAAAAAGATCGACGGTGCATTCTTATAGAAATTGAAGTCGTACGCCGGGTCGTAGATGCGCGGGTCCATCGGCTGCGCCGCCCCGCCGTAGTACCAATCCTTATGGTGCAGCGCGCCGATCTTCCAATAGCCGATGTCCTTCTCCGACCCCCAGCCGACCCGGCAGCTGGCCACCGGTATGTCGTTCGCCCGCGCCACCTTCAGCAGCTTCGCCGTCTGCTCGACAGCGCGATGCACGAACGGTGATTTGCCCAGCTCGTGTGCGGGGTCCGTGAACCCCACCTGGAAATCGACCACCACGATGGCCGGGCGTTCCCCAAAACCCACGGACAAAGCCCCGAAGGAGGAAGCGGAATAGGCGTCGGGCATGTGTGGGCTCCAGGTGCGGGATGGCGCATCTTAGCCCACCCGACAACCGCGTCGACAACCCTCAACATGAGTCCATTGCCGATGCGCCACGGGGGGCTAAAATACCGCCATGCCCGATGACTCCCGCCCCCCAAGCACACCCATGAGCGCCCCACCCGGTGCGCCGAAACCGCCTTCAGATGCGTCCGCGCATAGGCCGTTGCTTGACCGCCTGGCGCAGATCGTCGGGGCTGACAATGTCGCCGCGTCCGATGCTGACCGTGCGTTCTTTGCGGAGGATACCTTCCGCAGCCTTGAGACACCCATCGGTGCGGTCGCGCCGGGTTCGGTCGAGGAAATGTCCGCCGTTGCCGCGGCCTGCAATGCAGCCGGGGTGGCGATGGTGCCGCGCGGCGGCGGCTACAGCTACACCGACGGCTATCTGCACACCCGCACGGATTCGATCACCATCGATACCCGCCGCCTGAACCGCATCGTCGAGATCAACCCGGCGGACATGTACGTCACGGTCGAGGTCGGCTGCACCTGGAAGGCGCTGGACGACGCGCTCGCCCAACACAATCTGCGCACGCCTTATTGGGGTCCGCTGTCAGGCACCTTCAGCGTCGTCGGCGGCGCCCTGTCGCAGAACTCGATCTTCTTCGGCTCGGGCCTCTACGGCACCGCGGCGGAACAGGCGCTCGGCCTCACGGTGGTACTGGCGGACGGCACCATCGTCCCCACCGGCAGCCACGCCCTCGCCGGCGGCAAGCCGTTCATGAAGCACTACGGGCCCGATCTCATGGGCCCGTTCCTCGCCGACGTCGGCGCCATGGGCATCAAGACGTCGGTCACCTTACGCTGCATCCGCCGCCCGAGCGCGCGGCGCCATATCTCTTTCGCCTTCAAGACCGGCGCGGAACTGGCCGAGGCGATGAGCGCCCTCGCGCGCGAGGGCATCGCCTGTGAAAGCATGGGCTTCGACGCGGGCCAGCAGTCCGCGCGCGTGACGGATGCGAAGCGCAGCTTCTCCGAGGACCTGCGCACCTTGTTCAAGGTGATCCAGAACGGCGGCATCGTCGATGGCCTGCGCATCGCGCTCGCCGGGCGCAACTATCTCAAGGCCGCGCTCTTCACCATCCACTGCGCCATCGAGGACAAAACCGAAGCCGGCGTCGCCGCCCTCACCAAAACGGCGAAGCACATCTGCAAAGCCGCTGGCGGCCGCACCTTGCCGGCCTCGATCACGCGCATCATCCATGCTCAGCCGTGGGTGCCGCCGGATTCCATCCTCGGCCCGAAGGGCGAGCGGTGGATTCCCGTGCACTGCATCGTGCCGCTCAGCGGGGCGGTCGATATCGTCGCGGCCGTGCAGGACCTTTACGAGCGCTACAAGGATCGCACCACCGCGCAGAACATCCGCACTGGTTTCCTCCTCGTCACCGTCGGCAACTACGGCTTCCTGATCGAGCCGGTGTTCTTCTGGCCCGATGCGCGGCTCGCCATGTACGACAAAACCATGCGGCCGGAACATCTCGCCCGCCTGCCGACGCATCCGGCCAACGAGGCCGCGCGCGCCACCGTGCTGGAAATGCGCACCGCGCTCGCGGAATTGTTCGCCGCCAAGGGCGCGGTCAGCTTCCAGATCGGCAAGTTCTACTTCTATGATCGCAGTCGTCTGCCGGCCGCGTGGGACTTCCTCAAGCGCGTGAAAGCGCTGGTGGACCCGAAGGGCCTCATGAATCCCGGTGCGCTTAAGTTGTAGACCCGGTCGAGAGCAGCCGATCGATCTCGCTCTGCTGCATGGTCTCGCGCGCCCCGGCGATGATGCCGTTGGCGGTGCCGCACAGGGCGGTCAACGTCGACGCCGCCGCTTTCGCCGTCCGGCGCACTTCATCGATGTCGTTGAGCGCAAGGCTCGCTTGTAGCCGTTTCAGCGCCAGTTGGATGACCGCGCACATCTGCATCACCGTCGCCTCGAAGGCGCGCTTGGTGGTGGGCGGCGCGTATTCGTAGGCCTCGGCGGCGAGAGCGCCATAGTCGAACCCGCTGGCCTTGAAATGCTCGGCATAGGACCGCAAGCGCCAGCCCTTCACATCTTCCAGCAGCTCCGGCATGTCCGGAACCATGTCGATGGTCATGATCACTTCATTGAAGTGATTGAGGTAGTCGGTCGCGAGCAGGGTTGCCGGATTGATCATGGTGCCCGCCACGCGCTGTTGCCACGCGTCGGAGACGGGGGTGTCGTTGGGCGCCGTGGGCAGGGTCTCGGGCATGGGTCCTAATCTTACTGCGGAAGCGCACCGAACATAAATACACACTGGTTTTGCGACTTTTCCGGGTAGCCGACGTTACTCCAACACAGACCGCTTCGTAACGAGGTTCTCATGAAGTCCACAATGATTATCGGTGTCGTGCTGATCGTCCTCGGCGCGATCGGCCTGTTCGGCGGCCGCATCGATTTCACGACCAAGGAGAAGGTCCTCGATCTCGGCCCGATCCAAGCGACCGCCGATAAGCAGCACAGCATCGGCCTTTCCGACGCGGCCGGCGTGGCGTTGCTGGTCGCCGGCGTTGTGCTCTGCGTCGTCTCCACCCGCCGCGCTTAACCGCATCCGAATACCGCCCTACGAAGCACAACCGCCGGTCTGATTGACCGCGCCGGGTGCTTCCCCTATGCCGGTTGCTTCCGAGGATGGAGGCGACCATGCGCGCAATCGTGCTGGAGAAACAGGGCGGGCCCGACGTGCTCGCGGTCACGGATGTGCCCGTCCCCGAGCCGAAGCCGGGCCAGGTGCAGGTGCAAGTCGCCTACGCCGCGATGTATCCGATGGACGCGCTGGTGCGCGCTGGCGCGTTTCGCTTCCATCCGCCGCTGCCATTCATTCTCGGCAACAGCTATAGCGGCCGTATCACCAAGGTCGGTGAGGGGGTTGATGCCGCCCGCGTTGGCCAACGCGTCACCGTGAACGGTCAATGGGGCGGCTACGCCGAATTCACGACCCCCAGCGCCGAAGCTGCGGCCCCCATGCGCGATGGATTCAGCTGGCAGCTCGGTACCGTGGCGGTCGGTCCCACCGCGTCGGCATGGCACCTGCTGCACACCGTGGCGAAGGCGGAAGCCGGCCAGGTGATCGTCGTTCATGCCGCAGCGGGTGCCGTCGGCCTGATGCTCGTGCAACTCGGCAAGGAGATCGGCTGCAAAGTCATTGGCCTCGTCGGCAGCGCCGAAAAAATCGCCTGGGCCCGGCAGCATGCGGACGCCGATCTGTGGCTCGACTATCGCGCCGACAAGGAATGGCCGAAGAAGGTGAAAGAATTCACCGCCGGTCGCGGTGCCGACTTCATCTTCGACGGCAATCAGGGGCCGGACACGCCGAAGAATTTCGAAGCCGTCGCGCAGCTCGGCCAGGTGGTCTTCATCGGCGCGATGGCCGGTCCTGCGCCCGAGGTGAAGATCCCGCAGTTGATTGTCGGTTCGTTCGGGATCCGCGGCTTCCAAGTGCCGCACGGCATGGCGCTGACCAAGGGTGCCGAATTCAAGGAGATCATCCCGAAGCTCGAAAGCGGCGCGTGGACGTTCCCAATCGCCAATCCGGCGGCGCTGGAACAGGTCGCCGATCTCCATCGCGCCCACGAAGCCCGCACCATCCTCGGCCGCGGCATCATCAGCGTCGGCGGCGAGATTTAGAATGACCACTCACATCTCGCGTCGCAGCTTCGGTGGACTCCTTTCGAGCGCCGCCGTCGTCGCCGCGACCGGCGTCGCCGCGGCGCAGCCCAAAACCATGCGCGCGGTGGTGCTGGAAAAATTCGGCGGTCCTGAGGTCCTCAAGGTCACGCGCATCCCGGTGCCGGAACCGAAAGCCGGCCAAGTGCAGGTGCGTGTCGCCTACGCAGGTCTCTCGCCGACAGACTCTCTGATCCGCTCCGGTGAGTTCCGCTTCCACCCGCCGCTGCCCTTCATCATGGGCAACAATTTCAGCGGCCGCATTACCAAGGTGGGCGAAGGTGTCGACAAGAAGCGCATCGGCGAGCGCGTCACCATGGGCGGCTTCGGCGGTTATGCGGACTATGCCGTCGGCGCGGCGGAACAGGCGCGCGTCATCCCCGAAGGCTTCGACTGGAAACTCGGCACGGTCTCTGTCAGCTCAGCGCAGACCGCGTGGCAGCTCCTCAATACCGTTGCCCGTGCGCGCGCGGGCGACGTCATCGTCGTTCACGCCGCTGCCGGCGCGGTCGGCCTCATGTTGGTGCAGATCGGCAAGGAGATGGGCTGCAAGGTCGTGGCGCTTGTCGGCAGTCCCGAAAAGATCGCCTGGGGCAAGCAGCAGGCCCAGGCCGACCTGTGGCTCGACTATCGCGCCGACAAGGAATGGCCGAAGAAGGTGAAGGACTTCACGGGCGGCCGCGGTGCCAACTTCATCTTCGACGGTAACGAGGGCGAAGACGCGCTGAAGAATCTTCAGGCGCTCGCGCCGCTCGGTCAGGTGGTGTTCATCGGCGCAATGAACGGCGCGGCCCCGCCAATCAATATCCCGACGCTCATCGGTGGATCGCTCGGCGTGCGCGGCTTCGTCGTGCAGGACGGCATTGCCCTCACCAAAGGCGCGGAGCTGGCGGAGATCATCCCGAAACTGCAAAGCGGCGCATGGAAGTTCCCGATCGCGCAACCCGTGCCCCTCGAAAAAGTCGCCGACCTGCACCGCGCCCACGAAGCCCGCACGCTGCTCGGGCGCGGGATTATCAGGGTGGGTGGGGAGATCTAAACCACTACGGTTGTCACCCCGGCGTTCGCCGGAATGACGAAAATGCAGAAACTACTCCGCAGCCGCCTGCGCGCTCTGCGCACCCGTCACCAGCGGCACCGCATCCAGCGCCCAGCTTTTGTGGTTCCGCCGTCCGGGCGAGGGAATGGCATACGCCACGCGGCCCTTGTTGCGCACGACCGCTTGGCTGTCGATCCGCCAGCCCTTCGCGTCCCACCCCTTCAGCGCCTCGCGATATGCGACGATCGCCTTGTCCGCCACCGTCATGTTCTCGTGCGTCATGTCGTTGGGCGTGATGGTCGGCTCGATCGCCTCCAGCACCGCCACGTCCTGGCTCGCCACCACCATGTTGCGTTCGCCGATCTTCGCATCCAGCGCCGGGTCGAGCAGATGATTGCGGTAATTGATCAGGAACACGCGCGTGTGGCTGTCGTCGAGCGGCGTTTCCCACAGGTACTGATGCAACATGCTGGTCTCGGTGAAGTGGATGTAGGTCCACATCGCGTTCGGGCCGTGATGGCCGGAGCCGGCGCGCATTGTGCCGATCTCGGGCTTGAGGTGCTTCATCTTCGGGTCCGGCAGACTGGGCGCGAAGAATGTCGCCATGAAGCCCGCACCCCAGTCCGTGCGCGTCAGTTCGATATCCGGCGTCTTGTAGTCGTCGCGCTCGCCCGAGAAGCCGTGGGTCGGATGTACGAACTCGTTGTGCGCCGGGTCCATCGCATTCTCGACGCCGCGCTCGTAGTTGCAGGCCACGTCCCAGGTGTGAACGGTGTAGCGCCAGCCTTCCTGGCCTTCTTCCGGGATGGCCTGCAGGGGCGGCCGCTCGGCTTCGGGCAGGTCGCCCAGGAACGCGAAGATCAGTCCGCAGCGTTCCTGCACCGGATAGGCGTCGATCCGCGTGCGCGGCGGGATCTTCCCCTCGCGACCAAGGGACGGAATCTTCGTGCACTGGCCGTCGCCGTTGAACTCCCAGCCGTGGTAGGGACATGCAACGCAATCGCCGTTTACCTTCCCGCCGGCGAGCGATCCGCCGCGGTGGGTGCAGGTGTTGCTGAGGGCATGGGGTTGGCCCTTGGAGTCGCGGAAAAGCACCAGCGGCTGGCCGAGGACCTCGACTTTCAGAGGCTTATCCGTAACGTTCGTCGCCAATTCCAGGGCGTGCCAGAAATTGATGTACATGCGACCCGCCTTAATTCGATTGATTTAATTACCGATATAATCTAAGTGAATTAATCCATGCAAGACAATTTGCCGCCCACTCCCCTGGCTTCCGACGCGCCTGACCGCAGTGGGGCCACCCGCGAGCGGCTCATCCTCGCCGCCGAAGCCATGTTCGCCCGCGAGGGCCTGGATGCGGTCTCCCTGCGGCAAGTGAACGCCGCCGCCGGCCAGCGCAATGCCTCTGCCGCCCACTATCACTTCGGTTCCAAGGAGGCCCTGATCGAGGCCGTGTCGTCCTACCGCCTTGCGCGCGTGAACCTGCGCCGCATGGAGCGCCTGGCCGCGATCGAAGCCCGTGGCACGCCGGGCCTGCGCGACCTGGTCGAAGTGATGGTGCTGCCAATGGTGGAAGAGATCGAGCAGACCGCCGGCGGCGCCAACTACATCCAGGTGCTCGCCCAGCTTGGCGGCCACCCCGTGCACGACCTGGCGAAGCTTGTGCGCAGCAAGAACGCCGAAGCGTTGCAGCGCTGCTCCAAGCTCGCCGCAGCGCAGTTGAGCGAAATTCCCTATCGCGTGTTCGAAGCGCGCTTCGGCCTGATGATCCTCACCGCCATCACCGCGCTCGCCAACCGCGAGCGCATGCTGATCTCGCCGGTGACGGATGAGAAAGTGGAAATGCCGATGCTGGTCAGCGTCCTGATCGACAGCCTCGTCGCCAGCCTCAGCGCCCCGCTCTCCGCCAGCACCATGGCCGAACTCGGCCACAGCACGAAGATGCTGGCTTAGCCTTTCGGCCGCGCCGTCAGCGCCGCGCCCAGTGTCACCACCTTGCCGTGGCGCAGCACCGTCAGCGTCACCGCGCGGCCGATGGTGTCGGCGCTCAGCAGGCGATGCAGGTGATCAACCCCGGTCACTTCGATGCCGTCGAAGCTCAGCAGCAAATCGCCGTTCATGAAGCCCGCCTTCGCCGCCGGGCTGTCGCCCTGCACGGTGAACACGCGTGCGCCGCTCTCCGCGGTCCGTCCGAGCGCCCGCGCAATGCGTCGCGGCAACGCGACCGTCTGCGCCGCCACGCCGAGATGGCTGCGGCGCACTTGTCCATGGCGCAGGATTTCCGTCGTCACGAACAGCGCCGTGTTGGACGCGATGGCAAAGCACAGCCCTTGCGCGCCCAGGATGGTCGCGGTGTTCACGCCGATCACGCGGCCCGTGGAATCCACCAGCGGCCCGCCGGAGTTGCCCGGGTTCAGCGCCGCATCGGTCTGCAGCACGTCCTCGATCTGACGGCCCGATTGCGCGCGCAAGGATCGGCCGAGCGCGCTCACCACGCCCGACGTCACGCTGCATTCGAAGCCCAGCGGATTGCCCACCGCGATGGCGATCTGGCCGACCTTGAGCTTGCTCGAGTCCGCAATCGGCAGCGCCGGGAAGTGCGCGGTGTCCGGGCGGCCATGCACTTGGATGACGGCAAGGTCCGTATCCGGATCGTCGCCGACCAGATAGGCCGGGAATTCGCTGCCGTCCGGGAACGCCGCCTGGATCGCGGCAGCGCCGGCCCCGTGCGGGTTGGCCACATGGCTGTTGGTGATCATGTAGCCGTCCGGCGTGAACAGGAACCCCGAGCCGGTACCTCCGCGGTCACTGGGTTCTCCATTCTTCGCCGGTTTCTTTGGCGTCACGCGCAACTGAGCCACGGCCGGCGCCACCTTTTCGACGGCTGACGTCAACGCATGGCTGTAGGCGTCCAGAAGTTCGGGATCGCCTTGGCTTTCGTGGGGCATATCGAGCGGCATGAAAGGTCAGATAGGAACGGCTCCACCGCTCCGCCAGGGGCTATGCTTCCCTGCGTCGCTCCGCTAAAGCTGGGATGACGCACACTTGAAAGCACGGCCATGAAAGCCTGGAATGTGCATCGCTTCGGCGGACCCGAAGTGATGCAGTGGGAAGACCTGCCGGACCCGGTGCCGGGCCCCGGTCAGGTGCTGGTGGCGGTGAAAGCCTCCGGTATCAACTTCGCCGAGACGCGCATGCGCGCCGGCACTTACACCGGCCAGCCGCTGCCCTTCGTCATGGGCATGGAATCCGCCGGCATCGTGGAGAAAGTCGGCGAGGGCGTGACGTCATTCGCGCCCGGCCAGCGCGTGTTCGGCCGCGCCCGCGGCAGCCACGCGGAGAAAGTGCTGTTCGACGCCCGCTTGCTCATGCCGCTGCCGGATAATCTCAGCTTCGAGGAAGGCGCCGCCATCCCGGTCGGCTGGCACACCGCATGGCATGCGCTTGTCACGGTCGCGAATGCGCAGCCCGGCCAGCGCGTGTTAATCGAGGCGGTCGCCTCCTCCGTCGGGTCCGCGGCGCTACAGATCGCCAAGCATCGCGGCTGCTGGGTGGCAGGCTCCGCCAGCCGCGACGACAAACTCGCCAAAGCCAAAGCCGCCGGCGCCGACGCGGTCTACAACTACAAGACAGACGATATCGCCGCGCGCGTGAAGGCGGATACGGCGGGGGCTGGCATCGACATCGGCCTCATGACCATCGGCGAGGAAACCGCCGCCAGCCTCATCGCCGCCATGGGTAACGGCGGCAAGATCGTCATGTACGGCTCCACCGGCGGCCGCCAGGTCTGTTTCGATCTCGGCATCGGCGAGCGCAACATCTCGCTCAACGGCATGAGCATCTCCACCAGCCCGCAGTATCTGCCGGTCACGGTGCCCACCTTCATCGCCCAGGCGCTGCCGCTGTTTGCCGCCGGCAAGTTCAAAGCCGTGGTGGATACGGTGCTGCCGCTGTCTGAGGTCGTGCGCGCGCACCAGATGGTCGACGACCGCCGGCACTTCGGCAAAGTCATCCTCAAGGTGGCGTGAAGCGATGTTCCGCCGCCTGGCCACAAATCGCAATGTGCTGTTCTTCCTCGTCTTCGGTGGAATGCTGTGGCTTGCGCAAATGCTGATCTTCACGCCGGCCTATCGCGCGGTGGCGTCGGGCTTCCCGCCCATGAACCTCCAATTCCCGCTGACCGCCACGATGATGGCGATTCAGCGCGGTGCGTTCAGTCCCGGCATTCAGCTCGGCTACCTCCAATACGCCTCCGTCGATTACCTCTTCGCCGCCAACTATGCGTTCGGCTTGGCCCTCGTCTGGTGCTGGATGGCGGACCGCGCGAACAGCCCACTCCTCGAGCGTTCGATGGGCCGCGGGCTTCTGTTCTTTCCGTTGATCCTGGCGGCGCTCGATTGGGCCGAGACCTCGTGCTTTCTGCTGATCGCGTTTGCCAATCCGCGCGATCCCCAGCACGATCTCACCGCGACCACGCTGCTTGTGCACAACGCAAAGCACGTCGTTGCCTTGATCACGGAACTGATGACGCTCTGGATCGCCGCGATCTTCGGCTTGGTGTCGATCCGCCGCGGTCGTCGCGTGGCGAAGACTTAAACCTTCAACTCCAGCACCAGCCCCAGGCGCTGCACGATATTGCGCTTCTGCAGGTCCGGGCCGCTCGCCTCGTTGTTGGCGATATTGCCGAGATTGCGGTTGGTCTCGTTGCGCAGGATCACGATTACGTCGGTTTCCGGCACAAGCGCGAACGGGAACTCGTGCCACGTCCCCACGTGCATGCAGAACCCGTTCTGGCCGTCGAAACGGAACGCTTCCAGTTTTTCCAGGTCCGGCATGTCACCCTCGGTCGGCACGCCGAAGATCGCCACGAACGGCTTGCCGCCAAGCGGGATGAAGCATTGCGTGTGTTTGAAGTGGCGCTCTAGGTACGTCACCTCGAACGGCCGCGGCTGGATGGTGGCGAGGCTCAGGCACGTATCCTCGTCCGACTTGAACGCGGCGGGCTTCGCTGTCGTCACCTTGCCGTCATAGAAGGCGCTGGCTGCCGGCGTTGCGCCGGCCGCGCGGCCGATAATCGTGCCATAGGGCGCCAGCGCTTCGGCCGTCGCCGCCTTCACCGGGATCACGCGCCGCGTGAGTTGGGCCTTATTCGCGCCGCCGTCCATAGGGCTCTCCATCTTTTGATTGTGGAGAATAGGCCCGCGTGCGTATCGATGCCAACCCCGCTAAGCTAAGGTCCGTATAGGATCAGGACACGACCCATGGCTGCGCCCCGCATCACCCGTCACTTCGTCACTGTCCGCGGCGAGCGGCAGGTGCACTACCGCCGCGCCGGATCCGGCCCGCCCGTGGTGCTGCTGCACCAGTCGCCCACATCCTCTACCGAATACATCCCGCTGATCGAGGAACTCGCGGCTGAGTTCACCGTCTTCGCGCCGGACACGGCGGGCAACGGCCTGTCCGATGCGCTGTCGAAAGATTGGCCGGACATGGAGGACTTCGCCGACGGTGTCGCCAACCTGCTCGATGCGCTGAAGTTGCCGGACGTGCCGGTCTACGGCTTTCACACCGGCGGCGTCTGCGCGCTCGCCATGGGCCTGCGGCATCCCAATCGTGCTTCCGTCTACATCATGAACGGCTACCTCCAGATGGAGAAGGAGGAGCGCGATGAGTTCCTCACTCACTACCTGCCGCCCTTCGCGCCGGAATGGAGCGGTGCTTATCTCACCTGGTCCTGGTCGCGCTTCCGCGAACAGTCGATCTTCTTTCCCTGGTACGCCAAGTCCGCGTCGCGGCGCATGGCGGTCGATCTGCCTCCGCCGGAACGCATCCACTGGGCCGTGATGGAATTCTTCCGCGCGGGCGACAACTATCGCCGCGCCTATCGTCCGGCGTTCACGTTCGACACCGCCAACGCCGTGCGCAACATGGGCGCCAACATGGTGATCATGACGGCGAAGACCGATCCGCTCGATGCCTACATGGCGAAGATGCCCAAGCCGCCCGCCAACGTCACGACCATCAGCCCGCCTGATTTCGTCGCGGCGAAGGATCAGGCGAAAGAGATCTTCCGCAAACACGCCCGCGGCACCGCGCCGGCGGTTGTGCCGACTGAGCCCATGCCCGGCCGCATCTGGGCGGAGTACCTTCAGATCGACGGCGCCTCACTTTATGCGCGCCGCAACACCGATGCGCCCGGCCGCCCGATCGTGTTCATCCATGCGTCCGCCGGCTCCGCGCTCGGCATGGATCGCCATATGCGCCCGTTCATCGGCAAGCGCCCCGTGCTCGCGGTCGATCTGCCCGGCAACGGCGAGTCCGACAATCCCCAGGACTACAAGCATGGGGGCAGTACCGTCACGGTCGAAGCGCAAGCGCGCTATCTCGCCCTTGCCATCAAGGCCGCGGGCTACACCGAGGTCGATGTCTACGGCTATTGGGGCGGCAGCGCGGTCGGCATCGAACTCGCGATCCAGAACCCCGGGCTGGTGAAGAATCTCGCCGTGCCGTCCCTGCACATCCGCGAACCCGCCTATCGCGACGAACTGCTAGCCAAGTACACCCCGCCGGTCGTGCCCGATACCGCGGGCTCACATCTGATCCGCGTGTGGCATCAGGTGCGCGACCAGGAACTGTTTGCCCCCTGGTTCAAGACCGACAACGCCCATGCCATCAAGGCGCCGGTCGAAGCCAATCTCGCGCCGGAGGTGCTCCATCGCCGCACCGTCGATTTGCTGAAAGCCGCGAACACCTATGCGGGCGCGTATGCCGCCTACTTCTCCTATCCGGAGTTCGAACGCCTTGCGCACACCACCTGTCGCGTTCTGGTCGGCGCACCGGGCGATGCGGCGACGGAGAAGGCCATGAAGGTGCTCGGATCGCGCGGCGTGGCGGGGCTCAGCATCGCCGATTTCTTTACCAACGGGTGACGCCATGCCTCTGGATGACGGCAGCAGCGACCGCGGACGCCGCCCGGAACGGTCGCCGTCCAAGAACGTGCTCGGCGAAACGCTCGAGCCCTGTTCCTTCAAACCCATGACCGGCTTCTTCCGCAACGGCTGCTGCGACACCGGCCCGATGGATCGCGGCAGTCATACGGTGTGCATCGTCGCCACGGCGGAGTTTCTGATCTTCTCCGCCTCCCGCGGCAACGATCTCGCCACGCCCATGCCGGACTACGGCTTCCCCGGCCTCAAGCCCGGCGACCGCTGGTGCCTATGCGCGCCGCGCTGGCAGGAAGCGCTCGATGCCGCCAAGGCGCCGAAGGTGGTCCTGCGCAGCACCCACTTCGGTGCGTTGCAGTACTGCACGCTTGAGGACCTGAAACGCTTCGCTGTGGATTTGAGCTAGTTCGTCACCCTTGACCCGCGGAGCGGGTCGAGGGTCCAGAGGTTTGCGTTTTTCTTTTGTATGGACGAAAACCCTGGATGCTCGCGGTCCGTCGGATCGCAAGCATGACGGCATTTGACGGGAAGGACGCATGCAAGGCTATTTGATCTGGGGCTACGTCCACATCCTGCTGTTCGTGTTCTGGCTGGGCGCGGATGTCGGCGTATTCGCCGCAGCCCTCATGGCACGCAATCCCAAACGCAGCTTCGAGGCGCGCATGGCGCTGATCCGCCTTGCCGTCCTGGTGGATTTCTTTCCGCGTCTGTGTTTCGCGCTGATCCTGCCGGCGGGCCTGCATCTCACCAAGGCGCTCAACCTCTATCCGATCAGCACACAGCTGCTGATCGTCGGTTGGGGTCTCGCCCTCTACTGGCTGCTCAGCGTGATCGTGGTTGCGCGCAACGAAGGCACCAAATTGGCGCTCAACGTCGGACGTCTGGCGATGCTGTCGCACGGCATGGTCGGTTTGATCTTCGTGGTGCTGGGGCTGAACTCGCTAGCCACCGGCGCGCCGCTGGAGGAAACCTGGTTCGCCCTGAAACTCCTGCTCTACGGCCTGGTGTTCTGGGCCGCCATCGCCATCGACCTGTGCTTCCGCCCGTTCTTCGTGCCGTTCATGGAAATCGGCCAGCACGGCTCCAGCCCGGAACGCGAGGAGGCGGTGGCGCGCGCCATCAACAACACCCTCCTCGCCGTCAGCACGCTCTACGTCCTCATCGCCGCCATCGCCTTCATCGGCAAGGTGAAGCCGATTTAGTGCGGGTCCTGGTACTCCCTCCACGCGTCATCCCGGCCTTCGCCGGGATGACCGGCAGGGAATGGGGCGGTGCCGTGCCGCGCGCAGACGCGGGTCCCACGCCGCCGAAACTGCACACACCGTGAGCTTTGACGACCCGCCGTTTCGGCGGTAATCCATTCAGGCGCTTTTTGTCATCGTGAATCCAGTCCACGCGGAAAATTTCACCGCGTATTCACCGCGATAAAACGCGGTGGCATCCAGGCTATTCCCGCGCGTATTTCGCGCGTTAAAACGCGCAAATGCCACCGCGTATTTGGCCCGGTTCGCGCCTACTGCGGCTTGAACCCGCGCGTGCCCGCCACCACCTTGTACAGGTCGCGCATGTAAAGTATCGGCGCGAGCGGTGCTTCGATATAGGCCTTCAGCTTCCACGCGCTGCCGTCGTACTCGAACAGCGCGATGCCGCGCACGGAGCCGCCGATCGGCGCGTCTTCGCCCTTGATGTAGGTGGTCCACTCCAGCTCGAACGCCACCATCTCCAGGCCCTGGCCCATCGAAGTGCTGTGCTGCGGGTGATACACCACCGCGCCGCCGCGGCTGCCGACATTGACCGCCTGAAAGTAGGCGTCGAACTGCTCCCAGGTGGTGAAGAATTCCTTCTTCTCCTCCGCCAGATACAGCGGCGCCGGCAGGCCCTTCAGCCAATACCCACGCATCTTGGAGAAGTCGCGCGACAACCAGAGGGCTTCCAGGTCTTTGAACACCTGCAGGATCTGCGGATTGATGGCGGTGGCCATGACGATATCTCCTTAAGCCGCCAGCAAGCGGCGGTTGGTTTCGCGCAAACGGCTGCCGAACATCTTGCAGATCTGCAGCAGCACGTCCGGGCGTTGCAGCACCAGGGTGGAGAACCGGTCGCGCTCCAGCGTCAGCAGCGTGCAGTCCGTCAATGTCACGACCGTCGCCGACCGCGGCTGATCGTCGAACAGCGACATCTCGCCGAAGAAGTCGCCGGGCTGAAGCTGGGCGACTTCCTTCCCCCCGGCCTCTTCGCCCAGGCGCACGGAAGCATTGCCGCGCGCCAGCAGGAACAAGGTCGCGCCCGCCTCACCCTGGCGCACGATGGTCTCGCGGGCGAGGTATTCCTCCTGACCCAGGGCCGCGTCCACCGACAGCAGGTCGTCCAGGGACAGGCCCTCGAACAGCGGTACGGTTTTGAGGAACAGCAAACGATTCATGATCGGCTCCCGGACGGAGGATGTGATGTCTTGGGTGATGGTGGCAACGGCATCTTGAACGACCGCGTGGTTCTCCGTCGCCGTGGGCGCACGGCGCGCGCACAGCACGGCGCCGGCGCGGATCCACGGGTTGGGATCGTCGAGCGCCGCCGACAGCATGGCATCGCGATCGTCGTCCGTGCCCGCGCCCCGGCGCGCGGCGGCACCGTCGAGGCCCGACTCCAGCATCGGCATCAACGGATGCACGAAACGGCGATGCCCGATGCTGGCAATCGCCTTCACCGCCAGCGTATAGGTGCTTCCATCGCCGCCGGCGAGGATGCGGCGCATCGCCTTCAGCGTCCGGCGATAGCCGAGCGCGCCCAGCACGGCCAGGCTGGTATCGAGCGCGCGCTTGTTGCTGTCGATCAGCGCGGCGTACAGCGGCGCCCAGCGGTCTTTCGGGCGCAATTCGTCCAGCGGCGGCAGCAGCGCGAGCCAGCGCACATTGCGGCGCACGGCGGGGAAGTAGCGTTCCGTCAGATGGCGGAACAGCATGTCGGTCGCCGCCGGCCCGCCGATGCGTCCGGCGGCTTCGATCGCGGCTTCCTCGCGCTGGTCGTTGCCGGAATAAAGCGCCTCGCGCACCAGCGGCAACGCATCTTCGCTATAGCTTGCAAGACCGACCGCGGCGGCGGAACGCACTTCCTTCAGCGGCTCCCCCAATCCTGCCGCCAGCATCGGCATGGCGTCGTCGGCCTCGCCGCAGGCCGCGAGCAATCTGTACGCCGCGCGGCGCAGATTGCCGTCGGACAGTTCCAGCCCCAGCGCGCGCCGCGCCCACGGCAAGGTGGTCGACGCATTGTGGTGGCCAAGTTCCGCGGCGGCCTCAAGGATCGCCGTCAGCACCGGCAGCGTGGCGCCCTCCCGCAGGCGTGCCAGCAGCGGCAACAACTCCGGATCGAGCACGCGCTTGATCACTTGCACCGCGCGCAGCCGCAAGGGCTCGGACTTGAGCAGCAAAGCGCCGAAGACCGCCTCCGCCGCGCGGATCTGCACGCCCCGCCGATAGGCCGCGATTGCCGCGATGGTGGCGACCTCGCCGGCCGGATCGCCCATGAGCTTGAATAAGGTGTCTTCGGTGAACGCATAGTCCGCTGCCACCAAAGCTTCCGCCGCCGAGGCGCGCACCGCGGCATCGTCTGCGTGCAAAAGCGCCACGATGGTCGTGGCGACGTCCGCGGACAAGCGACCGGCAAACCGGCGCACGAACGCGCTGCGCACCGGACCGGCAGCGCGGCCCAGCAAGTCTTGGATCTCGCGCAGGAACACACGCGCGTCGGCCCGCGCTGCCAACTCCAGCCCGAGGCTCTGGCTGCGCTCGTCGGGGCTTTCCAGCAGGCGGCGGATGTCGCCGTGATAGGCCGGCGGAATGCGGCCGATGCTGTCATCGGTGGCATCCAGGTCGAGCGACCCGGTGCGCAGCATTTCCATCAGGCCATGCGCATAGGCCTGCCGGATCGCCACGCCACAGGCCACGAACATGATCGCTGCGGCCAGGCCGATGAACGTAATCATCCGCTGCGAGGTGTGGTCCTGGATCAGCAGAAGGCCGCCGCCGGCGATGGCCATCGCCAGGGGATACATCAGGCCGTCGTTGAAGATGCGCACCCGGCCGATGAAGCGGTGCGGCACGGCGTTGTAGTTGGAGGCGAACACCGGTGCATCGACACTGCGCGACCAGGCGTCGTAGACGGCATGGCCGTAGATCGCGGTCGGCAGCGACAGGGACCCGCCCAGCCCGAGCAGGGCGCTGACGGTCATCAAGGGATAGGCCACGTTCATCCGCGCGACGCCGATGCGGGCGAGCAGGGGGGCGGTGAGCACGAAGCTGGTGACGACGGTCAGGATGTTGAGCGCGCCGATGACGGCGCCCATGAAACCGGTGAGGGCATGTTCCTCGGTGAACTTGGCGGTGTAGACCACGAACACCTGATATTCGACGACGCTCTGCACGAAGATGTTCAGGAACACACCAAGCGCCAGCAACGGCACGATCGGGTAGCGGTTGAGCAGCGGCAGGAACGAGGCCATGCCGCCCCACAGGTTTTCTTCCGACTGCGGTTCCGCCTCGCCCAGGCGCACCATGCGCCGGCGGATTGCCGCGAACATCACAAAGGTCAGCGCCAACAGGACCGGCAGGCCGTACAGCATCTCGGGGATGCTGAAGAAGATCGAGCCGATGCCGGCGAGGGATCCGCCCATCATGCCGCCGACCGCCATGCCGATGGCGATCAGGCCCGTGCTGCGATTGGTCTCGCCGGAGGTGAAGTAGTCAGACAGCACGACATAGAACACGCTGTAGTTCAGTTGTTCAAAGATCGTGATGGCGATGAACAGGCCGTAGAAGGCCGCGGTGAAGTCGGTGTCCGCAACCCGCGCCACGACGATGGCCAGGCCGGCGTTGGTCAGCAGCAGCGCCCCGAATACGATCTGTCGCCGCCAGCGGTCGATCACCTGGGTGAAGATCAGCGATACCGGAATCGAAAGCAGCGCGTAGAGAATGTAATAGAGCGGAATCGCCCGCGCGCTGGCGCGGCTCAGGAACAACGACGCGGCCAACGTGGCCCCGTAGGTGTTCGCGGTCGCCAGAAGCGCCGCCAACATCACGAAGCTCACCACCCGCCCGGAGACTTGTCCGGAAACCTGGCCGTGCAGCGCTTGCAAACAGGGTCCCCCCGGGACAGTCGCGCACCGACTTTCCCTCTTTCCTCGGCCTTGCGGAAGGGCCCATTAAGGTCGGATTGGCTTGTAACCCGAAGGCATAAGACAATGGCGCGTGAACGCGAGACGGTTTGGGCGGCGACTCGGCGCTACGAAGCCTGGGTGAAGACGTGCGGCGTCACGGTCGCGGCGGGGTTCGCAGAAAAGCACCGCCGCATGACCAAGACCCCCTTCGCGTTCCTCCGGGGCAGCTTCTATCGCTGGGTCGACGTGTGGCGCGCCGCATGCCCGGATCTCGCGCGCGCGCCGCAAGTGCTGGGTGTCGGCGATCTGCATATTGAGAACTTCGGCACTTGGCGCGATGCGGATGGGCGCTTGGTCTGGGGTGTGAACGATTTCGACGAGACCGCGCGCATGCCCTACACCCTCGATCTCGTGCGCCTGGCGACGAGCGCGCTTTTGGTTCAACGCGATGGCGGCTTGGAACTGCATCCCGGCCAAATCTGTAGCGCGATTCTGCAAGGGTATGGCGACGCCTTGGCCGTCGGCGGCCATGCATTTGTGCTGGAAGAAAGGCACGCAGACCTGCGCGCGCTGGCGTTGTCGGCGGATCGGGAGCCGGTCGCGTTCTGGAACAAGTTGACGGCTTTGCCGAGCGCGCCGGCGCCCCCGCAGGTTCGCAGCATGCTTTCGCGCCATCTGCCGGCGCCCCGTCTCGCACTCCGCATCGCGCAACGCACCGCCGGTGTCGGCAGCCTTGGCCGGCCTCGGTTGGTGGCACTCGCGGCCTGGAATGGCGGACTCGTGGCGCGGGAGGCGAAGGCCCTGCTGCCCTCCGCGTACGACTGGGCGCTGAATCGGCCTCTGAAACCTCCGCGCGGCGCACACCTCGTTGCGGCGGCGGTGCGCTGTCAGGATCCGACCTACCGGATCGACCGTGCGGCGGGTCGCGATTGGGTGGTGCGCCGCCTCGCGCCCCATTGCTCCCGGATCGAACTCAGCGAATTGCCCGGTCGCCGCGACGAAACCGCGCTGTTGAAGGCCATGGGGGCGGAGACGGCCAATCTGCATCTGGCAAGTCGCGCCGCGATCCCCGCTGTACGCGCCGATCTTGCGCGGCGCCGCGGCCGTTGGCTCCAGGCGGCCGGCGAAACCATGATGGCCGCGACCCTTGAGGACTGGGAAGACTGGTGCAGATAGCCCACCTAGCGCGAGAATTTTGTCCGGCAAATACGTTTTCACACGACTGAGATTGATGATGGCGTGCGTATCGGTCACGGGAGTGACGAGATGGACATGATTATTCCCGACGCCGCCGCGGTGCCGCCCTTGCCGCCGCGCTTCCTGGCCCCGGCCGGCTTGCGCTGGGGCATGTTTCGAGCGTCCGACGGCACGGCCTTGCGGTGGGCGCATCTGCCCGGCGCGGATGCGCACATCGGCTGTGTTCTGGTGGGCGGCTTCGCCGAATTCGCCGAGAAGTATTACGAGACCATGGCAGACCTCCACGCGTGCGGAATGGACGTGTGGCTTCTGGACTGGCGCAGCCAGGGCGGTTCGCAACGCGCCGCGCACAATCCCACGCGCCCGCTGGCGCGCGACTTCGACCGCGATGCCGCGGATCTCGCGGAATTCACCAATGCCATGCTGCCCGCACCGGCGCGCCGCATCGTTGTCGCGCACTCCATGGGCGCCGCCACCGCGCTTCTCGCGCTGGCGGGGCAACCCGATCTTTTCGCTGCGGCGGTGTTGAGTGCGCCGATGCTGCGCATCGCCACCGGCAATATCCCTTACGCCATCGCCCGTCTTATCGCGCGTGCCGGCGTGACGTTCGGCTTCGCTGCGGCATTCGCGCCGGGCTGTGGGCCGTGGCAGGAAGATCCGCAGATCGCCGCGAACTCCGTGTGCAGTCACGATCCGCTCCGCGCCGAGCTCGAGCAAGCGTGGTTCCTGGCGCAGCCGCGGCTGCGGCTCGATGGGCCGACCTACGGCTGGATCGACAGCGCGATCAAGCTGTCCGCCCGCCTGATGCGGCCGGAAACGCTGCGCCGTGTCGACACCCCGGTGCTGATCGGCTGCCCCGGCGACGACGCCTTCGTCGACCCCTCGGCGGAAGAGCGTGCCGCGCAATCCTTGCCGGTGTGCACGCTCGTGCATTTCGATACGGCGCGCCATGAACTCTTCTGCGAGACCGACCTCATCCGCAACGCGTGGTTCACGGCGATCGACGATTTCCTCGCCGCCCATATTGGGGCGGAACGCATCCGGACGGCATCATGAAGGACAATTCGCCCTACGCCTGGTGGCAGCGGGGCGTAGTCTATCAGATCTATCCGCGCTCTTTTCAGGACAGCAACGGCGACGGTGTCGGCGATCTGCGCGGCATCATCGCGCGGCTCGACCACTTAGCCGACCTCGGCATCGACGCGATCTGGCTGTCGCCGATCTATCCATCGCCCATGGCGGATTTCGGCTACGACGTTTCGAACTACGTCGATATCGATCCGCGCTTCGGCACGCTCGCGGACTTCGATGCGTTGGTGGCGGCTGCGAGCAATCGCGGGCTGAAAGTCATTCTCGATCTTGTGCCGAACCACACCTCGGATCGCCATCCCTGGTTCGTCGAGAGCCGAAGCAACCGCACCAATCCGAAACGCGATTGGTACATCTGGCGCGACCCCGCGCCGAACGGCGGTCCCCCAAATAACTGGCTTGCGGAGTTCGGCGGTCCGGCCTGGACGCGCGATCCGGCGACCGGTCAGTTCTACTACCACGCCTATCTCGCCGCGCAGCCGGACCTGAACTGGCGCAATCCGGCAGTGGCGGACGCGATCCACAACGTGATGCGTTTCTGGTTCGACCGCGGCGTTGCCGGTTTCCGCATCGACACCATCCATCACCTGTTCGAGGACGAGGGCCTCCACGACAATCCGCCCAATCCAGACTTCACGCCGGGCAACCCGCCGACCGAAGCGTTGCTGCGGCAGTATCAAGTCGACCGTCCGGAGACTCACGCGGCACTGGTCGGTCTGCGCAAGGTGGCGGACAGCTACGATCCGCCCCGTGTGCTGATCGGCGAAGCCTATCTGCCGCTCAAAGCCCTGATGGCCTACTACGGTGCCGACGGCAATGGACTGCAGTTGCCGTTCAACTTCCACCTATTGCGCACGCCGTGGAACGCGCAAGCCATTGCCGAGGTCGTGCGTGATTATGAGTCGCTGTTGCCGCCGGGCGCTTGGCCCAACTGGGTGCTCGGCAACCACGATCGTGCGCGGCTCGCCAGCCGCATCGGCATCGCGCAAGCGCCGGTCGCGGCGATGCTGTTGCTGACTCTGCGCGGCACGCCCACCATTTACTACGGCGAGGAACTCGGCCTGTCCGACGTGGCGATCCCGCCGGAGCTGGTACAGGACCCGTGGGAGAAGCAGGTGCCCGGGCATGGTTTGGGCCGCGATCCCGTACGCACGCCCATGCCGTGGGACGATGGCCGCAACGCCGGTTTCACCATGGGCACGCCGTGGCTGCCGCTCAACACGGATGCGTTGACGCGCAATGTCGCCGCGCAACGCGCCGATGCCCAGTCGATGCTCCGACTATATCGCCGATTGCTCGCACTCCGCCGGGCCGAGCCGGCCCTGGCGATTGGGGACTACGGTGAGATCGAGTCTGCGGGCGACGTGCTCAGCTATGAACGCCGCGTGCCCGGCCGCCGCTTGCGCATCTGCCTGAACCTCGGCAGCCACGCGGCGCCCTCGATAAGTGCGCCCTCCCATGCACAGATCGTTCTGTCCACCGGACCGGGGACCGTCCTGGCGGGCGGCCAGCTCACCCTTGCGCCGCATGAAGGGGCGATCGTTGTCGTCTAAGACGCTTCGCCCACAAGTCGGTCGTGCGTCCACGTCGTGCGTGGACCAGGACCGACGCTCCCGGCAGAATTGTGGACATGAAGCTGATCCAAGCCCTGGCGATCGTCCTCATCGCCACCGGCGCCCGCGCCGAGACCGACGCGCCGCTGCTGCTGGCCAGCAAGTTCGGCGATCTGTGCTCGATCTGCGCGGCCATGCTCCGGTGCATGCCCGACGCCGAAGGTGCGGCCGCGACTGTCTATACATTCCACAAGCTCACATTCGCCGGGCAAATGCGCACTGTGTTCGACTACGTGCCCCGCATGAAGCCGCCGACACAGGATCGGCCGGTGACAATTGTGCGCGAGGGCGCGCCTTCCACTGAAGCAACGGCGACGTTCGACCGCCTCGCCGCCCGCATCCTGCTTCCCGGTCCCGAGGGGGCGCCCGCGGAGATCGACCGCAAGAGCGGCGCCTGGCGGCAAGGCGATGTCGTCCTCGGCCGCTGCGTCTTCGTGCCGCGGGTCCGCCGGACCGAAGCAGCGCAGAAATGAGCGATCTCGCAAGCGATCCGCCGTTCTCATGGGGCTGGTCTTCTTTGCGCGCGAAGCCGGTGCGCTATGTCCGCGCCATCCTTGCGGTGTCGCTACGTCTGTTTATGGGGGTGTTCTTTTTCGCCGCCGGGGTGAACAAGCTCCGACAGGGATGGCCGTGGAGCGACCGCCTGCGCGAGGTGTTCGAGGACCATTTGCTGGAACTCGATCCTGAGGCTTTCGGTGCGATGTTTCTCGATCACGTCGGCATCCCGTTCTATATGCCGATTGCCTGGGTGATCACGTTCGGTGAACTCGCAGCCGGCATCGGCCTGCTGCTTGGGCTCGCCAGCCGGTGGTTCGGCGTGCTGGCCTTCTGGCTGATCTTCATGATCGGCGTCGGCGGCTACTATGACGCGTCTCTTCTACCGCTTGGGTTGATGTGTGCGATCGTCATCGCCTCTCGATCCGGGCACTACCTCGGCCTCGACCGGCGCCTCGCCGCGCGCTATCCCGACAGCCGCTGGTTCCGCTAGCTGCGATCGGGGTAGATTCGCGTGAACGGGACGGCGTCCAACTTTTTGCAGGGTTGGAACTGGGAGTTGGCGTGATGGGCGTTGCGGAAGGCGGGCTCGGCGCTCGCCAGAAAACTCCCGCAGAATAGTGCGCATTCTCAACGGTTTAAGGCTAAGTGTGGGCGTTTTAACCTTGTTAACCTTTTGCCCTCAAGCTGCTTTCACCTCGCAGAAAGCAGGATGGGCCATGGGAATTCAATTCGAGCAGATCACGCTCTCGCCGCACCGTTCGCTGAGCTTTATCGTCGACGACGTGACGCGCGCGCGCCGCGACAGCGCATTCACGCCCCCGTCCGATGTCGAGGCGTGGCTGAACGTCCTGCACGACTGGTCGAACCCGCTGATCCACTCGGTGACCGGCCGCCAAGGCATCGAGCTGTGGCTCGAAGCCGTCGCCGCGGACGAGACCGTCTCCGACCCGCGCTAACCTCCACGCGACAGCTTGCGGCCTTTGCGGCGTCATGCTTCTAACGAGGCATGGTATCCGCACCCGCTCGCCACCCGTCATCGCTTGGCGTCATCAAGCTGCTGAAGCGCAAGACCGGCACGCTCAAGTACGTCCAGCAGGGCGGCAATCAGAGCGAAGCCGATCGCAACGGCGTCAGCCTTTCGGCGTATATCCACGCGCTCTACGGCTTGGCTATACAGATGCCCGCGCGCGATGTGCTGATGATCGGCTGCGGCGGCGGCACCCTCGCGACCATGCTGGCGCGGGCCGGCAAGCGCGTGACGGTGGTCGATATCGATCCAGCCTCCTTCAAGATCGCGCGCGCCCACTTCAAGCTGCCGCGCAGCGTGACGTGTCATGTGGCGGATGGTCTGGCCTTCCTGAAGACGACGCGCCGCCGGTTCGACCTGCTGATCGTCGATGCTTTTCTGGGCGAAGCCGTCCCAGAACAATTCACCGGCGATGATTTCTGCGCCGCCGCGCGCCGTGCTGTACGCACATCCGGGTCGCTCTTGTTCAACGTGTGTCTCGACGGTCGCCGGGACCGAACCGCCGACAAGCTTGCCGCGCGGCTGGCGCGCAACGGCTGGCCGGTGCGACTGGTCGACCAGCGCGGCGAGAGCGAACGCAACGCAATCGTCGCGGCCGGGCAGGTGCGAGCTCTGCGCGCGCCGCGGCCGCTGATCGTGCCGGATGCGGACGCGGACCGTGTCGCGCGCGAAACGCGCACGTTTCAATTCCGCCGGCGGCGCGCAGCGTGAGCGATCGTCTGCATCAAGCCGTGGCAGCGCTGGAGGCCGGCAATCTCGCCGCAGCCGAACAGCTTGTCCGCACGGTCTTGAAGCAGGCGCCGGAGGACTTCAACGCGCTTCATATCCTCGGCATTGCCCTGCTGCGAAGCGGCAGGCCCGGCGACGCGATCGCGCCGTTGCGCAAAGCGATCCGCGGTTTTGATCGCGCGGCCCCGGTCCATCACCATCTCGGCTTGGCGCTGGCGCAGTATGGGCGGACCGATCAGGCGGTCGCCGCCTTCGCCCGCGCGACGGAACTCGATCCCGCGGTTGCCGACTTCTGGAAGAACCTCGCCACCGCCCAACTCGCCACGCGGCGCTTCGATGACGCATTGCTGAGCCTCGACCGGGCGACCGGCCTGGCTCCCGTGGAACCGGCCCAAGACATGGTGCGCGGCGATGCCCTGACAGCGCTCGGGCAATACGATGCTGCCATTGCTGCATTCACACGCGCCGCTGCGAGCCCGGCGCTCTCTCGCGATGCGCTGCGCCATCGCGGGGTCGCGCGCCATATGGCCGGGCACTTTGTCGATGCGATTGCCGATTTCGACGCTGTCTTGCGTCAGGATGCCAGCGATGCCGAATTGCATTTCAATCGCGGACAAGCGCTGCTGGCGCTATCGCGTTTCGACGAAGCGACCGACGCGTATGAGCGGGCGCTAACGCTCAATGCTGATCTCACCGCCGCCGCGGTCAATCTGGCAGATATCCGCCTGCGCCACGCCGATTGGTCTGGCTACACGGCCGACGCGCAGCGTCTTGCGTCGCTGGCTGCTGCCGGGAAGCCGGTGCAGACCTATCTGCTCGCCAATCTCTCGGAGAATCCGGTCGCAATCCTTTCGGCGGCGCGCAGCTTTGCCGCTGCGCAATTTCCCACCGTGCCGCCCGCGCCGAAGCGGTATCCACGCCGCGCGCAGTTGCGTGTCGCCTACGTCGGCGGCGATTTCCACGACCATCCGGTCGGTGCGCTGCTCGCGGACGTGATCGCGCACCACGACCGCGCGCGGGTGAAAGTGGTTGGCGTATCGCACGGACCCGACGACGGCAGTGCCGCGCGCGCAAAGCTGCTGGCGGCGTGCGACGATGTGCTCGACGGTCGCACCATGACCGATGCGCAGATTGCCGCTTGGATGCGTGCGCAAGAGATCGATATCGCGGTCGATGTCAGCGCCTTCACGCTGCTTGCGCGGCAGGGAATTCTCGCCCTGCGGCCGGCACCGGTGCAGGTCGCCTACCTTGCCCACCCCGGCTCCAGCGGCGCGGCATACCTCGACTATTTCATCACCGATCGGTTCATTACCCCGCCCGGCTTCGAGCGGCATTTCTCCGAACGTATCGTGCGTTTGCCGGACACCGTGTTTCCGCCCGATCCACGCGCGGCGCTGCCGGCATCGCCCGATCGGGCGCAGTGGGGATTGCCGGCGCGTGGCACGGTGTTCTGCAGCTTCAATACCATGAGCAAAATCTCGCCCGTGGTCTTCGCCGTCTGGATGCGCATCCTGGCCGGCGTGGCGGGCAGCGTGTTGTGGGTGCGCGCGGAAGGCGAACGCACCCGCGCCAATCTCCAGGCCGCGGCGGTGCAGTCTGGCATCGACCCGGCGCGGGTGATCTTTGCCGAACGCGCGCCGATGGACGTGCATCTCGCCCGCCATGCTTGCGCCGATCTGTTCTTGGATACGTTTCCCTACAGCGCAGGCTCGACGGCGGCGGCGGCGATCGCGGCCGGCCTGCCGGTGCTCACGTGTGCCGGCAAGACCTATGTCTCGCGCATGTGCGGAAGCATCGTCACGTCAGCGGGACTTCCTGACCTCGTGACCCCATCGCTTGCTGCGTATCAAGATTTGGCGATCCGGCTCGGCAACGATCCCGCAGCGCTGCACGCCCTTCGCGCGCGCCTCGCAGAAAATCGCGCGGCCGCACCGTTCTTCGACGTGACCCGCCTCTGCCGTCAACTCGAGCGTGCGTTCGAGATCGTCGCGCACGATCCGCCGTCCGGGTCGAAGCCCATCGACGTCCCTGCCTAGGAGACTCGCCATGCGCGATATTGCCGACAAAGTTGCTTTCATCACCGGCGGTGCCAGCGGGATCGGGCTCGGCATGGCGCAAGCTTTCGTCGGTGCCGGCATGCGGGTGGTGTTGGCGGACGTCGATATCGCGGGTGCGCACAAGGCCGCCGCCGACCTCACATCCGAAGGTGCAAGCGCCCATGCAGTCGCGCTTGACGTGATCGACCCCGCGGCGTGGGCGCGGGCGGCGGCGGAAGCGGAGTCTGCTTTCGGGCCGGTCGATGTGTTTTGCAACAATGCCGGTGTTGGCGGCACCGCAAAGCCAGTGGCGGAAATTCCGCTCGAGGAATGGCGGTGGGTCACGGAGATCGACTACTACGGCGCGGTTCATGGGCTGCAATGTTTCGTGCCGCGCCTGAAGGCGAAAGGCGCCGGCCATATCGTCAACACCGCGTCCATCGGTGGCGTATCGCCGACCAAGTTCCTGGCCGACTACATCGCTGCGAAGTTCGCAGTCGTGGGATTGTCGGGGTGCCTGCGCGCGGAACTGGAAGAACACAACATCGGCGTCTCGGCCCTGTGCGCCGGCTCGGTCAGGACAAATCTCGGCGATAACAGCGTACGCCAGCGTCCCGCCCGGGCGCGATTTGCCGCCGACCGGGCGGCCATGATCAAGGATTTGAAATGGCGATACATCGAGCCCCTCGACGTCGGCCGTATTGTGCTGCGCGGCATCCGCGAGAACTGGCCGTTCATCTTCACCCATCCCGAGGATCGTGCCCTGCTTGAAAAACGTCATGCCGAGATGATGGCGGTGTTCGACGCGCTCGGCGAAGAAGTCAAATAGCGGGCTTGTCGGTGCGCCTGCGGCCTTCGCGCCCTCGGTGAATCGTGGCACTCTGACCGCACCGAACGTCATGTCCGGGGAGGACTGCCATGGCCGACTATTCCGACGATCCGCGTCGCCGGCTGAGCAAGCGCACGCTGCTGCGTGGCGTGGGCGCCGCGGGGCTCATCGGCCTCGGCGGAAATGCGGCCTGGGCAGCCGGCACGTATGCCGTGCCGGAATACAGCGTCGATCCGAACACGACTTTCGACGTGATCGTTATCGGCGCCGGCACGGCGGGTATGCCCCTGGCGCTGTGGGCGTCGACCCGCGGCAAGGTCCTGGTGATTGAGCGCGGCCCCGACGTCGGCGGCACGCTGTTCCTGTCCGGCGGCATGATGAGTGCAGCGGGCACGAACCTCCAGAAGCGTATGGGCATCAAGGACAGCCCGGACATGCACTACAGCGACACGATGCGCATGGGCCACGGCAAGGCGATGCCGGACGTGACGCGTCTGTATGTCGACAACGCGGCCGATACGATCAACTGGCTCGAAGACATCGGCATGAAGTATCCGGAGGGTCAGCCTCTGCTCGGCGTGCATGCGGAGTTCCCGACGCGGCGTTATCATGGCGGCGCACGGGGTGGACTTTCGATCCTCGAAGCCTTGAAGCCGGGCTTCGCAAAGGCGGAAGCAGCCGGCAAGATTCGTGTTTTGCTGCGCACCGGTGCGGTGGAACTGGTGAAGGACCGGGATGGCGCCGTCACCGGCGTCATCGCCATCGACGAACGCGGCGTGCGCACCCACTACAAGGGCCGCAACATCGTGCTCACGGCCGGCGGAACCATGCGCAACCCGGTGGTGTTCGCGAAGTATCACAAGACCGGCCTCTACGGTCGCACGGCCTATGAGTATAGCCAGGGGCAAGGCATCGAGATGGGCGTGGCCGCGGGCGGCCATGTCAGCGGCGGCGATCTCTACATTGCCCATCGCGGCGCCATCCTGACCGACCGCAACTGGCCGTCGCCGGATTTCGCGCGCGCGGCGATGGATTCCCGCCGTCGTCAGCCGTGGGAAATCGAAGTGAATGCCAACGGCCAGCGCTATGTCGCAGAAGACGCGGACATCGACACGCTGGAACGCGCCATGACCGACCAGCCCGGAATGGGGGCGTGGCTGCTGTGGGATCAGGAGATCTACGACAAGGCGCCGCCGCTCATCAGCCGCTTGACGAAGGAACAGCAGATGTCTGCGTTCACCACCGGCCATCCCATGTTCGCGCGCGCCGATTCGCTCGAAGAACTTGCGCGTCGCATGAACTTGCCGCCCGCGAAACTTGCGCAAACCGTGAAGGACTACAACGCGGGCGTCGCAGCCAAGTCCGACACGTTTGGCCGCAAGCACATGCCAATGGTTATCGCCAAGGCGCCGTACTACATCGTCGAGACGCGCGGCACGGGCGTGTTCAGCCATGCCGGCCTGGATGTCGATGGCCAACTGCGCGTGGTGACGCCTGAGAAGAAGCCGATCAAGAATCTCTACGCCGCGGGCGAAGTGATCGGCGGCTGGCAGTGCGCCGGTGACGTGGTTGTGAACGGCTGCATGGTCACCCCGGCCGTCACGTTCGGTCGGCTGCTCGGCCAGAAGATGCTCAAGATCTGACGCTGCTAACTCGCGCGGAGAATCACGTTCGGCGGCGTAATGCCGGCTATTTTGTACCCCTGGTCGCGCAGGAACGCCAAGCTGGGTGAGCCGAAAAGATTGTTCACGTCGAGGGCGTTCTCCTCGATCACGATCACCCGCGGCCGGAAGCGCGTCCAATCGTTTGACTGCAACGCGACGAACTCGTGGCCTTCGAGGTCGATCGAGATGTAGTCAATCGCCGTGCCGGTCGGCAAGAGCTCCGAGAATACGCGATTCAGCGAGACGAGCGGAATCTCGAGAGGCTCTTCGAAGTCGGGGCCGAAGTCACTGCGGGCGAACCCAACGCGGCTGCTGGCCTGATTGAGTTTGGACTCCGCCCAGTATCCATTGCCGTCCATGCCGACCGCGGCGCCGACGAAGATATCGCGCGGTCGTATCGCGCGATGCTGTGCCTGCAAAATTGGATTTGGCTCCACACAGATTCCGCGCCAGCCGTATTGATAGAACAGATAGGTGTTCGAGCCGTAGCGGCTGTCATAGGCACCGAAATCGGCATAGAAACCGATCTTTCCGGCGCGCAATTCGGCTTTGAACAGTTCGCGGACGATCAGGTCCTCGCCCTGCATCCCGTAGCACACGTTCACCAGAGGGACATCGTCCGTGGCTATAGCAAAATGCGTATTGAGCATACGCGGCCCGCGGAACAGTTCCGTTTGATCGCTTTCGGTCATGAGACGAGAACGCTTTACTGACAGGCGGATGAGAAGGCGACATTAGATCACGCTCGGCCTCCGGGCCACCGCGCCGATTCCGTCATGACTCTCCAACAGGCCATGCTAACGTTTACGCACCGTTCCACGGCTGTGAATGCAGGGGAGTTCTGTGATGGCTCACTCAAAACCGCGCCTAACCAATCGTCGCAACGCGCTTCGGGATCTCACTGGGCTCGGGGCCATTGCCGGAATGCTGCCCTTGCTCGGGCGGTTCGCGGATGGGCAGTCGCCCATGAGCTTGATTCCCGCAGCCTTTGCCCAGGGCGCCCCCGGCGTGGGCGCGAGCGCTGGCAATCTTGCGTTCATTCTCGGCGCCAAAACCGCCGCTGTGCCGATGGCGGAGTGGGAGCCGAAGTCCGCCGATTCTGCCTCCGAGGTCGGCCGCTTCCGCATCGCACAGGGTGAAGAGCCGGTCGCCAAGGCCCCGCCGGATGCCTCGCGCTACACGGCCAAAGCCTATGACTTCCCCGGCGGCACCTTGCGTGTGCTGACCTGGAAGAAGGGCGTCCCGGTGGTTCATCAGATCACCTACGAGGCCGAGATCATGGTGCTTGAAGGCGCCGTCACCTTGTCGCCGTCCTACGGAATCGACGGCCCGACGGCGATGCTCAAGAAGGGCGACGCGCTGTTCATGCCCTCCGGCACGCTGCGCAACATGAAGACCACCAGCGATACCGTCATCCTGCAGGCTTTCGTCGCCTCTACGGCCGACAAGCCGAAAGGGTCCATCGTTTACGGCAAGGACCTCAAAGAGGCCCTGACGGTGAACTGGATGGATAACGGCAAGCCGATGACGGCGAACAGCGCAAAGGATGCTGCCAAGGCGCCGAAGAATGCCGCGCGCTTTACCGTCAAGCGCTATGCCTTCGACGGCAATTCAATGCGTTGGGCAAAGCTCGTCAAAGGCGGCACCACCAATACCGTCACGACCGGACGGACCGATGTTCTCATCTACATTTCCAAGGGCCGCATGCGCCGCACCGAGGGTAACGAGACTATGGAAGTGGTCGCCGGTGATACCGTGCGCGAGATCCTGGGAAACCCCGGTCACTGGGAAATCCTGGAAGACTCAGAATTCATCGCCACCGACGCACCGCTGCGCGCCAATCCCTATAGCGCGCTCATCGCGACCACGCCCGGCACGAAGTTGATGACGATGATCAACGACCAGAACGGGCGCAGCACCTACGGCTTGGCTGACGTGCCGATGAAGAAAGTGAGCGAGACGGAATCCATCAGCGAAAAGCAGCCAGGCCTGCATTGGCGTGTCGGACCGCGGAAGGCGATCACCCCTTACACGCGCACGCACAAGGCCTACCAGAGCAACACCGGGCCTTACGAACAGCATGTGGGTGGCGCACCGCACTTCACCGGGTGCATGAGCGGCAACGTGGAAACTACGGCGCAGGACGGGATGGTCTTGCGCCGCAACGCCGGCGATTTCTGCTTCATCACGCCGGGCGCGCTGCACCACAGCAGTTTCCGCAGTCCGGTCGAGGCGGTCTACTTCAACCTCTATGTGCCCGGCACCGACAAGGACACCGCGGGGCTCAAGGTCAAATGAGGGCAGCGCCGCGGTGGTCTTGTCGGCCACCGCGGCCACCCTCTCGTTCGCGCAAGACGGGGGGCTGGATGGTCAAGCAACTGATGGGGATTCTGATCCCCTTTCTTTTTGTCCACGCTGCGCAAAGCGCGCAGCCATCGGCAGCGCTGGGCATCTACACGGAGCAGCAGGCGGTCGCCGGGAAAGCGCTGTACGAGACGCACTGCGCCGGGTGTCACGGTGCTAACCTCATGAACGGGCCGCGGACATCGTCATCGCTTGTCGGCAACGAATTTATCCAGAAGTGGGGCGCAAAGCCGCCGCAGGCTGGTAGCACCCAATGGACTGGCCTTAAGGCGGATGCCCTGTTGGTCAGCATGATCAAAACCATGCCGCCGGGCACCAAGAAGCCCGTGTCGGCGGCGGAGCAGCTGTCGATTCTGACCTACATGCTTCAGCGCAACGGCTTTCCCGCTGGCAGCGTCGCATTGACGGCAAATTCGCCGGAACTCCACGATCCCAAGATTGCCTTTCAGCCGAGCGTCGGAAACGTCGGGCGTGAACAGCGGCTGCTGGTGTGGGTCGATCGGCACGGGCGGGAACAGGTCGTTCCGGCGCCGCCGCGTCACTACTATTTGCCCCGGATATCGCCGGATGGAAAACGCATCGCGGTCGAAGTCCATCTCGACAAACCCGATGTCTGGATTGTGGACGTGCAAACCGGCAGCATGCGGCAGCTGACCCATGAAGGGACAAATCGCTACCCCGCGTGGAGTCCGGATGGAACCCGCGTCCTCTATGGATCGGTTCGCGGCGCTTCCGAGACGTCCCAGGTGTATTGGCAGGCCGCCGACGGTACCGGCACGGCGGAACAACTGACCGTCGGGCCATATGAACACGGTCCGCAGAGTTGGACCCCCGACGGCAAGACGCTCTCTTTCTATGAGATTCATCCCACCACCTACCGGGATATCTGGATGCTCCCGATGGACGGGGACAGACAGCCCTGGCCCTTCTTGCGCACACCGTATCTGGAAGGCGGTGTTGAGTATTCGAAGGACGGCAAGTGGATGGTCCACACGTCCAACGAAACCGGCCGCTATGAGGTCGTCCTGCGCGCCTATCCCGATTCATCGCAGAAGCGCCAGGTCACGTCCGACGGCGGCGTCGAGGTGATCTGGCCAAAAGGTAGCAAGGAGATATTCTACAGAAGTCAGAACAAGTTTATGGCTGTAGACGTCACCACCGGAGTAACAATCGACGCGACACAGGTCGGCCCTCCGCGCGTTCTGTTTGAAGCAGACTACGCGCGCAGCCCGGGATCCCGCGCAAGCTGGGACTCAATCGACGGTCGGCGTTTCCTGCTACTTAAGAAAGCGCAGTGAGGCGAGGCCGGCGAAAGACCCGCGATACCTATGGCACCTCAACGTCTCCACCCATGAAGACTTTGTCTAGAGTCGAGCGCCTATACCTATGTCGCGAACAGAACTCGCGAAGACTCCCGCTGACATACGGCCCCTACGGAGCGGTGTTCACTTAGCTTGTGGTCCAAGCTATTAAGTTTGGCGTGCCGCATGCGACGACAGTAAGAGTCGCTGAAACTTAACAGTGCGTTTGCCAGCGCTGACCCTGCGCAGACTCGGGCCAAAGCCCATCTGATCACGGGGATGTGAATGCGACGAAAACTGGCGGGTGCCCTTTATTGGGTTCGGACGTGATTTCGCTATAGGCAAGGCCTTGAACTGGCGCCGGCAGACCAAAGAGCCGTTATGCCGAGCTAACCCAAATTCCCCGATACCTACCCCTAAGAGCAGGTGTTCCAGTCGACCTGGCGCTCTAACTTCCTCTTGGCCAGCGACAATAACGTCTCTGCTTCACGTGAAGGCAAAGGGTAAGAAATGCTTGATATCCCGTTTTTTTCCAATGAAGCCGATGCGACGCTCGACGCGCTGAACAAGTCCCAAGCGTCTATCGAATTTAGCCCAGATGGCAAGATTATCACCGCCAACGATATCTTCCTCCGCGTCATGGGCTATCAGCTCGAAGAAATTGTAGGCAAACACCACCGCATGTTTGCCGAACCGGGCTATGCCGACACGAGCGAGTACAGAACGTTTTGGGACGACCTGGCGCGCGGCAAATTCAAAGCGGCAGAGTTCAAGCGCATTGGAAAGGGCGGCAAAGAAGTCTGGCTTGAGGCTTCCTACAACCCTGTCTTGGCACGCAATGGAAAGACCGTAAAAGTTATCAAATTCGCGACAGACGTTACGAAGAGGAAGATCGAGTTCACCGATCTATCGGGACAAGTCGATGCAATTCTGCGTTCACAGGCCGTCATCCAATTCAAGTTGGATGGAACGATCCTGACGGCGAACGAGAATTTTCTTAATACGATGGGTTATCGTTTGGACGAAATCCAAGGCAAACATCACAGCATGTTCGCCGAGCCCGCATATCGCGATTCTCGGGAATACAAGGAGTTTTGGGCGGCGCTCGGCCGCGGAGAATTTCAGACCGCGCAATACAAGCGCATCGCCAAAGGTGGCCGGGAGATCTGGCTGGAAGCATCCTACAATCCGGTCTTCGACCTCAATGGAAAGCCTTGGAAGGTTGTGAAGTTTGCAACCGATCTATCAAAGCGGAAAGCAGAGAACGCCCGGCTTGCCGATCAGTTTGAGAAGGACGTGAAAAGCCTGGTTGACGCCGTATCGGCAGCCGCGACCGAGTTGCAGTCCACTGCTGAGTCCCTCTCTTCTGGAGCCGATATCGCAAATCAAAAGTCGGCGACTGGCGCGGCTGCCACGGAGCAGCTAACGGCCTCCATAAGTGAGATATCTCGTCAGCTCAGCGCCGCGGTCAGTTCTGTTAACGATGCGGTTGGTGAGGTTGAAAGATCAAGCCAACTCGTTTCGTCGCTGGTGAGGTCGTCTGAGGAAATCGGCAATGTCTCGAAGACGATTGCCGACATTGCGGACCAAACTAATCTTCTTGCCCTCAATGCCACGATCGAAGCTGCTCGCGCCGGAGAAGCTGGCAGGGGCTTCGCGGTGGTTGCCTCTGAAGTGAAAGCCCTTGCAAATCAGACATCGAAGGCAACTGATCAAATTGGGGCCCAGATCGACGCCGTTCAGAAAGCAAGCACCACCACCGCAGAGTCGATCCAGCAAATTGCGCAAACGATCTCAAAGGTGAATGAGATTAGCACCGCGATTTCAGGTGCCGTCGAAGAGCAATCGGCCGCTACAAGCGAAGTTTCAGTGAACATCAATGGCGTAAGGACAGCAGCCGAGCAAAGTGGCCACTCGGCGAATGAGGTCCTGACCGCCGCAGGCGAATTGGCGAAACAAGCGGTCTATCTGCAGGATCAAGTATCGAAGTTTATCCAGAAGGTTCGGTCTATGTAGCTGCAGGCCGGGTTCGCGCCACCTTTACCAATCGGCCTGCCCACCCGAGGGCAGGCCGTAGGTATTCACAACGAGCTTTCCGCTGCCCTCCATATGCTGATGCGGCTGGAAGAAGCCATTGTGCAGTATCGTCAGCTTGGCGCTATACGTGCAGGCATCCACAACGACACATACTCGCCTATCGAGAATTGGGCGACCTGGGCAGCGGTGTAACGCCTGCAGTTGCGGCGTGCCGCTTGATCGTGAAGCAAACCTCAAATGGTCAGACTGGCGATTGATCTGGTCAGCCGGAGGATGTGATGACGAGAGTCGCCATAGCGATGGACCATCCGATCGTCCGTGACCTTGTTGCGGATACGGTCAGAACGCTTAGCTGTCCTGGCCCAGTAGATGTCGACGTCGCAGAAAGCTACGCCGAGCTACGGTCACTTCGGCACACACGCGCCGGAGTCGATCTGGTGATCGTCGACCCTGACATACCAGGCGCCGACGGCGTTCGTGGCATTGCGGCGACAGTTAAAGTCTTCGCCGGCATCCGGGTTTTCATCCTCTCGGGCGTCAACGATCCCGCCCTGGCGCGCGACTGTATCGCCGCCGGGGTTGCAGGTTTCGTAACGAAGCGGGTATCGAAAGTCTCGCTGCGGAATGCGCTGCAGGTCGTAATCGACGGGGAAAAGTATGTGGACTCTATTGTTCTGCCGGCGCCCGAAGTGCACAGCAGGGGCAGCTGAGACCTCTTGCCCTACGGAATAGCTGGAACATCGCGGCGAGAATATTCGCCACTCGAAGAAAGTATTAAATCTGGTCGCTTGCTCCGCCACAAGCGCGCCAGTTATCTTCGATCAGACGAGGGAAGCGCCCCGCCACATTGCGCCCGCCCATCTCCCAATTGAGCCGACGACGGATACATGAGTAAATTCGACGAGGTTCTCGGCGCAGCGCTCGCATCATACCGCCAAAAGCGCTTTGCGGAGGCGTTACAGCATTTTGAGGTATTGAACGAACTCCAGCCAGAGCAGGCGGGAATTTTGTCCGCGCTTGCGGACGTCAATCTGCGTGTCGGTAATTTCGAACGCGCACAGAGCGCAGCGCAAAGAGCAGGCATACTGTTCGGCGAGCAGCAGCCCCTCCCGTATTGTACTGCGCTGGGGATCGAACTCAGGGCGATGGGCGGGTCACACGGTGCCGCGGAAGCGAAGGCGCGGTACGGGCAGATTCGCGGCTCGCTACAACGCGTCTACGGTGGTCCGATCGTCGAATCACAACGCGTGCCCGTGTTGGCCGCCATCGCCGGATGCAACGTTGTCGGCGAGGATCATGATTTCGCAACCCAGATATTGCGCGAATTGAGTCCGGGGGCTAAGGGCATCGACCTTCCCGCCAAAGTCATGCCGTATATGACGGTTGAAGCTTGGTGTGCACAACGCGGAGCCCCGCGGCAGCAATTTGCGCCGCCGCGTCATATCCGGGTGGACGGTCCTGTGCATCACTGGGACTACGCAGTCAAAGGGACTTATGTTTGCGCCATTCCCAATGGCGAAGCCATGTGCGGCATTGATCGCGTTGTAACTCCGGACGGGATTGTCCTGGCCGACAGCGGCCATACGGAACTCGGGGAGATGGGAAAGCAGTACTTTCCTTGCATCATGGATCGCGACCAAAAGAAGGTCATCTATCTTTGGCCTGAGAGTATGGAAACGATCGACGAGGACGTCCTGTTTCTCGCCGGCACAGAAAACATGATGATCGGACACTGGATCATCGACGTTGTTCCGCGTCTGCGCTTCTTGGAACACCCGGCATTCAATCACTACCGCATCGCCATCCCCGCGCAGCTGGGGAAGAAGCACCTTGAGGCTTTGGCCATGTGCGGCGTCGATATGGACAAGCTCATTCGCTGCGAGGACGGGGTACGTCTGAGATTCCGAAGCATGCTTGTCGTCGAAGATCCGCCGCACCAATCGCCGACGCCGGGTCGCGACGCGTTTCTCCTTCCGCATCTGCGCCCGCCCTTCGATCCCGGCGCCAAATCTTTGAGGATATTTGTCGAACGTACAATGCCGTCCCGCCGTATCGCGAATGACGCCGCCGTGAACGTCGTTTTCGAGAAGTTCGGATTTGAGCGCATCGATCTGGCGAAGACATCGCTCGCGGAGCAGCGGACGAGATTGGGCGCAGCCGAGATTGCGATTTGTGTTTACGGTTCTGATTCTCTTGCCCGGTTGTTTCTGCAGACCGGGGCGGATCTCATCGAGTTGACCTATAACGGTCTGGATTCAGGAGCCGGCGGCGCTTGCGCCATGACGGGCATCAATTATCACGGCCTGAATTGCCAAACCGTCGATGCCGGGGAACGCATCCTGCGGAAAGATTGCGATTTCGAGGTCGATATCGAAGTGCTGACCAGGCTCCTGGAGGAATGTGTGCAGAGGCAGCGAAGCTCGCCTTACAGTGTCGAGCCGGTCAGCGTTCGGATCGAGGCGATGGCGGACTAACGGTTCGCAGACGCGACGGCAACTAAGTGCGCCGCGGCACGTCAAACCGCATTGATCGCGTCATTGCCGCTGCCGGTCGCAACCGGACAAGGCACTCCAGAACTCCAGCCTGGATCAGCTTTGCAACGATCTACTCAGGCGAGAAGATTCGCCCCTTCGTCTTCTGCCGCTTCTACCCCCGAAAGACCTCTCGAATCACCCGGGGCAGACACGACAGTCAGGTCAATGGCATCGCGCCTCATGCCATCGGAAAACAAATTGCGACCGCACAACTGCGAAAGCCAGTGCGCAACGCTGGGGAGAAAAGTCGAATCTGATTCCGGAAAGAACAGGACGTTTCCGAACATACGCGTGCTGGCGCTCGCCTCCGGCAACGCATCGACGGTAATGGTGGACAACTCCGTCCGCCAATCGTGTTCCGTGAAGGATCCCGTAGCCCGAAGGCAAAAGATGCATGCGCGATATCCATTGGCGCGCATTCGCAGGACAGTTTTTTCAATGTTCTGACGCCCTTGACCACCAAAGTGCTCGCCGAACTCGGCCATGATCAGCCGCGGGGCGATGGCGCTGAGGTTCAGACTCTCAACTATCGCGAGGTCATAGCCTTCCGCATCGATCTTGATGAAACGCACATCTTGAAGTTTATGACGCTCGATGTAGGTCGGCAAATTGATCGTCTCGACCTGAATTACATCCGCATCGTTGTCGAACGGTGACGCGGAGAATCCCGAAAGCCCCTTCGACTGGGCGATGTGGAAAGGCGCGCTGGCGCCAGTGTCTTGCGTAACTGCGGCGGCCTCTAGATGTGCCATCCCAGGAAATGCCGCGATCAGCTTTTCAAGAGCGACGTGAGCCCGGCTGTCCGGCTCGAACATGACCGCGCGCCAACCGATTTGAAGAAATGGCGCGCTCATGTAGCCCGTGCAGGCGCCGACGTCGATCATGAGGCCAGGTCCGTGACCCCGGAGGTACGGAACGACTATCGCACTTAGCATGTCGAGGTCACCCCATCCTCCGAGGCGATCGGCCGCGTATTTGCTCAGCGCGAGAATACTTGCCGTCAGATCATCCGGCGCCAGTTGGCCGATTCTTTCTGCCAAAACAGACCAGTCGCGGCGCAGCGCGTCGATACCGGCGAGGATTTTCGCAGAAAAAGCGGCCGTGTCTGTGGTCGGAATTTTCGAAGCGCCTAACGCGTCAATCTCAGCTTTGTACTTGGCCCGAAGCTCGGGGTTCGTCCCCAGCTTCACAGCGCGCCCGATGTAGTCTTCATCGTTGCAGCAAATCCAGGAGCGGAGGCCGGCTTCCTCTAGGATCGCAGCACTATGATGCCCACGTGAGGTTGACTCCGAACGCGCTACCAAGGGAATTCTCGCCCGCAGCGCGTCGGAGACAGAGGCTGCGGCGGAAAGTGGAAAGGAATCTAAAACGACGTCCGCCATGCGTATGGTGGCTTGCAGATCCGTGTTCGTACGTGCCGGGCCTGCGAGGACGATGCGTTTGTCTTCAACGCCGATCTCTTCGCAAATTTGTCGCAACAGGGCGGCGAGCGGCAGCGGGGGCTGAGCGCCGCCCGAGCGCTTACGGAAAGGCATTAACATGAGAACGCTGCCGGGCACCTGCTGTAGAATTCTTATCCACGACTTTAAGAGGCGAGGGTGCAGCTGGTCGTATGCCGCCATGGAGAAGTACATGACTGCCTCATCGGGGATCCCAATCTCGGCCCTACTCGCGGTGCAATGCGGTCCTGGTCCGGGCGCCAGCAAGTTAAGATAGCTTGCAGACCCCGGTAGAATCAGCAGGCGTTCCGAGTACTGCTCTGCGGCGGCCGTTGGTTCGTTGTATTGCCCGGTCAACATGAAGTCGATATTCCTGAAGCCGGTCGTGACCGGGGATGCCGGTGTGGTGATCTGAATTCTTGCGATCCGATGTGCAGCGATCACGGCGGCTTTATGAAAGACCGAGGTGACGTTGTCGCAAATGACCGCGATATCGAGGTCATGAGATCTGATCTGCGAGACCGACTTCACCAAATCCTCTGGCAGCTCGATCATGGCGCCGCAATACGTGGCGTAGGCGCTTCCGAGGGTGCCGGACGGCTGGGACACGCTGAAGAGAATGGAATCAAACCGCCCGTGATCAAGGTTCTTAAGTTGTGCGGCGAGGTAGGCTCCTTCGTCATCGTCCTTCGGGCCGAGGACTACAAACCCGATCCGTATCCGCTTTCTCAATGGCTGTAAGGGAAGGCATTGATCAAGGCCAAATCCAGAACGAGCCAGGAAGTTCTCGAATGCGCGAGCGCGTGCGCTCATCAACGTGCGCAGATTTGTCTCAGCAAGATGGCACCGTGAAAATGCTCCGCTAGAAATAAGGGGATCGATTAAGTCGGCGGATATGATCCGCACGCGGCGCATTTCGCTCAGCAGAAGATGGCAGACCGAATCAAGAAATTTGGCAAGGTCCTGCGCCCCGCCTTCGTGGGTCATGATTGCGGGCGTCTCGAAAGCAAACGCCAACCAACGAGCACGAAGAGAGGCAGGTAGCGAAAAGGCCGCGACAGCCTGCCCGACCTCGCAGGCGTGCCAGCCGAGAAGAAGCGCGGCGAAAAAGACTCCGTGCCGAAGCGAGCCGACATCATCTAGTAGGGAGTCCAGCAGAATCTGGAAGGCTGCGTTCTCGTTCGGCGACCGTGAGTAGCAACGCAGATTTACCGCGCGTTGGGTCGCAAAAATTGCGCTCAGCTCGACGGCCCATTCATTGCTTTGGATGTCTTCCGCGGAGGCGAGCTGCTCGGCGATCTGAAGCCGGATATCCTTTAAAGCCGCATGGTTTGACATCGTCGCGGTCTGATCGAACCGCTTCGCGGCACTCTCGAATGCGACTGCCAGTTCGCTCAATCGGGCGACAGGAGACATGATGCTCGATGTTCAATTGGAAAGGGTCGAAAGGACACTTGCCCCGATCTCAGAAATCAGTCGCATCACCAATGGAAGTGATTGCTGCCAAATTCTCGGCACGCCAAGTTTATATGTGCCGCACCATGGGTCTTGGCAGGCGTTCTCGACTCTTAAGTTTTCGAGGATGGAATGTCAAACCCTGTACCCGCGGCGGGCACCGCGCTCGTTCGATAGCCCGCTTGCGATCCGCAGCAGCTGAGCGGGAAGCCGCGGCATGTTGCGCCGATGGATGAAGGGCAGCTGTTCTTTCCAGCCGCGTTGGCTGGAAAGGATGGAGCGGCGATTATGTTCACCACGGCGAACGGTGGGACCCGAGCGCACTCACACCAGTAACGTCCGCTAGCCGCTGTGTGCGAGGTTGGCAAGATCAAGCTAGCCACGCTGTTCCACGAATTGCGCCATACCCACGGCGGCGCCCTTCCCATCAAGGGCGTGCCGATGGGTGTGATTGCTGCGCCGCTTGGCCATCCCGACAGACACATGACGGAGCGCCATGATGCGCTCCTCGCTACCAACGACCGTCACCGTCACGATGCTGAGGCAAGAGATTTGGCTACGATTCTCTCAGGTCAAATTGCGTTCTATCCGAACGGTCAGTTCACAATAGGCGGCCCAACGGTCATCCTGCCCGCAAGAATCGCGATGATAGCCTCGATGGTCTTTCATGAATTGGCAGTTAACCCCGGGCAAGTATGGCCGGCTCTTCGGTGTGTCCGGAGGGGGCGCGGTCTGAGCAGCCGATTTGCGCTGCCGTTGACCACAGAGAAGAAGCCTTACGAGTCAGACCCGCGGTTCCGACACGTAAAGCCCGCTCCAGATGTCACCGCGTGGGATTTAGTGCGGACTTTGCCCCGCACGTGAGACTCGCAATATAGTGCGACAGCGCGCTCAACTCTTCCGTCGTCAGGTGTATAGGGGACATTTGGTGACCGCTGGCGAGCGATTGTGAGAGAAATTCGACGCTCGTGTTTCCCGCTCGCGCCAGCCGAAAAAAGCCCGGCGCATCGGGTGTTCCGAAAAGATGACAGGCGTTGCATTGGAAGTCGGCAATATTCTTGCCAGCCTGATGCGCGGGATCGGCCAGCGGTGGGCACGGCGAACCGGAATGTTCGCGCGACCATTCCTGGCATTGACGAATGTTCGCCGTATCCAATACGCCAAAGAGGCGGACATTGAAGATGTAGGGATAGGCCCGCGACCACTCCTTGTCGAACACAAAGATGTCGTGGAGTCTTGCGCGTTCCTGCGGTGTGAGCAGGTTTAGCGTTGGACTTTTCAGGCATGTTCCGAACTCTTCCTCTAGGTAAGACAATTCCTCGCGAGTCAAACCCTGGGCGTGCACGCCCGGCGACCACAGCAGGAGCGCAACAAAAGCGGCATGAACGATGGCTACTCCGCGCTTCAAGCTCATGGGCCTTTCCTCAATGATTTCGCCTATGTGGCCATTCCTGAACGCTCCTCACGCTGCGGACAATGATTGGCGTCAAAGGTTGCAGAGTCGTTCGGCCGCATTGATGGTAAAAGTTAATCCAGCGCGGCTGCGGTGCTATGATTCTCATCAATCTAGTGTTGGGGGAAGGTTATGAGTTTGAACGGATGGCAGCGTATTTGGAGAGCGACAATTATTGCGGCTTTCGGGGCTTGCGTGCTGTTGTCGCCTCGCTTCGGCGTTGCTACTGAGCCGCCACCTGGCGACAAGGACCTTTTGTTCACCGGACTCCCCACAGTCGTGATCCGTTCGCCGAACCCATTGAAGCTGGCGGAGTTTTACGCTGCGCTCGGATGGAAAGCGGGTCGTATCGAGGGGGACAAGACCTTCTTCTATCTCGAGAACAATATGGGCTCCATCGAGATCAAGAAGTTGGACGCGCCTGGCAAAACCGGCGCCGCCCTATCTTCGCGCACCCAACAAACGGTGGTGGCGGTCTACGAGGTTACCAACCAGGCCGAATTAGTTCGCCGCGCTAAGGCTGGCGGGAGCCCATTGATCGAAGAGTACAAGGCCGGAGGCGGCGTCAGTCTTTTCTACATCGCCGATCCCGAGAACAACATCACCGGTTACGCGCCCCGCAATCACGACAAGCATATTCATACGCCGTAAGCAGCAAGGTGGCGAACGCTTGCCGAGTTGGCTGGTAACGGCGGCGGCGCGATCCCGTGATTTGAACCGCGGGGCCCTTCTACATGCAGCTAGTGATCTTCACCCTCTCGTGTTTGCTCTGGGTGAGAAAGTACGAGGCGTCCGGCATTCCACAGGTTGAATCCGTGACCGATCGCCGGCGCGTGCTGTCCGTGCGCAACGTCGATAGCATCCTCATCTCGCTCCGATTCAAAATGGTGCGAACTGAAGACGTGGCCGCCGTGATTTTTGAAGTCGATCCGATATCGCGCCACCATGGAGCCCCCCCCAGTTCCGGAATGGCCAGTGTGCCGGGTGGGCGCAAGAAAGCTTTGATCCAGATCAGGCCAGGGTTCGGCGGGCCGTTGGCAGGGGCATTGGACTAGTCGCACGGTATGGCAGGTGGGGTAGACGGAATGCCCCTGCCCAGGTCGATCCAACGAGCGTCTATTGTGATCTGCTTACGAACAAATCTTTGGTCCCACGCACGCGTGCCGTCTTCTTGGGAAAAGGCAACCACGAGGGGCGGCCGCCCGTGTCGTGACCCGAGCGGTAGCAGCACGATGCGGGAGCGAGAGCTCATTGTCGCGGGCATCAAGCTCCGGCCACCGCCGATCTGGATCTCGTCCAGCATGTAGCAGCCACATGGCGTTTCGATAATTTTATGGAAGTTTTGGATAGACTGTTCCCTGAAGCTCTCGCTTTTCAACTCGTATAAGACTCTACCCGTGAAGTCTTGCCCCCACCTTTCCACCAGTCCAGTCCCCTGCAGGCGTACCTTCAATCGCCCGCCATCTACCTCGAAAATGAAGAGATGCGGCGCGTGCTCGACGGATGGACGATCCAAAAATCGCGACAGCTGAGGGACAGGGCTGCCCGGATCCACCTGCTTCCAGTGGTTCACGAAGCTGCGCGCCAGGGTGTCGTGGTGCGGAATGGCGATGCTTTGTGTTCCGTGCATGACGCTCGTATCGGCTCACTATTTTGAGCAGGTTCACAACCCCGCACGGAAAGTGGAGGGTTCTCTACAAATTTCCCTAAATGAGCAAGCAGATACTCACCCTGCCCGGACCGTGAGCACCCACACGGACCACGGGTGATATTGCACAGAACCTGGGCGCCGGCTCGCAAGTTTCGGGGCAAGTATGCGCGTACGCGGAGATCAAGAAAGACCGGCCATTCGTTGGTGTGTGACGCGGCGGGCGAGAGGACGGGCGAGTCAGCCCTTCGACCGTCTATGCCAAATTGTCAGTGGGATCGCGGTGACAGCCGCGCAAACGACGCCACCCAATATCCCGCACGCGATGCCGAGCAAGTAGCCGTGTTCCCGAGACACCGCAATTCCGAGGGCCGTGGCCAGGGTAAGCGGAATGACATAGAGCACTCGGATGGTCCAAGCGTAACACGCGGGGCCAGATCGCATTCAATCTGGCAAGTGTGGATCTTGGACCCGGATCGGACACGAGGGCCGATTTGGGCCGAGCCAGCTCCATAACTCAATGATTTTGACGGCGTGCCGAAGGTGATGAAAATGGGAACTCCTGGAGCCTGGGATTGCGCGCCGCCGACTAAGCTGCGATTCTGAGAAAAGGCGTTAACCTTTCCGCAGCCCAATCCTCATGTCCGATGAAAAAGAAACCGCTGCGGTGGGAAGGTTCGCTTCCTACTTCGGCAAAGCGGATGCGCTTCTATTCGGTCTGTTCATTGCGGCCATCCTGATCAAATCCATCAGCGATTTGGATTTGACCTGGGACTCCCTCAATTACCATCTGCCCTTCGCCGCCCGGCGCGCGGGGCTGATTCCCGCAGAGGCCTACCAATTTCAGAACTGGCTCGAGGATTGTTACAAGGGGATTCCGGCGGTTCCCTATTATATCTATGGGTTCCTGTGGCGCGTGTCCCGGGACATCAACACTCCCAACATCGTCAGTGGCATTGCGTTCGCAGGGTACTGCATTTTCATCGCGCGGACCTTTCGCGCGCCGTTGACGCTGGCCGCGGTGGCCTTCGCCGCCATTCCGGTCATCCAGATCAATCTATCTTCGGTTTATACGGACCTCGTCACCAACGTCTGTTTCGCCGGCGGACTGGTGCTTATCACCACGATCCTGGTCGAGCGCAAACAGCCCTTGCTGTGGCGCACGCTCGGGGCGCTCGCCTTCATTTCGGTGTCGGCCAATTTCAAAGTCCAATTCATTGCGCTTGGCGGAATATTCGTGGTCGTGTTCGCGTTCATCCTTTGGTTTGTGAAGGATGACGGCAAGAGCCTGCTGTCTATGCTGGGCGACGAATTGAGGCGCGCCAGCCTGCCGGTGAAGGCGCTCCTGCCGATTCTGGTGCTGCTCTGCTACGCATCGGCCTTGAAGAATACGATTTTCTACAACAACCCGCTGTTTCCGGTGGGAATCTCGGTACTGGGTCATCATGTGTTGCCGGGCATCACTGCGGCAGACGTGTATCATGAGCCCCGCTATCTCGATGGCTCGCCTGAGATCGTCCAATGGACGCTGTCCGTGCTGGAATACCTGTCGTTGGGGTTCCGGCCGACGCCCTATATCCTCGGCCAGGGTAGCGTTGCCGCCGATTCCCAGGCACTGCGGATGGGCGGCTATTGTGCGGCCTTCGTACTCTACAACCTCGGCATATTCGTCTGGGCGACACTCTTCAGTCGCACCCCGCGCAAGGCTCTGTTCGGCGGCTTCTTGGCGTTGACCGCGGTCGTCGCCTGCCTGCCTTCCGCCCACGAGCTTCGCTACTATTCATTTTGGATGCTCTATCTTGTGTCCATGAATATCGCCCTATTGTGGAAGTGGGGGGAAGATCGAGACGGGCGCCGCCATTTTGCTTTTGTAGCGGTCGCCGTCTTCGTCTTCGTCGCGTCGATCACCGGTTGGAACGCGTTCACTCGGAAACATTTCACGGTGAATGACTATATCGCCGCTCTAGATTTGGACGCTATCTATGAGCCTAGGTTGGAGGACGGCCAGCGGTACTGCCTGGTCAACTGGGCGTTCAGTCCAATGCTGGGATCGTCCTTCTTCCATAAGGGCCGAAGCTATTTCGCCCGCGAGGCCGACGGTGCAGACTGCCCGCCTGACTTGGTTCGGATGGACCTGGAGCAGCTGCGCGCCTCAGCCGCAGCACGCTAGAGCGCTGCGTCTAGAGCTTGTCTGCAATTCTTTGAATTGGAAACAGACTCTATGTTCGTGTTTGGTCGCATGTTTAGCGGCCGAACCGGTTTCCATTTCGCCCTAACGTACCCTAGCCGGGGGATCCACGGGTGTTTTTGCAGGCGGCGCGGCGGGCGCGAATAGCTCCTCTTGGTCCTGCGTTGCGATCAAGCGGTGAAGCGGCTCGCGGATGACATCCGTTACATCGAAGTTGATCGCTGAAATCAGGAGCTGCATGCCGGTGATGAAGGGTAGGGCCGCCAGCATGACTGTGCCGGCGGACGCGGTCACGCCGTCGCGTATGCTGTCGTACCAGCCAACACCGCCGACCAAGCATCCGAAGGCCAGCAAGGCGAGGCCACAAAGCAGTTCGACGCTCGCGATGTTGAAATCAAGGATGAAATACCGGTAAAGCATGCGCTTTCCGAAGTTGCGGATGTGGCTAAATAGGAAAGGCAGCGCCACTCGTCCGATCCTCAGAGAGCTTTGCTCGTCGCCATAGACCGCCGCCATGGGGACATCGAGCACCAGCGCGCGCGCTACGCCCAAACGGAAAAGCATGTCGGACTCGAAAAAATAGCGCCGGGCGATCTTATTGAGGGGTAGGCGCTTGAGGACATCGGCGTGGCAGCAGATGTAGCCATTGTTTGGATCGAAAAGATGCCAATATCCGCTGGAGAGTTTGCACAGTAGGGAGAGCACGCTGTTTCCGAATAGTCGCAATGCGGGCATCTGCCGAACCGATTCGATACTTGTGAACCGGTTGCCCTTCACGTAGTCGGCCTTGCCGTTGATGATGGGTGATATGAACCGTGGCAGCAGTTCGGGGTCCATCTGCCCGTCACCGTCGATCTTGACAACAATGTCCGCGCCCAGCGCGAGCGCTTCCTGAAAACCGCGGATAGTCGCACCGCCCACGCCAAGGTTCACGTCGTTGTGGAAGACGCGTACTCGCGGGTCGACGACTTTTGCGGAGATGTGAGCCCCCGACTCTTCCGGGCAGCAATCATCCACACAGATGATGAAGCGCACGAAGCCGGGCACGGCGGCGATGACGCGAAGAACGGCGGAACGGACCCGGTAGCAGGGGATGACGACTGCGACGACAGGGGACGGCATGGCTCAGCGACCGGTCGCGATGACGATGCCGATAACGATCACCACGGCGCCGATCATAAATCGTAGCGACAGTGCCTCACGGAAAAATATCATGCTGAGGACCGGCACCACGATGAAAGAGAGCCCAACAAACGCATAGGCCAGAGACAGGGGCGCGGTCTGCAGCACGCGGATCCAGACGAGTGTGGCCGCTCCGTATACCACCAACGCGACGAATAGGAGCGACAGAACGGAGGCGCTGAAATACGTATGCTGTTCGTTGGCGCGCAGCGCGACTATCTTGAATAGCACTTGGCCCGCCGACATCATCAGCACCATAACCGCGATCAGGGCGATTTCCAGGGACTTAATGCCGCTCATTTCGCTCTCCCGGTAGGCAATCGAAACGGCGGTTTTAGGACAGGTGCTGAGAAGACCGTTGATCCGAAGGGGAAGGTCAAAAGCAACATTCAAAGCTCCCCCTTGCGGAAGACGTTGACCTCAATATCTGGCGGCAGGAATCCCTGGACGAAGGATAGGCACCAAATGCTGCCAACCATGAGGGTGCTGACAATCTTCCTCTTAGAATCCCACACCCGTTTGGAAAGCCCCGCACGGGTCACCGAACTCAGGCGAAATCTGGTCACCTCCCGCAATCCCGAATTCCGTTCGACGAGGCGTTGAAGGTTGGAGGGGTTGAAATAACTGACGTGCGGGGCGGGATAGTCATTTTGCCACAATCGTTCGTAGGGCCCCGATACGCCCAATGAATTGAGCAACTTTGCCAGCCGAAAGAAGATTCCATTGCTTGATGGGCAGTTGAGGACAACCAGCCCCCCGGGAGCGAGCCGCGCCTCGATTTTTCTTACGAACTGCGCGGGCGCGGGAATGTGTTCGAATACATCGTTGAGGACGATGATATCGTATAGGCCGTCCGTCGTGAGGTCGTCCGGAAAGTAACCGATGTCGACGCGGTGGCCCGCCGCGCGTGCGAGATTGGCGTTGGCCGCGTCGGGTTCAATGCCCTGCGGCAGCGTCCCGCGCCGTTCGGCGGCAGCCAGGAACCAGCCCCAGGCCGATCCCACCTCGAGGACCCTCGCCCCTTTTAAGGGCTTCAAGAGTTCGATGCGGTCAAACATGCGTTCGTAATTGTGCCGCCTTAAGGCCTCAAGCCCATCAATTCCAGTGCCGATGCCCGGACTGAGGGTGGAGGCGAGGAAGCCGCAAGAAGGGCATTTGAGGACCCAGGCGCCCGCGGAGTGCATCCCGCATCCGCAAGCCTCGCATAGGCGCTCTTGGGAATGGTTATGGCTGGCGCTCAGCGACATGGCGCACCGTATTGATAGACTTTTGAGAAACCCAAGTCGCGCCGCCACGGCACGCCGGCATTTTTAACGTTTCTGCCGCCAGGGGCACAATACCCGGTTTGGGATTTTCCAAACTTCCCACGTTCTCGATCTTAGGGTTGTGACTCTTGGGCAGGCCGGCGCGCGCCGGGTTACGATGTATGGGGGTCTGTCATGTACACGGGGCGAAAGCGCGTCGACAGTTGCAGCAGCGTCTGAGCCGCTTCTCCATCCCTCGGATTGTCGAATTCAATGCGAACGGCCCGCCGTCAACACGCCTGTGGGCGACCGAGCACCCCGAACCACAAAGCCCCTCCCAGATTTTGGAGCAAGGCCGGGTACGTTGCTTCGACCAGCGGTCGCTCAATCCTGCCAAGATAGTCATTGAACGTCACGATCCGACACGTGTGGTTATGGGCCAAGAAGGCTCTGACGGCGTAAAGCTCGTTCCAAGAGCGGTTGTCATCGATAGCCCAAGCTCGTACGGGCCTTTCAAGAATTGCGACCGTGTCCGCCGCTTCGCCGATCAGAGTGCGCGGCAACTCGGGGTGGGGCTCGTTAAACGTGAGCGCGCATTCGCAAAGTAAGTGCCGTTCACGGTATCGAGCGTGCATGCCGAGGACCACCCGCTGCCGATTTCGACAAGTCGAAGTGGGCGACAATGGCAAATCATCGCATGCAAGATGCTGCCATCTCGGGGGCCATATGCTGGATTGTCGAAGCGATAGCGTAGAGGGGGGGGCTCAACCCGATGCGGGATATCGTTGAGAGATAGCAGCAGGCGGAGCCACGTTTCGACCATATCCGCATGGTTTAGCGCAATATCCGGAAGAGAATCCGGGAGCGGCATGCCCGCGTGCTTGCCGAGGTGTTTGTTTGCTTCAGCAGGATCAACGATAGCCGAGTAGAACGATAGCCGAGTAGAAATGTCCTGGCGGGACAAGCATTTTCACAAGTAACTCTGTCATCCAGGTAGCCCTCCTCGCGCCCGGTGCCATCGGCCACACGACTGCCCCCTCCACCATCGACTTTTCCCCCAGCAGAATTGGGCTGAGTTCCCTTGCGGACGATATGAATGCAATCACCTTTTGCACACATTAGGCGCACTACAGGGAAATTGAGTTTGAATGTGATCGTGGAGTTGGGGTGCTGCAATTTGGCCAATTCAAGGCCATAGTCCCCCAGGTGCGACAAAATAATTTCCCAAAGTTTCTCGAGGATTTCGCACGTTCTGTTGCACCTGACGTGACCAACGCGCGCCAGCGGCGAGCGGTAGTGGGTTTGGATTGCCGCCTGCGCTCAGGGGCGGGATCAACTAAACTCCTGTGCTATGGATTGCTTCGCCGCCAATGGGATCGCACCCGTATCGTTCAGGGAACGGCACTTGCGCTTCTGGGTCGCAGCCAGAACAATGCGCGAGGGCGAGCGGAATCTGCCGCAGCCAACGCGCTCATATTTGCCCCTCAAATTTCCTGAGGCGCTGCGGGAGGGCATGTCATGAGCGGCTTTTCACCGGAATGGCTAGCGCTGCGCGAACCAGCCGATCTGGCCGCACGCAACCTCGGCGTTCTAGATGCCTGCGGGTCTACATTTTCTCATCACGGGGCATTGGCGATCTGCGATTTAGGCGCGGGCACCGGCGCGTCGCTGCGCGCTTTTACGCATATACTCCCGCTCCATCAGCAGTGGACCCTGGTTGATCACGATCCCGTCAATCTCGCCGCCGTGCATTTTTCTGGGGATGAATCGCGCGTTAAGTTCCGCGTCGCCGTACACGACTTCGCAAAGCAACCCGCCTGCTGGCCTGCGCATACCGAACTCGTTACCGCATCGGCGCTTCTTGACCTGACGTCTGCAGATTGGATCGGGCGCCTCGTCGCTGCCCTCGCGGTCGACGGCGTGGCTGTGCTGGCGACGTTGATTTTCAATGGCGTGATTGCTGCAGATCCGGCCCATCCTCTCGATGCCGCCGTGGCGACTGCCTTCAGCCTCCACCAGACCAGTGACAAGGGCTTTGGTCCAGCGGCAGGTCCGGCTGCTGCGGACATGATGGCGCAGAGTCTGCAAGACGCAGGCTATGAAGTCACAGCCGGCGATAGCCCATGGAGCATCGGCCGAACGGCGCCGGCTTTTCTCCGTCAGACCCTAGAAGGCATCGCGATGGCGGTGCGTGAAACCGGCGCGGTTCCCCAAGTGGACGAATGGCTGCGCGACCGGCTCGCCAACGTCCGCCTGCTGACTATCGGGCACCGCGACATATTCGCTCGGCCCCGCCGTTAGGGCGGGCGCACTATCAGCAAGCGATAGCTACCTCGCCGACACGATCCGCGCGAGCTTCCCAGACCTTGGGATTGTGCCCAAGAGCAACGTGCGAAACATCGGAAAGCGATGAAGTATTCGGTTCGGCGCAATATCGCGTCTCTAACGCGAGTCTTGCTCAGCCACCAGTTCGCGACTGTCGACAGGTAGGAGCGAAGATGTCCTGCAACATCGACTCCTCAATCAAATCCCGGAGGTGCGTCGCGCCGAATAGAGTCTTTCTCCTTGAAGGCGTTATTGCCGGTGACGAATACGTAGGGTTCAGCCTCCGCTGTCCTTTTCGGCCACGGGCATGCAGGAAGTCGCGGAGCACAGGCTGACGCGTCCCGTGAGTGTATCGATGCGATACATCAGGGCGTTGTCGCCGCGCTGTGCCGCGACGAGATTGTAGCGGTGTCCGAGGAGGAACGACGTCAACACGACGAGTCCCAGGACCAGAGAGCCCAAAACGATGGCGCGCGACAGGCCCGTCGGCAGCAGGCCCGACTTTGGCTTCGGCGCGTCCGCCTTGGGTGGCTCGTCGTCATCGCCCTTGCCTGCGCGCTTGACCGGTGCGTTCTTCGTCGCTTCTGCGTTCATCAGGACCTCCTGTGTTTTAGAATTGGCGGTTCGAATTTACAGAGCCCGCAACCGTAGCATGCTTGGATGCACGGGCGCTATTCCGCTCAGGCCATGACAATCCGCGCAACTACAGGGGCAAATTGACTGAACGAACTCGTCTACGATTGAACGGGCTCGGTGCCGCTCACCCATCGCATCGCCATGTCATTCACTGAACGGGCGGCGGACTACACCGGCAAGGCGGGGTCGTGGGGCAACTCGAATTTCACGGTCTATACCACCGAGGCCGCGCGCATGGCGTCCGCTGCGGCTCGAATGATGATGGCCTTCAATGACGGTATGCGGACTCTGGAGCGTGTCCGAAACGGCGGAAAGCAAACCGTCGTGGTGCAACGCATCGAGGTGAAGGACAACGCGCAAGCCGTGGTGGCCGGCAGCGTCGTGCGTAAGGGCCGCAAGGGAGGGGGAGATGGCAGATTGTGACGGTGGACCCCGTGGGCCCGACATTCGACGCGCACAAGCCGCTCCACATTGCGGAGCCAAGACCCGCAAGGGCGGTAAGTGCAAACGCCCGGCCATGCCGAACGGGCGATGCCGAACGCACGGCGGAATAGGTACCGGCCCGCGAACGGCTGGAACGTTGCCGGCGTGCGAATTGGAAGCATGGGCGGCGGTCGCGGGCCGCATTCGAACAGCGGAAGAAGGAAGTGGCTAATGTCCGGCGGATTTGGATGATTGCGCGAATCGTCCGAAAGCTAGACCCAGACTAGGCATGCATGCGTTTAGCAGGGTCTGCTGACAATGGACCGCATGTAACGCGGTTCACATCGAACACGGCGCACTGGTGCTGTGCGGTCTGCCGGGATGGGATACACAATCGACGCCGGGGCGGCCCAGTTAACCGCAGGCGTCGGGGGTCTGTCACAAAGCCTATCGTCCGCTTTGCCTTCGCCCGTTATGAGGCGGCAATCACATTCGAGAAAACCAACACCGCAACACTCACGCAAATCATGGCGGGGTACGCGACGGACAGACACCTGACGAGCGCCGAGCGGACTGAAATCATCGACAATTGGCTGAACCAATAAGCTACATCGGCTACTGCCAAAGCTTCAGCGGCGGCAGGATCGGCGCTTCGCCTACACAGTAAAATTGCTTGAACTTTGACAATGCGTGATCAACCCAATCATTTCTGACATGCGCCAACATTCCATCTTCATGGAACACCACGTCAAGCATTGGGGCGAACCACCTCAACAGATCGAACGACGGGAAATTGTAAATTCCCTCGATGTTCTGCGAGGTAATTTCATGGAGCGCGTACCGCATGTGGATTTGGAAACACAATCCGCGAGAACGCCAGGGTAATCCGCCACCGCCCTCGCGAGGTGAACTGGCGAAAGCGTGAGTATGATTCGCGCGCTGCTATTGAGCGACCTGATGCTGTCAATTGTGGCCTGGATGACGGTGACGTTATCGGTAACTGTGGTCGGGTGCAGCCAGTGGCGATCCGGCCCGTGTTCGGCGCGCATTTCTTTAAGAAGGCGGGTGGGGTCGAGAACAATCTTGTTTGTCTCTCGATCCTTCCAGACATACGAAAGGCCGAAGGTCACTATCACGGCTACGCTGGCGACAATGCGAGCCGGCAGCGTTTCCTGGGTCCCAGGCGCAAGCTCCCAATGCGCCTCATATTCCGCGCCGCCATCCGCTACGCCTTCCAAGAACGCCTGAAGGGCGAACGGATTGAAAAGGCGTTCTCGCACATCGATACGGAGCACGTCGTACGCGTCCGCCAACAGATTCTTGGCGATGTTCTGAGCGAAGCAAGACCCAATCGTTACAAGCGGAGTGTTGCGCGAGATGAACGGAGACGTGGGCGTGAGATTAGCGAAAACCGCTAGGTCGGCCGCCTTATCAAACCCTTTCGGGCTGGTGACCGCAAACGGCAACTGCTGCGTTCTTGCAAACCGTTCGATGGGATCAATTTTTTTGAGTACTGCGGCCGCCTAATTAGATGTGCCAAGAATTCCCGTTCCATCCGGGCATCCACACGAAGAGGTGTCCCGATGTAGAGAATCGTACCATGCCGTGCCTTGTCAGCCAGCGGCCCGTGCAAGGGCGATATTGGACCCGTATTGGTCACGCGGGGCCAAAACCGATGGGCCATCTCGCTAAGTTATTGAATTAATTGGCGTCCCCACGGGACGCCGAAAGCCTTCTCATGACATCTCAGGCCGTATCCGAGACAAGGCATGTGTGCCTGCATTATTGAAGATCCTTATCAGGTGGCTTCATAAGGTTTCATACTGACCCAGTCCGAGTGTGGGGTATATTGTGGGGGACTATAGAGGTGCCCATTCAGGAGTTCTCGGACGATGAAGCGCGCCGCCAAGGCACTGGACGTCAAATCGATCGACGCCCTAAAGCCGCGGGATGTCAATCGGCAGCGAAGTGGGACCCCGTATCGGCATCCAATAGGGACCCCTGTCGGTATCGCCCGGTGGCGATGCGGGGAGCCCTTGCGTAGCGCAGCGCATCGACGGAGGGCGCTCTCAGGCGCCGGTTATTCTCTGTTTTTAAATCGCCAGCTTTCGTTGCCGGTTTCCACG
>CANJPQ010000011.1 GCA_947476275.1 Fidelibacterota bacterium
CAACTTGCCGGCCCTGTGCCATCAGCACATCGACCTGCCGTAACTTCGAGACGATCTCTTCAGCTGTATGCCGCTTCCTGGCCATTGATCCTATCCTCCTGGTCAAAATCATACCTAACGGAGGACCACTTCAAAGGGGGCAGATCACGCTATCGCATGGTTGTTGCAGCGCTCGCTGCGAATCTTCTACCCCATCCATTGACGTGGCCTCATCACATGCGCGACTAGTATCGCTTCCGACTCTTGCTTCTTCATTCCCCAATACAAAGCAGTCTTCTTCACACCCCCATGATCCGTCTCGACTCCATCTCCAAGCAACACGGCCACCAGATCCTCTTCATCGATGCGGCGATGGGGCTGCAGAAGGGCGAGAAGGTCGGCCTTGTCGGCCCCAACGGCGCGGGCAAATCCACGATCTTTCGGATGATCGCTGGGCAGGAGCAGCCGGACGACGGGCGGGTGCTGGTCGATAGCGGCAAGACCATCGGCTATTTCAGCCAGGACGTCGGCGAGATGTCCGGCCAGAGCGCGGTGGCGGCGGTGATGGACGGCGCGGGGCCGGTGAGCGCGCTCGCGGCGGAGATGGCCGCGCTCGAAGCGGCGATGGTCGATCCGGACCAGGCCGACGCCATGGAAGCCCTCGTCACCCGCTACGGCGAAGTGCAGGCCCGTTTCCAGGAATTGGACGGCTATGCGCTGGAGGATCGCGCGCGCGAGGTGCTGGCGGGCTTGAGCTTCAGCGAGGCGCGGATGGACGGCGACGTCGGCCTGCTCTCCGGCGGCTGGAAGATGCGCGTGGCGCTGGCCCGCATTCTGCTGATGCAGCCCGATGCCATGCTGCTCGATGAGCCGAGCAACCACCTCGATCTCGAAAGCCTGATCTGGCTCGAAGACTTTTTGAAACGCTATGACGGCGCGCTGCTGATGACGTCGCACGATCGCGAGTTCATGAACCGCATCGTGAATAAGATTGTCGAGATCGACGGCGGCTCCCTCACCACCTATTCCGGCAACTACGATTTCTACGAACAGCAGCGCGCCCTGTCCGAGGCGCAACGCCAGGCGCAGTTCGAGCGCCAGCAGGCCATGCTGGCCAAGGAGATCAAGTTCATCGAGCGCTTCAAAGCGCGCGCCTCCCACGCCGCGCAAGTGCAAAGCCGGGTGAAGAAGCTCGACAAGATCGAACGGGTGGAGCCGCCCAAACGCCGTCAAACCGTGCAGTTCGAATTCCGCAGTCCGCCGCGCTCCGGCGACGACGTGGTCAGCTTTAAGAACGTGCACAAGGCCTATGGCACCCAAACGATTTACGCGGACCTCGACTTCCAACTGAAGCGCAAGGAGCGCTGGTGCATCCTGGGCGTCAACGGCGCCGGGAAATCCACCCTGCTAAAGCTTGTGGCGGGCGCCGAGGCGCCGGATGTGGGCGCGCTGCCCGACAAGGGCACGGTGAAAATCGGCGCCAGCGTGAAGATGGGCTATTTCGCGCAGCACTCCATGGATCTGCTGGACGGCGACGAGACCGTGTTCGAATCGCTCGATAGCTCGTTCCCGCAGGCCGGGCAGGGGGCTTTGCGCGCGCTGGCCGGATGCTTCGGCTTCTCGGGCGACGATGTCGAGAAGCCCTGCCGCGTGCTGTCGGGCGGCGAGAAGGCGCGCCTGATCATGGCGAAGATGCTGTTCGATCCGCCGAACTTCCTGGTGCTCGACGAGCCGACCAACCACCTGGACATGGCGACGAAAGAAATGCTGGTCGCAGCGCTGGCGGAATTCGAGGGCACGATGCTGTTCGTGTCCCACGACCGCCACTTCCTGGCGCAACTCTCCAACCGCGTTCTCGAACTCACGCCCGAAGGCCTGCACCAATACGGCGGCGGCTACTCCGAGTATGTCGCCCGCACCGGCCACGAAGCCCCGGGGCTGCACCCGGGCGGTTAGCCAAAGCGCAGGGTCACCGGCGGTCCGTCTTCCGGTGCAGTACGAGGTCCTGCGCAACCTCGTACCGCTTGCCCGGTCAGTTCCGCGGTCAGGCGTGTGTGTTAGCGACGGTCGTAGTCGTCGCGGCGATCTTCGCGGTCACGGCGCTCTTCGCGCCGCTCTTCCCGGCGGTCTTCGCGATCCCCGCGGTTTTCCGGCGTGGTCGCCGCACCGGCCACAGCGCCGACGGCAGCGCCCGCGATCAACGGCGCGCCCAGCACGTACGCCCCGACGACACCGATGCCCGCGCCGGTCACCGCACGGGTTCCAGGTCGCGAGCCGCAGCCGCTCAACGTCCCAGCCAGAACGGCGGCCAGGGCCACGGTCGAGACGACAGACAGGCACTTCTTCGCGGTCGCGGAATGGATGGAAACGGTCATGAAAAACCTCACAGGGATTGGCAGCGGTAGTGGGATCGCGAGGTGTTAGGCCCTCCCGCCCGGTGGGTCTGTTCCGAACAGCACACCTCCCTGCGACGGTGGCGAAAACTGTCGAATTCACCTCTCGCCGCGGTGCGTCCCGTCTACCGTTGCGCCCCCAGATTGTGGTTTAATCCCCATACGTTGGAGGGATGTATTCATGACCGCCGTTTCCGGATTGAAGGGTTCGTTTCCGCTCACAGCGGAAGAGATCGATAAGCAGATCAAGTTCGTCGCGCCGGGTGTGTTCACTCTCGGCAACCTGAAGGACGACAAGTACCAGACGCTCTATGTCGGTCGCGCCGACAAGAACCTCAAAGAGATCCTGAAGAAGTGCCTGCGCCAGACCGAGCGCTTCAAGTTCATGCTGTTCGACGATCCGGAGGACGCATTCAAGAAAGAGTGCGAGCTCTATCATCTGTTCAAACCGGCCGCGAACCGCGTGCACCCGCCGGTTCCCCCAACACGCGACTGGCGCTGCCCGGAGTGCGGGTTTAAGGGTTAGGCCGTAAACCGCCCTTGGACATTCCCAGATTGCCGCGCGTGAGATCGATGAAAGCCTTCCTCATCTCCGGCCCCGGCGGCCTCTCCGATCTCCAGATCGTCGAGCGCCCGATGCCCACGCCGCGCCGCCATGAGGTGGTGCTGCGCATGCTCGCCGCCTCGATCAATTATCGCGACCTCGAAATCTGCAGCGGCACATTCCACACCAAGTTTCCGCTGCCGCTGATTCCGCTGTCCGACGGCGTCGGCGAAGTGGTTGCGGTCGGTGAGGACGTGCGCCGCGTGAAGGTCGGCGATCGTGTCTGCACGGCCTATTGGGCGCGCTGGGTCGGCGGCGGCATCCATATGTCCGAGGTCGGGACCCAAAGGGGCGGGCCCATCGATGGCTCCGCGGCCGAATTCATCAGCATCGACGAGCAGGCCTGCGTCCACGCGCCGAAGCATCTCACCAACCTGGAGGCGGCGACGCTGCCCTGCGCCGCCGTCACCGCCTATCAAGCGTTGGTGCCGGAAGGCAACCTGCACGCCGGCGACACGGTTCTGGTGCAGGGCACCGGCGGCGTGTCGATCTTCGCCTTGCAGTTCGCGGTCGCCGCCGGTGCGAAGGTGTTCGTCACCTCATCGAGCGACGAGAAGCTCGCAAAAGCAAAAGCGCTCGGCGCCGCCGCCTGCATCAACTACCGCACCACGCCGGACTGGTCCGCGCCGGTTTTGGATCTCACGGACGGGAAGGGCGTCGACCAGGTGATCGAAGTCGGCGGTCCCACCACCTTCGCGCAGTCGCTGAAGGCCGTGCGCCGTGGCGGCTGGATTCATGTGGTCGGCTATCTCGGCGGCAACGACGGGCTGATCAATCCGCTCGATATCTTCCGCCGCCAGGCCAAGGTGCGCGGTAGCGCGGTCGGCAGCCGCGAGACCTTCGAGGCGATGAACCGCGCCATGGAGGTCAACCTGATCCATCCGGCGGTGGACAAGGTGTTCCCCTGGACCGATCTCAAGGCCGCGTTCGCGCACCTGCAAAGCGGTGCGCATTTCGGCAAGATCGCCCTGCACATAGCGGACTAATCTGCCGCACTCGCGGCCGTGAAACCAAATGGCATGGCCTTCGTCCAGAGTGTCATGACCCGCGACCAACACATTTTTCCCACTCTGCCCACGGTGCGAAAACGCAAAGCCTTACGAATCAGGCTTCTGTGCCAACTCGACACCGTTGTAGCCTCACACCCGGAACGTCTTTTCCGGGGGAGGAACTCCATGACTTTTCAGCAGCCCAGCCGCGCCATCGCAGCCGTTGCCGTCGCGCTTTCGGTCGCGTTCACCACAAGTGCCGCGCGCGCCGACAACATCCTGATCAAGAACGTCACGCTCTATGACGGCACCGGGGCCGCTGCGGTAAAAGGCGCCAACGTGCTGGTGAAGGGCGACAAGATTGCCGCCGTCTCCACCGGCAAAATTTCCGCCGGCGGGGCGAAGGTAATCGACGGCACCGGCAAGTTCCTGATCCCGGGGCTGTGGGATTCGCACGTACATATCCGCGGCGGTCAGAGCGGCATGGTCACGCAAGGCGAACGCCAGCCGATTGAAGATCGAGAAGCCGGCATGTCCGCGCTGCACAGCTACCTCTATCTGGGCGTGACGTCGGTTTACGATTCGGGCAACAACCCCAAATTCATCTACGGGCTTCGCGCCGATGAGCAGGCCGGCAAGATCGTATCGCCGCACATCTTCGCCGCCGGCGGCACCATCAGCGTTCCCGGCGGTTACGGCGCCGGCTTGACCGCGCTGAAGATCTCCAATTGGGAGCAGGGCGAGAAAGACCTTCGGGCCAAGATCACCAGCGAAAAGCCCGACATGCTGAAATTCATCCTAGATCGCCAGGGCAGCGGTGCCAACAAGGCCGTCCCGACCATGTCCGAGGATATATTCAAGAAGGCCACCGGCCTCGCGAAGAGCATGGGCGTGCGCAGCACCGTGCACATTTCCGCCGAATGGGACGCCGAAATGGCCGTCAACAACGGTGTGTCGGCGCTCGCGCACCCTGTTCTGCGCGGGGTGAACAACGATTCTTTCATCAAGCTCCTGGCGGATAAGAAAATCCCCGTCGCCACCACCATGGCGGTGTTCTTCACCATCGCGCGCGTGGCCGACGATCCGAGTTTCTTCGACGAAGACATGTTCAAGGCCACCACCCCGGCCGATGAACTCGTCAAGAGCAAGACCGAGGAACGCCAGCGCTACATCGGTTCGGGCATGTCGGCCACGTTCAAGCTGATGCAGCCCTACGCCATGGCGACCATCAAGAAGATGCAAGAAAGCGGCGTCATCCTCAGCGCCGGCACGGACCGCACCGTCGGCCCGATGCTGCATATGGAGCTGGAGCTGCTCAATCAGGCGGGCATCAAGCCGGTGGACATCATCAAGATCGCCACGTTGAACTCGGCGATCTATCTCGGCCGCGACAAGGACATGGGCTCGGTGGAACAGGGTAAGGTCGCTGACCTGCTGTTGCTCGACGCCGACCCGGCCGCCGCGGTGAAGAACTTCCGCACCGTGAACACAGTCATCAAGAGCGGCAAGAAGATCGACCGCGACGCCCTCGACCTGCCGGTCAATGCCGGCAAGAAGAAAAAGAAGTAGCCCCGATGCGGGCCGTGCGTCTTGGGTTTATCGCGGCGGCGGTTATCGCCGCCGCGATGCCCGCTCTCGCCGCGGAGAAGATTTTAAGAGTCGGCATGGGCTTCATCCCTGAGAGCCCAAATCCCTATCGCGGCATCTCTCTGCCGCCGGCCTTCCCGCACCACGCAGTCTACGACACGGTGACCACGCTCGACGCCAAGGGCAATGTGGCTCCGTCGCTTGCGGTGGCGTGGAAGATGGAGTCGCCGGAGTCGTGGGTATTCACGCTCCGCAAGGGCGTGACGTTCTCAAACGGAGAAGCCCTCACCAGCGAGACCTTGCTGGTCTCCCAGCAGTACATGTCCACACCTAAAGGCCGCCCCGAGACCATCGGCAGCACCATGTACATGGTGGACAAGGTCGAGGTGATTGACGACCTCACCGTCCGGGTGAAGTTGAACGAACCGGACCCGCTGTTCCCGTTGCACGCCTCAGCGTGGCGCGTCACCGCGCCGAAGCATTGGAAATCCACCAATGCCGAAGTCGTCGGCAACCAGCCCATGGGCATCGGCACCGGGCCGTTCGTCATCACCAGCTGGGAGGCCGGCAAGATTGTGATGAAGGCGAACCGGACCTCCTGGCGCGCCCCCAAGATCGACGGGCTGGAAATCCGTGAACTCCCCGACGAGGCCTCGCGCTTGCAGGCCTTCGCCTCGGGCGCCGTGAACATGGTGCTCAGCGTCGCGCCGGATGAGCGTGAATCCGTCGAAAAGATCGGCGGCACGTTCTTCCCGCGCCTGACGACCCAGGTCGCGTTCATCGGCGCGAACACATATAGCCGCGAAAGTCCTCTGAAGGACAAGCGCGTGCGCATGGCCCTCAACTATGCGGTCAATCGCGACGCCTTGCTCAAGCAGGTCCTGCGCGATCCCGTGCCGCCGGCAGCGCAGCTCAATATTCCCGGCGCGGTCGGTTACGATCCCGACCTGAAGCCGATCCCCTATGATCCGAAGAAGGCCAAGGCCCTACTCGCGGAAGCGGGCTATCCCAACGGCTTCAAGATGGAAATGGGCGTCACGCCGGGCTTGCGCCCCAACGATACGCTTTACTACCAGCAGATCGCCTCGGATCTGTCGAAAGTCGGCGTGCAGGTGGAGCTGCGCCAGCATACCCAGGGCGTGCAGCAGAAGGACATGTTCGCCGGCAAGCTGACCGTGGAAGCGTTCAACATGATCACCCGCGGCAACGACATGATCACCGACTACCGCTTCCGCACCTGCCTGAACCTCACGCAGGGTCGTGCGCCGTTCCACTGTGAACCGGACATCACCGCGGCCGCCAAGGAGGCGATGGCGGAGATGGATCCGGTCAAGCGCGCCGGGCTCTACAAGAAGATCTTGAAGCTCGAGAGCGAAAACCCGCCCGGCATCTTCCTGTGGCAAAGCGTAGAGTACGACGCGCTTGCCAAGGGGATCACCGGCTACGCCCCGGCGCAGGACTTCATGAATCTCCAGACCATCGATATCAAGAACTAAGCCTCACGCGCCGCCGCGCCCACCACTTCTGTTGGAGAAACTCATGATTCGTCCCTGGATGGCGACCTGCATGCAGGTCTACACCCACCCGGTGAATACAGCCCCTGATCGCGCCGCCGCCATGGCGATGATCGATCAGCGCCTCGATCGCTGGATTCATCTCATCAAGTCGCGCGCCCGCGGCGCCGACGGTTTGAAGCAGCTGTTCCTGTTTCCGGAGTTCGCGCTGCAGGGCTATCCCCTCGGGGATAAGGCCGAAGCGTGGATTGAGAAGGCCTGCCTCGATATTCCCGGTCCGCAGACCGAACGGTTGCAGAAGCTCGCGCAGGAACTCAAGGTCTTCATCGGTCTGAACGCTTATTGGCGCGATCCGGACTGGAAGGGCAATTTCTTCAACACATCTTTCCTGATCGACGACACCGGCGACATTGTCCTGAAATACCGGCGCATCAACACCGCGCAGGCCGGCTCGCCGCACGATTTCTGGGATCGCTACCTCGACAAGGTCGGCATCGAGGGCGCGTTCCCCGTTGCCAAGACCGTGCTGGGCAATATCGCGATGATGCCCTGCGGCGAAATCATGTATCCGGAAGCCTCGCGCATGTTCATGTTCCGCGGCGCCGAGGTGCTGTTGCATCCCACCAGCGATTTCGGCGCCTGGGACAACCACGCCTGGATGTCGGCCAAGAAGGTCCGCGCGGCGGAGAACATGATGTATCTCGTATCCGCCAACACCGGCGGCTTCCGCGACACCGGCACGCCCGACAGCGAATGCGCCGGCAACTCGCAGGTCATCGACTGGGACGGCCGCGTGCTCGCGCAAGCCTCGTCCCCCGGCGAATGCCTGCGCTGCTATGCCCTGATCGATATCGAACAGCTGCGTTTTGCGCGCGGCATCCCCACGCCGCTGAACCGTCTCATCCGCAATCGGATCGAGGTCTATCGTCCGCTCTACAACGCCGTCAGCTTCCTGCCGGCGAACACCAGCGACGGGCCGAAGCAGAACGACGGCCCCGGCGTGCGGTCGGTGTGGAAACAAGCCTTCGCCAACATGGAGCGGCAGGGCATCGTGGTGACTCGCCTCGACGAGTAGCCGCGCGGCGGCGTCCGGCTGAACTTTCCACAGACACAAAGTTCGATTCCGTATAAGAGGACAGAATGTTGCGCGGTTGTGTGCCTGCCCGGCCCCGCGGGACATGACCCCTTTCATGCGAGTGTTATGCTGCCGTGACCGCCGCCCATTTCACGCCCACTGAGCGCCGCATCACGATCATCGGCGTGATGATCGTGTTTTTGTTGTCCTCCCTCGACCAGACCATCGTCGCCACGGCGATGCCGCGCATCATCTCCGAGCTGAACGGGCTCGCGCTCTACGCCTGGGTCACCACTTCCTACCTTCTGACGTCGACTATCGCGGTGCCGATCTGCGGCAAGCTCGGTGACTTGTTCGGCCGCAAACCCGTGTTGGTCGCAAGCATCGCGTTCTTCCTCGTCGGTTCCTGGCTCGCCGGCCTGTCCGGCGAGTTCGGCGATCTGCCGCTGCTCGGCGGCGGCATGACCCAGCTCATCATCTTCCGTGCCATCCAGGGCATCGGCGGCGGTGGGCTGTTCACGACGGCCTTTGCGATCATCGGCGAACTCTATCCGCCGCGGGAGCGCGGCAAGATCGGCGGCCTGTTCGGCGCGGTGTTCGGGCTGTCCAGTACCGTCGGCCCGCTCGTCGGCGGCTACTTCACCGACCACGGCACCGTAGAACTCCTCGGCCATGTGATCGCCGGCTGGCGCTGGGTGTTCTACGTCAACCTGCCGCTCGGCATGCTCGCGTTGTTCCTGGTGCTGGTGGAGATGCCCAAGATGTCGCACCAGGCCAAGGGCAAGATCGACTTCATCGGCGCGGCCCTGATCATCGTCTGCATCGTGCCGCTGTTGCTGGCGCTCACCTTCGGCGGCCACATGCGGCCGTGGGATTCGCCACTGGTGCTCGGTCTGTTTGCCATGGCAGCGGTCGGCCTCGTGCTCTACATCGTCGCGGAGAAGTACGCGTCCGATCCGATCCTGCCGTTGTCGCTGTTCAACAACCGCATCTTCACCACCGCGAACATCGCGGGCTTCCTGATCTCCATGTCGTTCATGAGCACGGCAACGTTCCTGCCGCTGTTCATGCAGGCCGGGCAGGGTGTGAATGCCACGGTCAGCGGGCTCGCCACGCTTCCCCTCATGGTCGGTCTCATGGGCGGAGCGATTGTCGCCGGGCGGCTGGTTACGAAAACCGGCCGATACAAGCCCTTCATGCTGTTCGGTGTCGTGACCACCTTCATCGGCATTTTTCTGTTGAGCTACATGGACGCAGACACGTCGCGGCTCGATCTCGGTTGGCGCATGTTCGTACTCGGCCTTGGCCTGGGTCCGGGGCAAAGCGTGTTCAACATCGCCATCCAGAACGCCTTGCCGATGTCGCAACTCGGCGTCGGCACAAGTTCGAATCAATTCTTCCGCCAGATCGGTGCGACCATCGGCGTGGCGGTGTTCGGTACGATCCTGACCAACGCCCTCAATGCCGGCCTGGGACAGATCATGCCGGGCATGGATGTCGGCAAGTTGCAGGCGCTTACGGTGCAAGTGAACACCGGCGCCGCGCCGGCATTGCCGGAGCACGTGCGCAATATCATCACCGGCGCCATCACCCACACGTTCACGCTCAGCCTGATCGTGGTCACCTGCGCCATGGTGGCGATTCTGATGATCCCCGAGATTCCGCTGAAATCGCGGCCGAAGGGCCCGCAGCCGGAAGCCGCCTTGGCACCCGGGTCCGAAGAAGCGAAAGCTTAGTTCGGCACCGTCCAGCGGATTTCGCCGGCCGATTCCAGCGCGCCAAAGCGCGTGCCCCGGTCGAACAGCGCGTTTGACGCCGTGTGCTTTAAGCGCGCTGCCTTGGTGGCCGCTGCGTCGACCGTTCCGTCCACCGCTATCACGACACCGTAGTCGGTCAGCGCCGCATCGCGTGAGATGCGCCCTTCGCCTACGTCTGTTGCGACCTTGGTCGGATCGCGGGCGAACGGATCGCCCCAGCCGCCGCCGCCGCAGGTCTGCGCTTCCAGCCGGTCGCCGGCTTTGACCGCTACCGCATCGACCTTGCAGCCAATGCGCCGTTCCTGCGGTGTGCCCGGGTTCAGCACATAGCTGGTCCCAGCGCCGGCTTTGCCGCCGGCCACGCCCCATGGCTGGGTCTGCAATCGGTCGTCGACCACGTGGATCACGCCCGGCGCCAGGAAGCGCGTCACCCGGCGCACGCCTTGCCCGCCGCGGAACTTGCCCGGCCCGGCGGAATCGACGCGCAGACCGTCCTCTTCCACGAGCAGCGGGTAGTGCGCTTCCATGAATTCCACCGGCCGGCTGCGACCGCGCACGTTGCCGTTGAGTGCATCCGAACCATCGAAGCCCGCGCGCCCGCCGCCGCCGCCGCCGATCCCGTCACGGAAGAACACCCGTTCCCCATACGCGTTCGTCGTGGCCACGCCCCAGGTGGAACGCGTGTCGGATGAGCCCGGCGTGCGGCCGTCGAGCGCGCGGGACAGCGCCCCCAGGCACAGTTCCGGCAACCGGAACAACGTATAGGCGCGGCAGGATGCGGACGCGGGATACTTCGCCGACAGCAGCGTGCCTTCCGGCAGCTTCACCGAGATGGCGCGCGTCGCCCCGCCGTTGAAAATCGTGTCCGGCACCAGATTGCGGAAGATGGACACGATGTACTTCACATAGAAGCGCTCATCGCCGGCGATGTTGATCGCCGCCTTGGATTGCGCATCGGTGCCGTCGAAGTCGAAGGTGACGTGGTCGCCCTGCTTGGTCATGGTGACTTTCAGGCGCAGATAGTTGCGCGTCTCCGCCGGCACCGCGCCGGCGATCTCCACGAAATCCTCGAAGGGATAAGTGCCGTCGGGGATCTGCGGGAAGGCAACGTCGCGCAACGCCCGCGCGCACCGCTCCAGCAATTCCTCGAAGGCGATTTCCAAAGTCTCTTCGCCGTAGCGGTCGAACAGCCCACGCACACGCGCCACGCCCACCCGGCAGGCCATGATCAACGCATCCAGGTCGCCCTGCACGTCGCTTGGATAGCGACTGTTATTGATGATGGTGCGGTACAGCGCATCGTTGATCTTGCCCGCGTTCACCAGCTTCACCGGCGGGATGATGATCCCTTCCTGGTGAATGTCCGTGGCCGAGATCGTCACGCTGCCGGGCGCCAAGCCGCCGACATCGCTCACGTGGCCGAAGGCTTGCGCGTAGGCGACGAGTTTGCCGCGCCACAACACCGGTTGTGTGATGCAGATGTCGGGCAGGTGGGTCAGGCCGCCGGCGGACTTGAACGGATCGTTCCACACGAACACGTCGCCGTCCTCGAGCTCCGCCAGCGGATAGTTGTCGAGGATCGGATCGACGTGGGCCGCGCCCGAGGCGGACGACACATTGCGCCCCTGGCCGTCGAAGATACCGGCGCGATAGTCGCGGCCCTCGCGGATGACGACCGAGCGCGCGGTGCGCTCCACCTGCAATTCCATCTCGCGGCGTGTCGCCTCGATGGTGCCGCCGACGATCTCCAAGGTGATCGGATCGATGCGGCTGTTGCGCAAGCGCTGAACCACGTTCATTTGCGGCTCTCTACAAAGGCGTTGGTCATATAGCGGTCGATCGGCAGGCTCTGCTTCACCACGCCGTACTTCTGCAAGGTCGCTTGCGTGGCGGTCCAATCGGCTTCGGACTGCATGCCATAGGGCGCGCCGGGCACGGCCGGACCCATAAAGCCGGCAGCAGCGGCAAACTCGACCTTGTCGATATGCCGGTGGCTCGCGTCGTCGTGGCCTTTGACGCGGGTGGCCAGCGCGGCCACCGCGGCGTCGGGATTGGCTTTTGCCTCCGCCCAGGCCTTGCCGGTGGCGGCGACGAAGCGCCGTACCAGGTCGGGGTTCTTCGCCGTCAATTCCGTGGAGGTGACCAGGCTATAGCCCACCATCTTCATGCCGAAGTCGGAATACACGAAGCCCCTGGCGCCGCCGACGCTCTCGAAGATCGCATGGGCCCAGCCCGTGGCGATCATCGCGTCCACGTCGCCGTTCATGAACATGCGCGTCTTGGCCGAAGCGTCGATGGACACCTTCCTCAAGTCGCTGTCCTTCAGGCCAGCGGTCTCCAGCACGCCCGGCAGCATGGCTTCATTGGTGCCGCCCGGCGTCACCGCGACCTTCTTGCCTTTGAGCTGCGCCAGGGTGGTGATGCCGCTCGTGTTCAATACATAGATCGCTTGGCCCATCACGGGCATGAGCGTGGCGACGCTGATCACCGGCATGCCGGCGGCAACCCCGCGCATGATCGAATCCACTGCGGCAAAGCCGAACTGGTCCTCGCCCTTGGCAACCAGCTGCACGGTCTGCACCGAGCCGCGCCCTTCGGTCACGGCAAGGTCGATGCCCGCGTCTTTGTATATGCCGCGCTCGATGCCGTAGAAGAACGGCGCATGATAGGCCGACGCGAACCAATCGAGCCGCACGCTCACTTTGTCCGCCGCGCGCGCGGGCGCGGCAATCAGCGCGGCGCCACCGGTCAGTGCAAGACGGCGAGAGATCATGATCCCAACTCCTGCAGCGCCCGCTGCGATACGTGCCAGCGGATCACGATTTTCTCCAGCGCCGCGATGATCAGGAACAGCGCGATGCCAACGGCACTCAACAGCACGATCCCGGCGAACAGCTTCGCAGTTTCCAAATTGCCGTTGGCGACCAGCAGCACCCGGCCCATGCCCTCATCCGCTCCGATAAACTCGCCGACAATGGCGCCGATCACCGCCGCCGTCACCGACAGCTTGAGGCCGGCGAAAATGTTCGGCATCGCCCGCGGCAGGCGAAAGCGAAAGAAGATCTGCGACGCCGTCGCCCCCATGGAGCGGGCGAGATGCAGCTTGCCGATCTCGATGGCGCGTAAGCCCACCACGGTGTTCACCACCATCGGGAAGAAGGACAACAGGAAAGCGATCAGCACTTTAGGCGCGAGCCCCAGCCCGAGCCAAACCACAAACAGCGGCGCTATTGCCACCTTGGGGATCACCTGCGCGCCGACGAGGATGGGGTAAATCGCCTTCTCGAGTGGTCGCCACGTCACGATGGCGACGGCAAGCCCGATGCCCACGATCACGCTCAAGGCGAACCCCAGCACGATCTCCACCAGCGTATACAGCGTGGCATCGGCAAGTTCCTGCCAATCGGCCACGAGTGCCTGCGCGACCGACGCGGGCGAGGGCAGCACGAACGGCTTCAGGCCGAACACGCGAATCGACACGTCCCACAGAACGACCAGCAGCACGAAGGCCGTGACCGGCCACGCCCAATCCGGGAATCGCTTCATGCGGCACCCCGCCGCAATACGCCCCATTCCTCGAACAGCCCGCGGATCTGCTTGGTATAGGCGCCGAACGCGGGCGTCTCGCGGACCGACATGGGCCGCGGGCGCGGCAGATCGATCTTGATATCGGCAGCAATCTTCCCCGGCCGCGGCGTCATCATGATCACGCGGTCCGACAGGAACACGGCTTCGGAAATGCTGTGGGTGATGAAGATCACCGTCGTCGGCCGCGCCAGCCACATCTGCTGGAGATCGACATTGAGTTGATCGCGGCTCAAGGCATCCAGCGCGCCGAACGGCTCGTCCATCAGCAACAGGCGCGGCTCATGGATCAGCGCGCGGCAGATCGCGGCGCGCTGGCGCATACCGCCGGAGAGTTCATGAGGCAACCGCGCCTCCGCGCCGTCCAGCCCGACCATTCGCAGCAGGTCTTGCGCGCGGGGCAGGTATTGCGCCGGATCGCGCCCGCGCACTTCGATCTGCAACATCACGTTGGACAGCACGTTGCGCCATTCCAGCAGGTTGTGATCCTGAAACACGATGCCGAGATCCGTGTAGGGCCGGTCGACTTTGACGCCATCGATCTCGATGGTTCCGGCGCTGCGCGAGATCAACCCCGCCAGCATCAGCATGAATGTGCTCTTGCCGCATCCGCTCGGCCCCAGGATGGAGACGAACTCGCCTTCGTTGACCGTCAACGACACGGGATCGAGCGCGGCCACCTCGCCGGAGGCTACGGCATAGCGCTTGGCGGCCCCGGTGACCTGGATCAGGCTCACGACGCGTGCGCTCCCGCAGCCGTCGCGACGATCAGATTACCTTGGTCGTCCACCCGCGCGCGCTGCCCCGGATGGATCACGGTAGTGGTGTCGTATTGCTCCACGATCGCCGGACCGGCGAACGCGGTGCCCGGCGTCAGCGTCGCGCGCGCATAGATCGGTGTCGGCCGGAAACCATCCGGCGCGAAATACACCTCGCGCGTGGCCGTCGGCGTCGCCACGCCGCCGCCCTGCATGGCTTTGGGGCGCAGCTCGCGCAGTTTGCCCAGTCCCGTCAGCCGCAAGTTCACCACCTCGATCTTCTGCTTGCCGCGATAGGCATAGCCATAACTCTGCTGGTGGACGTCGTGGAAGGCATCGAACATCGCCGCGACCAGGGCCGCATCGATCGCGCCGGCCGGCAGGATCACGTTCAGTTCTGTCCGCATGCCGCGATAGCGCAGATCGGCGGAGCGGATCATAACCCGATCCTTCGCCGCGAATCCCTGGCGTTCCAGGGCCTCCGTGGCGCGGGCTTCGAGCTTACCGAAATTGCGGTGCAGGCGTGCCACGTCCGCGTCCTCTTCGCGCTGGATGTCGGTCATCACCACATCCTCGCGCACATCCGAGACCAGCGCGCCCAGGGAGCAGCCGATCCCGGGCGAGGGCGGAATCAACACCTCCGGAATGCGCAGCGTCTCGGCCAGACCACAGGCATGCAGCGGGCCTGCGCCGCCGCCGGCGGTCAGCGTGAACAGCCGCGGATCGCGGCCCTTCTGCACCGACGCCTGTCGGATCGCATCCGCCATGTTCATCTCGCCGATCTCGACAATCCCGCGCGCGAGTTCCAGCGCTGATAGCCCGAGCTGCGCGCCAAACCGCGTCAGGGCGTCCCGCGCCAAGTCCACGTTCAATGTCACCGCGCCGCCGGCAAGCTTTGTGCCCAGCCGGCCGAGAAACACATTGGCGTCCGTGATGGTCGGCTCTGTGCCGCCGCGGCCGTAACACGCCGGCCCCGGATCGGCGCCCGCGCTGCGCGGCCCCACTTGCAAGCGTTCGCCCGGCGCTAGCCACGCCAGCGAGCCGCCGCCGGCCCCCACCGTCACCACGTCGATCGCCGGTGTGCGGATGGGGTACACGTCGACTTCCACCTCGCTCACCATCGCGGGCCGGCCGTTCTCGATCAGCGCCACGTCGGTCGATGTGCCGCCCATATCGAAGGTGATGAGTTCGCTGCGCCCGCAGTTGCGTCCCAGCCACGCCGATCCCACCACTGCGGCGGCCGGGCCGGACAGGGCGGTATGCACGGGCTGCTCCACCGCCAGATCGGCGCGGGAGGCACCACCGCCTGATTTCATCATGTATAGCGGCGCCGCAATGCTTAGCTCGGCCATGTGCCCCTGGATCTTGCGCACGTAATCGCCCAGCAGCGGCATCAACAACGCGCTCATGCAGGTCGTGATGGCGCGCTCGTACTCGCGATACTCCGGCAGCGTTTCGGACGAAATCGCCACATGGCAGCCGGGATACTCCTCCAGCAAGATCTCCCGCGCGCGCCGCTCATGGGCGCCGTCCGCATAGGCATTGATGAAACACACCGCCACCGTGTCGATATTGCGTTCGCGGAACCAACGCGCTTGCGCGCGGGCCGCTGCTTCGTCGAACGGTGTGATCACCCCGCCGCGCGCGTCAATGCGTTCCGGCACCTCGCGCACATTGGCCAGCGGCACGATGCGCGGCGGCTTCACCCACACATAGATCGATCCGCGCTCGCCCGGCACGGTCTGGCGCGCCATCTCGACGATATGGCTAAAGCCTTGCGTGACCAGCATGCCCATCGGCCGGAACTTGCGCTGCAGGATCGCGTTCACCGCAACCGTCGTGCCGTGCAACACCGCTTCGATGGCGCCGGCATCGTCGCCGGTTTCCTTCAGGAACGCGGCCAGCGCGTTGCGCACGCCCAGGTCCGGGCTCGCCGGCGTTGAGGGCACCTTGATGACGCGCGTGTTGCCGTGTTCGTCGATCGCCAGAAGATCGGTGAACGTGCCGCCGGAATCGATGCCGATGCGGAAGGGCATGTTCAGGCCTTCCGCCGACGCAAAGGCATCTCAATCACCGAATCTTCCTCAACCAACGGCCGCACGTGATTGCGCAGCAAAATAGCCGGCCACAACGCGCTGACCCGCGCGGCCGTGGTCTGAAGCGACGGTACCATCGCCCGCAGGCGCTGGGCAGGCAGGCGATAGGCGGGTCCGGAAATCGAGATCACCCCCACAACCTGCTGCGCGAGCCGAATCGGCACCGCCACCGCGACCACGTCTTCGGTATTCGCCGCCGTCTCCAGCGCATAACCCTGCGCACGGATCTCGGCGAGCTCTCGCTGCAACGCGCGCGACGGCGGATGCGACCGCACCGGCACGTCGCCGCGCCCATGGGCCAAGGCCCGGCGCTGGTCCGCGTCGGACAGGAACGCAAGCCACGCCCGCCCGGTCGCCATGGAATCCGGATGCGCGATGCGGCCCACCAAACCGCGCAAGGTGATGCGCTGGTCCACGTCGGCCTTAGCGATGATGCGCACGCAATCCTGCTCGACCACGGCCAGTTGCACCAGTTCGCGTACCTGCCCCGCCAAGCTCTCGAGCTCCGGCAAGAACGCCTTGGGGATGTCCAGCGCATCGACGAAGCGATAGGCCAGCGCCGGAACGCGCCAGCTCAGCACATAGCGGTCCGCCGCTTCAGGCGAGCGCCGCACGCACCGCGCGTCCTCCAGCGTCGCCAGCAGCCGCGACACGACCGAAATCTCGATATTCAGCGCGCGGCTGATCTCAGACACCGGCGCCCCCGCCGCGCAGCCGGCGAGATGTTCCAGCACGGCGACGCTGCGTCCCACCGCCGACAGGCCCGCGGAACTGCCGCGACCACGCTTTTGCGATTTCAGGGCCATGACCCGCTTTTTGGCAACTCGGTTGCCAAAAACTAAGGGATCGCGTCAGGGGTGGCAAATCAAAACCGGGTGCGATGATTCACACGCCGGCCCGATCTCCAAGGAGTGCGCGTGGGCGAAAGGCCCGCTAAGGAGCCACGATGGCACTTGGCGCGGACTTCTCGTCCTTGCCCAGCGCCGCCGCCAGGGCCTTGCGCAAGCCTTCCTGCGTGTAGGGCTTGCCGACGCAGATACCGCCTTCGAATCCGGCCATGGGGCGCTCGCGCAGGGAATACCCGGTCGCAAACACGAACGGGATGCCGCGCGCCTTCAGGATTTCGGCGATCGGGAAACTCAGTTGACCGTTGATGTTCACATCCAGTACCGCCACGTCGAACGTGCCGGCCCGGTTCCGTTTGTGCGCATTCTCGAAGGTGCTCACGATCTCGACATCGCGCACGCCCATCCCGCGCAGTATCTGTTCCGCATCCAACGCAATCAGATATTCGTCCTCGACCAGCAGCACCGAAACCCCGCAAAAAAGCTCATAAAGATAACTTAGGTTGGACTCGTCATGGCGCAGGAGAGCCCGCCGGACCGAAGATCGTGCTGGCACTCGCCCCGCAGGTCGTGAACCACGGCATTCCTGATCAGCCGCCTCCCGAGGCTCTCGGTGGCTTCCTTGTCGCCGATCCCAAAAGCCCCGCCAGAATGCCCTCATGGCTGGGATCGAGGCGCTGGACCAGCACGTGGGCGTAGCCGGAGTCGGCCGACGCCGTTTCAACCCGCCTGGGATTGGAACGACGGCATCGGCGTAATGTTTCGTACGCCCAATTAGGATGAATTTCGCGGCTGGCTGGTTTATGCCATCCCCTCACTTCTCATGCGGGGGAACGCGGTCCGTGGCCGTCACCATGTACGGAATCAAGAACTGCGACACGATCAAGAAGGCGCGCGCCTGGCTTGAGGCGCATAAGATCGATTACGCCTTTCATGACTACAAGGCCGTCGGCATCGACCGTGCGCGGCTGGCGACGTGGTGCGACGAACTCGGCTGGGAGAGCGTGCTCAACCGCGCTGGAACCACCTTCCGCAAATTGCCCGAGGCGGACGTGCGCAATCTCGACAAGAACAAAGCGATCGCCCTGATGATCGCGCAGCCGTCGATGATCAAGCGTCCGATCCTCGATCTCGGCGCCAAGCGCATCGCCGGCTTCAAGCCCGACATCTACCAGCAGGCGTTCGATGCACGTTGAGCCGACCAAAGGTCACAGCCTCACGCGCGTGGTGCTGGCTTCTGCCGCCGGCACGACGTTCGAGTGGTACGATTTCTTTCTGTTCGTACCCCTGGCGGGCATCATCTCGAAGCTGTTCTTCGCCGGGCTGAACGACACCGCGGCCTACGTGTTCGCGCTGCTTTCATTCGGCGCCGGGCTGATCCTGCGGCCCGTCGGCGCGCTGATCTTCGGCTGGACCGGCGATCGCGTCGGCCGCAAGGCGACATTCCTGATCACCATCACCCTTATGGGCGCGGCCACGTTCTCCATCGGCTTCCTGCCGACCTATGCGGATGCGGGCATCCTCTCGCCGATCCTGTTCATCGGCCTGCGCATGTTGCAGGGCATCGCCATCGGCGGTGAGTGGGGCGGGGCGGCGATCTACATCGCCGAACATGCGCCGGTGAATCGACGCGGCTTCCTCACCGGCTGCCTCGGCACCTGCGCCGCCTTCGGCCTCGGCGGCGCCCTTATCGTCACGCTCATCACCCGCACCATCGTCGGCGAAGAGGCCTTCGTCGTCTGGGGCTGGCGTGTGCCGTTCCTGCTGTCCGCTGTATTGGTGGCCTTCTCAGTCTGGATGCGTCTGAAGCTACAGGAAAGCCCCGCTTTCACGGCCTTGCGTGAGGCCGACGGCCTCAGCAAAGCGCCCTATTCGGAGGCGTTCCTGCACTGGCCCAACACCAAGCGCGTGTTCCTCGCGCTGTTTGCGTTGATGTTCGCGCAAGGCTCGGTCTGGTACCTGACCTTCCTCTACACCCAGTTCTTCCTGGAGCGGATCCTCAAGGTCGCGCCGGCGTTCGCGAACACGGCGATGCTCACGGTCGTCGCGCTGTCCGCGCCGCTCTACATGATGTTCGGCGCCCTGTCGGACCGCATCGGCCGCAAGTGGATCATGTTCGGCGGCATGGTGCTCGTGATCGCCATGCTCTTCCCCGGCTTCAAGCTGCTCACCCGCTTCGCCAACCCGGCGATCTATGCGGCCGCGACCGCCGCGCCGGTGATCGTGATCGCCGATCCGAACGATTGCTCGGTGCAGTTCGATCCCGTCGGCAAGGCCCAGTTCCGCAGTTCCTGCGATATCGCAAAGACCGTGCTCACCAACGGTGGCGTGCCCTACAAAAACGAGGCAGCCCCAGCCGGGTCGATCACCGTGGTCAAGTTCGGCGACACGGCCGTGACGTCGGTCGACGGCCGCGCGCTCGACGAGGCGACTGTGAAGTCCGAACGCGCCCGGGTCGAAGGCGAACTGAAATCCGCGCTGCGGGCCGCGGGCTATCCTGAGCAAGCGCCGGCCGACGAGGCCAATCTGTTCGGTGTGATCGCCGTGCTGATGATCTTTGTCGTCTGCGCCACCGCGCTCTACGGTCCGCAGCCGGCGGCCCTGGTGGAACTGTTCCCGATCCGCGTGCGCTATACGGCCTTGTCGCTGCCGTACCATGTCGGCACTGGTTGGGTCGGCGGGCTTCTGCCCGCCGCGTCCTACGCCATGGTCGCGGCCACCGGCGATATCTACTTCGGCCTCTGGTATGCGCTGGTGATGACCGCGATCTCCGCGACCGTCACGCTGCTGTTCCTGCCGGAGACGCGTGGACGCGATCTCAGCGTCTAAGTCCCAACGCAGATCGTCTTACGCTTCGCAGGTTTGCGCGGGGCGCACGATCGCAAGCGCACCGGGCCGCAGGCGACGCTCCATCTTCGCCAGGCGGCGATAGGTGGCGCCACTTCGAGGATGTAGGGGCGGATCTACGAGTTTTTCTCGTCGCTCGCCATCCACTCGACTTCGGCCGCACGCTTGATCAGATAAGTCTCGTCCATGGTTCATTTCGCTTCTGAAAGAGCCACGACGGGGGTGCGTCGCCTGCCTCTCACAAAGCAAGAAGCGGGCCAGCTCGCGACATGGTGCTTCCCAGCGCTTCTTTTCCCCGCCGCGCGTGCGCAACCGGAAAGGGCGCGGCGTCGCCCGGGACGAACATGCTTGCGTATCAAGCCGGTGCTCTTACGACGCGAGCGTCGGGAAACTTTACACGCACCCGAGACTGGAGAATGATCCTCCAAACCTCCGGCGCGCAGGCCCCTCATGACCGCGTTCTACGAAACCACCCACCGTATGCTCGCCAAGGGCTCTCACGACGAATTGTCGCGGGAACTTTTCAATCGCTCCTTCACGCTCTACCTGGAAGCGGAAAGCCGGCCGCGCATCCGCGAGGTCTATGAGCACACGGTAAAGCCGGCATTGGTCGCGCAGCACGGTCGCGAGCCGACGCGGCGTGAAATCGCCAAGGCCATGCGCGAAGTGCCGCCGAATCGCTGGTGGTATGCCCTGCGCACCCGCGCTCAACGAAACTCCTACGAAGTTGCCACCGCCGTGGTCGCCCGGCAGATGCCGGAGCTGACCCAGCGCGCCCGTGCGTTCGACAACAATCCCGCCGGCGGATCGCTCACGCTCGATCCCGCTCTGAAGGTCCCGAACTATCTCACCGCCCACGACATCCATCATCTCCCCGGCGGCTATCACACGGAGCGCGGCGCGAACGACTTCGCCGCCGGCGCGATCTACGACCGGCAGATGACGATCAACCGCATGGGTACGCAAGGTCGCCTCAACGACGATCCCGGCGTGTCGCTGGCGGCGTGGACGCTGGAAAAGTTTCCCGACCTGAAGCCCAGGCGGATTCTCGAAATGGGCTGCTCGGTCGGCCACAGCCTGTTGCCGTTCAAGAATGTCTATCCGGACGCGGAGGTGATCGGCATCGACGTCGCCGCCCCGTGTCTCCGCTACGGCCACGCCCGCGCCGAAGCACTGGGCGTGCCGGTGCACTTCGTCCAAGCGAACGCCGAAGCCACCACATTCGATGACGGCAGCTTCGACATTGTGTTCTCGCGCATTCTGCTGCACGAAACCTCGCATGCTGCCGTCCCGCGCATCTTCAAGGAATGCCACCGGCTGCTGCGCAAAGGCGGGGTGATGTTCCATTCCGACGCGCCGCAGTTCAACGAACTCGATCCCTATGTCGCCTCCTTGCGCGACTGGGACATCACCTGCAACAACGAGCCATTCATGGACGTCGCCTACGACCTGCCGCTCGAGAACATGTATGCGGAGGCCGGATTCGACCGCGCGGAGGCCTTTCGCCTGCGCATTCCCAGCAAGCACGTGCAGGCCTCGGGGATCGATCCCAAGTTCACCCGTACCGGCGGCAGCATGTTCCTGGTCGCTGCGGTGAAGACCTGACCTTGTCGATGCGTGTCATCGCCTTCGCTGCGCCCGGCGGTCCGGAAGCGCTGCAACTCGCGCAACGGCCGCGCCCGACGCCCGCCGCCGGCGAGGTGCTCATCCGCGTTGCGGCCGCTGGTGTGAATCGCGTCGACGTCCTGCAGCGTCTTGGGCGCTATTCACCACCCCATGGCCCCAAGGACATCCCCGGTGTCGAAGTCTCCGGCACCGTCGAAGCCTGCGGCGCCGGTGCCGCGCGCTTCAAGGCCGGCGATCGTGTGTGCGCACTCGTCATCGGCGGTGGTTATGCGGAATATGTCGCGGTGCCGGAAGGGCAGGTGCTGCCGATCCCCGGCACGCTCGATTTCATCCAGGCCGCGGCGGTGCCGGAAACCTTCTTCACCGTCTGGGCCGCGCAGTACGACCACGGCCAGTTGAAGCCCGGCGAATCCTTGCTGGTCCACGGCGGCTCCAGCGGCATTGGCACCACCGCCATCATGCTCGCCAAGGCGCTCGGCGCCGGGCCGATCTTCGCCACTGCGGGCTCCGCGGAAAAATGCCGCGCGTGCGAGGACCTCGGCGCTACCCGTGCCATCGATTACCGGCGCGAGGATTTCGTCGCCGTGGTGCGCGACGCCACAGGCGGGCGCGGCGTCGACGTCATCCTGGATATGGTGGCCGGCAGCTACGTGCCACGGAACCTGCAATTGCTCGCCGACGACGGCCGGCTGGTGTTCATCAGCGCCATGGAACGGGACTTCACCGCGTCCTTCGACGTGCTGCAGATGATGTTCCGGCGCCTGGTCATCACCGGGATTTCGCTCCGGGGCCAAAGTGTGGCCCGCAAGACCGCGATCGCGGAACGGGTCGAATGCCATGCCTGGCCGCTGCTGGCGGACGGGCGGATCGCGCCGGTGATCGACACGGTCTACCCCCTGGCCGAGGCTGCCGCGGCCCACGCCCGCCTCGAATCGAGCGGGCATATCGGCAAGCTCATCCTCGAAATCGCCCCGTAAAGATAACGGCCCCGCTTCAAGAAGAAGCGAGGCCGTTCAAGTCTTAGACGGACGCAATAAATAGTACGCTATGTAGCCTGCTATTTAACTCAGACCGTCTGAGGTTAGAGGCTGACAGGAACCGCGCCGAGGATGCCGGCGGCGATGAAAGCCAGGGCAATAACGATGGTGCCATTGAGAACGTTCAGGGTCTTTTCCATAACAAGATATCCTTTTCGCTTTTTAACTGCTCGGGCGTCCGTCACGTCCGATGACCTATAGATAGCTTGCTTCTGGAATGCTGCAATGCGGAAAGGCTGCAATGCAGGCTTGAGCGCCACGCATGCCTAAGCGTGCGAATTCATCGGGGCGTAACTGGAGGGTCGCTGCGCCGACTTAATAGCTAACGATCTATTAACGCGCTACCGAGTGCGGGTGCTGGTCGAAGATCGCCAACACGTCCTCAAGGCTCTGGCCTTGCTTCAGTTTCTGTAAACGGCTGGTGACCTGGAAGCGCCCGCTCCGCTTGCCCTTGCCGCCGCGGCCGGGCTCCAGCTTGGAGATCACATACAAGGGGTTTTCCATGGAATGGCGGAAGATAAAGAAGCTCGCCATGCCAGGCCCGAAGCTGATGGCGTAGTCGCGCCATTCGCCGGTCATGACCCGCTTTGTGTAAAGCCCCAGCAGCCGGCTGAGCTCGGCGCGCGTAAAATGGAGCGAAGAAGGGCGTTTGCCCGGGCGGTCCGGAAAGCGGAGGACCGAGCTCATTCAGGCCTGAATTGCGACGTCACGGCGCATGGGGCAATCCTCCCACAAATCCCGCGACAATCAAGGCTTCCAGGTGCCGTCCGCTAGTAACCTGAGGAGCCTAGCGCTTGGTTCTTGCTGTCCGGGTCCGGCCGATCGAAGCAGTTCGCGTCCGCCAAGGTCTTGTAGCAATACCGGCTGACCTGGGCGGCGCCCGGCTGGTTGGACTTCAGGCACAAGGCCCGTCCCGTACGGCTATTCATGTCGGCGCACTGGAAGCCGAAGGCCTGGGAATAGATGTGGGAGGGGTCCTGGCCGCACCCGCTCAAGGCCGCGGCGACCGCCAAGGCGGCCAAAACACTGCGGCCGCAGGTGGAAAGGCGGGCTGAAAACCGGGCCATGGGCCATCCTGGAGACATGAGGGTCACAAGCCTATTCAATCCCGGCCGGGTTACCAATTCCTTACCCCGGGCCCCCAAAACGGGTCAGACCCCCGCCGTCCGGAGGCCCCCGGCGGAATTGCCATGGCCGGGTCAACTCACTATGTTCGGGCACGTTTTTTGACCCGGCCCCGGCTGGCGCACGCGCCGCCAGGGCTGCGCCGGCGGCGGGGTTCTCGGATCCCTGAGCGTTGCGCGTCCACGAAGCAAAGGAACTCCCGTGAGCAAACCCAAGGACGCCGCCCCTTCGGCGCCCCAAGAGATTCTTCCCCCGTTGCCCGCAAAGGCTGGGGCGGGAAAGGCCAAGAAGGCCGAAAAGACCGAAGAGGACGCGGAACTCGAAGGCTTTATGTCGGAGATCGAAGCCGATCTCCGCGAAGACGAACTCAAGAAGATCTGGCAGCGCTACGGCAAGACCATCATCGCCGCCATGGCGATCATGGTGCTCTCGGTGCTGGGCGTGCAGCAGTGGCGCCAGCATGACGCGGAACAGCGCCTCGAACTCGCCGCGCGCTACGAGCAGGCCGTGAAGGACGCGTCCGCGGGCAAAACCGACGAGGCCGCGGCGATCTTCGCCGACGTCGCCAAGAACAAGGGCGAGGGCCTTGCCACCCTCGCGCAGTTGGAGCGCGCGGCCATCCTGCTGCAGAAGAACGATGCGCCCGGCGCCGTGGCGATCTATCGCGAGGTCGCGGCGGACAACGGTGTCGATCGCACGTTCCGCGATCTCGCGATTGTGCTCGAAGCATTGCACACGCTGGATACCGCCGAACCGAAGACGCTCGAAGCCAAGCTCTCGCCGCTCAGCGGACCGGGCAACGCATTCCACAACACCGCGATCGAGCTCTCCGCCTTACTTGCGGCGAAGCAAGGCGACAACGCCCGCGCCGGCACGCTCGCCCAGCAGTTGGTCGACGATCCCACCACGCCGCAGGCGATGCGCCAGCGCGCGCAAGATCTCGCGGCGTACTATAAGGGGCTGACCGCAGCGCCGCCCGTCGCGGCCGCCGCACCGCCCGCTGCACCGGCCGAAGCCAAGAAGCCCTAAGGAAATACATGCGCTCCATCGCCAATCGTCGCGACGCCCTCAGGGCGCTGAGAACCGCGCTGGCCACCACGCTCACGGCCGGTGCGCTGTCTGCGTGCAGCGGCGGCATCTTCGGTATGTTCGATTCCAGCAAGAACAAGAAGAAGCTGCCCGGGACGCGCATCTCCGTGTTGGCGCTCGAACGCGAACTGCGCCCCAATATCGAAGCAGCGGACACCGCCATCGTCCTGCCGCGTCCGGCCGACACCGAGTCCTGGCCGGAAGCCGGCGGCTTCTCGCATCACGCCATGCATCATGTCGTGATCGGCGCGAACCCCAAGGTCGTCTGGCGCCAGAACATCGGGCAAAGCTCCGGCAAGCGGAACCGCAACCTCGCAGAGCCGATCGTCGCCAACGGTCGCGTCTACACCGTCAATGCCAAGGGCGAGGTCGACGCCTTCGACGCCGCGACCGGCAAGCGCGCGTGGCGCGTGAAATCGGCACCGAAGAAGGACGACGACGGCGCATTCCTCGGCGGCGGTGTCGCGTATGAGGACGGCAAGGTGTTCGTCACCGGCGGCTATGCGCAGGTCGTCGCCCTTGATGCCAACACCGGTGCCCAGCTGTGGCGCACGCCGGTCGATACGCCGATCCATTCCGCGCCCACGGTCAACGGCGGCCGCGTGTTCGCGGTCACGGTTGAAAATCAGGTGGTCGCCCTCGCGGCGAGCACCGGCAAGAAGCTCTGGACGTATTCCGGCGCATCGACGCCGACCATTCTGCTCGGCGGCGCTGCCCCGGCAGTTGATGGCGGCGTCGTGGTTGCCGCCTTCACCAGCGGTGAACTGGCAGCGCTGCGCGTCGATACCGGCACGCCGCTGTGGAATGAAACCGTGGTCGCGGTGCGGCGCACCGAAGCCGCTGCCAGCCTGCCCGATGTCGCGGGCCGCCCGGTCATCGACAAGGGCCGTGTCTACGCCGTCGGCCATTCGGGCATCCTGGTCGCGATCGATCTGCGCACCGGCCAGCGCGTGTGGGACGCGCCCGTCGCGGGCGTATACGGTCCGTGGATCGCTGGCGACTTCCTCTATGCCGTCACGCTCGATTCCGAACTGGTCGGTATCGATGTGCGCTCCGGCCGTATCCTGTGGGTGACGCAGCTGCAGCGCTTCAAGAACGAAGACAGCAAGAAAGGCCGCATCGTGTGGGCCGGTCCGGGCCTCGCCAGCGACCGCCTGATCGTCGTCGGCTCCCATGAACAAGCGTTGGCCGTCTCGCCCTACTCGGGCGAAGTACTGTCGCGCATGAAACTCGCATCGCCGGCAACCCTGCCGCCGGTGTTCGCCAAGTCGACGATGTATCTGCTCAACGACAAGGGCGATCTCGCGGCCTACCGTTAGGCGATGATATGGCGCGCTCTCCGCGTAAGAAGTCTGACCACCGCGCGCGCAAACGCGATGTCAATGCAACCGGGCTCACCGTCGCCATTGTCGGGCGCCCGAACGTCGGCAAATCCACGCTCTTCAATCGCCTGATTGGGCGCCGCTCGGCGCTGGTCCACGATCGTCCGGGTGTCACCCGCGACCGCCGCGAAGGCGCGGCACAAATCGGCGATCTCGCCTTTACCGCCGTCGACACCGCGGGCTTCGAGGATGCAGGCATCGAAACACTTGAAGGCCGCATGCGCAAGCAGACGGAGAAGGCGGTCGCGGATGCGGACGTCGCCCTGATGCTGATCGACGCCCGCGCCGGCATCACCACGCTGGACGAGCAGTTCGCCGATCTCCTGCGCCGCAGCCAAACCCCGGTCGTGCTGATCGCCAACAAGTGCGAAGGCAAAGGCCAAGACGAAGCTTTCTACGATGCCTATCGCCTCGGACTCGGCGATGCCCTCGCCATCTCCGCCGAACACGGCCAGGGATTGGATTCGATCTACGACGCCCTGCGACCCTATGCGCCGGATATGGACGCGCCGGACGACGAACGCGAAGATGATGATGCCGAACCCGAACTGGCCGCCGACGATCCGGAACGCCCGCTGCAGCTCGCCATCATCGGCCGCCCCAACACCGGCAAGTCGACCCTGGTGAATCGTCTGCTGGGCGAAGACCGCGTGCTCACCGGCCCGGAACCCGGCGTCACGCGCGACGCCATCCACGTCGATTGGACCTACAACGGCCGCCGCATTCGCCTGGTCGATACCGCCGGCGTGCGGCGCAAGGCGCGCATCACCGATGCCGTCGAGAAGCTCTCCGTCAGTGAAACCTTCAACGCCGTGCGTTTGGCCGAGGTGGTGGTGCTGGTGCTGGATGCGGAATCGCCGCTCGACAAACAGGAACTCACGCTCGCACGCCACGTGGTCGACGAAGGCCGCGCCCTGGTGGTGGCCGTGAACAAGTGGGACCTGGTCAAGGACAAGACCAAGACCCTGCGCGAGATCGAGGAGCGGCTGGCGGAATCGCTCGCCCAGGTGCGCGGCGTGCCTTTGGTCACTTTCTCAGCCAAGACCGGACAGCGCGTCGACGGATTGATGGAAGCCGTGTTCAAGATCCATCGCCTCTGGAACACCCACGTCGCCACCAACGGCCTGAACCGCTGGCTGTCGGCGATGACCCAGGCACACCCGCCGCCGCTGTCGATTCACAAGCAGCGCATCAAACTGCGGTTCATGACCCAGGTGAAGACGCGCCCGCCCAGCTTCGTGATCTTCTCCTCGCGCGCCGCGGACCTGCCGGAAGGCTACACGCGCTATCTCACCAACGGTCTGCGCGACACTTTCGGTTTGGATGGCATCCCGATCCGGATTTCCCTGCGCAAACCCAAGAATCCTTTCGACGACGACGAGCGCTAAACGTGCAGCGTCACCTGCCCTTCGAGCGCGGGGTAAACTTCCGCGACTTCGGCGGCTACGACACCGCCGACGGCGCTCGCGTCAAATGGCGCAAGCTGTTCCGCTGTGGGCACCTCGCGAAACTGAGCGAATCAGATCAGGCGACGCTTGAGTCGCTGCAATTGGGCTTCGTATGCGATTTCCGCTCCGAGCGGGAGAACGAAAAGCTGCCGCCGCGACTCTCGGCTGCGCTGATGGAGCGGCGCATTCTTTTGAACATTTGGCCGAAATCGTCCCGCACCATTGGCGACATGATGCGCCGGCTCGCCGCCGGCGAGATCACCGACGAGGAAATCTATCACGGCCAGAATGTCATCTACCGTGAGTTTGTGACCGACTTCGCCGCGCACTACGGCCGGATGTTTGCGCGCCTGTTGCAGGCGGAAGGTCAGCCGATCCTGATTCATTGCACCGCCGGCAAGGATCGGACCGGGCTCGGCGCGGCCTTGATCCTGTCGGCGCTCGGCGTGCCCGAGGGTGTCATCGTCGACGACTACCTGATCTCCAACGGCTGTCCCATCCTGCGAGAAGAGATATTCGCGATCGTCCGACGCTCGCACGAACTCAAAGCCGACGACGAGCCGCGCTTCATGCGCTTGCTGGGCGCGCGCGCCGACAGCCTGCACGCCGCGTTCGCAGCAATTGCTCAAACCTCGGGGTCTGTGGACGGCTACCTTGCCGACTCCCTCGGCGTCTCCGCGCGCGACCGCGATAACCTGCGGCGCTGGTATTTGGAAGCCTGAGGCAAGCCTCACTGGCTTCGCCCCGCCCACTGCACACACCGTGAGCTTTGACGGTTCGCCGTTTCCGTGAGACTGGTGGTGGCCGTCCCGTTTGCCCGCGTATTTCCCGCGTATTTACGCGGAGAGGCACCGAAACTTGTGCTCCTGTTTTACGCCGAAGCCTCGCGTCGCCGCGGGTCGGTATTCAGGCCGTTTGGGCGGTCAGGATCTGACCGGTCTGATCGAAATCCGCGCGTGCGGCGGTCACGAACATGTCCGTGATCTGATCCGGCTGCGCCATGGTCTTGAGGTCCGCCCCGGGGAATGCGGTCGCGAACATCTTGGTCGCCACCGCGCCCGGATCGATCAGGTTCACGCGCAGTTTGGTGTGCGCGGTTTCCTTGGCGTAGATGATCGCCAACTGTTCCAACGCGGCTTTCGAAGCGGCGTAAGGTCCCCAGTACATGCTCTGGGAGCGCGCCGCGATGGACGTCACGAACAGCGCGCGGCCCGCGTCGGCGGCCCGTAGCAACGGATCGAGGCTACGGATCAGCCTCCAGTTCGCCGTCACGTTCACGGCGAACACTTCGTCCCACATTTTCGGCGTGTACTGTGGCATCGGCGACAACTGCCCGAGGGATCCTGCGTTGCCGACCAGGATGTCGAGCTTGCCGTAGCGCTGGAACAGCGCGCCGCCGACCTGGTCGATCTTGGCGTAGTCGGTGATGTTCTCCGCGATCAGGGTCGCAGACTTGCCGGTCGCCGCCTTGATCTCGTCGTCGAGTTCTTCCAACGCGCCCTTCGTGCGCGCCATCGCGATCACATGGGCGCCTTCCTTGGCAAAGCGCAGCGCAACTGCGCGGCCGATCCCGCGGGACGCGCCCGTGACGAGGGCGATGCGGCCCGCAAGGGCGCCGGCGCCCAGGGAGTTGTCGGCGTCGGTCACTTAAGAGGCCCGCTCTTCCTGAAGCAGGGACAGTTGCTTGGGCTGCGAACCGGCCTTCTGGTCCGTCAGCGGCAACGGGTAATCGCCGGTGAAACAGGCGTCGCAATACTGCGGCTTGTCGGCGGAGCGCTTGTCCTGGCCGACCGCCTTATACAACCCATCGATGGATATGAACGCGAGGCTGTCCACACCCAGCAGCTTGGCTATGCTGGCAACGTCATGGCGCGCCGCCAGCAGCTTGTCGTAGGACGGCGTATCGATGCCGAAGAAACACGGATGTGCGGTGGGCGGCGAGGAAATGCGCATGTGCACTTCCGTCGCACCGGCTTGGCGCACCATCTCAACGATCTTGGTCGAGGTCGTGCCGCGCACGATCGAATCGTCCACCAGTACCACGCGCTTGCCTGCCAGCACGCCCTTGTTCGGGTTGTGCTTGCGCTTCACGCCAAGATGCCGGGTCTTGTCGGTCGGCTGGATGAAGGTGCGGCCGACATAGTGATTGCGGATGATACCGTACTCGAACGGCTTGCCGGCCTGTGCCGCAAAGCCCAACGCCGCGGGCACGCCGGAATCCGGTACCGGCACCACCACGTCGCAGTCCACCGGGCTTTCGAACGCCAGCTGCGCGCCGATCTTCTTGCGCACGTCGTAAACGTTGTGATGCTCCACGTCGGAGTCGGGCCGCGCGAAGTAAATGTACTCGAAGATGCAGAAGCGCGGATTCTGCTTCGGGAACGGCTTCAGGCTGCGGATGGACCCGTCGGCGGCTAGGATCACGACTTCGCCCGGCTCGATATCGCGCACATACTCCGCGCCGATGATGTCGAGCGCGCAGGTCTCGGAGCACAGGATGTGCGACTTATCGAGTTTCCCCAGCACCAGGGGCCGCACGCCCAACGGATCGCGCGCGCCAATCACGGCGGAGTTGGTCAGGCAGACGAAGGAATACGCGCCTTCGATCTGGCGCAAGGCATCGATCAACCGGTCTTCCACGCTGTGCTGCTGGCTGAGCGCGATCAGGTGGGTGACGACTTCGGTGTCGGAGGTGGACTGGAACAGGCTGCCGCGCTTCTGCAGTTCGCTGCGCAGGGTCAGCGCGTTGGTGAGGTTGCCGTTGTGGGCGAGCGCGAAGCCGCCGAACTCCAATTCCGCGAACAGCGGTTGCACATTGCGCAGGATGGTGCCGCCGGTGGTGGCATAGCGGGTGTGGCCGACGGCCATATGCCCCTTCAGGCGATCCACCACTTCACTGGTGAAGTTCTCGGACACGTGGCCCATGCCGCGGTGGCTGTGGAACTGCACGCCGTCGAAGGCGACGATGCCGGCGGCTTCCTGGCCGCGGTGCTGCAGCGCATGGAGGCCCAGCGCGGTGTGGGCCGCGGCATCCGCATCGCCGACGATGCCGAATACGCCACATTCTTCTTTCAGGTGATCGTCGTCGACGTCAAACGGATGGGTCGACAGCTCCGCCGGGGTGATCTCTTGCGTGCTCATCGCTCGCTCCCCGGTTTATCGGTGCTGTTCTGCAAGAGCTCTTCCACCTTCTTACCAATCTCGTCGGCGCCGGCGCCCGACTTCTCCGTGCCGTCCCCACCCTTGCCGCGTGCGGCGCGGGGCTGCGGTTGGGTCAGACGATCCAGCGCCCGCTTGGTTTCGGCAGCCTGGTCGACCTTGGCGGCGGCATCTTTAGCAGCATCTCCCGCGCGCTGGAAGGTGCGCGGAAGCAGGCTTTTCAACCCCTCCGCGCCGGTTTCCATCAGAGGCAGGGTTTTTGCCCCGCGCATCCAATCCGGCCGTTTGTCGGGCGTGATCAGCCAGTCGCAGATAATGAGTCCGACGCACAAAATCACCCCCCCGCGGACCAGACCGAAAACAAAGCCCAGGGAGCGGTCGAACGGGTTGAAGCCTGAGCGCCGGACGTGGCCGGCGATGAGGTTGATGATCAGGGACAGGACGAACAGGATCGCCAGGAACAGCACCACCACGGCGGCGGCGTCGGCCGCCCAGTCGAGGGGGATCAGCTTGCGCGCGGTCGGCTGGACGAACTTGAACCCATACAGCGAGCCGAACACCGCGCCGGCCCAGGCGCCGATGGAAAGAGTCTCTTGGACAAAGCCGCGCATGAAGGCGAGCAGCGCGGAGATCAGTAGGACGATCCCAACCGCCAGATCGAGCCCGTTGATCGGCAGGCCGGCCATCAGCTTTTTTGCCCCGCCGTGGCGCGCGGCTTCGCGGTCGCTTCCGCGAACTGGCTCACCACATCCTGCACGTGTCCGATCCCTTTCACAGCCAGGCCGTCCCGCGTTCCCGGATCCGCTCCGGCCTTGCCCGCTTGACGCGGCACCCAGGCCTGACGAAAGCCCAGCTTTGCGGCTTCCTTGAGGCGGAGATCGCGTTGAGAAACCGCGCGCACCTCGCCCGACAATCCGATCTCGCCGAACACCGCCGCGTCCGCCGGCACCGGCTGTCCGGTGAGAGATGAGACCAGCGCCGTCGCCACCGCCAAGTCCGCCGCGGGTTCGGAAATGCGCAATCCCCCGGCGACGTTGAGATATATGTCGTGCGCGCTGAGGGCAATACCGCAGCGGGTTTCCAGCACGGCGATGATCATGTTCAACCGGCCGGAATCCCAGCCGACCGAAGCGCGGCGCGGCGTGCCCAACACGGATGGCGCGACCAGCGCTTGAATCTCCACCAGCACCGGCCGTGATCCCTCAAGGCCCGCAAACACGCAAGAGCCGCTCACGTTGCCGCGGCGCTCGGCGAGGAACAGAGCAGAGGGATTGGCGACTTCCGCAAGTCCCGTATCCGTCATTGCGAAAACGCCGATCTCGTCGGTCGCACCGAAGCGATTCTTCACCGCGCGCAGAATGCGGAACTGATGGCCGCGATCGCCCTCAAAGTAGAGCGTGGTGTCAACCATGTGTTCCAGTACGCGCGGACCCGCCAGCGTGCCTTCCTTGGTCACGTGGCCGACCAGGAACAGCACGAAGCCGCGCCGCTTGGCGACGCGGATCAACTCATGTGCCGACGTGCGCACCTGCGTCACGGTGCCGGGCGCGGATTCGACCGAGTCCGCGAACATGGTCTGGATGGAATCTATCACCACCACGTCCGGCGGCGCTCCGGCGTCGAGACTCGCGACGATGTCTCGGACATTACTGGCAGCGGCCAACTGTACCGGCGCATCGCGCATGCCCAAGCGTGCCGCGCGCAGGCGCACCTGGTCCACCGCTTCTTCGCCGGTGATGTAAACGCACGCAGCGCCACTCTTGGCCAGCGCGCCCATGGCTTGCAGCAACACGGTGGATTTGCCGATGCCTGGATCGCCGCCGACGAGAATGGCGGAACCCGCCACAAGCCCGCCACCGCACACCCGGTCCAGTTCGCCGATGCCGGTCATGCGTCGCGGCACGTTTTCGACCGCACCTTTGAGGTCGACGAACTCGATCTTGCGTCCGCCTTTGCCGCCGCTCACGCCCTTGGGTAGGACTTCGCTGCGGCCGACTTCCTCAATGATGGTGTTCCATTCGCCGCAGGAATCGCAACGGCCCTGCCAGCGCGTGGTCACTGCGCCGCAGTTCTGGCAGACGAAGGTCTTGGTTGCTTTCGCCACGCGTTACCTGCGCACTTGCATCTTGATCGGCCCTTCGGCGCGGCCGTGAACGAACTGCTGCACATAGGGATTTTCGGTGCTGTCGACATCCGCCGCCGGACCCACCCAGATCAGCTTGCCTTCATAGAGCATCGCGATACGGTCGCCGATCTTGCGCGCCGACTGCATGTCGTGCGTGATCGACAGGGCCGTGATGCCTTTCTTTTTTACTGTGGAAACGATCAGGTCGTTGATCACGTCCGACATGATCGGATCGAGGCCGGTTGTCGGCTCGTCGAAGAACACGATCTCCGGCCGGCCGGCGATGGCGCGGGCAAGGCCGACGCGCTTCTGCATGCCGCCCGACAGTTCCGACGGCGCCAGATCGGCCACCTGTTCGTCCAAGCCGACCTTGGCGAGCGTCTCAATGGCTTGCGCGCGCGCTGTGTCGCGGGACAAATGCCGGTCCCGTGCGCGCAATCCGAAGGCCACGTTTTCCCACACCGGCAGGCTGTCGAACAGCGCGCCGCCCTGAAACAGCATGCCGAACTTGGCGTTCGTCGCGTCGCGCGCGTTGGACTCAAGATGCATGACGTTCTGGCCGTCGACGGCAATAGTGCCGGTATCCGCTTCCAGAATGCCAAGGATGCATTTGATCAGCACCGACTTGCCGGTGCCGGACCCGCCGATCACCACAACGGACTCGCCCGCGGCGATATCCAGATCGATACCGCTCAGGACCTGCTTTTCGCCGAACGCCTTGGCGACGCCGCGCAGGGAGATTTTGGGGACGTCCGTCATGTGCCGAAGAACATCTCCGTGATCACATAGTTCACGATCAGGATCGCGATCGAGGACGAGACCACCGCATTTGTGGTCGCGGCACCCACGCCTTGCGCGCCGCCCTTGGAGTGATAGCCGTTGTAGCAGCCCATCAGCGCGATGATGAAGCCGAACGCCGCGGCTTTGACGAGGCCGGAGATGACGTCCAGCGCTTCCATCGCATCGTAGGTGTTGTTGATGTAGGTGGCGGGATTGAACCCCAGCTTATACACGCCCACCACATAGCCGCCCGCGACCCCGATGATGTCGGCGATCAGCACCAGCACGGGCAGCATCAGCAGTCCGGCGATCAGCCGCGGCACCACCAGGAACTTGAAGGGGTTGGTCGAAAGCGTCGTCAGCGCATCGATCTGCTCGGTCACCCGCATGGTGCCGATCTCGGCGGCCATGGAGGCGCCGATACGCCCCGCCACCATCAGGCCCGCCAGCACCGGGCCGAGTTCGCGGGTCAGCGAGATCACCACCACATTGGCGATGGCGCTCTCGGCGGAGAAGCGCGCGAAGCCGGTGTAGCTCTGCAGCGCCAGCACCATGCCGGAGAAGATCGCCGTCAGGCCGACGACCGGCAGCGAATAGAAACCGATATCGATGAACTGCTTCACGATCAGGCGGCCGTAGATCGGCGGACGGAAACAGTGGCTGATCGCGGTGCCCGCGAAGATCGTGAGTCGCCCGAGATGGGCAAGGAAGTCGAGAACGACGCGGCCGATGAGGGCGAGCAGGTTCATGGCTTCGCCGCCGGCGCGGGCAGGTATCGGCGGTGATAGCGGCTGCCGAGAGACGTCAGGATTTCGTAGCCCACGGTGCCGGCCTCGCGCGCGAGATCGTCGACCGTATGCGTCGTGCCGATCACTTCGATGAACTGGCCGGGCTGGGCGGCGGACTCTGCCACGGCGGACACATCGAAGGTGGTGAGGTCCATGGACACGCGGCCCAGGATCGGCACCCGCAGGCCGTCGAGCAGTCCGTGGCCGCCAGCGCCGGCGCTGCGCAGCAAGCCGTCGGCATAACCCATTGATACGGTTGCCAATTTAGCTCCATCCGGGGCCTGGACGGTGGCACCGTATCCAACCGGTCCCGCTTGGTCAACGCGCCGCACCTGGAGGATCCGGGCGAGCAGCCGCACGACAGGAACGACCGGCCAGCGCGGCTTGCCGTCGGCGGGTGGGTTTTCCGGGTGCGACCCGTACAGTGCAATGCCCGGCCGCGCGAACTGAAAGTGCCATGCCGGTCCGAGCAGCAGCCCGGCGGAGTTGGCCAGCGATCCTCGTGCATCGGGAAAGCGCCCGCGAAAGGTGCCCAGCGCGGAGAAAAAGCGGTCCAGCTGCTGCTTATTCAACGGATGCGCAGGCGTGTCGGCGCAGGCGAGGTGACTCATGAGTGCCAGCGGATGAAGCCCCAGGAAGCCATCCGGGTCGTCCATGTGGGCGGCGAATTCCGCGGGTGTCAGGCCCAGGCGCTGCATGCCCGTGTCGACCTGCACGAAGGATTCCATCAGCACGTCGTTGGTGGACGCGAACGTGCGCCAGGCTTTGATCTGCTGCGGGCTGCTCAACACAGGGATCACGTTAAAGCCGGCGAAATCCCGCTCGGTCTTGCCCGGCGCGGGCCCGTGCATACACACGATGCGCGGGGTCGCGCCAACCGCTGCGCGCAAAGCCACCGCTTCGTCCAAATGCGCGACATAGAAGGTGACGCAGCCGGCGGCCTTCAGGGCCTGGGCGACCTGGACCATCCCCAGGCCGTAGGCGTCGGCCTTCACAACCGCGCCGACATCGGTTCCGGGAGCCTGCTTTTTCAGGCGCCGCCAATTCTCCACAACCGCGGCCAGGTCGATGGTCAACAGCGCGCCAGCGCGGTCGTCCGGGGCCGAAGCGAGGGTGGGGGCACGGGGGCTCATGCGCCCGTTGTGTAGGACATTTGGCGGCGCAGCGCAGCCACTCAGTTGGGGCCGGCAGTGTGACAAACCACGCAGAGCTTGTTGCCGTCCGGATCGCGGAAGTACGCACCGTAGTAGTCGGCGTGGTACTGCGGCCGTAGGCCCGGCGGGCCTTCGCAGGTCGCGCCGTTGGCAAGCGCCAGGGCGTGGCAGCGATCGACAAGCGGACGCGTTGCGGCAAGCAGGGCCACCATTTGCCCGTTTCCGGGTAGGGCCACATTGCCGTCGTAGGCGCGTCCGATCACAAACAGCGGCCTGTCATGGTCCGCCTGCTTCCATGCGGCCCACCCCCTGCCTGCATCGGCAAACTTGGTGACCAAGCCGAGCGCCACCATCAGGGGTGAATAGAACGCGTGCGCGCGCTCAAAGTCCGTGATTCCGACATAGACGTGAGAGAACACGGCGCGCGCCTATTCCATCTGACTGGGGACGTATTCGTTGTCGATGTGGTCGGTGAAGTGGGTGAACTCCGCCTCGAAGTGCAGTCTCACCGTGCCGATGGGGCCGTGGCGCTGCTTGGCGACAATCACTTCGGCGATGTTGTGCGCCTGTTCGCAGCGCTGCTGCCACTCGATGATCCGCTCGTGATGATGATCCGAAGTCTCATTGTCGCGGCGCGCCGGCTCGCCGCCGCGCTCGAGATAGTACTGCTCGCGAAACACGAACATGACCACGTCGGAGTCCTGCTCGATGGTGCCCGATTCGCGCAAGTCGGCGAGTTGCGGGCGCTTGTCTTCGCGCTGTTCGACGGCACGGCTGAGCTGAGACAGCGCCAGCACGGGCACCTTCAGATCTTTGGCCAGCGCTTTCAAGCCGCGGGTGATGGCGGAGATTTCCTGCACGCGGTTCTCAGCCTTCTCGCTCCGCGACGCCGAGATCAGCTGCAGATAGTCGATGACGATCAGTCCGAGGCCGCCTTCGCCGTTCTTGGCTTGGCGCGCGAGGCGCCGGCAGCGCGTGCGGATCGCGGACACCGTGACGCCCGGGGTGTCGTCGATATCGAGCGGAAGGTCGCCCATCTCGGTGGACGCATGCACCAGCCGGTCGAAGTCTTCGTTCGACAGCGAGCCCGTGCGGATCGAGTGGCTGTTGATGCGCGAGCACTCCGCCAGGATACGATTCGCCAACTGCTCGGCGGACATTTCGAGAGAGAAGAACGCGACATGCTTGCCGCGATCCTCGGCCCGGTCGGTGGTGCGGAAATAACGCGCCGCGTTGTAGGCGATGTTGGTGGCCAAGGCGGTTTTGCCCATCGACGGGCGGCCCGCCAGAATGAGCAGATCGGACGGGTGGAGACCGCCGAGCTTCTTGTCGAGATCCGTCAGACCTGTCGTGACGCCGGCCAGGGCGCCTTCGCGCCGGTGCGCTGCTTCCGCCAGATCGACCGCGTCTTTGAGTGCCTTGGAGAAGGTCTTGAAGCCGCCTTCCGAACTGCCGCTGGAGGCGAGGTCGAACAGGCGCTGTTCCGAGCCTTCGATCTGGTCCGTTGCGGTCTCGTCAAGTTGCACGTCGAACGCGCCGTTGACCATCTCCTCGCCGATGTTGATCAGCTCCCGGCGGAGGAACAGGTCGTAGATGATCTTGCCGTACTCGCCGGCATTGATGACGGTCACGACGCTGTTCGCGAGCCCGGCGATGTATTTCATGCCGCCGGCGGCGATCACCAGCTCATCGCGCTCGAGGTAGGTCTTCAGGGTGACCGGATTGGCCTGGTGGCCCTGCTCGATCAGCTTGATCAGGGCGCTGTAGATGCGGGCATTGGCGGGATCCGTGAAGTGATCCGCCAGCAGGTAATCGCCCACCTTTTCGTACGCGCGGTTGTTGAGAAGGATCGCCCCCAATAACGCGCGTTCCGCGTCCACGTTATGGGGCGGCGTCCGGAGGAGTCCCGGGGACGCATCCTGGGGCTCGGTGTTGGCGCGGAGGGCTGTGGGCATGGCGCGGACACTATTTCGTCACAGGACGCAGGTCATTAGTTTTCAAAGGCAAAATAAAAATTTGCCCTGTGGATTACGTGAATGGCGGGGGGAAAACCCGCTCGGGACGGATCATTTTCCCACGCCGGCACGTTTTGGGAGCCATGGTCAAAAGTCTTAGGAGTTCGTCAAGGAACGTGCTGCCGGTCCGATCATCGGTGTTTGCGTTGTGCTTCTTCTCGGCCTCGGATTCTATAGCTGGTCGTTGCGCAGCAGTTTGTCGTCGGCTGAGGCGCGCCTTGGTCTTGTCACGAAGAACGCCGACACCTCGAAGACCAACGCCGAAACGTTCAAGACGCAGGTGACCGCGCAGACCGCGGCCCTCGACAGCTGCAAATCCGAGTTGCAGGAAGCCAACACTCGCGCGGCCGCAGGCCAAGAGTCCGGCCAGAGCAAAAGTGGCGGCGGCAGGAGCCGGTAGTCAGCGGCGGGTCGAGGGCGTACGCTCACCGATGCAGAAGGCCTGACGGCGTCATGCCGTCGGGCCTTCCCCGCTTCTGCCATCGCATCGGGGAGGGTGCCTGAATGGAAAAATACGCCGGGCCCATTGTCGGGGTCGTTATCGTCGCGTTGGTGGGGCTTGGCCTTTACACACTGCAAGTCCGCGGCGAACTCGCCAAGGCCAAGATGGCCTCCGCCGCCGCCGTACAACAAGTCGCCGCTGCGCAGAAGCAGGCAACCGATGCTGCGACCAAATCCGCTATCGCGCAGGGCGACTTTGAGAAGTGCGCAGTCGACCTGAAGACGGCGCAGGACGAACTCGCTGCAGTGCCCAAGAAAGTCGTTCCCAAACGCTAAGTGGTCGCGACCGCGCCCAGTGAACGAGCGCTGCGCAGATCCGCTGATTCACCTCGGGCTCGCGCCGGCGCGATCTGATCTCAGGCCGCCTCCATCGTGACGCCTTCCTTTCGTTCTTGCAGGTCTCGCGCGGTGCCCAACGGACGCTTGCCAAGGCGAAAGCGGTCTGTCCAGATGCGGCTCGCCCTCGTTCTTGTCTTCGCCGGTGCCCATGGATCTATCGACCGCTTTTCAAGCATTTCTTCTCGGCATTGTCGAAGGCATCACCGAATTCCTCCCGATCTCCTCTACCGGCCATCTTATCCTGGTGCAGGACATGCTTGGTTTCCAGGGGCCAGCCGGGGAGTTGTTCCCGATCGTCATCCAGCTCGGCGCGATCCTCGCGGTGTGCTGGCTCTATCGGGTGAAGTTGATCAACACGGTTTTGACGCTCCAGCGGAATTCGGGCGCCCAGCGCTTCACGTTCAACATCCTGATCGCCTTTCTGCCGTCGGCGGTGATCGGTGTGCTGGCGTATAAGTTCATCAAGCAGGCGTTGTTCTCGCCGCTGGTGGTGGCAATCGCGCTGATCGTCGGCGGCATCGCCATCTTGATCATCGAGCGCCTGCCGTCCGTGACGGCGCCAAAGGTGCGCTACGAGACCATCGAAGCGATTCCCTATAGCCGCGCGCTGGCAATCGGCTTCTTCCAGTGCATCTCCATGATCCCGGGCACCAGCCGTGCCGCGGCGACGATCATGGGCGCGATGTTGGTGGGCGTGAGCCGCGAAGCCGCCGCCGAGTTCTCCTTCATGCTGGCGATCCCGACCATGCTGGGTGCCACGGTGTACGACACCTACAAGAACCGCGCGACGCTCTCGCTCGAGGGCATGGAGATCATCGCCATGGGCTTCGTGACGGCGTTTATCGTCGCATTGTTCGTAATCCGGTGGATGATCGGCTACGTCTCGCGCCACGGCTTCGCGCCGTTCGCCTATTACCGCATCGTGCTCGGCGCACTGATGCTCGGGCTGTTGCTGCTGCGTTAGCTAGCCGCGCCCAGCCTTAACCACGAAAGTCGGCCAGCACGACTTTGCCGGCTTCGTTGCCGGTGAGCATGCGGTCGCCGGCGGCATTCCACACGATCGACGTGACCGGCGAAGTGTCCGCCTCGACGATGCTCACGGCCCGCGGGGCGTCGGGTTGGCCGATAATTACAGCGCCGTTCTCGAAGCCGGCCGCCATCAGGTCACGCTTGGGATTGGCGGCAACCGCCGTCACCGCCGTACCTGCGCCCGCGCCGATAGCACCGTTGCCGAACTCGGCCGGCGCCTTGCCCATGGGGCCGCCGCCGGTGAAGGGCCAGCAGATCACCGTATCGGCACCGCCCGTGGCCAGCCACGCGCCTTTGCGCATAAAACTCATGGAGCGCACCTTGGCGCCATAGCCCTGCATGCGCATGTGCTGCGCATCAGACAGGCGCCAGCCGTGCAAGGCGTTCTCCTGCATGGCGGTGATGACGTAATTCCCGTCAGGGCTCCACAGCGCCTGAAGGTGCGAGCCCTTCCATTCCAGCAGTTGCGGTTTGGAGTCCTGGGATGCCAGCCACCACAAACTGACCCCGTTGTAGTGGGTGACGGCGATGCGCTTGCCTTTCGGGTTGATCGCGAGGCCGCCGACGGAGGTGGGATGCGGCAGGTGGCGCGGTGTATCCTTGTGCTTCTTATCGAGCACATAGACGTCCTTGCCGCTGGCATAGGCGCGCACGCCGGCACCCGCGTGGGCGGTGACGTGGTCGATCCACTTGTTCTTGAGGGTGGCGATGGTTTCCGTCTCGCCCGACGCGGACAGTCGCACCACCTGGCCGTCGTCGCCGCCGCTCAGGAAGGCATCGTCGTCGACGTCCGCGCAAAGGCTGAGGCAGGCGCCCTTGTGCAGTGTAATCGGCGTGGGCGCCGGTGCATCGACATCGATCAGGCGCGCCGTGCCATCGCCCAGGCCGACGGCAAAAGTCTTGCCGTTGCCGGACAGCGCGATGCCCACGACAAAGGCGTCGAAGGTCCAGGTTTGAAGCGGAAGGTCGGCCACGGATGTTCCTTAGGCGATGCAGGACTCGAAGCCGCGCTTCAGCATCTCTTGGTCGAGATCGCGACCGATGAACACCAGGCGCGAACGCCGATTGTCCTTGGACGGCCACGGGCCCGCGAAGCCGCCTTCCGAGACCATATGCACGGCCTGGAACACATAGCGCTGGTCGGTTCTGACCATATTGAGGATGCCCTTGGTGCGCAGGATGCTCTGGCCGATGTTCATCAGCACGTCGTTGATCCAGGTGTCGAACTTCACCGGATCGAGCGGCTTGTCGGTGGCGACCGACAGGCTCTTGATGTCCTCGTCGTGGGTCAGCGCCGCATCGGTGTGATCGTCGTGATGATGATCGTGGTGGTCATGCCCATGTCCATGATCATGGTGATGATGATCGTGATGCTCGTCCTTCAGGAAGTCCGGGTTCAGGGCCAGCGCGCGCTGCAGGTCGAAGGCGCCGCGGTCGAGGATCTGGTCGAGCGCGATGTTGCCGCGCTGGGTGTGATGGATGGTCGCGAACGGATTGAGCGTCCGCAGACGCTTCTCCACCCGCTTCAATTCATCGGGCGATACGAGGTCGGTCTTGTTGAGCAAGATCACGTCCGCGAAGGCAATCTGATCGTCCGCGGTCTCGGTATCGGCAAGCCGCTGTTCCACATGCTTGGCGTCGACCACCGTGACGATGGCATCGAGCTTCGTCTTTTTCTTGATATCGTCGTCGGTAAAGAAGGTCTGCGCGACGGGCGAAGGATCCGCGAGCCCCGTGGTCTCCACAAGAATTCCGTCGAACTTGTCCTTCCGCTTCATCAGGCCGCCCAGGATGCGGATCAGGTCGCCGCGCACGGTGCAGCAGATGCAGCCGTTGTTCATCTCGAACACTTCTTCGTCCGCGCCGACCACCAGGTCGTTGTCGATGCCGATCTCGCCGAACTCGTTGACGATCACTGCGTACTTCTTGCCGTGGTTCTCGGTCAGCACGCGGTTGAGCAGCGTGGTCTTGCCGGCGCCGAGGAAACCGGTGAGCACGGTGACGGGGATCTGCGGGTCGGCCATGGCTTATAGTCCTTGGGGGGAGGCGGTCGGGCTCATATAAGACGGAAAAGCAAACGGCGCGACTCCGTTTCCAGAGCCGCGCCGATTGGAAAGGCTAAGAGAGAAGCCTCTAAGCGTTCGCTGCGGCCGCTTCGGCTTCGCCGGCGCTCTCGCCCGCGGCTTGTTCGGCTTCGGCCACCAGCTTCTCGGCGTCTTCGGCGCGCTCCAGAAGCTCAGCGGCTTCCGCGGCGCGTAGGTCGGCCTCTTCCATCGAGCGGGCGACGGTGAAGTCGACGTCGATCTTCACTTCCGGATGCAGGCGAACCGGGGTCTTGAAAGCCCCCAGCACCTTCACCGGGGCGTTCAGCAGCACCTGGGTGCGCTCAACGTGGTAGCCCTGCTTGGTGATCTCTTCGGCGATGTCGCGCGCCGAGACCGAGCCGTACAGCTGGCCACCTTCACCGGCCTGGCGCACGATGACGACCTTCAGGCCGTCCATCTTCTTCGCAATCGCCTGCGCTTCGTCGCGGCGCTTGAGGTTGTTCGCCTCAAGCTCGACGCGCTTGCTCTCGAACAGCGCCTTGTTGTCCTTGTTGGCGCGCAGCGCCTTCTTCTTCGGGAAGAGGAAGTTCCGCGCGAAGCCGGGCTTCACGTTGACCACATCGCCCATCTGACCCAAGCGCTCAATGCGCTCCAGCAGGATTACGTCCATCACTCACCTCCGTTGCGCGGGCGGCTCAAAAGCCGGGCGCGTATCTGAAAAAAGTGTTCCATCACCCCTAGCATCACGACCAACGCGACTGCCGCGCCGGCCAGAACCAGGGCCACTCCGTAGAAAGCCACCAACGCCATCCGTCCGTAGCCGAACGACGCGGTCGCCACATGCACCACCGCCAGGCCTTGCAGCACCAGCGGCAAACTCAGCGCCGCCACGGCATTGGCGACGACGTATCCCGCATCTCCCGGTGCGAGCCAGGCCGCAACCGCTGCGACCCAAAACACACCGATGTACCACCCAGGCACCGCAAACGTGCGGTAGGCCGGGGTCAGCCAGCGCGCGAAACCGTCGCGCGCCAGAAACATCTGGGCCAGCACCGCGCTGACCAGCGCGCGGAAGGCCCAATTCCAGGCCGCGGCCCCGGGAAGAACCCGGGCGAGGCCCTGTACCAAAGCGTCCTTGGCCTGCGCGTCATTGCCGGCCATTGGCACCTGCGCCACCAGCTCCGTGAGCCGTTCGCGCAAGGCCGCTTCCATTCCATTCGGCCCGGACGGAAACGCCGCGAGCCCTACCGCCATCACCAGGACCGCGGCGAACGCCAGGAGCGCCACCACCAGTCCCAAATCCCAGCCGCGAAGACCCTGCGGCGGATCCATCGCGGCCCGTTTCTGCGCCATCAGGTCGATCCGTGCCAGGATCGCCACCGGCGCCGCATCGACCACCACGTACAAGGCAGCCAACGCGAACGAACCCGTTACCGCCGTCACCGCCACCGCGCCGGCAAGAATGCTTAGCGGCAGGTAGCGAAGGCCGAGACACAGCGCCGTCATGGCCAGCGGCATCGGCGAGAACATCATTCCCAGGGCAACACCCAGGAACGAGCCGCGCCAACCCGCCACCAACAACAGTGCCCCGAGAACACCCGCGGCAACGGCAATCAACGCATCGCGTTTCATGCCGGCGCCTTAGTGCGCACGGGTGCGGTGATCACACCGCCACGACGTAAGGCAGCAGCGCCAGGAAACGCGCGCGCTTGATGGCTTTCGCCAGCTCGCGCTGCTTCTTGGCGGACACCGCAGTGATGCGGCTCGGCACGATCTTGCCGCGCTCGGAGATGTAGCGAGACAGCAACCGGGTGTCCTTGTAGTCGATCTTCGGTGCATTCGGGCCCGTGAACGGGCAGCTCTTGCGGCGCCGGAAAAACGGCTTACGACCCTTCATTAGCCTTCTCCCGTGCCAGCATCACGCCGCGGACGGCCGGAGTCGAAGCGACCACCGCCACCGCCGCCACCGAAACCACCTTCTTCGCGCGGACGACGCGGGCCGCCGAAGCCGCCACCGCCGCCGCCGTCACGATCGCGACCACGCCCGCCGCCGAAGCCGCCGCCGAAGCCGCGGCTTTCGCCTTCCGGACGGCCCTTGTTCTGCAGAACGGCAGAGGGCTGCTCTTCGTGTTCTTCCACGGCGACCGTGAGATAGCGCAGCACATCTTCATTGATGCGCATGCGCCGTTCGTATTCGGTGATCGCAGCAGCCGGCGCGTCGATATTGAAGAACAAGTAGTGCGCCTTGCGGTTCTTCTTGATGCGGTAGGTGAGGGACCGCAGGCCCCAATTTTCGCGCTTGGTGACCTTGCCGCCGCTTTCGCCGAGGATAGCGGTCAGTTCGTCGGCCAGGGTGTCCACCTGGGTGGTGGAGATGTCCTGACGCGCAATGACAGTGCTCTCGTAAAGAGCCATAGCTTGAACACCCCTTTTGGCTTGTCTCGTCCGGAAAGGCCCGACCATCGGGCCTCCGGCATAGCCGACCCCGCAGGGAGGTCGGCAAGGAGCTATGTAAGGGCGCGGAATATACACATCGGCAGAGACCGGGCAAGGAATTGCACGCCGCCAAGGGGTTAAATCGCACCTGCCCCAGATATGGATCGGCAAGCCACTGAATTATCTATAGAAAGTGGCTTCCTTGACAGGGGGAGCGCTGTCGGGCACGTCTCCGGCCCCCGTCCGGATCAAGGGTGACGGGTGAAATAGGGGTGCGCATGAGCTGGGCATACGTGTTTCCGGGGCAGGGTTCCCAGGCCGTCGGCATGGGCAAGGAACTGGCCGCGGCCTTCACCGAGGCGCGCGAGATCTTCGGCGAGGTCGATGAAGCGCTGCAGCAGAACCTGTCCAAGCTCATGTTCGAGGGCCCGGACGATATGCTCACCCTGACTGAGAACGCCCAGCCCGCGCTTATGGCGGTCAGCATGGCGGTGATCGCCGTGCTGGAGAAGCAGGGCAAGATCAGCATCCGCAACACCGCACGCTACGTCGCCGGCCATTCGCTGGGGGAATATTCCGCCCTGGCCGCCGCCGGCTCGCTGACCCTGTCCGATGCGGCGCGTCTTCTCAAGATCCGCGGTCAGGCGATGCAAAAGGCCGTGCCTGTAGGCGAAGGCGCGATGGCCGCCTTGCTCGGGCTCGATCTCGATCAAGCGCAGGAAGTCGCTGGCGAAGTCACCGCCAACGGCGAGATATGCGCCGCCGCAAACGACAATGCGCCGGGCCAAGTTGTGGTGTCGGGTCACAAGGCCGCGGTGGAGCGCGCCATCGTGCTCGCCAAGACCAAGGGCGCGAAGCGCGCCCTGATGCTGCCGGTAAGCGCACCGTTCCATTGCCCGCTGATGAAGCCCGCCGCCGACGTGATGGCCGAAGCGCTCGCCAAGGTGACGGTGAAGTCGCCGGCGGTACCGGTGATCGCCAATGTCACGGCGTCCACAGTGATCGATCCCGACGAGATCCGCCACCTGCTCGTGGAGCAGGTGACCGCGCTGGTGCGCTGGCGCGAGAGTGTGCATCTGATGAAAGAGGCCGGTGTCACTACGCTGATCGAATGCGGCGCGGGCAAAGTGCTCACCGGATTGACGAAGCGCATCGACGGCGATCTCACGGGCATTTCTCTGCAGTCGCCGCAGGACATCGAAGCGTTCATCAAGAACGCCTAAAGAGAGCGGGGGCCTCATGTTCGATCTTTCCGGAAAGACCGCGCTGGTCACTGGCGCCAGCGGCGGCATCGGTGCAGCCATCGCCAAGGCGCTGCATGCGCAAGGGGCCACCGTCGGCCTGCACGGCACGCGCCGCGAAGCGCTCGATGCGCTGGCGGCCGAGCTCGGCACCCGTGCCCATGTGCTGCCGTGCGATTTCAGCGATACCGCGGCGACGGAAAAGCTGGTGCCGGAAACCGAAGCCGCGCTCGGCGGCCTCGACATTCTGGTGAACAACGCCGGCATCACGCGCGACGGCTTGGTGCTGCGCATGAAGGATGCGGATTTCTTCGACGTCCTGAACCTCAATCTCGGGGTGGCGTTCCGCCTCAGCCGCGCCGCGGTGAAGGGCATGATGAAAAAGCGCTTCGGCCGCATCATCAACATTTCCTCGGTCGTGGGCGCCACCGGCAATCCGGGCCAAGTGAACTACGTCGCGGCGAAGGCGGGCCTGATCGGCATGACCAAATCGCTCGCCCAGGAAGTGGCCAGCCGCGGCATCACGGTGAACGCCGTGGCGCCTGGCTTTATCGCCAGCGCCATGACCGACAAGCTGAACGATGACCAGCGCAACCGCATTCTCGGCAACATTCCGCTGGGCCGCATGGGCGAGGGCAGCGACATCGGCGCGGCTGTCACTTACCTTGCTTCGACCGAGGCGGCCTACGTCACGGGCCAAACGCTGCACGTGAATGGCGGCATGGCGATGTTCTAGGGCGATGGTCCGACCGGGGGGACCCGTTGGACGGAACGCCTGGGAGACGCCGCCTAGCCAAGGAAAATGTTATGTGCTACTCCAACCCTCACGGGGACGGATGACCTCGCCTAAAGTCCAATTATCCTAATCCACTGAACTACATAGCTTTGAGGAAAGACGAATGAGCGACGTCGCCGAGCGCGTGAAGAAGATCGTTGTGGAACACCTGGGCGTGGAAGAAGCCAAGGTCACCGACAACGCGAGCTTCATCGACGACCTGGGAGCAGACAGCCTCGACACGGTCGAACTCGTCATGGCCTTCGAAGAAGAATTCGGCGTCGAGATTCCGGACGACGCGGCCGAGAAAATCCTGACCGTGAAGGACGCGATCGCGTTCATCCAGCAGAACGCCAGCAAGTAGCGGCGCGGACGCGCGGTTGCGCGGCTTTTCCGACCGCAGGAATGCGTGCAATGGGGCCTTCGGTCAGCGACCGGGTCCCTTCGCCGTTTCTGGAGCACCGCTTCGATTTGTCTCTGACAGCGCGGATGGTCTCTCATGAGCTCTGACGCCAAACGTATCGTCATCACCGGTATGGGCCTTGTCACACCGCTCGGCGCGGGTGTGGCTGGCAACTGGCAGCGGCTTCTCGCCGCTGAGTCCGGCATCGGGCCCATTACCCGATTCAAGGTCGATGACCTGCCGTGCCGTATCGGCGGCGAAGTGCCGCTCGATCCGGCGCATCCGCTGTATCTCGACCTGGACAAGGCGGCGCCGGCGAAGGATCGCCGTCGCATGGACGATTTTATTATCTACGGGATGGCCGCGGCTTCGGAAGCGATTGCGGATTCCGGCTGGGTGCCGCCGGACGACGAAGCGCGTGAGCGCACCGGCGTCATGATCGGCTCGGGCATCGGCGGTCTTGCCACCATCGACGACACATCGAAGACGCTTGAAGCGCAAGGCCCGCGCCGCGTCAGTCCGTTCTTCATTCCCGCGAGCCTCATCAACCTGGTTTCCGGCCAAGTCTCGATCAAGTACGGCTTCCGCGGTCCCAACCACGCGCCGGTGACGGCTTGTGCGACCGGCGCGCATGCCATTGGCGATGCCGCGCGCATGATCAAGTACGGCGACGCTGATGTCATGGTCGCGGGCGGCGCGGAAGCAGCGCTCTGCCGCCTCGGTATCGCTGGCTTTGCCGCCGCGAAAGCGCTCTCCACCAGCTACAACGATGCGCCGACCACCGCGTCGCGTCCGTGGGACAAGGGCCGCGACGGCTTTGTCATGGGCGAAGGCGCCGGCGTGGTCGTGCTGGAAAGCCTGGAACACGCCAAAAAGCGCGGCGCGAAGATCTACGCGGAAGTGAAGGGCTACGGCATGTCCGGCGATGCCTATCACATCACCGCGCCGGCGGAAGATGGTTCGGGCGGTTTCCGCGCCATGCGCGCCGCCATGAAGGATTCCGGCTTGGCGCTTTCGGACATTGACTACATCAACGCCCACGGCACCTCGACGCCGAAGGGCGATGAGATCGAACTGACCGCGGTGAAGCGCCTGTTCGGTGAGCACGCCAAGCAGCTCTCGATGTCATCGACCAAGTCGGCGATCGGACACCTGTTGGGCGCGGCGGGCGCGGTGGAGGCGATCTTCTCGACGCTCGCCCTGCGCGATCAGGTCGCACCGCCAACGCTCAACTTGCGCGATCCCTCCGAAGGCTTGGACATCGACCTTGTGCCGCTGGCGGCCAAGAAGCGGAGAATCCGTTACGCCATGTCGAACTCTTTCGGCTTCGGCGGCACCAATGCATCCCTGGTGATCGGCCCCGTTGAATAGCCCGATCGCGTAGCGGCCGATGCGCCTCCTCCTGACCTTCGTCGTTCTCGTCGGCCTGGCTGCCGGCGTGTCCTTCGGCGCATACCAGTGGTTCCTCGGCGAAGTCGCAAAGCCCGGGCCGCTTGCGGCACCGGCGACCGTCGTTATTCCACAAGGCACCGGTCTCAAAGCCATCGCTCATCAACTCGCCGAGGCAGGCGTGGTGCGCGAAGCCTGGATGGTGGAGCTGGAGGCGCGTCGGTCGGAACAGGCCCGCGCGCTCAAGCCGGGCGAATACCGCTTCGATCCCGGCGTCAGCATCCAAAGCGCGCTGGGCAAGATCGTCCGCCGCGACGTCGTGGCGCATTTCCTCACCATCCCCGAAGGCCTGGTGACCTCGGACATCCTCAGGCTCATCGCCGCGGCGGATGTTCTGCAGGGCGACGTCACCGCGTCCGTGAAGGACGGCGATCTCCTGCCGGAAACCTATCGCTATGAATACGGCGATACCCGCGGTGTCGTCGTGGCGCGCATGAAGCAGGCGCGCGACGCGGCGCTCTCCGAACTCTGGGCGGGCCGCGCGCAGGGTCTCCCGATTGCGACGCCGGAAGAAGCCGTGGTGCTGGCCTCCATCGTCGAGAAGGAAACCGGCCTTGCAGCGGAACGTCCCAAGGTTGCGGCGGTGTTCGTCAACCGCTTGCGGCGAAGCATGCGCCTGCAGAGTGATCCGACCGTCTCCTACGGCATCGCGCCGGACGGGCTGGGGCGCACGCTCACCCGCGCCGACCTCGAACACCCCACGCCCTTCAACACCTACACAATCGACCGCCTGCCGCCGGCGCCGATCTGTCATCCCGGGCGCGCGAGTTTGAACGCCGTGCTCCACCCTGCCGAAAGCAACGACCTGTATTTTGTCGCCGACGGCAGCGGCGGCCATGCTTTCGCGGCGACCCTTGACGAGCACAATCGTAACGTGGCCCGGTGGCGCCAACTGCAGCGTTAGGGCGATAACGCGCGTTTGATACTGGCGCGCGGGCAAGGCATGCTACCCACTGTATTCAGGCGCAGGGGCCCATGGACGCGTTACTTAATCCCGACATCTTGGCGGCGTTCTTTACGCTTACCGCGCTCGAGATCGTGCTCGGCATCGACAACGTTATCTTCCTGTCGATTGTCGCCAATCGCGTGCCACCCGAAAGTCGCGCCAAAGTCCGCCGTATCGGGCTGGCGCTCGCGCTAATCCTGCGGCTGGCGTTGTTGGGCAGCATCAGCTGGCTCGCCGGCCTGACCACCCCGATCACCACGATCGCCGGATTTGAACTCAGCTGGCGCGACATCGTGCTGGGCGGCGGCGGCCTGTTCTTGATCTACAAGGGCACGTCGGAGATCCACAATATGATGGAAGGCGGCGGCCATGGCGAAAGCGGCGGCGTCCAGTTGACGGTCGCCAGCGCGATCTTTCAGGTCGTGCTGCTCGACGTGGTGTTCTCGCTGGACTCCGTCATCACCGCCGTGGGCATGACCGACAATTTGCCGGTGATGATTGGCGCGATCATCGTCGCCATCATCATCATGATGGTCGCCGCCGGGCCGATTGGCGATTTTGTTAACCGTCATCCCACTGTGAAGATGCTGGCGCTGGGATTTCTGCTGTTGGTTGGCGCCGCACTTATGGCTGACGCTGGTCACTTCCATATCCCACGCGGGTACATCTACTCGGCGATTGTCTTCTCCGGCCTGATCGAGACCCTGAACTTGATCATGCGCCGAAAGACCCCACCGGGCGGCCACGCGTGATTGCGTTCATCACCAATCCCGACACGTGGTTGGCGCTGCTAACCCTGACGGTGCTCGAGATCGTTCTCGGCATCGACAACCTTGTGTTTCTCGCGATCACGTCCTCGCGGCTGCCGCCAGCGCAGCAGCCGCTGGCGCGGAAGATCGGATTGCTGCTCGCGCTCGGCCTTCGCGTCGGTCTCCTCGCGACCCTGACCGTCATCGCCAAGCTGACCACGCCCATCATGACCGTCGGTGATTTCGCACTGTCCTGGCGCGACATCGTGCTCGGGGTCGGTGGGATTTATCTCATCTACAAGGGTGCGGACGAGATCCACGAGACCATCGAAGGCCCCGCCGAGAAAGAAGGCGGCCGGGCCCCCGCCAAGCTGCTTCCGGTGATCCTGCAGATCATGGCGCTCGATTTGGTGTTCTCGCTGGATTCCATCATCACCGCTGTCGGCATGACCGACAATCTGCCGGTAATGATCATCGCCATCGTCATCGCCATCTTGGTGATGATCTTCTGCGCCGGGGCAGTGTCAGGTTTCATCGAGCGCCACCAAACCGTGAAGATGCTGGCGCTCGCCTTCCTGCTGCTGGTGGGCACGGCCTTGGTTGCGGATGCCGCGCACTTCCACATTCCGCGCGGATATCTCTACTTCGCGATCTGCTTCTCGATCATGGTGGAAAGCTTGAATATCTGGGCGCACCGCAACTCGCAGAAGCGCACGAAAAGCGGATAGCTACTCCTTGGCCGGCAAACGCCCCGTCAATGCCTCGGCGATGCGGTCCGGCAACGCCGCAATCACCCACATCACGAACATCATCGGCCAAGGGAACGCGATGCGGCCGCGGTTCGCCGCAAGGCCCGCCTGGACGATTCGTGCTGCCCGCGACGTGTCCATCAGGAACGGCATCGGAAAGCGGTTTACGGCCGTCATGCGGCTGACGACGAAGCCCGGGCAGATCACCGACAGCCCTATGCCGTCCTGCGCCAGCATCGGCCGCACGCCTTCGCCCCACACCCGCACTGCCGCCTTTGAGGCGCTGTAGGCAGGCGCCCCGCCGATGCCGCGAAAGCTCGCCAGCGAACTCATTAGCGCGATCTGGCCCCGGCGACGTGCGCGCATGCGCGGGATCGCCGGCAACACCGTATTCAGCACGCCGCCCAGGTTCACATCGAAGATGTGACGGCCCCGGCTCGCCGCCGTGCCGCCTTCGATACCGGATGTGCCGCCGGAAATGCCGGCATTGGCGATGACCAGATCGAGTGGGGCGGCATCATCCCGCGCCAGGATCCAGCGCTCCATTGCGGCCTGATCCGTCACGTCCATCACACATGCATCGACGGTGGCACCTTTGTCGCGGCAGGCTTGCGCGACCCCTTCGAGGCGCGGCGCATCGCGCCCGCTCAGGCTCAGAACGGCGCCAGGGGCGGCATAGATATGCGCGAGGGCTTCGCCGATCCCGGAGGAGGCGCCGGTGATCAGGACATGAAAAGGGGCCGTCATGATGTTCTATCCTGACGGCCCCGCGCGTGGGCAGCAAGGCTTAGGGGGACTAAGCGGTTGCTGCCAGTGTCACAGACTTGGTGTCGAGTTTGAGGGCGCCGATGACCTTGTCGGTCGCGCTGAAATCTCCGAACACACGCGGCTGCACCCCTGGGCCCAGCCGCAGCAGGGTCGGCGTGGCGAAGATCTTGTCCCGTTCCGCCGCTTCCGGGTCGTCGAGCACGTCGATCACTTCGCAGTGGATCGTGCTCTCACCGGTGGTATGCGCGAGCCGGCGCTCCAGGTCGCGCAGCGCCAGGCGGGCGCGCTCGGCGCTCACCGTGCGTCCGGTCACGTACAGCCGCAGCCGGATCATGAGTGCACCGACGGGACGGTCGTCCATCCGTCGCCGCCGACGGGAAGCGGGCCCACCATGCCGATGCGTCCCGCCGCAATCGCCTTGATCTCGGTTGCGGTCAGCGGTTTGCGCGCGAGGTTGAAGTCCACGCCGCGGCTCTGGAGCTCCCGCAACGGTGCGATGAACTCGCCGTAGAAGCCGGTCACGACGTACACCGGCGTGCGCGGGCAGGTGTCCTGAAGTTGCTTGAGGGTATCGACACCGGACAGGCCCGGCATCTTGAGGTCGAGGAACACCAGATCGGGGCGCTCCGCCTGGGCCGACTCGATGCCGGAGACGCCGTTCTCGGCGGTGCTCACCTGATAGCCCGCGTCCTCAAGCGCCGCGCGGAAAGATTCGCGCACGCCCCCATCGTCATCGATCACCAACACCCTCTTCATCGCAAGTTTCCTTTTGCACGTAAGGTGTTAACTCGCCCGTCGGGAGCCTGGCCGAGGGCCGAAATCCGGATCTAGTCAGCGACGTGGATCACCGCATTCACCGAATCTTCGCCCTCGGTCTGGCCACGGCTTGCCGATGCTCGCCGCGCCTCCTAGTATAGTTTCGAGTTCAAATAATATCTACTCGAAATTGTGCCTACAGAAGTGGGGGATCAGGGGATGGATCACGCGACGTCAGGTTCGGGGGCCGGACAGTCAGGGGCCAGCGCGGTGCCCGATGCGCCGCTTACTGCGCCGCCCGCGCCGCACATCGCCCAGGCGTTAAATCGCCCGAAGTCCCGCGTGCGCGTGCGCACAGGGACGCGTACCGCACAGCAGGAGGTCTATCAGCGCGTCGTGGACCACGCCCGCGATGCCTTCCTGATCGTCGACGACACCGGCGTCATCGTGTTCTGCAATCCCGCCGCCACCCGCCTGTTCAGCATGGCGGCGGAGGATCTGCTGGGCCGAAACTTCGGGTTCTCCTTCGGTCCTGACGGCGAGCCGACGCCGATCGAACTCCTGAGCGGCGTCCTCTCTCCGTTGTTCGTCGAGATGGTGGCGACGCCCTTAACTTGGGAAGGGCGTGCGGCAAGCTTGGTGTCGCTCACCGATATCACCGCGCGGCGCGCGCGAGAGACCGAAATGATGATCCACACCACGGCGATGGAAACCGCCGCCAACGGCATCTTCATCACGGACCGCGGCGGGCTCATCAAATGGGTCAACAAGGCGTTCGAGGACCTCACCGGGTATGCCCGCGCATTGTTGATCGGCATGAGCGCCGATCAGCTCAAGTCCGGCCGCGAAAGCGATGCAGTCTTCGCCGACATGAACGCGCGGCTGAGCGCCGGGCAGAATTGGAAGGGGCGCATCGTCTGCCGCCGAAAGAACGGCGACGTCTATACCGCCGAACAGACCTCGACGCCGATTCCAGATCCCACGGGCCGCTTCTCGCACTTCGTCTCGGTGCAGGAGGACATCTCCGAGCGCCTGCGCGCACAGGATCAGCTTATTCAGTTGTCGGAGTACGACGGCCTCACCGGCCTGCCGAACCGCCATCAGTTCATGGAGCGCCTGAAGTCCGCCATCGAACGCGCCAACCGCGCCGATAGCGCTGTGGCCGTGATGGTGATGGACCTCGACAACTTCAAGGCCATCAACAACACCCTGGGGCACAAGGCCGGGGACACGCTGATTCGGGCGATCTCCGCGCGCATCGCCAAGCTGATGCGCACGACCGATACGCTGGCCCGCATCGGCGGCGACGACTTCGGCTTCATCTTCGAGAATGTCAGCGACATGGCCGGCGCGAGCCGCACGATGCGCCGCATTCTTGACTGCCTTAGGCAGCCGGTGATCGTGGAAGGCCGACACCTGAAGGTGGCGGCTTCGCTCGGCATCGCTGCCTATCCCAAGGACGACATCGATCCCTTGTCGCTCCTCCGCCAGGCGGAACTCGCCATGTACCAGGCCAAGGCGCAAGGAGGCCAGTCCTTCAAGTACTTCGACAAGGACATGGACGCGGACATCCGCCGCCGTGTGCAGCTTGAATCGGATCTGCGCCGCGCCATCGAGAACGGCGAACTCTGGCTCGCTTTCCAGCCGCAGCTGGACCTGCGCCGCCGACGCATCGTCGGCGCGGAAGCCTTGATCCGCTGGAACCATCCCACCCGCGGTCTGGTGTCGCCGGGCGAATTCATTCCCTGCGCCGAAGCCTCGGGCCTCATCCTACCGATCGGCGACTGGATCATCGAAGAGATCTGCCGCCGCAGCGTCGCATTCGCCGAAAAAGGCCTGCGCGACGTGCAGCTCGGGTTCAACGTCTCCGGCGTGCAGTTCCGCCAGCGCGATCTTTACAGCCAGGTGACAAGCTCCTTGAACCGCACCGGCCTCGGCGTCGAAGCCCTCGACCTGGAGATCACCGAAACCGTGGCCATGGAACGCACCAAGCAGGTGACGGAGAACGTGGAAAAGATCACCGCGGCCGGCATCTCCATCTCCATGGACGATTTCGGCACCGGTTACTCGTCGCTGTCGAATCTCCAGGCATTCCCGGTGAAGCGGCTGAAAGTAGACGCCTCCTTTGTGCGCGGCATCGGCCAGAACCGCGACGATGAGAAGATCGTCGAAGCGGTGGTCCGGCTCGGCCAAAGCCTGGGGCTGCGGGTGGTGGCGGAGGGCGTCGAGACCACCGCGCAGAAGGAATTCCTGCACGAGCGCGGCTGCGACGAAATCCAAGGTTATCTGTTGGCGAAACCAATGCCGCCGGAGCAATTCGTCACGTTTGTGTCCGACTTCCAGGACAGCTGAGTCGCCGTCGGCGCGGGCCCAATTTGCAATCGGCCAAGCCCTCGATATAAAGGCCCCGTGCGGTAGGCACCTGGGGGCAAGGAATGGCGTCGGTCACAAGCATGACGGGCTACGCGCGCGCCGAAGGGCGTTGCGAGCTGCCCGGGCTGCCCGCCCCTTTCGGTTGGATCTGGGAAGCCAAGAGCGTCAACGGCAAGGGCCTGGACGTGCGCGTGCGTTTGCCCGCGGGGTTCGATTCGCTCGAACTGCCGACACGCCAGGCCGCCACCGCAGGCCTCGGCCGCGGCTCGCTTTCCATCAGTCTTCATATCTCCACCGACACCGCTGTGGGGACCTTGCGGATCAATGAGCCGCTTTTGGATGCCGCCATCGCCCTGGCGGTCAAGAAAGCCGCAGAGCTACCCGCCGGCGTCCTCGGCAAGACCATCGCGCCGGCGTCGATCGACGGCCTGCTGTCCTTGCGCGGTATCCTTGATGCGCCGGACTCGGGGCCCCTTCCCACCGAGGTCATGGCGGCGCGCGATCAAGCCCTTCTCAAGGGCCTCGCGACTGCGCTGACGCAGTTGAGCCTCTCGCGCCGTGAAGAGGGCGCGCGCCTGGCACCGGTGATGGTCGGCCATCTCGACGACATCGCCCGCTTCAGCGCGGAAGCGCGTACCGTCGCGGCCACGCAGCCCGCCATGTTGAAGGCCCGGCTGACGCAGCAAGTGAAGGAACTGGCGGACGCCGCGCCCGCGCTCACGCCGGAACGCCTTGCACAGGAAGTCGCCTTGCTCGCCCTCAAGGCCGACGTGCGGGAGGAACTGGATCGCCTGAGTGCCCACGTCGCCCAGGCGCGCGAACTGCTCGACAAGGGCGAGCCCTGCGGACGCCGGCTCGATTTCCTGTCCCAGGAATTCAATCGCGAAGCCAACACCCTTTGTTCCAAGTCCACCGACGTCACGCTCACGCGCATCGGTCTCGGCCTGAAGACCGCGATCGACCAGTTCCGTGAGCAGATACAGAATATCGAATAGGCGTGCCATGACCGAGCAGACCATCACCCGCCGCGGCTTGATGCTGGTGCTCAGCTCGCCGTCCGGCGCCGGCAAGACCACCATCTCGCGCGCGCTGCTGGAGGCGGAGCCGAACCTGTCCATGTCCGTATCCGTCACCACGCGTCCGCCACGTCCCGGCGAGAAGGACGGTAAGGATTACTATTTCGTCAGCGTGCCGGACTATGAGCGCATGGTGCGTGACGGCGAACTTCTCGAACATGCGCGCGTGTTCGACAATCTCTACGGAACGCCGCGCGCGCACGTGGAACGCACGCTTTCCGCCGGGCGCGACATCCTGTTCGATATCGACTGGCAGGGCACGCAGAAGCTGAGGGCCGCCGCGCGCGACGACGTTGCGACAATCTTCGTCTTGCCGCCGTCGCACGAAGAATTGGAGAGGCGGCTGCGCTCACGCGCGCTGGATTCCGACGAGGTTGTGCGCAAGCGCATGGCGCGCGCCGCCGACGAGATGAGCCACTGGCCTGAATACGACTACATCATCGTCAATCGCAACGTGGACGAAAGCATCGCCCAGGCGCGGGCGATCCTCCACGCGGAACGCCTCCGCGAAAGCCGGCGCAGGTCCGGCCTGATCGACTTTGTCAACGGACTGCGCGGCGTTAACTAAGAGAGTCGACGTTGCGCGCGAGCGCGCAGAACTGCTCGACCGAAAGCGCTTCGGCCCGTGCCGTTGGGTCCACCCCTGAGGCCTCGCAGAGGGCAATGGGATCGCCGCCGAGTGATTTCAAGCTTTGCCGTAGCATCTTGCGTCGCTGGCCGAACGCTGCCGCGGTGACGCGTTGCAACGTCGCGGCATTTGCCGGCGCCAGCGGTACGGCGCGCGGCTTGAGCGAGATCACGGTCGAATCCACTTTCGGCGGCGGCGTGAAGGCGCGTGGGTTGATGTCGAAAGCGATCGCCACTTCGCACAACCACTGGCTCATGACGCTCACGCGCCCGAAGGTCTTGCTGCCGGGTTCCGCGGCGATGCGCTGGGCGACTTCGCGCTGGAACATCAATGTCATCGATTCGAAAGCCGTCGGGGTCTTCAGCCACGTGAACAGCAGCTCTGTGGCGACGTTGTAGGGCAGGTTGGCGACGATCCGGCGCGGTCCACGGCCGAGCGTGCTGATGTCGAGTTTCAAGGCATCGCCGGAAATCACCTCAAGTCGCCCCGGCACCGCCGCGGCCAGTTCGGCCAGCAAGGCGACGCAGCGCGGGTCCTTCTCGACCGCAATCACATGGGCGCCCGCCTCCAGCAGCGCGCGCGTCAATCCACCGGGTCCGGGGCCGATCTCGATGCAGGTTCCTTGCGTCACGTCGCCGGCGGCGCGGACGATGCGCGCGCACAGATTGAGGTCGAGCAGGAAGTGCTGACCGAGGGACTTGTCGGCGCCAAGCCCGTGACGCGCGATCACATCGCGCAACGGGGGCAGGTCTTTAATCGCGTCGCTCAATGGGCCGCGCTCGTGCGCCGCGCGCTCATCTCTGCGGCCATCGCGATCGCCGCGATCAAGCTCGACGGGTCGGCGACGCCCTTGGCGGCGATATCCAGCGCCGTGCCGTGATCCGGCGAGGTGCGCACGAACGGCAGCCCCAGGGTTACGTTGACGCCGCCGGCGAAGTCGATGGTCTTCAGCGGGATCAGCGCTTGGTCGTGATACATGCACAACGCCAGATCGAAATGCGCGCGTGCGTCGGCGTGGAACAAGGTATCCGCCGGCGCAGGCCCGCTCACCGCGATGCCTTCCGCACGCAGTTCGTCGATGGCCGGCATAATGATCGTGTGTTCTTCGTCGCCCATGGTGCCGGCCTCGCCGCCGTGCGGGTTGAGCGCGGCCACGGCGATGCGCGGCTTGGCGATCCCGAAGTCGCGGCGCAGGGCGGCGGCGGCGATGCGTCCATGCTGGACGATCGCCTTCGTTGTCAGCGCTGTGGCAACGGCGGCAAGGCGCAGGTGAACGGTGACGGGAATGACCCGCAAGCCCGGCACCGCCAGCATCATCACCGGCATCGAGTCCGCGAGATGCCCGAGATATTCCGTGTGGCCGGGATAGGCGAAGCCGGCGCTCTGCAGCACGGCCTTTTGGATCGGATTGGTCACGAAGCCGCGGGCGTCGCCCGCTTTCGCCAACGCTACGGCGCGGTCGATCGCGGCGATTACGGCCGCAGCCGTGCTCGGTGTGGGTGTGCCGAGGGTTGCTGCGGAGAGGTCGACGCCGAGGTCCAGCACCGGCAGGGCGCGATTGAAGACCGCAGCGGCATCCTTCGCGTGCTTGATGACGGTGACCGGGCAGGGAATTCCGAACCGCGTTGCGATGGCCTCTAGCCGTGCGGCGCTATCGATGGCGAAAAAGACCGGCGTACGATCGGTTCGTCGGGCCCAGGCCTTGAGCAGGATTTCACCGCCGATCCCCGCCGGCTCGCCCATGGTCACTGCGAGCGGTGCGGGCATCGAGACGGTCCTAGAGGCGCACGTCGATCAGCGCCTGACGGCGCAAGTCGCGCAAGCGCTGCCGCGCGACGTTCTCAAGCTTGTCGCCTTCCAGCTTGGCGTAAATCTGGTCTTCGGACGGCAAGCCGCTATCGTCCTGACGCTGGCAGACGATGGCGAACAGCTTGGCGCCGGGAATGTCGATCGGCTGGCTCACCCGGTTGACCGGAAGCTTCACCACCACGTTGCGCACTTTCTCCGGGAGCATGCCGATACGCAGCGGTTCCAGCACGGGACCGGAACCGGGCCCGCCCATTTCTGCGGCGATCTTGTTCATGTCGTCGCAGTTGGTGACCTTGGTCGCGACGGTCTCGGCGATTTGTTGGGCCTTCGCCGCATCCGGCGCGCGCCCGCCCACTGTGGGAATGTACAGTTGGCTCATGGTGATCGCCGCCATCAGCGGATCGGATTCGCCCGACGCGCGGCGGGCCTTCAGCTGCACGATGTGATAGCCGGCGGCGGTGCGGATCGGTTCGGAGATCTCGTTGGGCTCCATGCGCGCGATTGCGGAATCCACTTCGTCTTCGAGTTCACCGCGCAGCACCCAGCCGAGATCGCCGCCCACGGCCGCAGTCGGGCTCTGGGAGAACTGCTGTGCGAGGGCCGCGAATGCCGTGCCGCCGCGGGCCTGCTGCACCAGCCGTTCCGCCAGCGTGCGCACATCGGCGTCGCGCGTCGTCACGTTGATCGGCAGGAAGATTTCGGAGACTTGGTTTTCCGGCTTGCCTTGGTTCGCCTTCAGGCGCACCAGCACGCTCTTCACTTCTTCCGGCGCGATATTGACGTCGCGGCGCAACTCCTGGCGCACGACCTTCATCCACGCCATGTCCGCTTCGATCTGACCGTAGAGCGAGCTCATGTCGATGCCCTGGGAGTCCAGCATCTTACGGAAGGTGCCGGGCTGCATGCCGTTGTTCTGCTCGATCTGCTCGACCGCTTGGCGAACCTCGGCTTCCGTGGTCTCGATCTTGAGGCGCTTGGCTTCCTGCAGCTTCAGGTGTTCGTCGATCAGACCTTGCACGACCTGGGGCAGCAGGCGGCGCTGCATCTCCGGGCTGTTGTCGAGGCCGGAGGTGGCGATGAACACGCCGGTGCGCGCCTGCACGTCGTACACCGTGATGATGTCTTCGTTCACCACCGCGGCGATCTGCATGGCATTGCTCGGCAATCCCTGCTGGCCGGCGGGCTGCTGCAGGCCTTGGCCGAAGGCAGGGCCGCCCAAAACGGAGGCCACAAGCGCGAGCGCGATCAGCTTCGAGCGGCGGAACGGCATGGTTTCAAGCAAAAGCATCAGCATCCGTCGTGCAAGGTTGGAAGGGCCGTCCCGGCGAAGCCAGGGCCCTGGCGCGGGGCACCATAGGCGGAAAACATGGCGAAAACCAGACCAGTAGGCCGGGCTACCGCCGGCCACCCACGTCCGTATTGAGGCGCAAATCGCCAATGGTTTTGAGGCTGAATCGCAGCAGGACGCCGATTCCGCTCTTGAAATCGCGATCCGAGGTGTTGTCCCGGGCCAAATTCAGGTCAAACGCGAAACATTCGTCCTCGTACGAAATCACCATGTCGGTGCGGATGCTGCCGCCGCCCAGCGCCAGGTTTTCGCGATGGCCGGCGCTCACCCGCCAGTACTGCGAGAGCCGGGTGGAAATGGAGGTGTAGAGCTCCTTGCGTTGATCCAGCGCCGTGGCGGTCGGATCGGCCGAGCGGATGTCGAGGTAGCTGACGTTGACGCGCAGCACGTCCGGGCCGAGCAGCCCGTTGATCTCGCTGCGACGGTTGGCGAGGGAATCCTTGTCGAGCCGGAAACGGTACTGAAGGCTGACGTACTGGTTCGGGCTCACATCGATGCGGCCGACATAGTCCGACAGCTTGGTGTCGAGGCCGGACAAGGGCTGGAACGGATTTAAGCGGGCGAAGCGGTAGCTCTGCCCGATCAAGGCCGAGATCACGCCGCCTTTGCGGTTGTACGCCGACCACCGCACCGCATAGCTCACGCGCGGGCCGCCTTCGACCCGGTCATAGCCGGAGAAGCGCTGCTCGGCGAACAGGTTGGTATCGTCGAATTCGAAGTCGAGGCTGTCTTCGTTCGGAATGCGCGGATCGTTGTTGCCGACCGGGCTGACGAACGTCTTCACGATCGGCTCGATCACCTGGGTGAATTGGTCGCCGTGGCTGGACAGCGGGAAGCGCCATTCCAGCGACGCCTCCGGTACCGTGCGGCCGACCGTGCCGGTGAATTGCTTGCCGGTGGTCGGCAGCGTGAACTTATTCACGTAATACCCGTCGGCGCGATAGGCCGCGCGCGCGGTGAACACGTGGCCGCCGCTGGTGGTGAAGGGCAGCGTATAGGAGACCGTGGTCGACAGGCGCTGCGTGTCGCTGCCTTTGATGCGCGTCAGCACCACGCCGCTGGCGTCCACCGCGAGATATCCGCCCCAGGGCATCGTATCGCTGGTGTAGTTGTAGCTCATCAGCGGCGTGATGACCGGAGAGGGTGCCGCGATCACGTCGCGCTGGCGTTGGAAATAGTAGCTGTTGGCCGAGAAGTAAGAATTGCTGCCGAAGCGTTCGACGAAGGCATTGGTCGTCAGCCACGTCGACGACGTGCGGTCGAAATTGTAACGGCGCAAATAGGTCTGGTCGCTGGCGAGGTTGACGTTCGCGCCCGAGCGCCAGTTTTCGTCAATGTCCCATCGTGCCCAGCTCGCGATATGGCCGCGGAACTGTTCCTTGATCGCCGGGTCGTCCGTGACCGCACTGCCGAAGAAGAAAAACCGGCCGCGCTCGAAGTCCTGGCGGTACTCGGCGGTGGCGCCTTTACCGGCCGCGGTCGTCAGCAGCGTCGCGAGCGTCGCGTCCTTATCCGGCGCAATGTTGATGTAGTAGGGCTGCGCGTAGGAGACGCCCAAGTTGCTGCCGCCACCGATCACCGGTAGGAGGAACCCGCTCTTGCGGCCTGCCGTGGGATCCGGGTGCGCGAGGTAGGGCGTGTAGAACACCGGCACGCCCAGCAGATCGATCCACACGTTATTGTAGTAGATCATGCGTTTTTCAGTGTCGCGGCGCACCTTTTCGGCGTTCACCTGCCACACCGGCGATTTGCCTTCACACACGTCGCAAGCGGTATAGGCGGCGGTATAAAGCTCGTCGGTGGTCTCGTTGACGCGACGGAACGCGCGGCTGGTCATGCGCGATTTGTCGGCCAGCAACACCCGCAACTCACTGGCCAGGGCCTGCTTGAGATCGCTAGTGACTTCCACCTGTTCGACATACATCACCGTGCCATTGGGCTCGGTCAGGCTGACGTGGCCGGTGGCGACGGCGATGTCTTTATTGCGGTCGTAGACCACCGTGTCGGCGAGCAACAGGTTGCCTTCGCGCGCGATCTCGACGTGGCCCGAGGCCGTGACGATGTCGTTGTCCCGGTCGTAGGAGACTTCGTCCGCCTGCAGCAGGGAATTGGGCTCCGCGGCCTGCACGAGCGCGGGCGTGAGCGCAGTCGCGCCCAGCAACACGCCGGCGAACGACAGGATCCCGCAAAGGCGCAGGCGCACAGGGCGCACGCCACCGGGCGCATCGGTGCGGGCAAACGCGGAAGCGGTTGGGGTGGGTCCTCGGCGCATGCTCACTGGATGTCGGACGGAACGCTACTCAGAAGGCTGGTCATATCGGCATCGCGGAGATCGGCTCGCGACGTCGCCCCGCCGGGTGGAAGGACACCGGCGAGGCGATGATATACAAGCCCATCGCGGTCGGCAGCAATCCCACCAAATACATCAGAGCGGCGCCGTCTGGATTCCGGCCGACAAAATCCCCGGCGGCCAGGGAGGCCGCCTCAAGGGCCACCAAGGACGCCACCGCGCCGCAAATTCGCAGCAACTGGCCCCGCTTGTCGAAGGCGCCGGTCATCAGGAAGCACAGGCCCGCCATCACGAACGAGAAGCAGGTGAGGGGTCCCACCAGGCGTTGATGCGCCTCGGCCCGCATCCGGCCCACTTCGCGGGGCGCGAAACCGTCCTCGGCCTTAAGTGTGAGCAGCTCGAGCAAGGACCGTTCCCGGTAATCTGCGGTGCGATCGGCGTCGCCGGCCCCGGTCGTGCCGAAATCGACCGTGTAGCTGTCGAAGTACAGAACGGAGAGCTCGCGTCCGGTCCGGTCGAGCTGCTGGCGGCTGCCGTTGAACAGGAGGACGTGCGGCCCGGCCGCGCCGCCGGCCAGAACCCCCCGCTCGGCGAGCAACGTCAACGGCGCGTCCGGCTTGCGGGTGTCATGCACCATGATGCCGATCAGCTCGCCCGCTCCGCCGCGGCCCCGCACATAGACCGTCAGGCCCTGAACGATTTGGTTGAACGTGCCCTCGCGCAGCAACACCTGCGAGGCGTCGTTGCGGATCGAGAACTGCAACTCGCGGAAGGCGCGGGTGGAACTGGGGATCACCACGAGAGTCAGCAGGTAGCACACAAGAGCGCCGAGCGACGCTGCAAGCAGCGCGGGTCGGCACAACGCGAAGCGGCTGATCCCGGCGGCTTGCGCCACCACCAGCTCACGGTCGACGGCCAGTCGGTTGTAGATGAACAATGCCACGAAGAACAAAGCCGGCGGAATTACCACCACCAGGAATTCCGGCATCAGATACAGCGTGAGCCGCAGCCACGCGCCGACCGACAGCCCTTTGTTCACCACGTACTGCAGAAAGCGTAGGGATTGCGTCAGCCACACGATGCACGCGAGCGCCCCGGCTACCACAATGGTACCGGCGACAAGCTGGCGTAAAATATAGCGAGTGATCCCAGTCACGAATCGCTGCCCGATGTCCAAAACGCGGCTACCCAGCCGCGACTATACCGAAGCGTACGTCGCTCGCACGGACCTTTACGGCCCTTTCGGGCTGCGGGCGGCCTCGGTACACTGAAGGCCTCAGGTAAGCCCATCCGAGGGGGTCGTATGTTTCGAGCACGATTGATGCTGGCGGTCGCGGGAATTGCCGCGGTGCTTGGGTCTTCGGCCATGGCCGGGTCGGCGCCCCTGCCGTGTGCGTCCGACGATGAAGCCCGGGGTTTCGTCCTGCGTCATCTGCAAAGCAAGCTGATGGTCGCCGCGTTGTCCTGCAATCAGCGCGACGCGTACAACACGTTCATGCAGCGCTTCATGCCCGAGCTCACCGACGGCGGCAAAGCCTTCGCCTCGTACTTCACGCGCACGGGCCTGGGCGCACCGGCGCTCAACAGTCATGTCACGGAAATCGCCAATGCAGCGGGCCTGAGCCGCGCGGCCAACCCTCGTTACTGCGAAGCGACGTGGCAACTGTTCTGGGATCTGCAACAGGAGCCGCAGCGCCTTGCCGAATTTGCGATCGACAACCAAATGAGCTCCATGGCGATGCCGCGGTCGTGCGCCGCAGTCGCTCCCGCTCCGGCGCGCCGTCCCGCCCCAAACAGAACCGCCGCCCCCCTGGAAAGAGAGGCGGCGGTTCGAAACCAAGTGGGCCGCAACTAAGTCGGTGGCGTCCTCTTATTCGAGGACGATCTCGACCCGGCGATTCTGAGGCTCTTTCACGCTGTCACCGGTCGCGACCAGCGGCTGGCTTTCGCCCTTCCACAAGATCGAGATGCTGCTCGCCGGAATGCCGAGCTTCACCAGTTCAGCCTGCACCGCCTTCGCGCGGCGTTCGGACAGCGCGAGGTTATACGCCGGCGTGCCGGACGTATCGGTGTGGCCGGTGGCCGTGATGCGCGCCTTGCCGTTGCGCTTGGCGTAGTCCGCGGCTTCCGAGACGATACGCGTTGCATCGGCGCGCAGGTTCGAGCGATCGAAGTCGAAGAACACCAGGAACTTCTGCTCCACCGGCGGCGGGGCCGGACGCGCGGCGGCGGCCGGCGGCGGCGGGGGCGGCGGCGGTGCGGCCGCGGCCGCGGCCGTGCGGGTCGGTGCGGCTTTCTGGGCCGGCTGGCCGAGCGCATAGCGGATGCCGAGCTTCACGCGGTTGGATCGCGCGTCGTAGTCGCGGATCAGATTTGGCGGGAGCTGGCTGTTGAACGCGTTGTTGTTCGAGCCCTTGTAGCGGAAGTCGAGCGTCACCTGCGTCTGCGGCGACACAGTGACGGCGACGCCGACGATGCCTTGGAAGGCCATCTTGGTGTTCGAGCCGTTATAGATCGGCGGCGTCTGGCCCTTCACGTCTTTAAAGCTCAGGAAGCTCAGGCCGATGCCGCCACCGATATAAGGGGTCCAGTTGGTGCCGGTCGGGATGTCGAACAGCAAGTTGCCCATGATCGACGGATCGCGCTGCGAGCCGGTCCACGGGTTCACCGAGCCGCCGACGTCCTTCGCATTTTGCGAGGCGTAGCTGAACTCAAGTTCCGTGCGGAAGATCGTGTCGGGGAATTTGTAGCCGCCGTACAGCATGGCCGCGAAACCGTCGCGGAACTTGATCTTCACGTTCTGGGATACGATCGGCAGCGGCGCTGCGTTGTTTAGGAACATGAAGCGCTGCGAACCGAACGCCATGCCGGCGCCGCCGCCCACGTACCAGCCGTCCGGCGGATTCACCGCCGCAGTGGAATCGGCCGCAGATGCGGCGCTGGTCGCCAGCGCAAGGCCAGCATCGGTAAGTGTGTGAATCGCATTGTCTTCTCCTGAAAAGTCCCCCGTGGCGCGCACCATGGCCAAGCGCAACGCGCGGTTCAAGAGGCGGCGGTGTTATGCCGTCAAAACAATCATGGAGTGTTGCTGCAATACCATAGGTGCGGCAGCTCTAAGTCGCTGAAGAATTTAAACTATTTCTTCAGTGGCACGGCTACGACTTTTCCCGGGTTCAGGAGATAGGCCGGGTCGAAAGTGTGCTTGATGCGACGGATCAGGTCCAATTCCACCGGATCCTTGTAGTGCTCCATCTCCTCGACCTTGAGGCGGCCGATGCCGTGCTCGGCGGAGATCGAGCCGTTCATGGAAACCACCAGGTCATGCACCAGCCGGTTCATTTCGCCCCACTGGGCGAGATAGGCGGCCTTATCGGCGCCGAGCGGCTGGGACACGTTGAAGTGCACATTGCCGTCGCCGACGTGGCCGAACGGAACGCAGCGCGCGCCGGGGAAGTTGGCGGTGATCAGCGCCATCGCCCGGTGCAGGAATTCCGGTACCAGAGATACCGGCACGGCGATGTCGTGCTTGATGCTGCCGCCTTCGTGCTTCTGCGCTTCCGGCAGCGACTCCCGCAAGCGCCACAGATTCTTCGCCTGCTCCAGGCTTTCGGCGATCACGGCATCGGCGATGATGCCTTCCTCGAACGCGGTCTCCAGCAGTTTGTCGAACGTCGCGCGCAGGCCTGAATCGGGCCGCGAGGTGGAGAATTCGATCAGCGCATACCAAGGATGCGGCTCGCTCAGCGGATCGGTGCAGCCGGCGATGTGCTTCACGCACATCTCGATGCCGATGCGCGGCAGCAGCTCGAACGCCGTCACCGCATCGCCCGAAATCGCGCGTGCGCGGTTCAGCAGTTTCGTCACCGCCTCGATGTCGGTGAGGGCGCACAGCGCGGTCGCGGTCTCTTTGGGCCGCGGATACAGCTTCAATACGGCTGCGGTGATAATGCCCAGCGTGCCTTCTGCGCCCACGAACAGCTGGCGCAGCGCATAGCCGGTGTTGTCCTTGCCGAGCGCGCGCAGGCCGTTCCAGATGCGCCCGTCCGGCAGCACCACTTCAAGGCCCAGCACGAGATCGCGCGCGTTGCCGTAGCGCAGCACGTTGATGCCGCCGGCGTTGGTGGCGAGGTTGCCGCCGATCTGGCAGCTGCCTTCCGCCGCCAGGCTCAACGGGAACAGGCAATCTTCCGCCGCGGCTTTCGCTTGGATGTCGGCCAGGATGCAGCCCGCTTCGACCGTCATGGTGAAGTTGGTCGGATCGAAGCTGCGCACCTTGTTCATGCGGCCGAGGTTGAGGATGACTTCGCTCGCGTCCTCGCCCGCCGCGGCGCCGCCGCACAGACCGGTGTTGCCGCCTTGCGGGATGATCGGGATGCCGGCGGCGACGCAAGCGCGCACCAGTTTCGCCACTTCCGCGGTCGAGCCCGGGCGCACCACAAGGGCGGCCTTGCCGTGATAAAGCCCGCGTTCCTCGTGCAGGTATGGCGCCATCGCCGCCGCATCGCTGATGCAGGCATTCGTACCGACAATCGCGGCGAGGCGGTCGAACAGGGCTTGATCCAGGGGCACGGGAGACTCCGGTGTCGGGGCCCGGAAAATGGGCTAAAGGCCGGCCGATTTCAACCGACCGTAGGCTTTAATATCGCGGCGCTGCCGCGCGGCAATTCAGTATCTGGGCGCCGCAGCCCGGCGCAGGCGATCGTTGATGGCGGCCCCGATGCCGGCGTCTGGAATCGGCGCCACCGCAATGGCCTCGAACCGGCGTGGATCGTCCAGGGCCCGCAACATGGCGAACAGGTTGGCGGCGGCCTCCACCGGATCGCCGGCGGCGCTCAGGTTCATCACCGCACCCGGTGTATCGCCGAAGCCGAGCAGGGCTTCGCCGGTGTGCGCCGTTGTCGCCCCCAGGCGCACCGGCAGGCCCGGCGCGTAATGGCTCGCCATCTGGCCCGGGGCCGCCGGGCGTTCCGGGTCATGCGTGGACACAGCAACCGGCCCGATCACCGCGCTGATCTCCGCGGCGGTCAGGCTGCCGGGACGCAGAATCGTCGCCACATCGCCGGTGATGTCGAGCACGGTTGATTCCAACCCGATGCGGCACGCACCGCCGTCCAGGATCAGGTCCACCTTGTTGCCGAGGGACTCCTGCACATGCGCGGCCGTGGTTGGGCTCAAGCGCCCCGAGGGATTGGCGCTCGGCGCGGCAAGCGGCCGCTTTACCGCGAGCAACAGGTCGCGCGCGAGTGGATGATCGGGCGCGCGCACGGCAATCGTATCCAATCCGCCGGAGAGGAGTTCCGCAGCCGTGGTGTCGGGCCGTCGCTTCATCACCAGTGTCAGCGGTCCCGGCCAAAATTTACGCGTCAGTTTGTCGAAGCGGCCGTCGGGCAGCGCCAGTCCCGCAACCCACTCCGGCCCAGCCACATGCACGATGAGCGGATTGAACGACGGGCGTCCTTTCGCCGCGTAGATGTGCGCCACTGCTTGCGCATTGGTCGCGTCGCCGCCGAGGCCGTAGACGGTCTCCGTCGGGAACGCGACCAGCTTGCCCGCGCGCAGCAGAGCGGCGGCGTCCGCGATTACGTCCGGCGATGCCGCGCGCACGGTCATGGCTTGTTTTCCGCGAGGAAACGGCCGTTCAGGAACTTGGGCTTCTTGTAAGCCAGCGGCCTGCCGGTGAAGTCGTGCACCAAGCCCCCGGCGGCGCGCAGCACCGCATCGCCCGCCGCCGTGTCCCACTCGCATGTCGGGCCGAAGCGGGGGTAAAGGTCCGCATCGCCCGTGGCGACCATGCAGAATTTCATCGACGAACCGACGACGATGCGGTCCGCGACGTCGTACTTGGCGAGGAACGGGTCCATCAGCTCCGGGACTTCGTGAGATTTACTGCCGCAGATCGTCACCCGCGCCGGCCGCGGCCGCACGGCGATGCGCTGCACGACGCCGTTGCTGTGTCGCGCGGCATAGCGCTCGGGCACGATGCCGACAAACGTATCGCCGCGCGCCGGTGCATGCACGATGCCCAATGCGGGCACGCCGTTCTGAATGAAGCCGATATTCACCGTGAAGTCGGGGCGGCGCTGAATGAACTCCTTGGTGCCGTCCAAGGCGTCGATCAGCCAGAAATCGTCGCCCGCGAAATCCGGCAAGCCGTCCGCGGCCACGCTTTCTTCCGCGACGATGGGCTTCGCAGGCGTCAACGTCTTCAGCGTGCGCAGGACGATCGCCTCTGCCGCGCGATCCGCCGCCGTCACCGGCGAGTTGTCGGCCTTGGCGTCGACCGTGAACGCGCTGCGCTGGATCTCCAGAATCGACCGGCCGGCTTCCTCCGCGACCGGAATGAGCGCCTCAGCCCATGCCCGAAGGTTCGGTGTGCTCACGCCGCCTTCGTCTTGGCCGCGTCGATGGCTTGCCAGATCTTCAGCGGCGTTAGCGGCATGTCGAGATGCGTGATGCCCAACGGCCGCAGGGCATCGATCACCGCGTTCGTCACCGCCGGCGTTGCGCCGATGGTGCCGGCCTCGCCCGCGCCCTTCGCGCCCAGCGCATTCCGCGGCGTCGGCACTTCGGTATAGGCGAAGTCGAAGCTCGGGGTGTTGTCCGCGCGCGGCATGCAGTAGTCCATGAACGAGCCGGTCAGCAGCTGGCCGGACTCATCGTAGATCGCTTCCTCGAACATCGCTTGGCCGAGGCCCTGCACGGCACCGCCGTAAATCTGCCCCGCCATGGTCAGTGGATTTACCGCCACACCCAGGTCGTCCTGAATGGTGTAGCGCACGAAGTCCACTTCGCCGGTGTCCGCGTCGACGTCGACTTCGCAGACATGGCAGCCGTTCGGGAATGTGGCGCCCGACGGGTTCCAATTCTCCGACATGCGCAATCCGGCCTCGACACCGTCCGGGCGCTTCTTGTCGTCGAAGGATGCGGCGACGACGTCTTTCAACGCGACGCTGCGGTCCGTGCCGGCGATCTTGAATGCGCCGTCGGCGAATTCGATATCGACGGCGGCCGCCTCCAGCAGGTCGGCGGCAATGCTCTTGCCTTGCTCGATCATCTTCAGAATGTTGTGCTTGATCGCGCTGCCGCCCACGGGGATGGAGCGCGATCCGCCGGTGCCGCCGCCTTGCGGAATATCGTCCGTGTCGCCCTGGCGCACGCTCACCTTGTCGAACGGCATGCCGAAGCCGTCGGCGGCGATCTGCGCATAGACCGTCTCGTGTCCCTGGCCGTTCGACTGGGTGCCGATACGCACGGTCAGGCGGCCGTCCGGCTCGAAATTCACGATCGGCTTTTCGCCGCCGCCGCCCGCGCAAGCCTCGACGTAGTAGCTGATGCCGAGCCCGCGCAGCTTGCCGCGTTTGGCCGCCTCGGCGCGGCGGGCCGGTAGCCCCGCCACATCGCCACGCTTTAGCGCCATGTCCATCAGCTCTTCGTAGCGTCCGGAGTCATAGGTGTGGCCAAGGGCGGTCTTGTAAGGGAAGTCCTCGCTGCGGATGAGATTGCGCCGGCGGAGTTCGATGGACGGGATGTTCATCTCCCACGCCGCTTTCTCCACCAGGCGTTCGACCAGGTAGGCCGCTTCCGGCCGGCCCGCGCCGCGATAGGCATCCAGCGGCGCGGTATTGGTGAACACCACTTTCACGTCCACGTGGGCGGCTTGGAACTTGTAGGCGCCGCACAACATCGCGCAGCCCGCCATGGTCGGGATGTAGGCGCCGAACTGCGAGAGATACGCGCCGACATTGCCGAGGGACGAGACGCGGATCGCGAGGAACGTCCCGTCCTTGTCGAGGGCCATCGTGGCGTGATTCAGCTGGTCGCGCCCGTGGGCGTCGCTCAGGAAGCTTTCCGAGCGGTCGGCAGTCCACTTCACCGGCAGGCCGAGTTGCTTGGCGCCGATCATGCAAAGGATCGGTTCGTTGAACAGGAAGTTTTTCATGCCGAAGGCGCCGCCCACGTCCGGACTGATCACGCGGATCTGCTCCGCAGGGATCTTGAAGATCAGCCGCGACAGCCAATCCTTTAGCTTGTGGCCGCCCTGGCTGCCCTGGGTCAGGGTGTAGCGCTGCGTCTTGGTATCGAACTCGGCCAGCGCCGCACGCGGCTCCAATGCTGTCGGCGCAATGCGCGAATTGACGAGATCGATGCTGACAACCTTGTGTGCTTTGGCGAAGGCCGCTTCGGTCGCCGCCGCATCGCCCAGGTGCCAATGCACCAGCATGTTGCCCGGTGCGTCGCTGCCATGGAGCTGGGGCGCATCCTGCGCGATCGCCGCGGGCATGGCCGACACGGCGGTCTGCTCCGCGTAGTCCACATCGATCAGCTCCGCCGCATCCTTTGCATTCGCCAGCGTATCGGCGAGCACCGCGGCCACCGGCTCGCCCACGTAGCGCACTTTGCCGACCGCCAGCACTGGCCGCCGCGGCGTGACGCCTTTCTGGCCGTCCTTTCCCGGTGGAATGGCTTCGCAGGGGATCGGGCCGATCCCCATGGCGTCCAGGTCCGCGCCGGTCAGCACCGCGTGCACGCCGGGCGCGCCCTTGGCCGCGCCTGTGTCGATCTTGCGCAGGTCCGCATGGGCGTGAGGCGAGCGCAGCACATAAAGGTAGACCTGGCCCGCGACATTGACGTCGTCGGTGTACTGACCCATGCCGGTCAGGAACCGTTGGTCCTCTACCCGCCGAATGGCTTGACCGACGCCAAAATTGCCCATGGCTTCAACGCCTCACAAAGGAATGCCCCGCTTTCGGGGCTGAAGGTCAACATACCCGCCGCCGGGCCGTTGTCCACCGGTGCGCGCCTTGGCCCGTCCTCATGCCACCACCGCGTAAGGCGCATAGATAAGACGGGGGCGGGCTGTTGATTCAGCGAGGGGCGCTGCTAGGTTACGGCCCCGCTTCCCAGCCCCCATTGGTCCCGAGATCCCGCCTATGAAAGTCTCCTTCGCGAAACTGTCTGCGCCCACCCAAGGGGTGGCGGTGATCGCCGTCCCCGAAGCCCCGAAGGGCAAGGCCGCGACCCCGGTGAAGACCGCGCCGCCGGCGCTCGGCAAAACCGCCGCGGCGCTCGACAAAAGTCTGGGCGGCGCCATCTCCCGCGCGATCCGCGCCGGCGAGTTCACCGGCAAGCGGGAGAAGATCCTGCAGATTTGGGCGCCGGGATCCGGGCGCATCACCCGCGTCGTCCTGGTCGGCCTGGGCGACCCGAAGACCCTCGACGGCGCCGTGGCTGAGCGCATCGGTGCGGCAATTTTCGCGGCGACGGAGCGCGAGACGGCGGTCACTTTGATCCTTGAGGATGTCGGGGCGGCGACCTTGGCGGCTCATGTGGCCGCGGGCGTGGTGCTGAAGTCCTACCGCTTCGACAAGTACCGCACCAAGGAAGACAAGGACGCCAAGCCGAAGCTGACCGCGATCAGCGTGCAATCCGTGTCGCCGGTGGAAGCGGGCAAGGCCTACACCGGCCTGGCCGCGGTCAACGCCGGCATCTTCCTCACCCGTGATCTGGTCAGCGAACCGGCGAACGTGATCTTCCCGGACTCCTTTGCACAGCGCGCCAAGGCGGCGCTGGCGAAGGATGGCGTACAGGTGGAAATCCTGAATGAAGCCGCTTTGCGCAAACTCGGCATGGGCGCGCTGCTCGGCGTCGGCCAGGGCTCAGCCCAGAAATCCTGCGTGCTGGTCGCGCGCTGGAACGGCGGCAAGGACAAGGCCGCGGCCCCGCTCGCCCTCGTCGGCAAGGGCGTGTGCTTCGACACCGGCGGCATCAGCCTGAAACAGCCCGGCGGCATGTGGGACATGAAGTGGGACATGGCGGGCGCCGGCGTCGTCGTCGGCACCATGCAGGCGCTCGCGCGCCGCAAGGCCAAGGTCAACGTCGTCGGCCTGTGCGGCCTGGTCGAGAACATGCCCGACGCCAAGGCGCAGCGCCCCGGTGACGTTGTCACCTCCATGTCGGGCCAAACCATCGAAGTACAGAACACCGACGCCGAAGGGCGCCTCGTGCTGTGCGACGTGCTCACATATGTGCAACAGCGCTTCAAGCCCCGCGCGATTGTGGATCTCGCCACACTCACCGGCGCGATCATCGCGGCGCTCTCGGAACACTACGCCGGCCTGTTCTCCAACAACGACGACCTTGCCGAAACGCTTGCCGCCGCCGGCAAGAAGGTCGGCGAGCGCCTCTGGCGTTTCCCGATGGGCGAAGAATACGACCGCGAATTGAAGTCGCTGATTGCCGACATGAAGAACATCGGCGGGCCCCGTGCCGGCAGCATCACCGCCGCCCAGTTCCTGCAGCGCTTCATCAATAAGGATGTGCCCTGGGCGCATCTGGATATCGCCGGCGTCGTGTGGAACGAGAAGGGCACGCCGCTGGCAGCGCCCGGCGCCACCGGCTACGGCGTGCGTCTGCTCAACCGCTTCATTGTCGACAACTACGAAGGCTAGTGCCCGTGACAACATTGATGCGTCCCTTCCGCGGTTTGCGTCCCGTCCCCGAACGTGCGGCCGACGTGGCGGCCCCGCCCTACGATGTGCTGAACACCGAAGAGGCGAGGGCGCGCGCCAAAGGCAAGCCCAACAGCTTCCTGCACATCTCCAAGCCGGAGATCGATCTCCCGCAAGACACCGATCCCTACGCGCCGGCGGTCTACGCCAAGGGCGCGGAAAACCTCGCGCGCCTGATCCAGCAGGGCGTTCTGATCCGCGACGCAGCCCCGCGCTACTACGTCTATCGCCTGAAGATGGGTAACCACGTGCAGACCGGTTTTGTCGGCACGGCGTCCGTCGCGGACTACGACACCAACCGCGTGCGCAAGCATGAGTTTACCCGCCCCGACAAGGAAGACGATCGCGTTCGCCAGATCGATGCGCTGAACGCGCAGACGGGACCGGTGTTGCTGGCCTATCGCGCCAACGCGAAACTCCAAGGCATCCTCGACGGCATCGCCAAGACCCCGGCGTTGTATGACGTCACCGCCGACGACGGCATCGTGCATACGCTGTGGCTGATCGACAGCGACACGGCCATCGCCGACATCACCGCCCTGGTGGATGCGATGCCCGCGCTCTACATCGCCGACGGCCATCATCGTTCGGCGGCCGCCTCGCGTGTGGCTGCGGCGCGCAAGGAGAAGACCTCCACCGACAGCCACAGCTATTTCCTGACCGTCGCCTTCCCGCACGATCAGATGCGCATCTTCGACTACAACCGCGTGATCAAGGACCTCAACGGACTTACGCCGGAAGCCTTCTTGGACAAGGTGAAGGCGAACTTCACGGTGGCCAAGGCCGCCGCGCAAGTGAAGCCGGAGAAGCCGACGCGCTTCGGCATGTATCTCGGCGGCAGCTGGTATCAGCTCGACATCAACGAGACCCTGATCCCGAAGAACGATCCGGTCGGCCAGCTCGACGTAAGCTTGCTGCAGAAGTTCCTGATCGACCCCGTGCTCGGCATCGCCGATCCGCGCCGCGACAAGCGCATCGATTTCGTCGGCGGCATCCGCGGCTTGGGCGAGCTCGAAAAGCGCGTGAATTCCGGCGAGATGAAGGTCGCCTTCTCGCTCCATCCCACGCGCCTCGATCAACTCATGGCGGTGGCGGACGCCAACGAAGTCATGCCGCCGAAGTCGACGTGGTTCGAACCCAAACTCGCCGACGGTCTTGTGAGCCACGTGCTGGATTAGCTCTGCTTACCCTCTCCCTTTCGGGGAGAGGGTAGGGCACGGCCCCCACCTCCCCAGAGGCTGTCACCCCGGACTTGGTCCGGGGTCCACTCCTCAAACTGCATGGACCGTGCTTATTGTGCTGTGGATCCCGGCCTTCGCCGGGATGACCGCTGTGCAGAAATGAGGCCGCGTGCCCCAAAGCCTCCCGAAAGTCATCGTCGTCGCCGGCCCCACGGCCTCGGGCAAGTCGGCGCTCGCGCTGGCGATCGCTGAAGAATTCAACGCCGTCGTCGTCAACGCCGACAGCCAGCAGTGCTATCGCGATCTGCCGATCCTCACGGCGCGGCCGACGCCGCAAGAAGAAGCGCGCGCGCCGCATCGCTTGTTCGGCACACTCGGTCCGACAGAGAAGGACTCAGGTCCCGCCTGGGGGCGCCGCGCCGCGCAGGCGATCGCCGCGAACGCGGATCGCACGACGGTGCTCGTTGGCGGCAGCGGGCTCTATCTGCAGTCGCTGATGGTCGGTCTGCCGGCAATGCCCGAGATCGCGCCGGCGTTCCGCGCGGCGGCCAAAGCGCTTCTGCAGGAGATCGGCCACGACGCCTTCCACGCGCGCCTGACGCAACGCGACCCGGTCATCGCCGCCCGCCTGAAGGTCGGCGACACCCAACGCATCCTGCGCGCCTGGGAAGTTGTCGAGGCCACGGGCCGCCCGCTTTCAGCCTGGCAGGCCGACCCCCCGCGTCCTGCCGTCGCTGCGCATTTCCTGCCGTTCCTGATCCTGCCGCCGCGCGCCGCGGTGATCGCCGCCGGCAATGGGCGCTTCGACCGCATGATCGCGGCGGGCGCTTTGGCCGAACTCCAAACGCTACTCGCCACGGGAATTCCCCTCAGCGCGCCCGTCATGCGCGCCTTGGGGGCGAAGCCGCTTGCCGCCCACCTCGCCGGGGAGATCGGCCTTCCTGCTGCGGTGGAGCTTGGGAAAATCGCCACGCGTCAGTACGCCAAACGGCAGTCCACTTGGTTCCGGCATCAGTTTCCTGCGGCGTTAACGCTTTCCGAGCAATTTTCGGAAAGATTATTACCAGAAATCTTTGCAAAAATTTGGAAATGGGGTTGACCTCCCCAGGTCCGCCAACTAGGTTCCGCCCGCCTTTCCCGCCCGGGGCCATCCGTTCTGGGCGGGTTTTGATTTGAGAGAGCCACCGCCATGTCCAACCGCGCTTTTGCTTCCGATCTCGACGACACCCCCGCCAAAGCCGGCGAGCGCATGCTGGGCGCCCGCATCATTCTGAAGGCGCTGGCGGAGCAGGGCGTCGAGGTCGTGTTCGGCTATCCGGGCGGTGCCGTGCTGCCGATCTACGATGAGATCTTCAAGCAGAACCGCATCCGCCACATCCTGGTGCGTCATGAACAGGGTGCCGTGCATGCCGCCGAAGGCTATGCCCGCTCCACCGGCAAAGTGGGCTGCGTGCTGGTGACCTCCGGTCCGGGCGCCACCAACGCGGTGACCGGTCTGACCGACGCGCTGATGGATTCCATTCCTATTGTGTGTCTCACCGGCCAGGTGCCGACGCACCTGATCGGCAACGACGCCTTCCAAGAGGCCGACACTGTCGGCATCACGCGACCCTGCACCAAGCACAATTACCTGGTGAAGGATGTCGAGCAGCTGGCGCGAATCATGCACGAAGCGTTCTACGTCGCGCGCACCGGCCGTCCCGGTCCGGTGGTGATCGATCTGCCGAAAGACGTGGTGATGAGCGAGGGTGCGTATCAACGCGCGCCCAGCGGTCTTCAGCAGAAGCACAAGACCTATCGTCCGCAGTTGCTGCCCGACAGCGGCGCCGTGGATGCCGCGTTGAAGCTGATGGCGGGTGCGAAGAAGCCGATCTTCTACACCGGCGGCGGCGTCATCAACGGTGGCCCGCGCGCGGTGAAGGCGTTGCGCGAACTGGTGAAACTCACCGGCTTCCCGATCACATCGACGCTGATGGGCCTCGGCTCATTTCCCGCCGATGACGAGCAGTGGCTCGGCATGCTGGGCATGCACGGGCTCTACGAAGCCAATCTCGCGATGCACGGCTGCGACGTGATGATCAACATCGGCGCGCGGTTCGACGACCGCGTCACCGGCAACCTGAATTTCTTCGCGCCGGGGTCGAAGAAGATCCACGTCGATATCGACGCATCGTCGGTCAACAAGAACGTGATTGTGGACGTGCCGATCATCGGCGATTCCGCCAACGTGCTCGAAGAGATGCTCGCCAAGTGGAAGAAGCAGAAACTGGCCGCTGATCAGGGTGCGCTGAAGTCATGGTGGCGCGAAATCGAAGCATGGCGCGCGAAGAACTGCCTGAAGTACGAACAGAAGGGCAAGATCATCAAGCCGCAGTATGCGATCCAGCGTCTGCACGAGCTGACCAAGAAGCGCGAAACCTACTTCACCACAGAAGTCGGCCAGCATCAGATGTGGGCGGCGCAATTCCTGCGGTTCAATGAGCCGAACCGGTGGATGACCTCCGGCGGCCTCGGCACCATGGGCTACGGACTGCCGGCGGCGATCGGCACGCAACTCGCGCATCCCGATGCGCTGGTGGTCGACGTGGCCGGCGAAGCTTCGATCTTGATGAACATCCAGGAGCTCTCGACCGCCGTGCAGTACCGTCTGCCGGTGAAGGTGTTCATCGTCAACAATCAGTACATGGGCATGGTGCGCCAGTGGCAGGAACTGCTGCATGGCGGGCGCTATTCGGAAAGCTACTCGGAATCCCTGCCGGACTTCGTGAAGCTGGCCGAGGCCTTCGGATGCGCCGGGCTTCGTGTCAGTGATCCGAGCAAGGTGGACGACACCATCAAGGAAATGATGTCGATCAAGAAGCCGGTTGTGGTCGACGTGATCGTCGATCAGAAAGAGAACTGCTTCCCGATGATCCCGTCGGGCAAGGCGCACAACCAGATGATCCTGGGCCCGGAGGATCGCGCCGACAAAGCGATCAGCGGCGCAGGACTAGCGCTGGTTTAAGAGGACGTCATGGCGAAAAAGACACCACCGAAGCCGGTCGCGAAGGCGGCTGCGAAGCCCCCTGCGAAGCCCGCGGCGGAAGAGCAAAGCACCAACCTGTACGAAGGCTCGGTGCCGGTCGCGCGCCTTAAGGACAAGGACATCTATCGTCACGTGCTGTCGGCCCTGGTCGACAACGAGGCGGGCGTGCTGGCGCGCGTCACCGGCCTATTCTCGGGCCGCGGCTATAACATCGAGAGCCTGACCGTGTCGGAAGTCGACCGGGACCGGCAGTTGAGCCGCATCAACCTGGTAACCTCGGGTACGCGCCAGGTGGTGGAACAGATCAAGGCCCAGCTCAAGCGGTTGGTGCCGATCCACATCGTCCGCGACTTGACCGACGACGGTCCGTCCGTGGCGCGCGAACTTGCCCTTGTCAAAGTGGCCGCGGTGGGAGACAAGCGCGTCGAAGCGCTGCGGATCGGTGACATCTTTCGCACCAATGTCGTGGACTCGACCATCGGTTCGTTTGTGTTCGAGGTCGTGGGCAACACCGAAAAGGTGGATGCCTTCATCGATCTCATGAAACCGCTCGGGCTGGTGGAAGTCTCGCGCACCGGAGTCGCGGCGATTGCCCGCGGCGCCGCCGGCATCGAATAAATCCCGGCGTTCCATTTCGGAACGCGTTGAAGACCCCCGCGTTCCATATCGGAACGCGTCGAAGACAGAGAACGAAGAAAGGCTACGACCATGCGTGTCTATTACGATCGCGACGCCGATGTGAACCTGATCAAAGGCAAGAAGATTGCCGTCGTCGGCTACGGCAGCCAGGGCCATGCCCACGTGCTCAACATGCGCGATTCCGGCGTGAAGGACGTGGTGGTTGCGCTGAAGGAAGGCTCGCCGACCCGCGCGAAAGCCGAGAAGGAAGGTCTGAAGGTCATGACGCCGGCGGATGCCGCGAAGTGGGCCGACGTGATGATGATCCTGACGCCGGACGAGCTGCAGGCCGACCTCTACACTAAGGACATCCGCGACAACCTCAAGCAGGGCGGGGCGCTTGCGTTTGCGCACGGCCTCAACATCCACTTCAAGCTGATCGAGCCGCGTCCGGATCTCGATGTGTTCATGATCGCGCCGAAGGGCCCCGGCCACACGGTGCGTGGCGAATATGCCCGTGGCGCAGGCGTTCCCTGCCTGGTCGCGATCGCGCAGAACTCCTCGGGCAACGCGATGGACCTGGCCCTGTCGTATGCCTCTGCCATCGGCGGCGGCCGCGCTGGCATCATCGAAACCACGTTCAAGGAAGAGTGCGAAACCGATCTGTTCGGTGAGCAGGCCGTTCTCTGCGGCGGCGTCTCTAACCTGATCCGCGCGGGTTTCGAAACCCTGGTCGAAGCCGGCTACGCGCCGGAGATGGCCTACTTCGAATGCCTGCATGAAGTGAAGCTGATCGTCGACCTGATCTACGAAGGCGGCCTCGCCGATATGCGCTACTCGATCTCCAACACCGCCGAGTGGGGCGACTACGTCACCGGCCCGCGCATCGTCACCGACGAGACCAAGGCCGAGATGAAGCGCGTGCTCGCCGACATTCAGAGCGGCCGCTTCGTGTCCGGCTGGATGCAGGAGTGCAAGGCCGGCCAGCCGACCTTCAAGGCCACGCGGCGCAATTGGGCCGACCATCCGATCGAGGAAGTCGGCGGCAAGCTCCGCGCCATGATGCCCTGGCTCAAGGACAAGAAGCTGGTCGACAAGGCCCGTAACTAGCGATCCCCGGCTCCACCGGTTGTACCCGGTGGAGCCGCACGCTCTTCGCCGCAAACGGTTGCGGCAATTCTCCCGCCCGCCTCGCTATTTTTTGTTTGCTTGAGAGGCGCTTGCAGGCCTTCCCTTCGCCCGGCCTTCATGAGAAATTAAACGCCACGGCCCAAATATAGCGGTGGCGGGAGCTGGTTCGCTCGGGGCGTTAAGACTTTACACTTAGCCGTTGATTTTATTCGCGTTTTTACGCGGTCGGCGCGAAAAGTCTGTGCGCCTGGAGGCTGACCGGTCCCCCGTGAGTTATCCACAGGGTCGACAGTAGGGCTGGAAGGCCCTCCTCGTGAGCGAAGCCATGATTCCGATGCGTCTCGATCTTCGATACCCCTTCGCGGTGCCGACCCCGGCCCGGAAGACCTCGATGATGCGCGCGGCATAAGGGGCCATCCGGGGACTTCAGATTCCACCAGGCCGGTCTGCAAGGGCCGCCGTCGAGAAGGGTACCAAGCTTCATGTTTTCCATATTGACCGGATGGCTGTCCAACGACATGGCCATCGATCTCGGGACTGCCAATACGCTGGTCTACGTCAAAGGCCGCGGCATTGTGCTGAACGAGCCGTCCGTGGTCGCGTTGGCCGAGGTGCGGGGCCGCAAGCAGGTCCTGGCCGTGGGCAACGAGGCCAAGCAGATGCTCGGCCGCACCCCGGGAAACATTCACGCCATTCGACCGCTACGTGATGGCGTGATCGCGGACTTCGAAGTGGCTGAGGAGATGATCAAGCACTTCATCCGCAAGGTGCATAACCGCCGCAGTTTCGCCAGCCCCCTGGTGATCGTGTGCGTCCCGTCCGGCTCGACCGCCGTGGAACGCCGCGCCATCCAGGAATCCGCCGAAGCCGCCGGCGCCCGCAAGGTCTACCTGATCGAGGAGCCCATGGCCGCGGCGATCGGCGCCGGCCTGCCGGTCACGGAACCGACCGGAAGCATGGTGGTGGATATCGGCGGCGGCACGACCGAAGTGGCCGTCTTGTCGCTCGGCGGCATCGTCTATGCGCGCTCCGTGCGCGTCGGTGGCGACATGATGGACGAAGCGATCATCAACTACATCCGCCGCCACCATAACCTGCTGGTGGGCGAAAGCTCCGCCGAGCGGATCAAAAAGGAAATCGGTTGCGCCTGCCCGCCGGAACAGGGCGACGGCGAAACCATGGAGATCAAAGGCCGCGACCTGATGAACGGCGTGCCGAAAGAAATCGTCATCAGTCAGCGCCAGATCGCCGAGAGCCTTGCCGAACCCGTCACCGCCATTATCGATGCGGTCAAGGTCGCCCTCGAGCACACCGCGCCGGAACTCGCCGCCGACATCGTCGACAAGGGCATCGTGCTCACCGGCGGCGGCGCGATGCTGCACAACCTCGATTTCGTTCTGCGCCACGCCACCGGCCTGCCGGTGTCGATCGCCGACGATCCGCTGTCGTGTGTTGCGCTCGGCACGGGCAAGGCGCTCGAAGAGATGAAGCAGCTGCGCAACGTTCTGACGACGATGTACTAAGTAAAGCCGCGCGGCCCGCGACGGCCGCGCAAGCGTAGGGAGGTAGACTGTGCGCCAGCAGACGGGACAGATTTCCCGTTTTGGGACCCTCAAGTCCCTGCTGCAGCGCTTTGCCTTCCTGGCGCTGATCGGGCTGACGTTCGCGCTCATGCTCATCGGCAAGGCCGACACGGTCTTGTTGGAGCGCGCCCGCATCGCCGTCACCGACGCGGTGACGCCGCTCCTGCGCGTCATGTCGGAACCGGCCAGCGCCATCGCCAGCACGATCTCCAACATCCGCGAACTCGGCGCCATCCGGACCGAGAACGCAGCGCTGCGTGAAGTCAACGCGCGGCTGATGCAGTGGCAGTCGCTGGCGCAAAAGCTCGATTCCGAAAACCGCGACCTGCGTCAGCAGCTTGCCGTCGTGCCCGAACCGCCGTCGCGTTTCGTGACCGCCCGTGTCGTCGCCGACACCGGCGGCGCATTCGCCCAATCGGTCATCGTCAACGCCGGCTCCGGCGACGGCGTTGCCAAGGGCCAGGTGGTGATGAGCGGCGAAGGCTTGGTCGGTCGCGTTATGCAGGTCGGCGTTCATTCCGCCCGCGTGCTGCTGATCAGCGACATCAACTCGCGCCTGCCGGTCCTCGTGGGCGAGTCCGGCACCCGCGCCATCATGGCCGGCGACAACGGCGCCCGCCCCCGGCTGCTGTACCTCAGCGCCAAGACCGCCGTGGCCCCCGGCGACAAAGTTGTGACCTCCGGCGATGCGGATGCGTTCCCGGTCGGTCTCCCGGTCGGCCGTGTCGCCCGCATGGGCGAGGGCACCGTCGAGGTGGAACCCTATATGTCCAGCGACAAGCTGCAATACGTGCGCATCTTCGACTTCGGCCTGGCCAACACCGTCGCCAATACGACCTCGACCTTACCGGCTGCCGCGCGCGTTTCGCCCGCGGTTGTTGTTCCTGCCGGTGCTGCCGCCAGTGCGCCGGCCGCAACGCCCGCCGCCGCCCCGCCGGCTGCGGCGACCGCATCCGCGAAGCCGCGCTAGGGCCCGCGCATGCAGCTCACGCCCCTCCAGCGCGTCGATCAATCGCTCCGCCGGCAGATCCCGCTGCTGTTCACCCTGAGCCTGATGCTGTTCGCGCTGACACCCACTCACATCCCCGGCATGTCCCACGTCACGCCGATGTATGCGCTCGCAGCGATCTATTTCTGGTCGATCTACCGGCCCGACCTGATCGGCTACGGCACCAGCTTCACCATCGGCTTGCTCGACGACCTGATCACCGGCGCGCCGCTCGGCTGCACGGCTCTGGTGCTGCTGGCCTGCCAGCAGATCGTGTTCCACCAGCAGAAGTTCTTCAACGCCAAGCCGTTCGGCGTGTTCTGGCTCGCCTTCGCCGTATTGGCGCTGGGCGCGGGCGTGTTGAAGTGGCTGTGCGTCGGCTTGTTCGCGCCGGGCGGATTCACGCCGTTCACCGACATGTTCGCCGCCGTCCTCATCACCGCGGCGGTCTATCCCGTCATCGCCTGGGTGCTCGCCCACGCCCAGATCAAGCTCATGGCCCAGCCGTGATGCTGTCGCGCGACGGTGACTGGACCAAGATGTTCAACCGCCGCGCCATCGTGCTCGGCGGCGTTCAAGGGGCGCTGATCACCACGTTGATCGCGCGCATGTACTACCTGCAAGTGGTCAAAAGCGACCGCTACAAGATGCTGGCGGACGGCAACCGCATCAACGTGCAGCTGCTGCCGCCGCCGCGCGGGCGCATTCTGGATCGGTTCGGCCAGCCGCTCGCGGTCAACAGCCAGCAGTTTCGCGTGCTGGTGATCCCCGAGCAGGCCAACAAGGTCGTCGACACCATCGGCGTGCTCGCCAACCTGATCGAGATCGCCGACTACGAACGGGACCGCATCAAGCGCGAAGTCGGCCGCCATCGCAGCTTCGTGCCGATCATGGTGAAGGAAAACCTCTCGTGGGAGGAAATGGCCCGCATCCAGGTGAATGCGGCCGACCTGCCCGGCGTCATCATCGATGACGCGCTCACGCGTCACTACCCATTGAACGAAGCTGCCACGCATCTGCTGGGCTACGTCTCCAGCGTCGACGAAGCCGACTTGAACGGCGATCCGCTGCTGCAGTTGCCGGGCTTCCGTATCGGCAAGGCCGGCGTGGAGAAAGTCCACGATGCCATTTTGCGCGGCAAGGGCGGCACCAATCAGGTTGAGGTGAATGCCTACGGCCGCGTCGTGCGCGAACTCAACCGGCAGGAAGGCGATCCCGGCACCGACGTCCTGCTCACCATCGACGAACGCCTGCAACGCGTTGCCTACGAACGCCTGAAGGAGGAAGAAAGCGCCTCCATGGCGGTGATGGATATCTATACCGGCGAGATGCTGGTGATGACGTCCGACCCCGGCTACGACCCACATATGTTCAGCCGCGCGCCCACGCCGCAGGAGTGGCGCGAACTGTCTACCAATCCGCGTTCGCCGCTCACCAACAAGGCAGTCGCCGGCCGTTACCCGCCCGGCTCCACCTTCAAGCTGTGCGTGGCGCTGGCAGGCCTTGAGAACGGCGTCATCCAGGCGGAGCAGTTCATCCACTGCCCCGGCCACACCACGCTCGGCTCGCGCACCTGGTACTGCTGGAAGAAGGGCGGCCACGGCAGCGTCAACATGGCCACGGCCATCACCCAATCGTGCGATTGCTACTTCTACGAAGTGGCGCGGCGCCTGGGCGTCGATCGCATTTCCGCCATGGCCCACAAGCTCGGCCTCGGTGAACTCACCGGCGTCGGCGTGCCGAACGAGCAGAAGGGGTTGATCCCGACGGAGGCCTGGAAGAAGGCCGCCCGCGGCGAACCTTGGCAGCAGGGCGAAACCTTGAACGTCGGCATCGGCCAGGGGCAGGTGGCGGTCACGCCGATTCAGCTGTGCACCTATGTCGCGCGCATCGCCAACGGCGGCTTGGCGGTGAAGCCGACGCTGGTTCGCGCCACGGTCACCACAGCGGCGGCGGCGGCCAAGGTCGCCCGCGATGAAACCGACAACGGCCCCATGGCCATGCAGAAGCTCGAATCCATCGGCATCTCGCCGCAGCATCTTGCCGTCGTCCAGCGCGGGATGTTCGGCTGCGTCAACGCCGGCGGTACCGCCACGCGCGCGATCCTGAAGATGAAGGATGCCGAGAAGAAGGACTGGCAGATGGCCGGAAAAACCGGCTCCAGCCAAATCCATTCCATCAAGCGCGCCGAACGTGCGCTCGGCGAAATGTCCATGAGCAAGCAGGAACAGCGCCCGTGGGAACTTCGCGACCACGCACTGTTCGTCGCCTTCGCGCCGTTCCATGCGCCGCGCTATGCCGTGGCTTGCGTGATTGAACACGGCAAGGCCGGCGCCCAGGCCGCGGCGGCGGTGAAAGACGTCATGGAAGAAGTGCTGCGCCTCGACCCGTCGCGCAAAGTGCGCACCGACGACACCATCGCCTCGGGGCCGTCAGCCACACCCGAAAAGAGCCCGACATGAGCGAATTGGGTTTCAACGCCCGCCTGCGACGCGGCGACATGAACGCCAGCGAAAAACTGTGGCAGGTGTCCTGGTCCCTGGTGCTGTGGCTGTGCTGCATCTTCGCCTTCGGCTTTGCGATGCTGTACTCCGCCGCTGGCGGCAAGCTGATGCCCTGGGCGGAACCGCAGGCCGCGCGCTTCGTTATCGGCATCGCGATGATGCTGGGCGTGGCCGTGCTCGATATCCGCTCCGTGATGCGCTTCGCCTACGTGTTCTACTTCATCACCATCGTGCTGCTGGTGGCGGTGGACATCAAAGGCGTGATCGGCGGCGGCGCCCAGCGCTGGATCGATCTCGGCATCATCAACTTGCAGCCGTCGGAACTGGCCAAGCCCGCAATCGTGCTGGCGCTGGCGCGCTATTTCCACGGCCGCAATCTTGAAGACATCGCCTCGCCGCTCGCGCTTCTGGCGCCGCTCACGCTGGTGCTGCTGCCGGTCGGCCTGGTCATCAAGCAGCCCGACCTCGGCACCGCGCTGGTGATCCTCATGGTGTCGGCCGCCACATTCTTTATGGCCGGCGTGCGCATGTGGAAGTTCATTACCGTGGGCATCGCCGGCTTGGCGGCCATGTTCCCGGCTTGGGCGATGCTGCATGAGTACCAGCGCGACCGGATCCGCATCTTCATGGACCCGGAGCGCGACCCCCTCGGCACCGGCTACCACATCCTGCAATCCAAGATCGCGCTCGGCTCGGGCGGCCTGTTCGGGAAGGGCTTCATGGAGGGCACCCAAAGCCACCTGAGCTTCCTGCCCGAACGCCAGACCGACTTCATCTTCACCATGCTGGCGGAAGAGCTCGGCATGGTCGGCGGGCTCACCCTGCTGGCGCTGTACGCCATGATCCTGATCTACGGCTACGCCATCGCCTTCCGCTGCCGCTACCAGTTCGGGCGCCTGGTCGCCGTGGGCATCACCACCACGTTCTTCCTCTACTTCTTCATCAACATCGCCATGGTCATGGGCCTGATCCCGGTCGTCGGCGTGCCCCTGCCGCTGATCTCCTACGGCGGCACGGCTTTGCTCACCCTGATGTTCTGCATGGGCCTCCTGATGAACGTCTGGGTTCACCGTGACGTCCAGATGGCCATGCGCGGCGGATTCGGGGACTTCTAGGCCGCCCCGAAACCCGCCTAGCCCCTTGGGGTACCGAAGTTTTCCACAGCCCGTCGCGTGCTTGTCACGGCCGGTTTGACCCTCTATAAGGGCCGCCTTCCCAAGGGAAACCCGCCGGTCGCAAGCGCGGGCACCCTCACGGGGGCGCATAGCTCAGTTGGTAGAGCAGCTGACTCTTAATCAGCGGGTCCCAGGTTCGAGTCCTGGTGCGCCCACCATCTCTCAGGTCCATATCTCCGAGTCTTATCAAGTAGTTAGGGCGACACAGTTGGTGGCGGCCTCTTCGCCTCGGCTAAGTCATAAGCCGTTTGGGTAACAAACGGGGTAACAGGCGCTGATCAAGCGCGGTGGGTCGCCGAGTAATCTTCCGTTTGGGGATAATGAGTTCGCGCGGTCGACCCTCGCGCTCTTGGCCTTACGCGGCGCTGAGCGACTGTCAAGGCGCACTCGGCAGATCAGGCAGCCAAGGCAATAAAAAGCCGCTTGGCCTAAGCCTTGCGCGCGCTGCGACGGTTCGCGGGAGCCTTAAGCATGTCCGAAGGGGCGACCCCCAGCTCGCGAGCGAGCCTCTCAAGTACGTCCACGCTGGCGGCATAAACGCTGCGTTCGATGGCGCTGATGTATGTGCGATCCAGTTCGGCTCGATCAGCCAACTCCTCTTGCGACAGCCCCAACTCGTGCCGCCGCTTCCTCAAGTTCAGCGCCAATACCTCTCGGATCGACATGCCTCACAGGGCACATCGTTGTAGAGTATTTCACCACGGAGTATTCTCGACATTCATCGCGCTGCCGAGTTGGGTGTGGATGCCAACCTTTCAAATTCATTTATCGGAAATGGAGGCGTGGTCAGGGGGAGAGCATGTGCCCGATACACCTGGCGTCTACGTCATTGCCAAGGGCAATCCCGACGACAAAATCTATATCGGTAAGACTTGGGGCGGAGACGGCCTTCGTGGACGACTGCGAGCGTTTCATCGATCAGCGAAAACAGGGGAGAAGGGTCACGCTGGAGGCGTCACCTATCACAACCTATATGGTGCCACTGTTGATGATTTACTCATCGCCTATCACTCGTCGCGAGTCATTCGCGACGATCTAGTGATCCTCAGTTCATACATCCTGTACGTGGAGCGCGCGCTGATTTGGGAGCATGTTGAACTGCATGGTCGGCTGCCTGCCTGCAATTCCGAATAGGAAACTCCCTGACGAAAGAGTTGCCTCATCTTAAACGAAGTCGGAAGAGCCACAGCAGTAACCAGAGAAACAGATGATCATTACCAGGCGACAGCTAGGAACGTATGGCCTCGCGCTTGCCGCAAACATCGCAACTATACCGCCGTCGTTTGCAAATCAGACCGATACCTTCGCAGACATTTTGTCCCACGCGAAAGTTGATCTAAATCTTTCGGCGGAATTTCGTCGTGAGATTAACAGACGATTTTGGCTACACGCCCAGGACATCCGTTCCTTCCTCGACGTTGGGATACGCAGTTCCGCCACGCCGCTTGGGCTCTTCAAAGTCATCAGTAGAATTTGGGATTGTGACCGCAGCGAAGAGCAATACCCCATCCAAGCAATAGGGAACGCTGACGCGCGCCTTGAAATGTTTGATCGACCGACAGCAGCTATGCGCTATGGCCATGTATTTCGAAATTTCGATGGCATCTGGCACGGAACGAGTCGTCTAGGCGTTCGCATATTCTGGAAGTCAGGCAAGCGTATCGTCCACGTCGAGGGCTTCGATGCGGACGTGGACGACCATACGCGGAGAGAAATAGCTCAAGCAGTTGCCGCCCTCCGTCCAATTCGCACCAGACGCGACGAGGATCGAGCGTCTGACTTCATCGAAAAGCAGGTTCAGTGGACCGAGGCCAATATTCCCCGTTCCCTGCGACAACTGTTCGCGGATCTTGTCGCTGCGATCCCCAATTCCGCGTCCGAACGCAGTTTGGATATCGGTGAAGATACTCCACTCATCATTTCCGAGGTGGCGTCGCAGAAGGTAATACTGTGCACGATCGCGCCGAATATGAGTCTCGATGAACAAGGGTTCCGCTTCTTGATTGATGGTGGATTTCGGGAGCGAGGCATCAACTATGAGCGGACGTTCTCGGCGCGGACGCGCGAGGAAATCGGCAAATACGCTGACTTCGTGTTAGCTGCGCTATCGGCGGTATTTTCATACTCGCTGCTGGAGAACACGCCGACCGTGGTTTAGCTCGGCGGCGTCCCCCCGGTCGCTAAATCAGAGTTTGGTACCCCGGTGTTACCCAGTCGGCAGGTTGTCCTCGATATCTGCTTGCGATGATTGGAATGTCTTCATAGGAGGCACTGCAGTGAGAGCGGGCGGGGGTTGGTTCACGGTGAGGCGTTAAAGTCTTCTTCACCTCTCTGCCGCACCTTTCATCCTTGCCGTAATCCTGCAAAAAGCGGGCGGCAACCCCGAACGTAGGGCGCCATGGCCAAGATTAAAGAAGACTACCGGAGTCTCACGGGTCCTCAGCGCGCGTCGATGATGCTGCTGTGCTTGCCGCCTGAGCAATCGGGCAAGCTGATTGCCATGATGGAAGACGACGAGATCAAGGAAGTGTCCCAGATCATGTCGAACCTCGGCACCGTCAGCGCCAACCTGCTGGAGCGGCTGTTCGTCGATTTCGCCGACGCGATCTCAAACACCGGCTCCCTGATCGGCAGCAGCCAGACCACCGAGCGTCTGCTGTTGCAGAGTCTAGACAAGGATCGCGTCGCCAAGATCATGGAAGAAATCCGCGGCCCGTCGGGTCGCACCATGTGGGACAAGCTCGCCAACGTGCACGAGCAGGTTCTGTCGAACTACCTGAAGAACGAATACCCGCAGACCGTCGGCGTGATCTTGTCGAAGATCAAGCCCGATCACTCCTCGCGCGTGCTGGCATTGCTGCCGGAAGGCTTCGCGATGGAAGTGGTGATGCGCATGCTGCACATGGAAGCGGTGCAGAAAGAAGTGCTGGAAAGCGTCGAGAAGACGCTGCGCACGGAATTTATGTCCAACCTGGCGCGCACGGCGCGGGTGGACAGCCACGAACTCATGGCCGAGATCTTCAACAGTCTCGACCGCAACACGGAAGCGCGTTTCCTCACCGCGCTGGAAGAACGCAACCGCGAGTCTGCGGAGAAGATCCGCGCCCTCATGTTCACCTTCGAGGATCTTATTCGCCTCGATGCCGCCGGCGCGCAGACCCTGCTGCGCCATGCGGAGAAGGAAAAGCTGGCGCTCGCCCTCAAAGGCGCGTCCGAGCCGATCAAAGACCTGTTCTTCCAGAACATGTCCGAGCGTGCCGGCAAGATGCTCAAAGACGACATGGAAGGCCTGGGTCCGGTGCGCCTCAAAGACGTCGAAGAAGCGCAGAACATCATCGTCGCCCTCACCAAAGAACTGTCGAACTCCGGCCAGATCACGATCTCCGAAGGCAAGGACGAGACGGCGATGGTGTATTAGGCGCCAGGCATTCCTTTTTTATTCGCGGCGCCAGACAGGCATAACGAGCGTGTGGGGACCCCACCACAATTCGATATAGTGTCAGCACATCAATCGATTGAGCAGCCCTTGCAGAGGTGGTCCGTTTGGGTGCCGATCCCCAGCCCATGCTCTAAACTAACATTCCACACGAACCACTCAGCGGGGGCCGGTCAATGCCGCAGCAGCCTACTGGCAATTGTCCACAAGCCATTGTCTGCTCGTGCGATCTTGGTCTCGGTGTTCTTCGGTTCATGACACCGCCGGGGTCAGTCAAGGAGTTCTCTTCATGAAGATCATCCGCGATCCTAACGGCGGGGCTTTCAGAGTTGAAATGACCGACGTGTTTGCCGACGATGCCTCGTAATTTCGACTCGTCGCGAACAAGAGCAGCAGAACATGAGCAAGAACGCGATCACCATTGAGCAATTGAACATCGCCTGCCGCCACGTTGTTGAGCTTATGGAGGCAGGCATGACGGAAAACCTAGCAATTCGCAGTTTGGAACTCTTTGCCAACGCCTATGCGAAGTATCGTGTCCTAAGACACGTCAATCCCGATCATGCCGACCAATATGCGCTTTGGTCCAAGGCTGCCAAAAAGGCGAAAGCCTCTAAAGTTGGCGTTGGCTATGGGCAGTAACTGCGGGTCGAGCACGGGACACCAAGGCGGCACTTCGCGCGGCTTGTACTCGATCGCTTCAAAAGATCGGGACTGTCCAAGCGATGGATCGACAATCTTTGTAGACGGAAGTGGGCCGTCGCTGTGATCACCCATGAGGAAGATGCGCGACTTAGCAAAGGGTTGCGTTCAAAACTCTTCGCGAGTCCGCAGGAAAGGTGGGCTTCCGCGAAGATAGTGTTTTAGAAAACCCAAGCGCACGCCCACGAACGCACCGCTCGGACCATTAGAGTTTTCTAAATTCTGCAAGAGAGATCGATGATGCCTAAAACGGTGCGATTAATTTTAGCATTGTTTCCGCTTGTCGGGGTGCTCATCTCGTCGACAACGCCATCGCACGCAACCCTTTTTAAGGATGAGGCGAGAATTGAGGCGGCAAGGGCCGCTCTAGCTAATGCCCGGGATCGCAGAGCGTTTGCTGGAAGACGAATTGAGCAGTTACGTGCAGAAAGAGAGGAGGCTTTAGAGCGAGTGCGAACTCAATACGGGCTCGCAATATTGAACGCGGGCGACGAGCTAGAATTAGCAAAGAAGGCATACGACAACGCGGAACGTGCCCTCAAAGAGGCGACCAAGGATTAGATGGTACCGATCTATTGTTCCGCTACGAATTGCCAGCCGTCATAAAGCCCTCCCACCACGGACGCGCTGATGTTCGATCAGTGCGTCTTGGATGGATTTCCCAACAATTCTAACCCAATACGGCGACACCAACTTCTAGTGGGTAACTGCGGGGTAATTTCGAGGGGGACGACCCTGCCGTTGGGCCGCCGTGGAAGCGTTGATTTGAAATCAGCGTGCTTCCCGGCATGCGTCATGCATATCAATCTCCTGCGCAAGCTTTAGCGTTTGTGGGGACGGGCTGAGGTAACGCCGTATCAATGTTACGCAGCGAAGTCAGCAAAACGCCGCCTGAGTTCGGTCTTGCGCTACAGTACTGCCTCCGGGCGCGAGTCTGATGTTGAGGATTGCGCCCAAAATACCCCCTTTTCTCGTATTCTCATGCTGCAGGATCGGATGCCAACGGGTAACTCCGAATAAGACGATCAGTGCAAAAGGCGAGGCGCCCCGGCCTGTCTCCATGATCGGTGGTTTCAGTACATCTTGTCCGCAATCAAGCTGACGTTGTAGTGTCCGGGAATGGGACAGTCAGACAGTCAGAGCGCCGCCGAAGCACTAAACGCCGTCATTGCAGCGCTTGGTGCCCTCGATGAAGAGTCCCGCCAGCGAGTGCTTCAGGCGGCGCAGACATTTTTTGGCCAGACGAGTTTTAAGCCGTTAGCCTCTACTCTCCGACCCGGGACAAGCGAAGGTCTGAAGGGCCTCAGTTTTTCGACAGATCATGCACCAAGTCCAAAGACGTTTCTCATGGAGAAGCAGCCTCAGACAGACGTCGAAAGGGTTGCCTGCCTTGCCTACTATCTGACTCACTATCGCGACACCCCTCACTTCAAGACGCTCGATCTCGGAAAGCTCAATACTGAAGCCGCGCAGCCGAAATTCTCCAACTCGACCTATGCCTCTAATAACGCCCTGAAAATGGGCTACCTAGCGCCCGCCACTAAGGGTCAACGACAGCTGAGCGCGGCTGGAGAGCAATTCGTCACGGCTCTGCCCGATCGCGATGCAGCGCGTAGCGCGATGGCTAAAGCCCGACCGAGACGTCACGCCCGGAAAAAGATTGCTGGAGGTGCGGACGACTCGTGACCGCACAAACTGTCCTCACTCGGCCGAGCGCGCGGCGCATTTCGATTTTTAACCACAAGGGAGGTGTCGGCAAGACGACGCTCACCTTCAATGTGGCTACAGCGGTTGCATCATTGGGAAAGCGAGTTCTTCTGGTCGACTCCGATCCGCAGTGCAATTTGACGGCCTATCTGATCGACGGCGAAGTAGTTGACGATCTTCTGGATCATTCGGATGACACAGAGGGGAAAACAATTTGGTCTGCGCTAAAGCCGGTTGCCGAAGCTACGGGCTTAGTACACCAGGTCGCACCAATCGAGCTACCAAATGGAGGAGTCTTCCTCGTTCCTGGTGACATCAGGCTCTCTGACTTCGAAGCCGAGCTAAACGATTTTTGGGCGCAATGTCTTCAGCGGAAAGTGAGAGGTTATAACGGCACCACAGCGTTAAGTGGGCTGATAAGCAATCTCTGTCGACAATTTCAAATTGATTTCGTTTTTTACGACTCTGGGCCGAATATTGGTCCGTTAAACAGAGCTATATTGCTTGATTGCGACTATTTTGTTGTGCCCGTCGCTTGCGATCTATTTTCTGTGCGCGCATTGAAAACGCTTGGTCGTACTCTGGCGACATGGATTGCGGAGTGGCAAACGATCCTTAGTCTTGCCCCTGAAGGCACATACCTTCTCCCAGGGCAGCCTAAATTTCTTGGATATATACTTCAAAATTTTAGCATGTATCGCGGTGATTTTGCCTCGCAGCACGCAAAATTTCTGCCGATGATTGATCGCGGCATTCGGGAAGATGTGATTGCCGTTCTCAAGAAAGTTCAGCCAAAGGCACCTGCGATCTCTGGGCCGAAGTTGGGAGAGGTTAAAAATTTTGGGTCTCTTGTTACCGCCTCGCAGCGAGAAGGCGTCCCTTTGCAAGAGGTGTCAGCAGGGACAAATCAGCAGAGGCAAAGCGCCAAGACCGCCTTTAATGCGATCGCGCAAAGAATTGTCGAGCGGACAGCGTAGGGGCGGTCGTGATGGGCTCCTACCTAAGCGCGTCGACCAAGAAGCAAATAGATGATCTGGTCAAATATTTTGTCGACAACCACTCCCTCGTGGATGGTTTCTTGGAGCAAGTGCTTGTGCATTTGCGACAGTCAAAGTCCCTCCAACACCTCATCCACACCACGAGGTCTCGCACCAAAGAGCCCAGCCATCTAAGAGAAAAGCTCGAGCGCAAAGCGAAGGCGGCCAAGATTTCTGGACAGCAGTTCAGCATCACGCCGGAAACGCTATTCACAACAGTGACGGATCTGGCAGGCATCCGCTTGCTTCACCTCCACACGAGCCAAATCTCCGATATTAACAAGGAAATTCGCTCGATCTTTGAGGAACAGAAGTTTCCGCTGTTGGAAGGCCCCTTCGCTCGTACATGGGATGACGAATACAGGGAATTTTTCGAGACTATCGGAGTGACAACGCAAAAAAGTCCTACGATGTACACAAGCGTGCACTATGTAATTGCGTCGGGGTCTAGGACCACCATTACCTGCGAAATACAGGTAAGAACTCTGATGGAAGAAGTGTGGGGTGAGGTAGACCACACAATCAACTATCCGACGCCTGCGACAAGCGTCGCCTGTCGGGAACAGATCCGCGCTTTGGCGCGTGCTACCTCGAGTGCAACGCGGCTAGTCGACTCGATTTTTGCGACGGTAAAGGACATCAGTGAACACGCTGAGGCGGCGGCGAAACCGAAGAAGGCGAAACCGAGGAAGTGATCCGGCGTACACATGCTCCGTCACTTCTCAATGCCAAGAGTAGACATTCCATAATCGCCTGCGTCGCGATGCCCCGCTGCTTACGTGTGCGGCCGCTAGATGATATCTATCATCGCAGCGGTCGTGCCTGAAGGCATCCCTCGCGCTAGGCAACGTGTATGCTGAGGCGCCTCACATAGGCGCAACGAAGAAGTGCCAATCCGAGGTCAATAATGTCCGGTTTCGATGAGCTACAGCCCGGCGCTCGCGTGAAAGGCCTCGATGCGTCCGGGGTCGTTGAAATCGTATCTGTATCTCACTTCGGGCCAGATGCCGTAAACCTTGTGTTCCGCGTTGATGGACGTGTCGGCGAACGCCTCGTATACCGTGGCGAAGACACTTCCTTCGAGTTCGTCGAAGCTGGACGGACCTATGCGTTCGATGCTGACGGAGAACTGCTTCGCCTAGCTTCGGAAGCCTACCGCATTCGCCTAGCCCATCTATTCGACCCATATCTCGCCATCAGCTCTTCACAAATCGAAGCGCTTCCGCACCAGATCACTGCCGTCTATGGCGAGATGCTGCCCAGACAGCCGTTGCGTTTCTTGCTTGCCGATGACCCAGGAGCGGGAAAGACCATCATGGCGGGGCTCTTGATCAAAGAGCTACTCATTCGTGGTGATCTTGAGCGCTGTCTAATTGTCGCCCCGGGTAGTTTGGTCGAACAATGGCAGGATGAGCTCTTTGATAAGTTCGGCCTTAGTTTCGACATTCTCACCCGAGACCAAATCGAGGCCTCGGTGTCTGGCAACCCTTTCATCGAAAAGTCTCGGCTGATCTTGCGCCTCGACATGGCTGCACGATCAGACGAACTGAAGGCGAAACTCGCCGCTGCCGCTGACTGGGACTTGATCATCTGTGACGAAGCGCACCGTATGGCAGCGTCGTATTTTGGTGGCGAGGTCAAGGAAACCCAACGCCACAAGCTCGGCAAGCTTCTTGGAACACGTACCCGCAATTTTCTCTTGATGTCGGCCACACCTCACAACGGCAAAGAAGCTGATTTCCAGCTTTTCATGGGGTTGCTAGATGCCGACCGATTTGAAGGCCGCTTTCGTGAAGGCGTTCATAAGGCCGACGTTACCGACATGATGCGCCGCCTGACTAAAGAAGAGCTATATCGCTTCGACGGAACCAGGCTGTTTCCGGAGCGCCGGGCTTACACGGCGAGCTACGCTCTATCTCCAGCCGAAGCCGACCTCTATCAGGCTGTGACAACCTATGTCCGCGAGGAGATGAACCGTGCGGATCGAAGCGGTGACGACAAGCGTCGCTCAAACGTTGGGTTTGCACTCCAGATATTACAGCGTCGCTTGGCCTCATCACCGGCCGCAATCCACAAATCTCTTGAACGCCGTCGCAAGAGGCTAGAGGAGCGTTTGCGCGAAGAAAGACTGGGGCGGCAAGGTGGGTCCGAAACGTTGGCGTCTGTTCCCTCCGTGCCATCAATCGACCCAGATGATCTCGATGAAGTTCCTGGCGATGAAGCCGAGGAGATCGAAGAAGCCATTGTCGATCAAGCAACGGCCGCTCGTACTCTGCGGGAGCTTGAGGCGGAAATAGTCATTCTTAAGGACCTTGAGGAACGAGCACTAAAACTCAAACTTTCCGGCCAAGACGCGAAATGGCAGCAACTTCAGTCGATCCTCGACGAGCCCGTAATGCTCGACAAGGCGTCGGGCCTACGAAGAAAGATCATTATCTTCACCGAACCAAAGGACACGCTCGAATATCTTCAGCAGAAGATTTCCTCGCGCGTCGGCGATCCGGCTAGTGTCGTGGTGATCCACGGCGGCGTTGCTCGCGAGGCGCGGCGCGCATCTATCGCCGCATTCAACTCCGATCCGCTCGTCCGCGTCATGATTGCAAACGATGCCGCTGGGGAAGGTGTAAACCTTCAACGCGGTGCGCACCTCATGGTCAACTATGATCTGCCCTGGAACCCAAATCGCCTGGAGCAGAGGTTTGGCCGCATCCACCGCATTGGTCAGACCGAGGTCTGCCACCTCTGGAACCTCTGTGCTACCAACACACGTGAAGGCGAAGTCTACCGGCGGCTGCTGGAGAAACTTGAGGAGGCTCGCGCTGCCCTGGGAGGCAAAGTCTACGACGTTCTCGGAGAGTTATTCGAAGGCCATGCCCTCCGGGACCTCTTGGTTAACGCCATACGATACGGCGACCACCCGGAGAGAAAGGCCGAACTACTAAGAGTGGTCGATGGTGTAGTCGACGTTCAAGCCATCGAAAAGCTAGTGGCAGAGCGGAAACTCACCTCCGAGGGTATGAACCCCAGCTCTGTTGCTGAAATCCGCGAGGCGATGGAACGTGCATCTGCCCGCCGTCTTCAACCGCACTTTATAGGAGCCTTCTTTCGCGAAGCCTTGACGCTCTTAGGGGGGCGTATCTCAGAGCGTGAAAAAGGTCGCTTCGAGATTACGCGCGTGCCCCCAATCCTGAAGGATCGTGATCGCCTTATAGGTCGAAGTGATCCGGTCTTGGACCGCTATGCCCGGGTAACGTTCAATAAGAGCTTGGTTATTGGCTCACCGCAGGCCGAACTGCTATCGCCGGGACACCCGCTTTTGGAAGCTGCGGTGGACGTTATCCTTGAACGGTTCCAACCGCTGATGCAACAAGGCGGGGTCTTGGTCGATGATGCGGATGCGACGACCGATCCACGCCTTTTGATCTATCTTGAGCACGCCATTCGGGACGGTCGTGCTGGGCGCACGGGCGAGCCCAATGTTGTCTCGCAGCGGCTTCAATTTATTTACCTCAAAGAAGACGGTTCCGCATTCGACGGTGGTCCAGCGCCGTATCTGGATTGTCGGCCCGCAAGCGCAGACGAGCGCACCAAACTAACGGAAGTAATCGCTGCTCCGTGGCTTTCGAGCGGCGTGGATAGCAGAGCGCTCGGCTTTGTTATCGCCAATCTTGTTCCAGCGCATTTGGCGGAAGTCAAACAGCGCAGAATGGCGGAGGTAGAAAAGGTTGAACGTGAGGTTCGTGCGCGGCTCACCCGAGAGATCAATTACTGGGACGCACGCGCTGCTCGGCTGCGGGAACAGGAACGTGCTGGTCAAGATCAACGTATCAATGCCAGCAACGCAGAGGCAGTAGCTGCCCGCCTAGTCGAACGCTTACATCGTCGTCAGGGCGAACTGGATAGGGAACGCCAGATCACTGCCTTGCCGCCAATCTTGAAGGGGGCGGCGCTTGTCGTACCGAAGGGTCTTCTTGATCGGCTGGGGTCGACGGTTAAAGCCGAACCGGATGGGTTTGCAGAAGATGTGGATAGCCGAGCCGTCGTCGAGAAACTGGCCATGGATGCAGTGATGGCAGCTGAACGCTCCATCGGACACCAGCCGACAGACGTATCTGCTCAAAAGAAAGGCTATGACATTGAAAGCCGTGAGCCGAAGTCTGGGCACCTCAGGTTCATCGAGGTGAAGGGGCGGCATGCAGCGGCGCGCGACGTGATAATCACTAAGAACGAGATATTGGCGTCGCTGAATGCACCGGAGGCGTTCTACTTGGCATTGGTCAAAGTGGACAACGGTTTCGCGCATGAGCCTATTTACGTCCAGCGCTTCTTTAAACGCGACCTTGGCTTTGCGGAAACGGCCGTTGTGTTCAATTTGGATGATCTCCAATCCTTAGGTCAGAGACCAGCCGAGCGGGGCGAAAGCTAAAATGCGCTTGTCACTAACCGCGACCGAGGTTGGGGCGCTGGCCAACCGTCACTATCGAGGCTCCAGCGCACCGCTCTCGAAAAACAAGACTGACGATCGGCCTGATGACCCTGATTGGTGGCGGCTCCCGAAGAAAACGGAGGGCTTCAACTCGCAACGTCATGCTGGCGCGCTCGGGCTTTGCCTCGAACTCGCGAAACATTCGTTCGTTGCCATTCCACAGAATTGCTTTCCCGCGCAGTTCGAAGTCTCCGATGCCAAGCCCCTACGTCCAGACAAAGGCTTTATTAAGATGTGCCTCAATAGCGAGCCGGCGTTGCTAAGTTGTCGGGTCGAAAATGGAACATTGCTTTTCGAATTGACCACAGCAGGTCGCGATTGTTTAGAAGCCCCATGACAATTATTCGCAAAAAACTTATCGAGGTATCGATCCCGCTTGAGGCGATCAACATCGCGTCAGTCCGCGAAAAATCTATGCGTCATGGCCACCCGTCAACACTTCATCTGTGGTGGGCGCGCCGGCCACTTGCAGCCTGTCGTGCAGTGCTTTTCGCACAGCTCGTTGATGATCCATCATCCTGGCCCGAGCGCTTTCCCACGGAGAAGGATCAGGATTTGGAGCGGCGAAGGCTGCATAAAGTCATTGAGAGGATGGTGCCTTGGGAGGCTACCAATGATGAGGCGACTGTAAGTGCCGCGCGCTGGGAAATTGCACGGTCCGTCGCATGGGGACTGGGGGAGGAGCCCCCCCCTAGTGATAACCCCGCCTTGATCCTGCAATACCTGCAATCCAAAGCCCCATCGGTTTACGACCCATTTTCCGGTGGTGGGTCGATCCCCTTGGAGGCGCAGCGACTTGGTCTTCGCGCCTACGGCTCTGACCTAAATCCTGTCGCAGTTCTTATTGGAAAGGCATTGGTCGAAGTTCCGCCAAAGTTCGCGGGTCGCCCGCCAGTCAATCCCGCCGCACAAGTCCAACTTCAACGAGGTGGACACTGGAGCGGAAGAGGTGCGCACGGGATGGCGGAGGACGTACGCTACTATGGCGACTGGATGTGCAAAGAGGCGGAGAGGCGCATAGGCCACCTCTATCCAAAGGTACGATTGCCTGATGGCACGGATGCTACTGGGATAGCGTGGCTCTGGGCGCGAACGGTGCGTTCCCCGGACCCGGCTGCGAGAGGTGCCATGGTGCCTCTCGTCTCTTCCTTACTGTTATCGCGAATGGCAAAGAACAATGCTTGGGTAGAAATTGTCACAGACGCCTCTGCAAGAGATGGATGGCGCTTCGAGGTCAAGAGCGGCCCGATACCGAAGACCGAGCAGGATAGGCTTAAGAAGGGCACCAAGGGCGAAGGGAGAGGATCGGCATTTTCGTGTGTCCTGACGGGCGCGACAATTTCTGGCGACTACATAAAGACTGAGGGTCGGGCGGGGCGACTAGGTGAACGCCTCATGGCGGTCGTCGCCGAAGGGAACCGGTCACGGCTTTATGTCTCTCCCTCAAGCCAACAAGAAGCAGTGGCACAATCAGTCGTAGACGACGATCGCGTCCACGAAGCGAGAGCGGGAAGCCTGAGCCAGCCAGTTCCGGAAAAACTTACTGGCGGAACATGTTTCGGTTACGGCCTCACTTCCTTCGACAAACTATTCAATGCGAGAGCGCTTATCGCACTAGTGACTTTTTCTGACTTAGTCACCGAAGTGAGAGCTCGCGTCCTAGCTGACGCACGCGCCGCGGGTTTGCTCGAAGATGAGAAACCGCTGCATGTCGGTGGCAATGGCGCGAATGCCTATGCGGATGCGATTGCCACCTATTTGGCATTCAATACAACTAGCCTTGCCAATAGTCTCTCTCAGATATGTACGTGGGATCCTGGTGGGCCGGGCTGGGGAACAAAAGTTCGCAATACGTTTTCCCGGCAAGCTCTGCCAATGACGTGGGATTTCGCGGAGATTGGTCCTTTTTCAGGTAACTCCGGAAGCTTTGATGTCAATTTGGAGTATCTGGTCAAAGCAATATCCGCGTTAGGTGGTGCATCGCCGGGAGAAATAAATAATCTTGATGCAGCAAAGAATGCCCTGCCTTCAAATTCTGTCGTGATATCCACCGATCCGCCCTACTACGACAATATTGGATATTCTGATCTTTCGGATTTCTTCTACGTCTGGCTAAGACGTTCGCTCCAAAAGATTTGGCCCGAATTATTCCGTCGCCTGACGACCCCAAAGACGGAAGAACTGGTAGCGTCATCTTATAGGCACGGCGGGCGGAGCGAGGCTGAGGCATTTTTTATGCAGGGCATGAGCCAAGCTCTGGCCTTGATGCAAAGTGCCGCCACGGAAAGTGAACCCCTGGCCATCTATTACGCCTTCAAGCAGACCGAAATAGCGGAAGAGGGGATCACCTCGACGGGCTGGGCTTCATTCCTGCAAGCCATTGTTGATGCCGGGCTCGTGGTCGACGGCACTTGGCCAATTCGAACCGAGCTAGCGAACCGCATGATTGGAAAGAACGCTAATGCGCTCGCTTCATCTATTGTGCTGGTCTGTAGGAAGCGAGCGCGTCAGGCATCTGATGCAACCCGAACTGACTTTATCCGTGACTTGAAAAGAGCGTTACCTGGAGCAATTCAAGATATCCGCGGTGCGGGCGTGGGTCCCGTAGATATGCAACAATCAGTGATTGGTCCAGGAATGGGTGTGTTTTCTCGCTACCGTCAAGTTCTCGAAGATGATGACAGTAAGATGAGCGTCAAGACTGCGCTTAAGATAGTCAATCGTGTCTGGGAGGAGATTGACCAAGAGCTGGAAGCAAATTTCGACGCAGAGACCCAGGTTGCCCTGGCTTGGTACGGTTCATATGGATTTGATGCCCGTGTATCTGGGGACTTAATCATGCTTGCCAACGCGAAGAATATTGCCACCGATCAATTGTTTGCTTCTGGTGTGTTCTCAAACCTCAAGGGGAAGGCGGCTCTAACTGTTCGCGAAGAATTGCCAGCCGACTGGAGCCCATCGACAGACCGGACCCTAACTGTTTGGGAGTGCGTCCAGCACACCGCCCGGGTGCTAAATGCCACAGATGGCGGCGCCGAGGCAGCGGCACGCTTAGTCGCACAAATGGGATCAAAGGGCGGAGATGCGAGGACGCTGGCATATCGGCTCTTCGAGATTGCGACGCAAAAGGGATGGAGCCCTGAAGCGCTCGTTTATAACGAATTAGCGCAGGAGTGGCCGCGCCTAGAGGACAGAGGTGCTAAATTTGCAGAACCTGCTGCCAAAGCTCCGGCACAGGCGAGCCTGTTCTGATAGGAGGGCCAACAATGTCTATTGAAAAAGAGAACCTTCGGCGCGTTCAAGACGGTCTTTTTCACCTTCAACGCGGGCTTGCGCCCTTCGTCGAAGGCAAAATGAAGGGCAAGCATGGCGTAGATTGGCTTCGCTACTCTAGTCGAGCGCAGGGCTCTTCCGCCAATTCTCAATTAGACGCCTATGGCCTCCTGAAGACCATGGTCGACAATTGGCGCGATGTCTTCGAGGAAAGCTTTAGCCGGAACGATAAACACAAAGTAAGAAACTTCACCTCGATGGCTCTGGAGGCGCGCAATGCCACATCTCATCTTACATTGCCATTGCAGGAAGATGAGGCGCTCAGATACCTCGATGCGATACATCAGCTTCTATTGAAGACAAAGGCTCCAGAGGCAGAGGTAAGCGAACTCAAGAAGCTCTATGAAGCTCAACGAAAATCTGGTGCGGCGGCGGCGGCAGCCACGGCGGGTGCTGCGCCCTCGGCCACTCCCCTGTTGACGCCAGTCGACAGCGACGCCACGGCAAAATTGTTGAAGCCGTGGATCGAAGTAGCTCTTCCGCACCCCGATGTACTTGCCAACCGTTTCAAGGAGGCTGAGTTTGCAGCTGATTTGTTTTCGGTCGATGCTGGCCATGCATCAGAAGACTACGCGACACCCGAAAGCTTTTTTCGCATCACGTTTCTGACCGAAGGGCTAAAGCGGGTCTTGCTGTCGGCCTTGCAGCGGCTCGGTGGGGCCGGCGGCGATCCTGTCATCGGCCTTCAGACGGCCTTCGGTGGAGGCAAAACTCACACGATGCTTGCGGTACTCCACGTCGCCAAATCAGCGGACCTCAAGATCCTTGATGGCATCAAGCCATTGATCGACCAGGCGAGCCTCAAGAAATGGACGAAGCCAAAAGTCGCCGTCTTCGTAGGGTCCTCGAAGGGCACCGATGTTTCGTTGAACCTTAGGGACGGACCCAGCGTGCATACCCTCTGGGGCTATATCGCATGGCGCTTGGCCGGGGATGCGGGGTTGAAGGTTGTTCACGAAGCCGAGAAGGCTCGCACCAACCCTGGCTCCGAACTCATGGTGGAAGTTTTCAAGCTGGCGGGGCCGAGCGTCATATTGCTCGATGAGCTTGTCGCATTTGCCCGACAGCTGCCTGATGACCGCTTTGAGGCTTTCCTCTCATTTATTCAGTCGCTGACCGAAGCTGCAAAGATGGTGCCGGGCATTTTGATTGTCGGGTCCCTTCCCGAGAGTGATTTGGAAGCTGGCGGGGATAAAGGCGTGCAAGCCCTGCGCCGCCTTCAAGCCGTGTTCGGCCGGGTCCATTCCTCATGGCTTCCGGCGTCGGGCAATGAGACCTACGAGATCATCCGTCGCCGCCTGTTCCAGCCGCTCGATAGTGATGGTGAGAAGTCACGGGAGGAAACCGTAAGGGCTTTTCATGATCTCTATCGCAAGAATGCGGCAGAATTTCCGCCTGAAGCGAAAGAGGCCCGGTATCTAGAACTGCTACGGTTGTCCTATCCCATACATCCGGAATTGTTCGACCGCCTTTCAAAAGATTGGGCGAGCCTGGAGAAATTTCAGCGGACCCGAGGTGTGTTGCGCTTTATGGCGAATGTGGTCGGCGTGCTGTGGCACGCCCGGGTAAGTGACCCGATGATTACTCCGGCGCGTGTGCCTATCACTCATGAGCGCATTAGAGCCAGCGTTCTCTATCCGCTCGATCCCGGTTTCGGGGCCGTCGTTGATGGAGAAGTCGATGGAGAAGGGTCGCTGCCAGCGCGCATGGAAGCAAACCCAAGTCGGCGAATATCCCAACTTCGTGCCGCTACCCGCGCCGCGCGTGCGGTGTTCCTTTGTTCTGCCCCAATGGCTGGACGGCCCAATGCGGGTCTGACCGGTCAAGGATTGCGTTTGGCTTGCGCCGAGCCGGGAGACCAGCTCGCGATCTTTGGGGAAGCTCTTCGCGAACTGTCCGAAAAGGCAACGTATCTCTACGAGGAGACTGGCCGCTACTGGTTCTCTACTCAAGCGACGCTCAATCGTATTGCAGATGATCGGGCGAAGAATTTCCCTGATCACGAGGTGGATGCAGTAGTTGTCCAGGTTCTCCGCGACGACGCCGCGTCGAAAGGGGGGTTTCATAGGGTCTATGCCGCACCGGACGACCCCACCTCGATTGACGAGGCTTCGTCTCTATCTCTTGTCATTATGGGACCATCCGCCTCCCACTCAGGCAAGGGCGCCGCAAAATCCTTGGCTACTGACGCGGTTGCGGATGCGCTAACCCGATGCCGCGCCGCGCAAAGACGCTTCCGGAATACTCTCCTTTTTTCCGTACCCGATGAGGGATTGCTGGGCACCGCTCGCGAGGCGATGCGTAGGTCGTTGGCGTGGTCGTCAATAGTAGCCGATAAGCGGCTGCAAGAGCAGATGACACAAATCCAAGCAATTGATGCGCGGGAGAAAGCTAAGACCGCAAGCGAAGGTGCTCAAAAGGCAGTCCGGCTTGCATGGAGCCACGTTCTTTTTCCCGAGAAGGATGCCGACACCGCGGCAGGCGCGGCTTTTCACCTGCAACACCTTTCGATCACGTCAAAAGACAGAACTGCCATCCCCGGAGCGCTCTATGAGAAAGCCAGGGGTGACGGCATTATCAAAGAACGCCTGGGACCCGATAGCCTCGCATTGCAACTAAAGCCCCTCTGGGCTGAAGAAAAGGCGCACCTACCTATTTCAGAAATTGCCGAATGGTTTGCCTCCTACGTCTACCTTCCGAAATTGCGAGACCGTGTGGTTCTTGAGGGCGCGATCCGGGATGCTGTGGCAAAACTCGACCCGTCGTTCGGATACGCAGATGCGTACGATGAGGCGTCAAAAAAATATGCTGGGCTCGCATGGGGAAAGTCTCTGCCCGAAATCTTCCCTCCAACGGCAGTGCTGGTTCGTGCCGACGCGGCTCTTCAGCAGCTTAAGGAGGCAACTCCAGGATTGCCCCTTCACCCAGATGGAACGCCAAACCCTCCTGCTCCCGGAGGTGCAGCGTCCGGCGGTCGCGCTGGGACGACGACGGGACCAACACCGCCGGTTAAGCCCAAACGTTTCTTCGGCTCTGTTGAAATTGACATGGTTAGGCCTGTGAAGGCCTTCGATGCGATCCTGAATGCCATAGTGATGGAATTGCAGAGAACAAAGGGTGCCAAGGTTAAGCTGACATTGGAAATTGAGGCGGAAGCGACCGCTGGATTTGCTGACGATGAAGTGGGCATCGTCCGCGACAACGCAAAGCAACTAAAGTTCAATGCTGGGTCGACCGGCTTCGAAGAATAGCGTTCGTGCGAGTAGCGTGCCGGGGACTCGGAACTAGCGCGCACGGATCTCATTCAGCACGGCGTCATAGAGCACCCATATCTAGTCGCCGTAAGTAAGATTGTCTTTCGGCAATTGCGCTTGTAACGGGTTCAATCTCAGACGCCTGTTTTCGAACACCACAGGTCCCGTTAGCGAAGAACGGCCCCTGGTTACCCTAGGGGCCGTCCGCTGTCTGCAACAGGCCATCGAAATTGCTCGTCAGAGATGCCGTTGGTGCCTGTCTTTGTTGGTATCGACGTTGCTTGCGCCGCTGGAAGGGCTCGCGGTCGAAACTCTTCAAAAGCCCGAAAGAACGATGGGCCTCAGCAAAAATCATTTTCTAGAGATCTAATCCGAGCTTTCTAGGGAGTGAGCTTCTCAGATGCCGCAGTATAGAGACCCTGCTTATTGCGAAAGTGGGCAAGCAATGCGTCCGGATGTTGCGCAATGGTATGCAGCGAGTCCTACTAAAATTACGTAAGTCGCGCTCGGACTACGCCAGCCACATGATCAAAGTATGCAGCCTGTAGCTCACCGGGGGCCGGGTGCTGGGGACTGATTTCGCGGCGCTGAGTCCACGTCCCGTAAAACGGGTCGTTCAGAAATATGTAGTTCGTTTGCGAGTGGTACTGATCTCTCGTCAAATCCACTACGACACCATCGATCTCTACCCAAGCATGTGAAACCGGCAATCCGCTGGCATCCAGTTTAGTTCCGCGCACTATTGTGGGTACCATGCCGGCAATACGGTAGACGCAATACTGCGTGAGCTCTGCGACCGTTCCACAACAGCCGCGCGGAAACGTCTTCCACTCCACGCCCCACCCCGACTTATCGGACTCGTCCAGTATCGAGCGAAGCGTCAAGATAATCGGCCTGATCTGGTCCTCCGTAGCGGGCATATTCAGGTCCTTTAACCGACAGGCGTTATGTCGTTAGTTACTGATCTCCGCGCTAGGTTATCAGGTCGCCACATCGCCACTCACTAGTGTGCGCATACGTTGGCGCTCTGGCGATGTGAAAAGGACACTATTCGGCGACGTGTTGTGAGGTTTCTTCGGGCAAGGACCAAAACCAAGCTCCCTCGCTCTGGACCGACACCACGTTCAACTCCTGCTTTGCACGCTCAAGCGTCCTCTTTGAAAGGCCTTGCTTCGCCGCAGCGGACTGAACATCCAGGGCGCTTCTCCTTCCGTGCCTTAGCGCAAGCACCAGGAAAGTTTGGGCACTTTCTCGCGGACTCTGGCTCGCGCCTTCAGAGTTCTCAGGAGATGCGACCAAGTCATCCGCCGACAAATCGCTAGCGCCAATCCACTTCATTTTCGCCGCGCCGAACCGTCCGCCTTCGGTCGTTAGCTCGAAATGATGAGACCCACCAATTCGGCCAACGTTGCACTTATTGTGAGCGAAGATAAGGGCATTAGGATTGTTCGGATCACGACCGAACGTTACAGCGGATCTCGCGGCAGCCGTAAAATCGATCGAACCATAACCGCGCTCAAGAGCGCCTCCAACGCCACCCTTGCGAAGGTGGCGCGCGACTATGCATGTCGTTCCGAACTCTTTGCATAAATTTTGGAGTGAGGCCAGAAACTGGCGCACCTCATTTGCTCGATGCATATCGATGCCCGCGCCCAAAAAATGGACAATCGGGTCAATAACCAGAAGCGCAGGCTTGTGCTTAACGAGTATTCTTCGAACGAGTCGCATACCGTGTGCATCCAATGTCACCGATTGATTGACTAGCACGATGACGTTGTCGCGATTGGCACCATGCGTAATGAGGCGAGGTATAATTACTTCCTGTACGGCGTCCTCGCCGTTCATGAACACAACGGTCCCCATCCGTAGACGCTGTCCGATAAAATCGCCGCCACGCGAGACGGCAGCAGCAATCGAAGCTAAGAGCGTTGACTTGCCAACACCCGGCTTTCCCTCGACCAAAGACAAACACGCTTCTGGAAAATACGGTTCCATGATGAATTTTGCGCGACGTGCTGGCAAGTCTGACGCCGCCATGAATGTTTCGGTACGAACAGTCATTTTTTGACCCCTAACTTTGCCTTGCAGCGCGCTATTTCCGCTGCAAGCGCGTTGATGTCGCCGCCGTGCTTTGATTGCCAATACACACTGTGAAAAACCATGCACGCGATGTCTGCTTCGCGCAGACCGTCGTTAAGCATCGTCGTGGTCATGAAATATATCGCGCCGCTACGATCCCGCTCGTACAGACGCTTATCGCGGAGCAACGAAATGACCTTCGGATGGGAAATCTCGCGTCGAAGTCCTCGAAGCAGGAGGCGTGGATCGCGTGCTACCGCCGCGCTGAGAGTATTCGCAGGAATGATTGTGAGATGTTTTTCGAGGCGGTGCCCATGAGTCGACGCGAGTGACTCTGATGGGTGTGGGGTCCAATCCGCGCGTATGAGCCTGACCTGTGGCCGATTGTATTCGACTTTATGGTTCGTGCTGCCAGGTATTCGGAGGAGCTTTGTGATGGGCCAACCAGACCGATCGGCACCAAAATCGTGGGCGTAGTGCCGTGAAATTCCCTCGGCCTCGCCGGGCGATAAGCGTCGATCAAATATCCATAAGCCTTGAAACCTATTGGGTGATGACTCCCACAGTATTGGAGTGGGCGGATCAAATCCCTCTGGGTCGCCAAGATCGATATCCGACCACGCGTAGGGCGTGGATAACGCGGTCGACTTTGCGAGCTTGTCTGTACGAAAAGAATTAGGACAAAGGTAAAGGTCGTATTCCGAAGCCGGGTATTGCCGGAAGAACTTGCGTATCTGCCAGCGCGATTGGCGTCGGTTCGGGAAGCCTCGCAATACCCACTTGTCGCCGCTTCTTGACGCCAAGAACACGAAACTGTCCTTTGGGTGGCGATCAAACACCTCTTGCACAAATTCACATGGATCAATGCAAGGCTTCCAGGTTTTGTATTTGTACCTGATCACGCGCTGCGCTCGTTACAGCGGGCGGCGATCCACTTTAGGACGGATGCGCGCTCCCATGCGATGCAATGTGGGCTTAGATAAATTCTCTTGGGAAACTTGTTGGCGGACTCTAGGCGAAGAAGTTGGCTGTTCGACCAAGTGAGTCCGAGGTTTCGCAATCCGTTGCGGTTTATGAAAATTGGAGCTTCAGTCATAGCGGACGGGGTCCTCATTCCGAATACGTCGGAACGTTGGCAGATCGTCGCGCCTCCAAGGAAAAGTACTGGACCGAAAGCTAGGTTTCGGTCTCGGAGTAAATCTCGGGGAAAAGCTTCTTCGCTATATCCCATACGCGGTCACGCCCTGGGCGCGGTTGCTGATGCGCTACGGCCCAGACGTCCTGAAAGTAGCTAACAACCTGCTTGCGCAATGGTGGGTTCGGTTGCGTCAGCAACCAGTCCCGGATTGCGGCTTCGAGTATGGAAATGTCGGGGGACGGGCGCCCCCCTTTCGTAAACATTCTGTTCAGGCTGGACCGGTTCAGACAAAAAGCGTGTTCAAGCGCCCCCTCGGGTCCGCTCATCAGCTTGGTCGACAACTCAATTTGAAACCTTTCGGCTCGCGCAAAAGCAGGATCAAAATTCCGCCAATCATCGGGACCGTTTGGTCCTAGCCAATAAGCTTCAACATTGCCGTAGGCGATCATATGCCGCAGTTCAGATGCAACTTGCCTAATTCGGTTCGCGATTGATTTATCGGCTCGCCAGGGGCGTGGTTTTCCCGATCGCAGCTCCGCACAACGCGACCTTAACAGTGTGATCTCTGCTTCGCTCCACAGGCCAGGGAACCGCCGACGTCCAATCTCGTCTACCGCTTCGTGAACATCTATGAATGGCGATTGTGCGATCTTGGGTGCGAGGTCCAGGCTATCAGAAGCAGGATCGAGTCTTACCCGGCTATCGTTGCCGGAGTCCCGTTTGAACCTCTTACTTCGCTCGGTTGGACTAGCGCGCTTACGTGTAGACCCCATCGACTCAACGCCTCAACCTTCTCCGCAGCATAACCGTGTCGATTATAGACCGCAGCGAGCCCAGAAATCTGCCCTGTCAGGTGGTTCAAAACCTTTTCGATGATATGCGGCGACACTCCGAGGCGCGCCATTCCTGACGCTACGGTCCGGCGGATGTCGTGGACACGCCAATCTTTCGCGGCCACAACCTCGGCAATACGCCCTTTGGCTTTGCTGATGCCTGATACCGGGTTCTGCCCATTAGTCGAAAACAGCATTTGTTGGTCGTCAACGCGCGGCACCTCCCGAACGAGGGCCATCGCAAGATCCGAGAGCGGTACTTCGTGCGCACGACCATTCTTTGATCGTTCCGCGGGAATTGTCCAAATGGCCCTACCAAGGTCGATCTCGTCCCATCGCATGCTAGTGACTTCGCCGCGACGTTGCCCGGTCAGCACGAGCAGTTTGATGATGGTACCGAAGGGCCATCCGTCGCCGCAGGCGGCGTTCCAAACTGCTCTCAGTTCGTCGTCTGTTAAGACGCGATCCCGTGAAATCTCCTTGCTCGGCGGCTTGAGGCCAAGTGCGGGGGAGTTTTCGAGGATGCCGCGCTCTACGCACCAATTCAAAAATTTGCGGATATCGCACAAGACTCGATTGGCGTGAATGGGTGCGCCCCTCGCTACCATGTCGTCAAGAATGGCCGTTAGATCCTTGCGCGTCAGCGACGAGAGGCTCTGCTTGCCATGCGGTTTGCAGAGTTCCTTAACTAGGTGCTTCTGTTGTTGGTACCAACAGCGGTTGCGGGGCTTTGCGTAGCGTTCGATGAATTGTGCAACCGCCTCGGCGACCGTCGGCCCTTCAGGCTGCGGAGCCGGTATAGCCGCCTCGGGCACTTTGCCGTCAGCAACCGCCCGGAGGACCTTTCCCGCGCGCTCACGGGCCTCGGCAAGCGAAACAAGCGGGTATTTGCCGAGGGTGAGGCGGCGTTGACGCTTGCCCTCGCGGCACATGACATTCCAAGTCTTCCGACCGTTCGGCGTCACGCGGAGGCCAAAGCCAGGCAACGTCGCGTCCCACATTTGCAGGCGCTTTCCGCCGTCGCATGCGACGTGTTCAACAAGCTTCGCGGTCAACTTGACGCGCACGGGGTAACACCGGGGTCACAGAGCAGGTGCAATTACCTGCAACGATCTGGTACCGATCGTAAGATCGTGACGCGCAATCTCAATGGAAAACCAATGAGTTAGCGGACGGTATGCGACGGCCCGCTATGATCTGCGAAGATATCTGGTCGCGCTCTTAATCAGCGGGTCCCAGGTTCGAGTCCTGGTGCGCCCACCATTTTCAAGCACTTAGCGTCAGGACGAGCCGGAGTTATCACTCTTGGCTTTTCCAGTTATCAATTTGGCCTGTTTTCGTTCTGCAGCGTTGAGCTTCGCCATCGCTTGCAGGGACAGAACCTTCTTGCTCGCGTCCTTGCCGTAGTAGCTGACCGTGGCATCCCCACGGTGCCCGGTGATGGCTTTCACCTGGGCGTGGCTGCAACCCGCCTCCAACAAGCGCACAGTCGCCGTCTTGCGTAGACCGTGGAAGGTGAGGCCAGGCTGGGCACCATATTGGACAGCTTTGTCGGCCCAAGACCGAAATTCATGGCGGAAAAAGTCTTCCTTGTATGCCCGCCCTGTCTTTGTCACGAGGATCAGCAGTCGATCCTTAGGGAGCGCGTCGAGCGTGGGCTTCAATTTCGGATGTGATGGAATCCACACCCGCTCCCCACCCTTGTTCTGCGTGACCTCGATGAACTGACCGTCCCATGCCTTTACGGTCATGGTGATGCAGTCGCCCTCGCGCTGGCCGGTGTACTGTCCGATGTCGAGAGCCAAGAGCGCGCGCGGGTCGTCCTTGTTGGCCTCGCGATAACCCGCAATGTCTTCCTCGCGCCAAGTTTTATGACCGGGCCCCGTCTTCAGGCGCTTCGGACGCGCGGCGGGGTTTACTTTGATCAGGTCCTGGTCGACCGCAAAGTTCAGCAACAACCGAAGAACCTGCATGTAGTAGTTTGCGGTACGCGGCTTGCCCTTGAGGCTATCCCGAAGTGCCATGACACCTTTGCGGGTGATGGCGCGCACGGATATATCGCCGAACGCAACAACAAGCGCGTCCATGTAACGGCGATAATCCTTCTTCGTCTTTGGACTTTTCTCCGAGAAGTCCGCCGAACCTTTGTAGTCTTCCACGAGGCGCGCGAATGTCCCAGACACCGACGGTGCCCGTGCGACCTCGAAGCTGCGGTGAATGTTGTCGTATTCAGCCTTGAAGCTTGAATCCGTAGGCGACGGCAGTCGGTAATATTTACCGCTGCGCCGATAGAAGAACCAAACGCGATTGTTGCGTTCAACGCGGAAGACGTATGGGAGCTTAATCACTAGCGTTCCCATCTGAATAGTTCCGCGCTCGCTCCTCAAAGGTATCCGATTGGATGCGTAGTCCTGTTGCGTCATCATTCAAGGATAAAAGACGCCGCCCCGTCCTTTGCCGTGATATCCCGCTCATGCGGTCAAGGGCCGCGTCCAGGACTTCGATGTCCCATCGCTTAGGGCGCGTGTTCTTGCTGAACGGCTGAGGCCAGATGCTCGCCGCGACTTCGCGCTCGAACTGTTCGATGGTCTGGCAGCCGACATAGCGTGCGGCGCATTCTGTTGGGAGCCCGCGCACGGGAGGGCATCCTTCAGATTTAATACGCCGCGTCATGCCGCACTCCACCGAACACATATGCTGTCGTTCGGCGCTCCGTACCAACGGGTCGCAGGACGGCAGCGGTTAAACCGCTCCATTCCCTTCAACCGTCCATGGTTTAGGAGAGAGCCCAACCCGTATGCCGGTCGGGCGGAAAAATCAATAGCGAGATTCGTCGTGTTTACGGGGGCCTTTGGTACGAAAATCGCTCGCTAAGCTAAGAATACGATGACTTTCGAAAATCGCCCTAAATTTTGGTTTCAGGCGCAGCCGAATCGGCTCTCTCGAAGAGTCGGCGAGCTTGGCATGGACTTGAATTCGCGATCCTAGATTAGGAATTTGGGGCGTTCGATCCGTGAAGGGCAAGGGCGATTCAGGAGGGCAATCGAATCAGGGGCTTAGGACTATGCGATTGTCTCCGAGTCTCCCCGGTTATCTCCGCTTCTCGGCACGATGTGTGCCAAAAGTGTGCCGCGACTTCGCGCTAGAGTATTTGTGTCGTAACGGAGAGGTGCGAGAAGATCGCCAGATTCTAGGCGATTGATCTATCTAACGCCTTTATTTGCTGTGCTTTGCGCTGGCCGATTTCCTTACCACGTCCCTGTCTCCATGCAACGGAGGTGAGTGCTGCTTCCCTGCCTTGTCCGCCTCCCCGAGCCTGTGGCTAAAATTATGTCGCCATATGAGCCCTTAATCGACAGCGCCGCCCCTGCTATTGCAGCAGAATCTGCTAGGCCGGGCGGAAGACTATTTGGAACCAAAGAGCGCGGCAGCGGCAGGTATTTTCCTCCGCGATAAGCGGTCAACCATCGGTCCACGTCGGGTACGTCAGTGACCGACGTGCCAATGAATGTGACCGCGTGAGCGAATCTTGGCTAGGTCGTCGGAGGTTGCGTGTTCCGCCTCGAAGCCAAGCACTAGGCCCGGTAAGCTGAGTAAAATTCGCTAGATTGGTGCTGAGTTTTCTCGGGCCGGCTCAAGAATTTGTCGCAACGTAAGCGATATTGCAGTCCGGCAACCTACAAGGACCGCCGGATCATCTCCAGCCGGGCAAATTTGTGGCCAATCGCGGGTATCACACGGCCATGGAGGAAGCTTTGTCCCACGGCTAAACCCAGCTGATCTGCAGTTCTGCTTCCAACAGCATCTCCAGGAATAGCAGAGCCAAAATACGACTTTCAAAGAACCTGGCCCAAGTGAAGCGCCGGTATTTAATTTGTTTCCCAATATGAAAAAATTCTCGTTCCAGTGGTGTAATCCGATACGCTGGCGCTACTAAAGATGGGGGCGCTAATGGTCAATCCAGCAGAATTGTTGGACGCAATTCTTAAGCAGCTCGAATTCGTCTACGGCAGCCCGTGGATTGCGCCGTTCGTACTCCTTCCAATGATCTTGCTTGGAGCGATCCTTATACATATCGAGGCGCTGTACCGCACACGTCCCTATTTGCGCGCGGCGCGCAAAAGAATCGAACGCCTTCGTGAGGTGTTGGGTGCCGACAGTAGCGCTATCGCCGAGCGTTCGGCATTTAGCGAGCGCTTCGCTGAAGTAATCGAAATTATGGAAACGGGTGGGCGACGGGTCACGCGGCTTATTCAGGCTTGGCGAGAATTTCACGAGTCGATTATCGACGAAAATGCGTCACCAATCAAAAACACGAGCCGTCCGAGTTCATACTTTCAGAAAGCGATGCCCCGGCAAACTAAGCTTCTGTTTTGGTCGAATGTGTTCGTCGGGTTGGGTTTGATTCTTACGTTCCTGGGCTTAGTGGTCGCCTTGCACACCGCCTCCAAGGGCATGAGCGGCAACACCGAAGGTACCAAGCAAGCCCTGACAACCCTGCTCACCGTCGCTGGAGCCAAATTCTTCACCTCAATCGCGGGCATTGTTGCGTCCCTTTGGCTGCGGTTTGCCGAGTATGGCCTGACCCGCAATGTGCAAGGAGCAACCGATGAAATCTGCGCGTTGATCGAGCGGGGAATGCTGTACATCCCTCCTCAACGTATAGCGGCCGAACAGCTCGAGGTGCTTAGAGCGCAACGGGATGAGCTCAAGTCATTCAACACGGATCTCGCATTCCAAATCGGGGAAAATATTGGAGTGCACCTGCAGCAGGCGTCCTCACAGGTAAGCGCATCCCTAACGTCGATAAATGCGAACATCTCGGCCATGAGTGAGGGGCTTGGAAAGGGCGCCGCCCAGGCAGTCGCTGAGGCAAGTGGCGGTGAACTGAGAGCGCTCGGCCAAACATTGGCAGCATTGGGAGATAGGCTCGATGCCCTCGGCGCCACCGTAGGAAATTCCGGTGATGATGCTGCTCGTCAAATCCGGTTGGCCGGCTCGGAGTTTGCCCAGGCGGCCGCCGACATTCGCGCAGCGTTCGGCACCCTGACGCAACACGTCGAAGGCTTGGGGACAAAACTCGTCGAACAAGGTGAGGCTGCCTCCAAGGCTCAAGCGGACGCACTCACCAAGGCAGTCGCGGATTTCGACGACACTAACAAGAGATCTACGAACATCGTGCAGGAAGCAATCAAGTCATTGCGGTCAGCTGGCGAAGAAGCGGCGTTGGAAATGCAAAAGAAGCTGGGCGCCGCTCTGACAGAAGGCGTCGCCGAAAGCCAGCGTACGTTCAGGACCGCCTTGGAAGAGTCGGGGGAGGGGCTTCGGACTTCCGCAAATACACTTGCGAGCTCGATCGATGGGGCGGCTGGAAAAATAGAACGCGCTGGCAGTTCGTTCGAAGAGTCGAGCACGGCTGCACAGGAAACGGCAGGCACAATGAAGCTTGTCGCAGCTGAAGCGCGCTCGGCAGGCACCTCATTGGCAGAAGCCTCGAAGGCGTTGGCTCTGGCGGCCCAGCCCGTCAGTAAGGCCACGCAGTCAATCAACGAGGCGTCAGAGAGAGTTGTCCGCGCAATTGAAGCCGCCGCTACCAACGACGCCGATACGATGACAAAACTTACCGCGTTGGCTGACGGGATTCGCGATACCCAACATTCCGCTGCAGCGGCATGGCAGGACTATAAGGCGAGGTTCGAGGGCGTTGACAAAGCCTTGGAAGTGACCACTACAAAACTTGGGGAAACGCTCGGTGACACGTTCCAGGAATTCCGGAAGTTCGCTCAGGAAACCGATCGGGAGCTTGGAGCTGCGGTCAGCAAGTTATCGCAGACGCTAACAGCTATTGAAGATTACGCAGAAGCATTAAGCGATCACGTGGAGGCGGGCGCCCGTCGGCCTGCCCTGGAGCCGGCCCAATGATCGCGGAAGATTCTCACGAATATGAGGTTCAGGAAGAGAACTACTTCATATCGATGACCGACATGATGGTTGGTCTCATTTTCATATTCATCATCTTGATCATGTATTACGCAGTGCAGCTGCAAAGCGAAACCCAACGTCTGAAAGTCGAGACGCAGCGTCTCGACGGCTCTGGAACGCGGAGCGAGATTCTTGCTCAACTGAAGGAGCGGCTCGAGAAAGAGCTAAATGTTCAGATTTTTGTCGACAACGCTACCGGGGTGCTGCGCCTGCCCGACTCGATTCTTTTTGATAGCGGGCAGGCAGAGCTCAAGCCCGATGGCAAGACCGCAATTTCACATCTTGCAGGAGCGCTCTCAGACATACTGCCATGCTACACAAGCGATGGTGGCCGACGTCTTGAATGCTCGAAGGCGGAGCATCTGGTTGAATCAGTTTATATTGAAGGCCATACGGACGCAGACGCGTATTCGGCTGCGGGCCGGGCTATTAAAGACAACTGGGATCTCTCAGCTATTAGAGCGACGAACACGTTCAGAGCCGTAGTGGACGCTCGCCCGGACCTTACGTCTTTATGCACTCAGGTCGTCGAGCAGCGCTGCGAACCAGTTCTCAGCGTCAGCGGATATGGTCCCCAGCGACCGGTATCTCCGGGATCATCCGACGCAGACAAGCGGAAAAATCGTCGCATTGACCTCCGTCTGGTTATGGTCACGCCCGACGCGGGGGAAGCGAAGGCTGCAATTGAGCAGCACCTGATCCCACAATGAAGACCCTCCGCTCCGTCCTTGAGGAGCCCGCCCAAGTTCTCGGGCGCCTGAAGGTAAGTGTGCCGGAGCCGTCCAAGCTAAGGGCGGCTGTCCGCCAAATTCCTACAGATGAAACATCGGCCGTCGATATTGATACAACGAGCGACATCCAGATAAGGCTATCGCGAGCTGTGGAATCACAGAATCTTAACGCACTTTCACGACGCGATCTCCGTGAAGGATGTAAGACGCTATTCCATCCACCTCTAGCGCCTGGCCGAAAGTTCGGAGTGATTGAGAGTGTATTTGCGGCCGTTGATTCGCGGCGACGGCGCTCAGCATTCCTCGCACTGATAAATGCCTACTTGGATGGGTTTGCCGAAGGCGACAACGAAATTGCCAAACTTGGTGCGCTGTTAGGTGAAGCGAGTGAGCGCTGGCCTTGGCGATCACATGATCCATGGCCAAAACGTATAACGGATTTTCGGCTATTTCGCGGGAACGAAGCACTGGCAATGCTTGCCCACTCGGTATTGAAGTCTGAATTGTCAGCGGAGGAAATTCTGGAGCAGGCAGGCCTTGAATCTGAAAGCCGTAGGCTAGGTGGAATGGGTCTCGCGTCGTTTGTATGGGCCTGTCGATACGTCGAAGAAGCAAATGCTAGGGAAGCGCGCATCCTACAGAGGCGCTTGATCGATTGGGCATGCGGCGCCAACCGACGCAAAGAGTTCAAAATGGCCAAGGCATGGCCGCAATTCGCAGGCGCGCTTTTCCTGCCGTGGGCAGCTTCGCCGCCAACCAAAGATCACCAGAACTATATAACTCAAGTCGCGATTGATTACGCGGGCGATCCAAGGACCATGTCGCCTCGATGGCGCTTGGTTCAAGACACAAAACCAGAAGCTCTCCGAACGATAAAGCGGTGGCTCGTCAGGGCATCAGTTCTTCAATTCTTTGAAGTTGTAGACAGCGTCGCGATGGAGCGCATGTGGCGCTATAGAAGAGCGTTCTGGAAGTCCTATGTGGAAGCAGAGCACGTCGATGATGCCTGGATGGTTCTGGGCTCCGAGGGAGCTTCCCAGGCCCTAGCGATAGCAAGTCAATCTGGCGATCCCGCGCTTCGGCAGTTCGGAAAACTGCGGTCGGGGGGCGGAAGGGCTAAGAATCATGCCTGCCTGATGATGCGGATCGGCGATCTCACGATTGCAGAGTGGAGCCACAACGGCCGTTGCTATATTTGGAATCGCGCTGTCTCCAAGCACCCGACGCTGGGGCATCCGTCATATCACCCCGACGAACTTGCACATCCGATAAGCCAGATAGATGAGCGAAAGCGTATCGGCATACCCCACCTGCATGCGGAGACCCTCGTGTGGCAGCGAAAGGTGGCGCGTCACATAGCTGACGCAACCGGGTTGCAGACCCCAGAAAGAGAATGGGTTCCGTGAAACTCCGTAGGTGGTTCAAGAGAGTGCTATCTCCCAAGCTGCTGCTGGCGATGGACGGCGACATCTGCGTTATCTCTATGAACTCAGACGATCGAGCTGTCGCGATTTCCGAATGGCCGGAAAAAGCGCCGCAAATTACGGGGGCGCTCACCCTTGCAGCGGCGGCGGCAGAGGATGGCCGCCGCGGCAGCGATGATCGACTCTTAGTTGAGGTGACGGGACAGCAGTTGCGATTGCATCCTGACTGGATTGCGGGCCTCAGTGATTCCGAGGCTACAAGGTTGGGCATTCATCCCACTAGTACTTTGGCCCTGGATTTGAAGCCTCACGGGCGCATAGACCAGGATGAATTCGTCGTACATACCCGTTGGTTACGTCCAGGTGGTCAACCGATAAGGTGTAGCTTGGAAGGTTGTATGATCACCAGTGCTGAGGGTGTCCGTAGGGTGCCGGAGCCTTTGTGGTCGATATACAAAGCTGCAAAGAATTTAGCGGCACCATTAGGAAAAGTGGATCGCTTCCGCACCCTATCTGAAATGAGAAAGGTTTGGCCGGATGACGCTCGGGTGGCACTCCAATCCGACCAATACCTTTCTGATTTGCGCATCCACTATGCGTCGAGCGTTTCAGTTGCGATCGGACGAACGGGGCCCTTCGATTTTGATCCAGTATTGTTCGGCGCGTCGTCCCTGGCGGATGCCGATGCCAACGGGAGAGCGGTCGACGAAGAGGTGGACAACGTTCTCAGTTCATCTGCTCACAGACTCTTTGTTGAAGACCGCTTCCGTAGAGAACCACTGGCCAGAGCTGTCTATGTGCTTCGAGATGGCGAGTATGTATTTATCGACGAAAGCCTTAGGCCAACGCTTGACGTAATAAGACGCCTGCAAGATCAGCCGGAGGAAAAGCGTCGAGAATTTCTGCTAAATCCCCGTCGTGTAATCCGGGACGAAGTCGGCGATGAAGCGGCGGACCGGGTGTCGCTCGATCGCATTTTTGTCGACACGGAGCAATTTTCGGCTCGAGTGGCCGGCATAGATGTGTGGCGAAAGCCAGTTCTCCCTTGGTTGACGCCATCAGTTCGGAACGAGTGGATACCCGAACGATTTGGCTTGCGAATAGGTGAGGACTATTTCGTTACGCCCGTCAGCAGTGTGCCTGAACTGCTGCAGCGCGTAGAAGCAGCCAAGGCTAGGGGTTCTAGCTCCGTCGAGATCGCTGGACTTCTGGAACCGGTATCTTCGGAGGGGCTGGCCCCACAATCTCTCCCGGTTACCGATGCCGTCGTGCAAGCGGTCCGTGCCTTAGGGGGGTTGATTCGTCCTCCGATCTCCGGAGCTCAATCAGAAGAGCGAAAAGAACAGGTCCCGAGGGATAGATACTTCCTGTTGGTTCGTGAGAACTTTGAACAGGTCGATTTTGCTGCTCCGGATGACGACAAAGCTACGGCCGATGACGAGAAAGTGGAGCGACCCGCAAAGCTCCGAACTGAACTGAAACAGCATCAAGAGGTGGGTCTCAGATGGCTGATCAAGTGCTTGCGTGCGGGCAGGCCGGGTGCGCTCCTAGCCGATGACATGGGCTTGGGAAAGACGCTTCAGGCCATTGCCTTTATGTCGTGGCTGCAAGAGAGGGCTGCAACCGGTTACTACGAGCGAGCGCCGTTCTTGATTGTTGCTCCAACGGGTCTTCTGGGAAACTGGCGTGACGAAATAAACAAGCACCTCATCGCCCCACGGCTTGGTGCGCTGTGCCCTGCCTTTGGCCCCGATCTGCGAAGCTTACGCGAAGAGGATAGTTTCGGAGATCGCGATATCGAGTTGGGACGCTCAGCTCTCAAGGCGGAAGCGTGGCGAGACGCCGGAGTGGTCCTAACCACGTATGAAACGCTCCGAGACTATCACTTTAGCTTCGCTCGCAGCCGGTTCGCGCTCATCATATTTGATGAAATCCAGAAACTAAAAAATCCCGCCAGCCAATTGACGAGGGCGGCAAAGACCATTCATGGCCAGTTCATCTTGGGCATGACCGGCACACCGGTAGAAAACCGGCTTCAAGATCTTTGGTCCTTGATGGACATTCTTACCCCAGGTCTTCTTGGATCCAGCCGTGACTTCGAACGACGTCACCCCGCCGATAACAGCCAAGCGCTGTCTGCACTTCGGGACACGCTCACAGAAGATACCGTCGCTAAGCCGCCATATATGCTTCGGCGACTTAAGGCTGACTGCTTGGATGGTCTCCCTGACAAGAAAATTCATCGAATTGAAGTTGATATGCCGGCCTTGCAGGCGGCGACATACAAAGAAATTGTGCTACGCGCAGCTACTTTGGCTGGCTCGAATGCCATGAGCACTGGCGGAATGCTTTCGACATTGGCGGCAATGCGGGGGGTGTCGCTGCATCCCATTCATCCCCGTGGTTCCACCGTGGAACACGAAGAGTACATTGCAGCTTCAGCTCGATTAATCCGGGCTCTACAGATTCTCGACGACATCTGTAAGCGGGGAGAGAAAGCACTAGTCTTCGTAGAAGATCTTGCGATGCAGGAGAAGCTCAGCGACATTATTCACCGTCGATATTCGCTACGTCGACCTCCGGCGCGAATAAACGGTACGGTCGCAGGCGCTCGCCGCCAAGACATTGTCCGGAACTTCCAGGGCCAAGAATCCGGCTTTGACGTGCTGATCTTGTCGCCCAAGGCGGGTGGCGTAGGGTTGACCCTAACTGAGGCGAACCACGTCATCCACCTATCACGCTGGTGGAATCCGGCCGTTGAAGATCAGGCCACGGACCGGGTGTACCGCATGGGCCAGACCAAGGATGTGCACATCTATTTACCGATGGCCGTACATCCCGATCCACTGCTGCGACCGTCCAGCTTCGATATTCGGTTAGACGCGCTGATCGACCGAAAGCGCCAACTAACGCAAAATCTGTTTGCGCCACGAGAGGGGCCGGACATTGATCTAACGGAGCTATTCGGTCAGGTCGCAGGGGCGACCCGGCTCCGGAATGGTCCGGAGACAGTCCGCGAGACAGGAAGTGAGAGGTCAAATCCCAGGACTGTCGAGCCCAGTCGATTCGGAGAGAATATGCCCAGGGTCTGGAGAATCTCTGCCGGAGATCCTCGCCCCACAGAGGAAATTCTGGCGCTATTTCGCGGCGCGAATATTACTCACGTGCATATCCGCGATCCTTACGCCCTAGCGAGATCACAATCTAGAAATGCCCAAATTTCGTTGCTGTCTTCTCTAAGAGCTGTAGCCAAATCACTCGGGGCGATCACAGTGCAGTATGCGCCAGATGCGCAGGGTGATTTGCCAGAAACAATGCAGCGCAGGAGCTTTGGCTCTGCATTCGCTCAGCAATTTTCGCAGCACACTCCCCGGCTCAGCTTGGTGCGGCAGCCGCGGCGCACAAGCGAGGAAGACTTTCACGATCGCTTTATCGACATAGAGGTTCGTGGAGAAGACGGTGCGCTCAGCGAGCATAGTTTGATTATAGGCAGGGGGGTTGAAGCACTCTACGACCTAAAGAAGCAGTGTACGGTGAGCTACGTCCCCCCTTCGACTATTTCGCGCGCCTGAAAGTAATTAATAGTAAGAGGAAGAGATGAGCTGGGGAGACGAGCTTTGAGATTCTCGACGCATAGCCATTGCAATGGAATCAACCGCGTCCCGCCGAGGACCAAAGAGGAAATCGAAGTTGCCATTGCTTCAGTACAGGTGCGTCCGGAGCGAGGTGCGACGACGCGAATTCGTGAGGCCATAATCAGTTCTCTTATGAGCCATGGTTGGTCAAGCGAGGTGCCCGTAGCGAAGAACTCAGACATGACCATCACCTCTATGAAAGAATCGGTTGGTCTGTGTCTCCAGACGGGAAATATGGCCAGAATGTATGCAGACCTGATGAAGCTTCAAACGCTGTATCTTGATAATTCAATTTCTGCTGCAGCGCTTATTCTACCGTCGCAACCACTTGCGTTAGTGCTCGGAGACAACATCGCCCACTCACTTCGATTGGAACGCGAGCTCGAGATATTCCGCAAAGTGTTTCACGTTCCCGCACTTATCTTTGGGTTGGAGTGAGGCCATGACAGAAGACGTGCAGTCAACGCTTGGGCCGAATTCAAAATTCGGATGGCCAAAGCCGGCGAGAATAGTTGAGTTCCAAAATCTTCAAAAAAAGGCGGATCTTCCGACCACCCGCATAGTTTTTCAGGGGCGTCCTCAAGACATATCGATAATCCGGGTGCCCATCGATTTGCCAAAATACAGGATGGCGAACGGGCGAACCGCCTCTCTTCAAGTCGAATACTTAGCAAAGCATCCAAAGGAGCGCAGGGACCTATTCTCTGGCGATTCGGAACTTTGGGACGCTCAGGAAGCCCAACACAAGTTGCTTGTTCAGCTAGGTCGTCAGGCCGAGCTGTCCAAGTACTTTGAAAACACAGCCAACGCACAGGTGGAGGCCATCCTGCTTGACGAAAATGGTTTCGTTATTAACGGGAACAGGCGGCTATCAACGTGGCGCCAATTACTAGCCGACGATCCAGATAAGTACGGACACTTCCGGCATATTGACGTTGCAGTTCTTCCACACTGCAGCGATCGTGAGATCGATCGGCTCGAAGCGACGCTTCAGGTCCAGAAGGACATCCGAGCAGACTACAACTGGGATGCGCTCGCAAATATGATGCACAGCAGAATGCGAGGCGGAGTAAGTCCGCAAGAGCTTGCCGAACTCTACGGTATGAAACAGCCGGAAGTGCAGGAGCTACTCGATATGCGGTCCTACGCCTCCGAGTATCTGAAGTCGCGAGGTAAAGAAAACATATGGTCAGAGGTCTCGCCTCATGAATTCGCTTTTCGACGACTTGTGCAGTGGCGTGTGAAGGTTAGTGGCGTCGCGAAGCAGGAGTTATTCAAGGAAGCTGCATTCGCGCTGATCGATGATCCAAACTCCGTTGGACGTTTGTATGAAGCGATTCCCGCCCTTGCAGCGAACCTAGACCAAGTGACTCAGCGCCTAGCGCAAGAATTTACGGTGGAAAGTGTCACCCCATCCAAACCGCTGGAGGAGCTATTTGGCGGCGGTATCACAGCGAGGCCAAATCTTTCTGATGCGGGAATTGTTGCGGCTTTGAAGAAGCCTGAGACGATAAAGCAGGCGCGTGACGTAATCGCCGATGTTCTTGAATCCCAACGACAGCTGAAGCGGGATACCAAAACTACGGGGTATCTGCTGGAGTCGTGCGCCAAGGCGAATGCGACACTTACGTCGGCTGTGAAAGACGGGCTTCGGCCAGAATCGAAAACGATAGGCGTGGCCGCGCAGCTGGATGAAATAGAGGCTCACGTTGCAAAGATAAGAAAGTTTCTGACCAAAAATGCTTAAGCTCGACTATCTCGAAGCATCTGGGAGGGCCCAACTAAGTTGGGACAAGTCCGATGAGGACTTGCCCTGGGTGACCCTTCTTACCAGGGTCGTATTCGATAACAGCGCGGATGCGTCCCAAGAGGGCGCAAGGACGCTGTCCTTACCCTGGTGGAGTTTCGCCGGCGCCCGAGAGCAGTTCCTCGAGGTTTTTGTTGTCCACAGTTTGCAGCCAGGAGTGTCGCTTCACGTAAGTGAGAAGGCATCCGAGCTGTTGGCGCAGGCACGACGGTCCGCGGAAAGTTACCGCGAAGCAATAGACGCGCCGCCTTTGCTAGAGACGGAATTGTTGAGTCGATTGGACGATATAGGTTTCGTCCGAAAGTTATCGGCGGAGCAGAAAAGGAATGTGGCCCGCATAGGTGCCTTGCCTGCCGCGGCTACATTCTCGGTGCCTGGTGCTGGGAAAACCACAGAAGCGCTCGCGTACTTTTTCCACAGAGCAAACGCAGATGATTGCTTATTGGTCGTTGCGCCTAAGAATGCGTTCGCTGCTTGGGATGAGCAACTAGCTGAGTGCGTGCCTTACTTGTCTGAGGGATTTATAAGACTGCGCGGCGGTAAGGATCGTATTGCATGGGCCCTATCAAGCAATCCGCGCTTCATGTTGATAACGTATCAGCAATTGGTTCGTGTTCAAGATCTTGTTGCCGCGTACTTATCAGAACATAGGACCCACCTTTTCCTCGACGAGAGTCACAGAATAAAAAGCGGAACCGGTGCCGCGACCGCACGTGCGGTGCTGAATCTTTCACATCTTCCTGTGGGAAAGCTGATCCTCTCTGGTACACCAATGCCGCAATCTACCGCGGACCTGGTGCCACAATTTCGGTTTCTTTACCCCGAGATCGCAGCGCAACAGGAGAACGTGGTCGACCTGATGCGACCTATCTACGTGAGGACGAAGAAGTCAGAGCTTGGTCTTCCTCCGGTAACGCGCTCATTGGTAAGCCTGCCAATGAGTCCGGTTCAATCTGAGCTTTATAATATTATGCGGCACGAGGTCGCCCGCGAATCCCACGCGGCACTAAATTCTCGAAGTAGACAGGCGTTTCGTAATCTCGGCAGATCCGTCGCGAGACTACTTCAGTTTGTTTCAAACCCTTCGCTTCTCTCTTCCGAAATAGGTTTCGCGAACAAAGACTTGTTGGCAAACGTACTTGCGGAGGGAGAGGGGCCAAAGCTTGAGTATACCTTAAGGCGCGCTCGCCAACTTTCTAGGGGCGGGCACAAGGTCCTTATCTGGTCATCATTCGTCCGAAACGTGGAGTACCTGAGCTCGCGCTTGGCCGACCTCGGGGCTGTGTACATCCACGGCGGGGTTGATGCTGGGAGTGACGATGATGATGAATCGCGGGAAGGAAAGATAAAACTATTTCATGATGATCCTAGCGTCCGTGTGATGGTGGCCAATCCGGCCGCAGCGAGTGAGGGCATCAGTCTTCACCGCGTCTGTCACCATGCGATTTATTTGGATAGGACCTTTAACGCCGCTCACTATTTGCAATCCGAAGATCGCATCCATCGCTTCGGTCTGACTGCAGATCAAGCGACGAACATCGAGATCGTTGAATGCGTCGGCACGGTGGACGAGACGGTACGTCACCGGCTCGGTTTCAAAATCGGACAGATGGCGATTGCTCTAGAAGATGCATCTCTGGTGACCGATCCAATTCCCATTGATCCATCAGCCGTCGAAGTCGACGATGCCGACGAATATGCGACCGGATTGGATTCTGACGATGTGAAAGCCCTTGTCAGAGATTTGGGAGGGCCCGCGAATTGATCCAACTCTCCCCCGGGTTGGCTCAGGCTTCGTTCGACATGCTGCGTCTCATAGGAGAGCAGCCCCTTGTCGTGAGTGATCTTGTAGAAGGGATTAGGCGCATCGGAGGCATTGCCTGTTCCAATGTCTTGGAATTTACGCAGTCAGTTGGATGGGTTGCGCTCAACGACGGCGGTAGGGTGCAGGCGACAAACTTCGGATGCCGCGTTCTCAAATTAGGCGACTACCCTCCGATGCTCCGGCAGACGCTGTTGGACTACGCATCTGCTGCAGGCCCGCCATGGCTGCAAAGTGCCACGTTTGGGCGAGCTCGAGTGCTTGCGTTTGCGCATTCCAGCATAGTGCAGGTTTTAGCTGAAGCTGAAGTAACGCGCGGCTCGACCGAAGAGGTGGTCAAATTTTGGGACGCTTTGGCTTCTATTGCCCACGGCAAGAGAAGCGATCGTCAGGTTGAAATTGGCAGGCTTGGTGAGCGACTGACGATCGCCCATGAACAGGAGAGGACCGGTACGGCCCCACGATGGGTTTCTATCGACAACAATGAAGATGGCTATGACGTCTTGTCTGTTGTCGACCGTGCAAGCACTGTCCCACTACCGATCGAGGTAAAGGCATCTGTGGTTGGGCTCCGGGGGCTACTTATAATCACCCGTAACGAATGGGAGATTGCTACAGAAGCACCGAATCATCAATTTCACTTATGGGACCTGTCTACTATTGACGCGCCTCGCCTTGCGAAAGTTCCGTCAGCAGAGATGCTTCGGCACGTTCCCAATGAATGCGGTCAAGGCGTCTGGAAAACTGCGGCAATCCCTTTCTCGGCGTTCATGGAAAAGTTTGCCTGATAAAAGCGCGGTCATGCTGCAACCTGCGCCGTTCGATGCCACTCGAGAGTATTAAACCAGCACCCCACAATAAGACCGGACAGAATTGCGGAAGCATTCACTTCAAGTTTTGTACGCCTTGATGCCGGGGTCCGGTCATCTAACTCTCCCGCAGCCTCCATGACCAATTTGGCAGAAGCATGCCAGGCGGTCTCTGGCAACTTGCCTATTTGGCGAAACATAGCTTCGGCTACGTGCGCTAAGGCGTCTGCGATTTCATATGGTCCGCAGCCTTGACCTCGACGCGACCAGGCGTCTTGTAAAGCGTTGGGAGAGGTTGTCTTTAGCCTGCGGAGCAACGCAGTCTTTTCCTTTTCCACAGTTTCAAGAAGCTCGCGCGATAACTTCGATTGACTGAGGCGCCGATACATACGGCTACCAAGCTCGATCTCACGAATATCTTTGGAAGGCCCGTAAAAAAAACGGACTCGCCACTCAACCCCGCCTGACGAAGTTGAATTTGCCAGTTCAAACCTCATGCCGCTTTTAAAGCGAAGACCTTTGATTGCAGCGCGAAAGCGCCGCGTTGCCGGATAGGTATGACCTTCTTGATCTGGACGCGTCGGCTTAGGTAGGTGAGATGGAGCCTTTAACCCTTTTCCGACGGAGGAAGGGAGCTTCAGCGCCCTCGGTGGGATTTGCCGCGCGGCGCACGCCACCAGATAGGTGAAGGCGGGTGGAATAGCATTTCCCACCATCTTCACCTTCTCTGAAAAAGACCTCCCGAAGAACTGGTAAGTGATAGGGAAGCTTTGTAGGCAAGCGCGCTCGCGTACAGAAAGCCGGCGAAAAAGCCCTGGTCGCGCATGCTCTTCAATTACGATGCTCTCGCGAGAAACGCGGGTACAAGTGGCCGTAACAGTTCGGGCGGGGACTGACAAATCATCCGGAAATGACATGTTGTTGTAGACGGGGTGAAAGAGCTTGGCGTCCCAATTCATACGCTGCTCCTCGGAATTGAGCGGTGCTTCTGTCTCCATCTCCGTAACCTGGCTTCGCCGCAGAGATACCCCCCAAACTGGATCGGTCACCAGTTTCGCATCCAGAGTACTTATGACCGTTCCTAAATTCGACCTTGGCAGTCTTGACGCGTAGCTACGCAAGAGTTCGAACGGCAGCACTCCCGCGATGCAACGCCGCCGCGCCTGCGGAACCCCAAAGTCAGACATATCTATTACAGCTACATTGGGCCGAAGCTCTCTGAATCGATATAGCGGGTGCCCACGCGTACTGAATCCCTCCTCAATTACCTTCGCGACCCGAGGCACATTCTCCATCGCCCAGTAACGTGGCTTGAGATAGGTGACTACCTCGAAAAACTTCACCAAGTCCAACAGGCCGTCAGAGATATCTCCGGCCCCGCCGCGATTTGAATAGGAGAACTGAGTGCATGGTGGGCTGCCCACCACGAAGTCGATCTTCTTTGGTAGCGCAGCGAGATCGAGTTCACGAATATTCGTAGACACAACATCGTGACCGAGATTTAGGCGATGGGTCTCTACGGCGGGTTTCCACCATTCGTAAGCGGCTACCACCTCCACCCCTGCCAGGCGCAGACCTAAGCTCCAGCCGCCAACGCCTGCGTAAAGATCTATTGCGCGCATGCAGACAATATCCGCGGAATTCGACGCGCTCGCCGGCCCCCAAAAGACCAACGAGCGAGGACTAGAAGTATCTTAGTGTGCGACTGACTGGCAAACTGTTAGATACGCTTCTGGACGGTGAATGCGGTACGGAGCGGAGCGAGTGCCGTTTCGCTCAGTCCGCCCGTCGGCAACTGGATGCTCGCTTGCCGATCGCACTACATCATCGCCCGCGGGCGCATCGCGGAAGCCGGTGACTGGAGCGACGAACAAGTCGCCGCCGGCATCGAGCGGCCAGAGGGCAATACTACAAGCAGCCATCGGTCGCCCCGCAGGTGCCACAGACTGCGCCTTGCGCTCCGTCTGCCGACAGCAGCAAGCCGGGCTTCTGGCGGGCTCTCGTCAATCGCCTGACTGGTAGACGTTAACTCGTGCTCATGCTGACCAATCCTCGGCGCTGCGTGATGACGTGCCAGAATGTCGGGCCAGGTTTCCGATGCTCGGCCCGACGCACCTCATGATATGCGACCCGCCAGTCCAGCCGTTTCATTCATAAGGTTGAGGAGATGAACTCGCGATGCACCCAACTATTTTAAGGGCGGGCGCTCCTTCTAAAAAGGTAAAAATTCGTTTAAAGGTAGCGTGGCGGACTAATTTCTATCGAGACGAGTTCCCTTCATGCGCTTGATCCACACATCCGACCTGCAGATCGGCAAAGGGTATGCGTTTTTTGATCGTGACACCGAGGCTGTCCTACGCGAAGCCCGCCAGCAGGTAATCCGTCGGCTGGGGGAGCGGGCCGTGGAGCATGGCGTGACTGACATCCTCATTGCCGGAGACGTCTACGAACACGCCCATGTGTCCGGTGTGACTCTGCGTAAGCCCATCGAAACGATGCGACAGTTCCCGAAGATCCGCTGGTGGTTGCTGCCCGGGAATCATGATCCGCATACTGACGGCGGATTATGGGCGAACTTAACGCGAAGTGGACTGCCTGAAAACGTGCGGCCGTGCCTAGAGGCGGCTCCGCTTCAGATTCCGCTTGCCGATGCGGTCGGCTATCTCCTCCCGGCTCCCTTGCGTCACATCTCTTCCGCCAGCGACCTGTCCGAATGGATGGACGAAGCATCAACCCCAGAAGGAGCCGTGCGGATCGGGATGGCTCATGGATCGATCACGGGGTTCGATAGCGAGGGCGATGCGAAGAACTACATCGACCCGCGCCGGCCGCAGACTGCCGGCCTTACCTACCTCGCCATGGGGGACTGGCACCGTCAGCAGAAGATTGACGAGCGCATCTGGTATTCAGGAACGCCCGAGCCTGATCGCTTCAAGGTCGGCGGCAAGGCCAGCCCGACGCGCTGCAATGGCGGTCATGCGCTCCTGGTGGAGATCGATGGGCCTTCGGCTCCGCCGCGCGTCACGCCGGTAGAGACAGGCCAGTATGCCTGGCACCTTCTGGAGCGCACTGTGATCTCGGACGATCAGATCGAACCGCTCGAAGCTGAGATGCGGGCCCTCGAGCCGAATCTTGGGAAGGCCGTGGTTTCGCTGCGGATCGCCGGAACGCTGTCATTGAAAGGCCTCGAGGAGTTCAGTTCCAGGATTGTCGAGCGCTTCGGTGCGTCGGTTGCCGCCCTTCGGCTGGAGCGGGACCGTCTGATCCCATTGCCGACAGAAGACGATCTCGACGCCATCGACCGCGGCGGATTCATCCGCGTCGCCGCCGACCGGTTGCGTGCGATCACAAAGGACCCAAGTGACCCGGCCGCCGCGCGGGTCGCTTCTCTTGCCCTGAATCAGCTTTACCTCGAGCACGTGCAGGCAGGTGAATCGTGAAACTCGTTTCAGTCGAAGTCCGTAACTTCAAGCGATTCACGGGCACGGCGAAGATCGCCGACCTCAAGCCGGGCCTTAATGTCCTTGTTGGCCGCAACGAGTTCGGCAAGTCCACCCTAATGCGCGCCATAAACGCCGTGGTCTTCGAAAAGGCGACGTCCTCGCGCAAGGAAGTCACGGCATTGCGCCACTGGACGAACCGCACCATCCCCGAAGTGACGATGTCGTTCGAGATCGACGGGATGGACTGGACGATCGCAAAGCGCTTTGCGGGTGCGGCGGGAAAGGCCGTGCTCACGGACGCAAAGGGCCGGCGGTTCGAGGGCGAGGCTGCGGAAGCCGAGCTGAAGCGGATGTTCGGATACGACCCGGACGTCAAGAAGGGCGAAACGGACATCTGGGGCATGCTCTGGGTCGAGCAGGGTAAGTCCGTCGATCCTCCGGCGATGTCAGAACGCGCCCGTAGCTCGATCGGCGAATGCATCGAGAGCCACGTCGGCAAGGTTGTCGGCGGCGAGCGCGGAAAGGCGATCCGTCAGTCCATCCAGACCGCACTGAGTGCCATCGTGACCGAAGATCGCGCCGCCCCAAAGGCAGCCTACAGGGCTGCCATCGTGGCAAAGGACGCGATCGTTACGGAAATCGACGTATTGAAATCCAAGCGTTCGGTGCTGACGAACGACATCGACGCATTGGCTGCCGCAAGCTCTGAACGTGCCGCGCTCGTCAAAGAACGCGGCGAGCAGGATTACGATAAGAAGATCACCGAGGCCGATGCCGCACGAACCCGCGCCTTGGAGCAGGTGGGCGCCCGTCGCGAGCTGAGCGTGAAGCACGATCTTGCCCACGCCAATCTGACGGCTGCTGAAACCAGGCGTGCTCAGCGCGCGGCGCTGGCTGAGGAAATTGCCGCGGAGACGCGCCGGCTCGGCGAGGTCTCGCCGCGTGCCAAAACCGCCCACGATGCCGCCACCGATGCCACGAACGCTTTGGCCGCAGAAACCCGCACGCTCACATCCCTGCGCACGAAGCTCACAGAGGGGCGTGCCGCGCAGGACAAGCTTGAGCTGGCGCGCGGGACCGTCGCCCTCGGCGTCAAGTTGACGGCATTGACTGAGACGTTAACGCGCCTGAACCAGTTCGCCGACGACGTGAAGAACAAGAAGGCGCAGGCAGACGCGATTGCGCTGACGGTGGAAGATCTCGAGGAGATTGAGGAAGCCGAGCGCGGCCTGGTGACAGCGCGCGCCGGTAAAGCGGCTGCGGCGACAGAGGTCAGTTTCGACCTGACTGCCCATGGGGCCGCAGCGGTGAAGTTGGACGGTGTGGCGCTTCCGGAAGGAATCTCGTCCGTACAGGCTTCGGTATCGAGTCTGATCGAAGTCGAGAAGGTCGGCACGATCAGCATCAATCCCCGGATCAAGAATATCGCCAAGCTCGAAATGGCGATCGAGTTTGCGGAAGCGGAACTCCGTGAAAAGCTTGCAGGCTGCGGCGTTACCTCGGTTACGGAGGCGCGCGCGAGTCTGACCCGCAAGCGCGACCTTGAGCGCGAGCTGCAGGGACCGCAGGCCGCTCTTAAGGCCACGCTCAAGGCAATCGGCGACGCGCGCCTTAAATCAGTCGCCGACGTCGAATCTGAGGTAGCGGCGCTGAAGGCCAAGCTCGAGCTCGAGCTCGGCAAGCTCGATAACGGCGCGCCCGCGGACGAGGAGGCCCTGAGGACCGCGCTGGCCCAAGCGAGGGACGAAGTTGCGCGATCCCACGAGGCCGTCGACACCCAGGAAGCGACAGTCACCCGTCTGCGCTCGGAGGAGGCCGCCGCCGAGCGGGCCGCCGCGCAAGCCGGCGCCGATATGCGGGCGGTCGAGGAACTGATCGCCAACAAGCAAGATTTTCTGACCGGACTGGTTACGGGCCAGAGCGACGAGGATCTCGAAAAGGAGATCGCGCGGCTTGCGCAGGTCCGTACAAAAGCGCGTGAAGCTCTCGATGCTGCGTCGGCCGAGGAGATCGACCTCGACGCGCACGATGCGACCTTGTCGCGTCTGCGCTCGGCCAAGGATGGATTGACGAGGGGTATCTCCGCGCTCGATACCCGCATCGCCGCACTGGAGGCGTCTATCGCCGCCACGGCCAGCCTGGGCGTCGACGAGCAGATTGCGGACAAGCAGGCGGACAGCGAGCGGCTTCAGGCGCAGGTGCGCGCGTTTGCCGAGGAGGCCGAAGTCCTCACCCTCCTCCTCCAGACGATCAAAGGCGCCGAGAGCGAGGCGAAGGCTAAGTACCTCGAACCGGTCGTGAGCCGCGTGCAGCCTTATCTCGGCATGCTCATCCCCGGCTCGCGCATCGTCATGGACGAGGATTTGCGAATCTCCGGGTTGCTCCGTGGCGACACGGAAGAGGAAATGGACCATCTGAGCATGGGGACGCAGGAGCAGATCGCCGTCCTGACGCGTCTCGCGCTGGCCGATCTGATGTGCGAGCAGAAGCGTCCCGCGACCGTCATACTAGACGATGCCCTGGTCTATTCAGACGACGATCGCATCGAACGCATGTTCGATATCCTGAACCGGGCCGCGAAGCGCACGCAAATCCTGGTCTTCACCTGCCGCAACAGGCTGTTCTCGCGTCTCGGTGCGAATACCGTATCGTTCGTCGAGGAAGCATAAGTGGTGACTATCGCAGGTGAGAACGTCGTCCGTTTCTCGCTGCATTGATGCGCCCAGGGCAGCCCATGCGCGCCTCGCTCGATCAATCCACGAAGGACGTCATCCAGCGAAGGAAGCAAACCTAGGTGGTTGTTCGTGATGTTGAGGCGCTTAATTGGGCTACGCGCGATTTCAGGTGTGCTTTCAGGCCAGCAATTCTATCGGCGTTAGCACCACTGAGCTGTTCAATCATTTTGCCCGCGTCCTGAATAGCTCGTGGCAATGTCAACCAAGGCGTCTCAGGATCAGATGACATAAGACGTTGCGCTATTTTGCTTTCAACATCGTCACGCACGCTGCCTGGAAGCACGTCTGGACATTCGAAGTAAGCAAGGCGCCGTCCGAGCGATTTCAAACGAATATCAGAAATCTCTCCGAGCATGGAATACCGCGTACCCCAGTCTGTATCATGAAACCTGTCCAGTTGAGCCTGCTCCCTCCGATCCGGGAACCTTGCGTAAATCTGCTGTTCGACATGCGGCAACGGAATCAAGGGCTCTCTATCCGCAATTAGTCGCTGGATGAGCCGATCCCGGAGCACCACGTCGTTGCGTACTATCTTTATACGACGCTCGATTTCGTCGGGTTGAAGATCAATGGTGTTATCCGGTAGCAGTGATCTATCAAATAAAATCGGATTTCGGTTTGCCCTCAAGGTGCGAACAATCTTGGGGGATCGGGCGAGTGCAATCGAAAGTTCGTCATCCGAAAGATCGCGTATTTTGTCAGGATCATTGACCAAGTCAAAGAATAGCAGTTGCCCTGGATCGTTGGGATTATTGCCCAGCGGCGTAACGAGCCGAGCCGACCCTCGGCCATAGTAGAACTCGCCGAGTGCAAGCTGCTCGTTGTGATCGGAGATTTCCATGACCTTTGCTTTGGTGGTCGCTCGCATCAGCCCCTCCCAGATATGGGGAGCGCGCGTGCGGATGAGCCGACACATGTGAATAGTCGCTTCAACGTCCGCAAGTGCATCGTGCGCATTCGTATGGTCGAAGCCGTTCGCGGGTGCGACACGGTCTAGCTTGAAACTTTGCCGACCTTTCCCGTCGAGAGGCATGGCAATCACATTCGGCGCGAATAGAGACGCGGCCTGCACCGCGTGCATCGCATCCACACGCATGTTGCCGTGCATGCTCGTAAAGTATGGATCGTGGAGGGTTTGATAGAGAGCCTGGCGCAACAGCTCCTCATCAAACCGGATAGAGTTGTATCCGATGAAGGTCGCAGGGCCCCAATGGATGAATTTTGCCCGGATCGACCGGACCATCTGGTAGTGCGACGGTAGGGAAGTATCCAGGAGCTGATCAATCGTGACGCCGGTAACCAGGACGGCTCCCGGGGACGGCACCACGTGAGGCTGCAATCGGCAGCGGAAATTGAACCGGTCGAGTTCGACAAAGTCGTCATCGGTCTTGATGGCAGCGAACTGGAGGACCTGGTCGAACGCCGTGTCCACCCCGGTGGTCTCGGTGTCGTAGAAAATGAACGCCATTGGGGTTTCTGCCTCCCTCGCGCGGGCACGTTACCACAGAGACCGAGGACATCCCGTGGCCAGCCCGCGATCCAAGGTCGGTGATCGAACCAATATATCGGAGGAGCCGGCCGGTGGCCGTCTCCAGCGCGGGTTCCTGCCCTGAAGATGACGGCGCCCGCTTTAACTGCACTTTTCCGCCTACCCCTATGCGGGCTGGTCAATCTGACCACGTACAATCATCACGTAAACGCTCGCGCCGTCCCAAAACCCGCCCTTCACTTTGCTGGGTAAGCTGTCCCAGGCTGCCTTTAGTGCTCCCTCTTCGGAAGCGTCGTACGCCAAGAGGCACGCATAGTCGTAATCCCACGCAGGAGAAATTTTGCCTCCCGACGCTTTCCCTGGAACGTGAGGGAGCGCCCGGTAGAAGAATGCCTGATAGGTCTGCGAAACAAGTTCCCGCTGGGCTACTGCAATCCCACCCTTCTCAAAATACTTGCCCTCGAAAACGATTGTCAATCGGCAGCGAAGTGGGACCCCGTATCGGCATCCAATAGGGACCCCTGTCGGTATCGCCCGGAGGCGATGCGCGGAGCCCTTGCGTAGCGCTGCGCATCGACGGAGGGCGCTCTCAGGCGCCGGTTATTCTCTGTTTTTAAATCGCCAGCTTTCGTTGCCGGTTTCCACGATCTCGCAGTGGTGCGTGAGGCGGTCGAGCAACGCCGTGGTCATCTTGGCGTCGCCGAAGACCGTCGGCC